>DATIZX010000045.1:0-29298 GCA_035516795.1 Verrucomicrobiia bacterium
CTGGCGCTATCTGCAGTCGAAGCTCAGAGGCCGGCTTTCGCTGAATTGCGTTGCCCGTCCCGAATCGGCCAGCCCGGCCACCGGCTCCATGGTACGACACAAGGAGAAGCAACAGGAACTGTTGGCTCGCGCTTTCCGCGGGAAATGAAGGCAAATCGAGTTGTGTCATCGCCCGTCACCCATGCGCGTCATCGGATTCCCTAGAGGTCACGTCGACTAATGCAAGCATCTATGGCTGTCGATGTGGATTCCTTCTTGCTTGAAGCGATGCGGTGGTCGTCTTAACTTCGTACCACCAACAGGGCTAGGTTCAATTCCCTACGCCCATCGCTAAAGAAAGGAGGCCAGTTGAGTACCATGAACAAGTACCAGAAGTGGCTGGATAAAGCGTTGGAACAACTCTCACGGGATTTCGAAAAAGGCGATTTCCATCCCCAAAACGAATGCGATATCCAGTGCCATCTCTACCATTTATTGCTTTGCTCGAAAGAACGAATCAACGGTGTGACAAAGGCTGTTGTTCTTTCCGAATATCGCGTTCCACGCTCTCCAGAGAGAATCGATCTGGCAATCGTCAAGAGGACCAGAAAAGGCAATGAACCGCGGCTCCTTCTTGAAATAAAGGAAACAAGCAAGAGTTATCTGAGTCCCGCTCAGGTAGAGGAAAGAGTGCTTCCGGATGTGGAAAAGCTACAAGAATACAGGCAGAGCTTGGTGATCGAAGGCCATAAACGTATCAGCAAGCCTGCGGTTTTCTTCTTCTTTCGTGACGAAAAGGGAACCGGCGGATTACGCGAGACTGGTATCGGCGTGATAATTGATAACGCCATGAGGGAGCTGAAGCGAAAATACAAGAAGAAAGTGACTCTTGATTGGGGACCGCGCTGAACGATTAGGCAAGGATGTATTGCGGTCCGCGCCAGTTACCACTTCACCTTCACTTTACGTTTCTGGCCAAGACGGTCGATGTAGGAGACTTCGCCATATTGCCGGCCATGTTCGTGGAGTTGTTTGGTGATCTTGACGTCGAAACAACAGTACTCGGCGATGTCGAGGAGCCGGCCTTCTTTCCACCAGCGCAAGGCGGCCATGCCATCCGCGACTTTCGGAGCATTGATTGTGGCTTTGGCAACCGCATCCAGCGAAAGACGGTGTCCGAGAATCTTCTCCAAGTCGACCATCAAATCGAGTGTGGGCACCTGGTGCAAATCCAACGGCGTGTAGTGGGTCAATACTTCGTAATCGAAATTGAAGATGTTGAAACCGACGACCAGATCGGCTCGCATCAGTTGCCGAATCAGATCATCGACGTGCGCTTCGCCAAAAATGTGGTATTCGCCCTCGCCCGTCGCGTAAGTGACGCCGACGGACATGCACATGTCGCGTTTGCGGTGCCAGCCTCCGACCTCCGCAGCGCTTTTCTGCGTTTCTAAATCAAAATAGACGATATTGCCCATTCAAATTCCAAATCTTGTAGACCGCAGACCAGACATGGCGTTCGCCGCGCCGTCTGAGGTCGATCGGTCTACATTGCCATTCTTGGCAATCCCAACGTGCGCATTGTGTGCAGACCGGGCGGACACTCGACCAACCGCGGTAATGCGTTCACCAAAATCGCCGGCGTCGCCACGTCACCGGGCACGCCACCTTCGATGATCAATCGTAACGGCGGTTGGCCGGCGATCTCGATCACATCGCGCGGATTAGGCGCGCCGACGTACATCTGCAATTCCAGCGTCAACACTTCCTTGCCCCGGTGCAAGCCCCGCGCCAATTGCCGCACGCCGGCAACTCCGCCTTTTGGCACAGTCAGAAAATCGGTCTTGATCGTTTTCTCGGCGATCACCGGCGAGACGCTCTCGTTCAATTCATCCAATTCCCAGCCCAGGCTATCGGCGAGAAAGACCAGCGATTCCGTCAGACCGACGTGGCCGACTGCGCGTTGTTGATTCCGCGCATGGAATTCCGCTTCGCTCAGGCCGGCGCCGACTTTGCGCTGGAGGGCCTCGCGCCGCGTGCCGGCGTCCACAACGCGCAAGACGCGCACAGCATCGATCTTCTGGCAAGCCAACGTCAGCAGCAAAGCCAACGTATCCATGACGAACCCGGGATTCACGCCTGTCCCCACGACGGCTGCCTGTCGTTGGATGCAAAGGTCGTCGAGTTTACCGGCCATGGTCTTGTGACGGTAATAAGGAAACAGCGCTTCTTCGCACGAGGTGACGCAATGCAAGCCACCACAAACGATTTCGGTGAGTTGGTCATAGGCCTCAACGAATTTTGAAGTCGTACAATGAATCACGACATCCGCCTGCTTCTGAGCGAACAAGACCACCGGTTGGCCGCTGACAGCGATGTTGAGTTTGCGCTTCAACCCCAGCACATCGCCCAAATCTTTGCCAGCCAGCTTCGGGTCGCGATCCACCGCGCCCACCAATTCCAGTCCGGAACGTTGGAGAACCAACTGGGCCGCCGCGCGACCGATGGCCCCCAGTCCATATTGAATCACACGGATCGGTTTGCTCATGAGAATCACCTCGCAGCCTGTCTTGTAACGCTTCGGCCCACGTCGCTTCAACGAAAAAGGCGGGAACAATCAGTGACCCACTTCCCGCATGCTAAACTCGCCGAGATGGTCGTCACGAACCGTGCCGAGCGAGGACGGATCGAGAGTGGGCACCTTATCGACTAGGAAACGGTAGAGAAAACGGCCGCGTGGTAGTTCCACAGTGGTATGCCAGACGCCATCAATACCTTTGCGCAGGTGATGGGCCGGGTACGATCCGCCCTTGGCGGAGCGGATGACCAGGGAGACCTCGTGCGCCTTCGGGGCGATCAGGCGAAATACAGTGGCTTTGGTGAAAGTGCGGCGCTCGGGAGACATGGAGATAGAAGCTTTAGCACAACTGTCGGTCACTGCCGCGACTGAAACATACGTGTCGGTTGGTCCATCGGTAAGACCTCTTTAACTCTTTTGTGTGCCCGATTCAACAGGAAAGACACTCGCTGTGGTGACGCGTTCATTTCGAGCGCCACACGAGCGACGCACCAGCCGCAAATAACACCGTGCTGTAGGCGAAGGCGATTTGCGTTCCCACGGTCGTCCACAGCAGTCCGACAATCACGCTGCTGAGGAAATCACCGATGCCATTGACCGTGGCCAACACGCCGAAACCCATACCGTGATGCTCCTCCTGCACCAGTTCGGCGGCCAGAGAATCCTCGAGCGCTTCTTCCGTCGCCACATAAATGCCGGCAATGATAAACACCACGATCAAGACCGGCAGATTCATGGGCGCAAACACCAGCACCAAGCCCATGCCGGCCGCCAGCGCATAACCGCCGGCCAGCAGTCCGCGCTTGCTGAAATGATCCGCCAATAAGCCGGCCACGAAAGCGAATCCGGCATAGAAGACGTTGTGGAGGACATATAACGACACGGCAATGCTCGCCGCTCGGGTGGCGCCGTAAACTGGGACGAGCTTCTGTGCAGCCAGCAAGATCAACATTGTATGCGCAAAATCCCCGGAACCGAACAAACCGACGGCCAACAGAAAACGGCGAAACGATTTGGGCAGCGCACTGAGACGTTCCCCGAAAGAAATGTGTGGCACATGTAGTCGTTGTTTTTCCTTCACGAGTGCCCCGATGGCGACGGCCGCCAGCAACCCGGGAATCAGCGTCACAAAAAAAACGTGTGAATAGTTGTAGTGCAGCGCCACCAGCAGCGCCGTCGCCGCGGCCGGCCCTATAATCGCACCGACGGTATCCATCATCCGCTCAAATCCGAAGGCGCGGCCATAGGTTTGCGGAGTGACTGCGGCGGCGAGCAACGCTTTGCGTACCGGTGTGCGGACTCCGCGACCCAGCCACGCGCCCGATCGGCACAACAACACATGCCAGGCCCGCGTCGCCAGTCCGAACGCCGCCGTGCAGCAAGTGGTAACGACATAGCCAATCACCGCAATCGGTTTGCGGCGGCGCATTTGATCGGTGAAAAAACCGGAACCCATTTTGGCGAAACTGGAGATGCCGTCAGAAACGCCTTCAATCAAACCGAGCCACGCGGCAGCGGCCCCCATCGTCGCCAAAAAAGCCGGCAGGATGGTCGTGGCGATCTCATGCGAAGTGTCGCTGAGTAACGAGGCCAAGCCGATACCCAGTACGGTGCGATTGAGCCAACGCGTGCGGCCTTGAGATTTCATGACCGCCCGATTTTGGCGATGCGACGGTCAAGGTCAAGCAATCGTGCAGATAGGTGGCGACCGAACACGTACCTACCGTTGGCCGCTTGTGCGCACAAGTCGACGATAAGCCGCGGGTTGCCGCGCGACAATCGCCACAACTCGTGCTGAAACTCTGTCAGATTGGGCGCCTCCAACCTCAAACGGTCGGCCTCGCGCCCAACGAGCCGGCAGGCATCAGCTTTACGGAGATTCGTCAACTCGAGACGGTCGAAATCCCAGAGAATCATCTTCAAGTGACCAATCTCGTTCCACGCGAGGCTGCGGGTGACGACGATCAGCGGGTGCGACGCGTGCAGGAGCTCCAGTAGCGAAAGCAGCTTCGGGGTGACGCGCCCGACGTGGTCGAACACGACAGTGTCGGCGCGTCCGCGTAATGCCCGTAACACGGCTTGTTTGCGCGCGACATTGTCGGCTCGAGCCCCGGTGTGGCCAAGCGCCCCCGGCAGCGACTCGCAAGCCGTCTTCAATGTGGTCGTATCGGCGCAATACACCGCGTGGTCGCTGCCGGTCAGCGCTGCCTGAACCAGCGCTGTTTTGCCAACCCCCTCCGGGCCCGTAATGGCAAGGCTCTTGCCAACGTGCAAATGAGCGCGAACGACAGCCAGTTCGGCGTCTCGCCCGATCAGGGTCATCGGATCGTTTTCCCTGTCCCCGGGGCGTGAGAAAACACTTCGCGCTTGCCGGTAAATTTCTCGATGACCCGTCGCCAGGCTGTTTGCTCCGCGCCTCGGGATTCGTGGGCGAAACGATAGTCGCGCTTGCGATTGAACTCTTGGAGTTCCACCTGCAACGCGGCCAGTTTCTTGCCTTCCGCGGCCAGCAGCGCCGGCACTTGTGGGTGGTCGCGGAATCCGTCGAGCGCCTGCTGAAGGTGCGGCAAGCACAACCCGAAGGCGAGCCGGTATTTCGTCTGCAATTCAGGGTCGTTGAACCAACGGAGCAGTTCGCCGAGGAAAACGTGTTCGTTGAAGCGAGCGGTTTCGCAGACGGGACATCCCACCGAGGCCGGCAGGAGTTTCACCGTTGATCGGGAGTGAATCGGCAGCTCAGCAAGCAGGGCCGTGGCCCGCTCGCTGACATTGTGCAAGAGGTCTTCGTAGATAATGGCAATCCCCGAGTCGGTGTGCGGGATGCGTGTGGCGAGATGAGCGTGCCAGTTACAGAATCCTTTGGACGCGTGAAGCCGCTGGCGTGTGCCCACATCGTTGACGCTTTCGTAGAACAGGCTGTCGAGATGTTTGTAGCAAGCTTTCTCAACAAGCGTGCAGATCGGACAACCTTCAGCATCCAGCGCTTCGCACAGGTAGACAAAGTCCAGCCACTTGCCGGAAGATCCGTTCTGATTCGAGCCGCTTTTCATCTTCACTTGCCCAACAAAAAGCTCCTACCGACGAATCCGTCAGTAGGAGTCATCAGCCCCGAACGCTCTGGAGCGGAAACTGCACCAGGCGAACTCCATCGCCTGTCATGTCTGCCAAAGATAGCCGCCGCCTGTGGCTTGTCAATTGTACGTCAAAGCTTCTTCGGATTCCCCTGGTACTTGATCACGCGTACTTTTTCCAGAGTGACCAGCCCGTCGTTGACCATCTGGTCGAGCTCCGGTAGAAACTTCGCGATGTTTTCCTCCTTGTCGACGATCTCGATCAGCACAGGTAGATCCTCGCTGAGACGGAGTATCTTTGCGGTGTGCAAGTGGGAGTGCGCACCATAGCCCATGGGACCACGCAAGACGGTGGCGCCGGCCAAACCCATTTCCCGGGCTCTCAGTACGATCGCCTCGTAGAGCGGCTGATGGTGCCACTTATCGAGTTCACCGATATAGATACGGAGCAACTGGCCTTCACCTTCGAGTTTCACAGGGTACCTCCATGGAGTTTGGCTTGCAGGAATCGGCCCGCGACCCAGCCGACATAGACTCCCAACAGCCCGAGCGCATTCGAACCGATGACGTTGGCCGTGACCTGAAGCCATTCACTGTCGCGCGCCAGATTCAAAGACTGCAATCCGTAACTGGAAAACGTGGTGTATCCACCACAAAACCCAACCATCAGAAAATCGCGCCACTCGGGACTCAGCCAGGCACGGCCTCTGGCCGGTCCGGAAACCGCCGCGAGAAAGCCGATCGCGAAACAGCCCGTGATATTTACCACCATTGTTCCCAAGGGGAATGTGGCGGCGAGCGGAAAATGCTTCGCTTGATGCCCCGAAATGAGCCCGTTCAAGCCATAGCGGCTCGCCGTGCCGATCGCGCCGCCCAGCGCGAGTATCAGTACTCTAAGCATAACAATTCCTCCCACTGTAGGAGTCATCAGCCCAAATTACCGGGCGGTTTCAGGCGAACCCCATCGCCGCCCGTCACTTTGCACGAACCGGCTTTCGACTCCAATAAAAAAGTGTGGCCGGCAGTCCGATGCAATTGTCGCATTTTACCCATGCTGGCAAACAAGCGACGGCACAACCGATTATCTACATCTCGACCCATGCACGTATTCTTTTAAACACGAAAGGCTTAGAACAACTGCGTGCCGGCGTGGCATAGCGGTTGCCTACCACCGCCAATGGCAAGTCGTAGGGCAATCTATCAGGACGCCTTGAGGCTTCAAGGCGAGTAGCGCAGCAAAAAGTGGCCATAACAAATCATCGGGGGAAATAGACTGGCAATGAAAAGAATCAACCAGATGAAGTTAGCGAGCTTGGGCTTGGCGGCTTTGATGTTCGCTCCCATGCCGACGCGAGCGGATGACCAAGACTTGATGGAGAAGATAAAGCAACTGGAGCAACGTGTGGCGGATCTCGAAGGACGAAGCACGCAGCAGGTGGCCGTCGCCAAGGCCGACATTCCACAGAAGACGCTGGATTTTCTCGGCCAGACCGAGTTGAGCGGGTTTGCTTCGGCATCATACCTGTATAACTTTGCCCGCAAGGCCCCGGTCGGCCGCACGTTCGATGTGAACCACGATCAGTTCACGTTCAATAAGTTCAAATTGATGCTGGAAAAACCGATCGACTACAACCCGACCAACTGGCTGGTTGGGTATCGAGCAGGTCTGATCTTCGGCCAGGATGCGGCGGCGATCCATTCCGGCAACAGCAAGGCCGGTACGACGTTTAACCTCGGCACGGATGGCGACCTGGAAGAAGCTTTTGTTGCCGTCAACGTTCCCATCGGCAACGGCCTAAAAGTCATTTTTGGCAAGATGGTCACGTTGATGGGCGTGGAGGTCATCGAGGAACCGGCGAACCCGAATTGGTCGGAAGGAAACCAATTCTTGTTTGTCGAGAACTTCACCCAGACCGGTTTGCAACTCGCCTACAAATGGAATGACAAGATTGATACGGAGTTCGTGGTGTTCAACGGCTGGGATGCGTTGCCCGACAACAACTCCGGCAAATCGTTTATGGGGCGGATCGGCTGGACGATCGACGACAAAGAGAGCCTCGGGCTGGTTGGCTATGGCGGCCCGGAACAACCCGGGAATTCGACCAATTGGCGCACGGGAGCTGACGTCGTCTTCAATCGCAAATGGACCGACAAGCTCAATATGTGGTTGCAAGGCGACTACGGCCACGAAGACAACGCCTTTCTGTCGGATGGCGTCACGCAGACCGACAATGCCGACTGGTGGGCGGGCGGATTGTGGCTCACGTATGATTTTACTCCCAAAGTCGGCGTGGCCGTTCGTGGCGATTATTTGAGGGACAAGGACGGTGTCCGGACGGGCAGCACGTTCGGTTTGGCTCCCGGCGTTGGGCAAGAGCTTTACAGTGCCACGCTCACGGTCAACGTCAAGCCCATCGGAAATTTGCAGGTCCGTCCCGAGTTCCGTTGGGACCGCTCCAGCAACGGTCAGGCGTTTAATGGCGAACCCGATCAATTTACCGCGGGCATTGGCGTTGCCTACCTGTACTAAACCAACCCCAGCTTAACTGAACGAAAACCAGAGAGGAAAAAATGAAGTTACCCAAACACATCATGAAATGGCTGAGCGTTCTGTTGCTGACCTTGCTCGTGGTCGGCGGATTATCAACCGCGTGGGCCGACGACGAGCCCAAACCCGATCCGACTGGAGACAAGACGGGCGATCGGAATACAGCGTTCGACGCGGGCGGAAATGCGTTCATGGTTTCGGAGCCGGCCAAGCTGAGCGATGAGGATGCCAAGGATCCGGCCAAGCAGAAAGCCTACGATGACGCGCTGAAGGCTTACAACGATTTCAAGGCCGAATTGGACAAAGAGCCACTGGCCGCGAAGCTGGCGGATGTTGCCGGCCACAACCGCGTGGCGATCAACTTCACGTGGACGCTGGTGACGGGATTCCTGGTCATGTTTATGCAAGCGGGCTTCGCGATGGTGGAGACGGGGCTGACGCGTGCCAAGAACACCGCCCATACGTTTGCCATGAACTTCATGATTTATCCGATGGGCATGCTCGGCTTCTATTTGTGCGGCTTCGCCCTCATGTTCGGCGGTTTGGGTCCGATTGGCACGATGGGCGGCTACGCCGGGTTGAATCATGAGATCACGGTGCACCTGTTCGGCTATGACTGGGGTCTCCTTGGCTGGAAGGGCTTCCTTCTGCAAGGCGCCGGCTACGACACGGCCGTGTTCACGCTGTTCCTGTTCCAAATGGTATTCATGGACACGACGGCGACGATCCCGACCGGTGCGCTCGCGGAACGCTGGAAGTTCTCTTCGTTCATGATCTACGGCTGCGCGATCGGCACGATCATGTATCCCATCTTCGGCAATTGGGTTTGGGGCGGCGGCTGGCTATCGCAGCTCGGTGCCAACTTCGGTCTCGGTCATGGCCATGTGGATTTCGCCGGCTCCTCCGTGGTACACATGCAAGGCGGTGTGATTGCGCTGGTGGCCTCGTGGCTCGTCGGCGCGCGTTACGGTAAGTTCAACAAGGACGGCAGCACGAACTTCATCCCGCCGCACAGTATTCCAATGGCCATGGCTGGCACATTTATTCTGGCGTTTGGCTGGTTCGGGTTCAATCCGGGATCGAGCCTGGCCGCCACCGACCTGCGCATCGGCGTGGTGGCGACAAACACAATGCTAGCCTCAGCTACAGGCGCCTTGGCCGCAACCCTGTGGATGTGGTGGGTTCGTACTAAAAAACCCGATCCGTCCATGATGTGCAACGGAATGCTCGCTGGTTTGGTCGCGATCACCTGCCCCTGCGCTTTCGTCAGTGCGGGCGGGGCCTCGATCCTGGGCGCCATCGCTGGCATCTTGGTGGTCGAATCTGTGTTCTTCCTCGACCGAATCGGGATTGACGATCCCGTCGGCGCCGTCAGTGTGCACGGCACTTGCGGCGCGTGGGGTTGTTTGTCGCTCGGCCTATTTGCCGACGGCACCTACGGCGAAGGCTGGAACGGCGTCCCCGGCAAAGTCACCGGCCTGTTTTACGGCGGCGGCATGAGCCAGTTCTGGGCCGAGTTGATCGGTGTCACCACCTGCTTTGTCACCTTGGCAATCTTGACCATCATCGTGTTCAAAATCGCCGACGCGCTCGTCGGCAACCGCGTTTCGGAGGAAGTCGAGATCCAAGGTCTGGACATTCCGGAAATGGGCGTACTTGGCTACAGCGGCATGGTCATGGACAAGGAAGCGGAGACTCCGCATCCGAAGGGCTACGCGAAACCGGCGCACGCGGAGGTTTCAACTCACTAGCGAAAACAGTGGCCGCCCCGATTCGCCGCTGCGGATCGGGGCGGCACCGAAAGCGAGACCAATCATGAAAAAAATCGAAGCCATCATCAAACCATTCAAAATTGAAGAAGTAAAAGAAGCCCTGGCGGAAATCGGCATCGAAGGCATGACCGTCACCGAAGTCAAAGGCTTTGGACGTCAGAAAGGCCAGACCGAAATCTATCGCGGCAGCGAATACGTCGTCGATTTTCTGCCGAAAATCAAAATCGAAATCGTCCTGGCTGATGACAAATACGCCGATGCGGTGGCCGCAATCGTCCAGTCGGCGCGCACGGGCAAGATCGGCGATGGGAAGATCTTCGTGTTGCCCGTTGAGGAAGCCGTGCGCATCCGCACGGGTGAAAAAGCTGAGGCGGCGGTGTAACCAAATTCAGGAAGCAGACGAAATGACATTGTCTATCTTGCTGGGAATTGTCTTGGGAGTAACCATCGGCGGGGCGTTCGCCTGGCTGCAGTTACTGGCGGCGCGCCGCAATGAAATGATCGAGAAACAGCAACCAGTGGGTATTCTGCAGCAAGTGCCCGGCTCAATGGGCCGGGTGGCCCTGCTGCTGATGGCTCTGGTCGTAGTTCAGGTCGTCTTTCCCACGGCGAACAAGTGGTGGCTATCGGGCAGCTTGGTCATCGCTTACGGCATTCCTTTCTTCTGGCGATTGAAATACAAGCTCTCACAAGCGCACTGAACCGAATGCGGTTAGCATTCTTCTCGCGCTACTCGGCAATCGCAATTTTAAGCCGCCACTGCGGAAGCGAGGCGCTACGCCTTGGCATAAAGGTGGTGTGTCAGTTTCGGAACTGTAGCGGCGGTCTGCGACCGCCGACAGTTGAAGATGCTCACACCCACGGCGCTCATAGAGCAGCCGCTACAGCAAATTGACACACTACCGACAGAAGCGGATTGTCTAGGCGGCTGAAGGCTGGTTGTTGTTGACGGCCAATCTTGTTGCGTCGAATTGTACCCGGTTCTAAAGCAACCGACCGGCAACGCTATGCGACTTTGGGGAACGGCACGACCTTCGACTCTACCGGCTGATTCTCGAATCGGAACTTCGACCCCTTTACGTAGGTTTCATCGAGCTCTACGGACACCCACTTCCGACCGAGCGACTCCGCGGCCTCACCAGTGACGTTGGAGCCGGCGAATGGATCGAGAACTACCTCACCGGGCTTAGTAAGAAAACTGATGAAGAATTTGGCAAGTCCGAGAGGGAAGCGCGCGGGGTGCGGCTTCATGCCAACGGCACGGCAAGCCTTTAGGTATCTTCCGCCGCTCTCGGTGTTGGCGTATTCCAACAGGTTCGGTGGAATCGCGCCGCCGCGATCACGTTGAAATTTGGTGCTAATGTTATGGCCGGACGGTCTCTTTTTCGCCTGGTAACCGTTCTTGAGTAGACGGAGCATGCTGGGACTGTATTCTCGTAACACCCGCCGATTGTCGGCATCCGGGAACGCATCGCGGGAGAACCACCACACATTATTGACCGCGTCCTTCACGCGGATTCGTCGCACAGTCACCCACTCTGCTGGGGTCGGAAGTCGCGCGGGGTTGTAGAGGTAAAAATCTTGTGCTAGATAGAAGCCGCTTTTGCAGATACGGAGGAGGAGTTCAAACTGGTAGGTGCTCTTTACCGGAAGGCCTGGCAGCCAAACGCCACCGATTTCCATGACGAAACTCCCGTCAGGTTCGAGCACCTGTTGTAGTAAGGGCACAAGGCGCATGAACCAGTTCACATAGCGTTCTGCGTCCTCATTGCCATAGGTCTTCTTACGTACGAGCGCGAACGGCGGCGATGTGAAAATCAGTTTCGCGCGCACACCCTTTGCGATCAAGTACGGCAAGACTTCAATGCAGTCCCCCACGTACATGCTGCCCGCGTCGGTGGAGTAATATGCAGAAAGATTGAGTTGGGATTGCTTCTGACCGTCTGCGGGGGCAAGGGTAGTGTCGGCGGGCGTGCCGAGGATGACCGAACGTTTGCGGTCTGCCCCACCGCCGCCATGGGGTGGATTGATTAGCGGTGGATGTGGCTTGTTGCTCATAGCGTCGACAGCTTGGTCGTGCAGAATGCGCCCAATTGCAGCTGGGTTCTTCGCAATCTCATCGAGCGCGTCGCCATCGAGAACGGCGATATTCAACGGCTTCTTTTCGATCATCTTCCGCCGAAAGGTCGTCGCCCCATCCGTCATCTTGCCCGTGCTAACGATAAGGATAACGGTCGCGAGTGTGACTTCTGACATGCCAACTTCTTTCGAGATGGTATCAAGAGTGATCTTGTCGGTCGCCTTGCACTGAATCTGCCAGCGGGAATAGATAAGGCGCGCAGAGTGCATCATCCCGTCGACTTCGCCTCCACCTGCAACACTTTCGTCAGTTTCTCGGAGACCCATGAAATCCAAGTCCAGCATCTGGCAAATGCGCATCGCCAGCACCTCGAGCGCATCGGCTCGCACGTTGTCGTCCTTCGACTTCAGGTGCTGGAGCAACTCCTCGAACTTGATACCCCGAATCTTCCTGACGTCCTTGATGCCGACGTTCTTCAGCAGGGACGCGAGGATGGGTTCAGCGATCTCCTTTTCGAACTTCTCGGTGGGTTTGACAAAGGTTGATTTGCCGCCTCGTGTGTTCTCACCCGACTTGGGTGCGAGTTTCATGTCGAGCAGACCAGCATTCTTGAGAGGAACAAGAACTGTCTTCGGAACGACTTTCCAGTTGAACGTCACTTCACCTGCATAAAGCATCTCAGCGTGTTCCGCGACAGTGTCAAATGGCGTCCAGTCCGTGATGTTGAGCGCGGACATCGCCCTTAGGAATCCGATCTGCGCCGCATCCAGATTCTTGAATGCCTCGATTACGGGGACGTGGATGCCGGTGACCTCTGCGTAGCGATCTTCATTCACCATGTAGTCGTTTAGGACGCCCGCGAGCCGCAGCCAGTCCAGCACTCCAGATAGGTCGCTGGCATTACTGCTAACCTTAATACCCCGGTGCCCTAGTTCCTCTGTGAGCGTGGCTACGCTGAGCTTGTGTCCTCCTCTTGCCATCTCACGCAGCGCCTCGACCACTTGGACTCCGTCCATTGACAGCAAGAGATGTTTCACCAAAGCGGCGATTGCTGCCTTCTCATCATTCTGCAAGTCAATAAGTGTCTTGCCTAACGGGGTCAGGTTGGATTTCGAGTCAACGATACCGTACACCCCGAGGCAAATAACCGTGTTGTTCGCGAGGCTGACCGGTTTCGGTTTGTCATTAAAGAATGCAGCGGCAATAGCCTTTTTCAGAGCGTCGCGGTCGCCCTGATTCTGACGTAGGACGGCCAGCAATTTACACAAGGGCGTCTGCGCCGGCGAAAATTGCTGAGTGTAAGGAACGCGCAAAGCGGTTGTGGGCATCTCAGCGTTTCTTATAGTTGTTAGAGCGGAAGGGGTCAAGTCTCTAGCGATTTTTTCGACGCTCCTGCAGAGAAGAAATGAGAGCGCGAGCCGGTCGGGACAAGCGCGACGCACGCCGAATCGAATGCAGGCATGCACTCGTCCCATTGTTCATTCGCGGCGAACCGGTCGCGGCTGGAAACCGCTCCCACGATTTGGGCTTTAGCGGAATGTGTTAGTGTCCACGTTGCGCGACGCCGCTTTGGCGGGCGGCGGCGGCCACGGCGCGAGCGACGCGGGTCGCCACGGTCTTATTGAACACGCTGGGAACGATGTATTCCTCGCTCAGCTCTTCGGGGGCGATGCAACCGGCAATGGCTTTCGCCGCGGCCAGTTTCATCGGCTCGTTGATGTCGCGCGCGCGCGCATCCAGCGCGCCGCGAAAGATGCCGGGAAAAGCCAATACATTATTGATCTGGTTGGGATAATCGCTGCGTCCCGTGGCAATGATGCGGGCGTAGCGTTCGGCTCTTTCCGGCATGATCTCCGGTACCGGATTGGCCAGCGCGAAGACGATGGGGTTTTTCGCCATCTTCTTCAGCGCCTTCAACGTGAACACGCCGGGACCACTGACACCAATGAACAGATGCGCACCGCGAGCGGCGTCTTCGACCGTGCCGCTGAGGTTGCGCGAGTTGGTGTGTTCCGCCAGCCAAGCCTTGCTAAAATTGAGTTCGCCGAGACGCCGTCGACAGATAATGCCTTCCCGGTCGCAACTGATGATTTGGCGTGCCCCTGCGACCAGAAGCATTTTGGCTACGGCCACACCTGCGGCGCCCGCGCCGGCGATGAGAATCTTGATGGCACTGAGTTTCCGCTGCGTCAGTTTCATCGCGTTGAGTGCCGCCGCAAGCACTACCACGGCCGTGCCATGCTGGTCATCGTGAAATACCGGGATGTCCAGTTCCTGCTTGAGGCGTGATTCAATCTCGAAGCAGCGTGGAGCGCTGATGTCTTCGAGGTTGATGCCGCCGAAACCCGTCGAGATCCATTTCACCGCATTGACGATTTCATCGACTTCCTTGGTCCGCAGGCAAATCGGGTAGGCGTCGATGTTGCCGAACTCCTTGAACAGCATCGCCTTGCCTTCCATGACCGGCATCGCCGCTTCCGGGCCGATGTCGCCAAGGCCGAGCACGGCGGTGCCGTCGCTGACGATGGCCACGGAGTTGTGCTTGATGGTCAGTGTGTTGGCTTTGCGTTTGTCTTCGGCGATGGCCAGGCAGACGCGTGCTACACCGGGCGTGTACGCCATCGAGAGCGCGTCCCGCGTATTGAGCGGCACCTTGTTTTGCACGCGGATCTTGCCACCGAGGTGCAAAAGGAACACCCGATCGGAGACTTGAAGAACTTTGATGCCCCGGAGCTTCCTCAGCTCTGCCAGAATGATTTTTGCGTGGGCATCGTCCCGTGCGCTGACCGTGAGATCGCGGACCTTGTACTCGCGCTCGGCGCGGACCACGTCGACCGCGCCCGGGTCGCCTTTCGCCCGCGCGACGGTCTGCAACACGCGCGCTAACATCCCGAAGCGGTTGTCGATGCGAAGGCGAACGGTGAAACTGTAACTGACGCTGGTGGCAATGGTGCTCATAGCATTTGCCTTTCTGGCCAACGCTATCGCAGACTACCGGAATGTGCAATCTGAACCGCGTCTTCGATCTACCACTGGTCGCATCCGAGCACTGCCACCGCTGTAGGCCGACTCTGTGAGTCGGCGTGGACTACGGCCAGCCAAGAGCGCCGCCTCGCAGAGGCGGCCTACAGTACCTAGCAATTCTTGGAGGTGCCACTGCACTGGCTACCACTGGCCGTTGTTCAGATACTCGTGGATAGCACGGGCCGCCTTACGACCAGCTCCCATTGCCAGAATTACCGTAGCCCCCCCAGTCACAATATCGCCGGCGGCGAAGACGCCTTTCTTGGACGTCTTTAAAGTGTCTTCCGCGGCTTCAATGTATCCGTGCTTATTGGTCTTCAGGTCCGGCGTCGTCGACTGCACCAATGGATTGCCGCTGGTGCCTGCGGCGATAATCACCATCTGCAGCGGCAACTCGAACTCGGAACCTTTGAGGGGCACCGGGCGACGGCGGCCCGATCCATCCGGCGCGCCCAATTCCATCTTGATGCAGCGCGCTGCGCGGAGCCAGCCCTTCTCGTCCCCGAGAAATTCTACCGGATTGGTCAAGGTCATCAACTGCACGCCTTCTTCTTTGGCGTGCTTGACCTCTTCGATGCGGGCCGGCATCTCCTTTTCGGAGCGCCGATAAA
Organism: Verrucomicrobiia bacterium; assembly: GCA_035516795.1. Lineage (GTDB taxonomy): Bacteria > Verrucomicrobiota > Verrucomicrobiia > Palsa-1439 > Palsa-1439 > DATJBF01. Next base: position 15,664 of record DATIZX010000045.1, read on the forward strand.
CCAGATAGGCATTCTTCGCGCCCAAGCGCAAGGAACAGCGGATCGCATCCATCGCGGTGTTGCCGCCGCCGACCACCGCCACATCTTTACCCCGGCAATCAAACACCGGTTGATCGTACTCGGGAAACCGGTAGGCCTTCATCAAATTCACGCGGGTGAGAAACTCGTTGGCGGAATACACGCCGCAGAGATGTTCGCCCGGAATATTCAGGAAATGCGGCAGACCCGCGCCCGTGGCCACCAACACCGCGTCGTATCCCTCTTCATTTAGCAACTCATCCACCGTCACGGTCTGCCCCACCACCACATCGGTCTCAAACTCCACGCCCATGCGCCGCATGTTGTCCACTTCCTGACGCACGATCTCCTTCGGCAACCGGAATTCTGGGATGCCGTAGATGAGGACGCCGCCGATTTCCTGGAGCGCTTCGAACACCCTGACCTGATGTCCCTTCTGGATCAGGTCGCCGGCGCAACTCAAGCCGGCTGGACCGCTGCCAATGATCGCCACCCGCTTGCCGGTGGGCGGCGCGTTTTGCGGCAACCCAATCTGACCCGTTTGTCTCTCGTAGTCGGCCACAAACCGCTCCAAATAACCGATCGCCAGCGGCGAGAACTTCTTGCTCAGCACGCACGCGCCTTCGCACTGATCTTCCTGTGGGCAGACCCGGCCGGTGACGGCCGGTAGAACGTCGTCCTCGCGGATCTTCGCTGCCGCCTCCAAATACTTGCCGTCGAGAATCAGCGCGATGAACTCTTTCACTTTGACGCCGACGGGACAACCATCAACACATTTCGGCTTGGCGCACTCCAGGCATCGCAACGCTTCCTGCTTGGCCAACTCGAAGTCCAAGCCGAGATTGACTTCTTGGAAATTGCTCCGGCGTTCGTGCGGTTCCTGCTCCGGCATTTTCTGCCGGGCGATCTTGGTTCGTTCTTTTGGAGGTAGAGGATTCGCCATGGAAATTGTAAAGCATTCAGCTTCTGGCAAGTTCCGGATTCTGCTTCTCCAACCGGCACTCATGTGTGGGGCCGGGCCTGCTCTCACACAGGAATTCCTCCAAAGAGCGTCTTTCCATGTCGCGGTACATCGCATTGCGTTTCACCAGCATGTCGAAATCGACCCGGTGCGCGTCGAACTCCGGGCCGTCCACGCACGCGAACTGGCTCTTCCCGTCCACCAGCACGCGGCAACCGCCGCACATACCGGTGCCGTCCACCATGATCGGATTGAGACTCACAATCGTTCGGATCCGCTGCGGACGGGTGGTTTCGGCCACCGCGCGCATCATGGGAATCGGGCCGATGGCGAGCACGAGATCGATTTTCCGTCCTGTGCCCATGAGCGCTTTCAGTTTGTCCGTGACAAAACCTTTCTCGGCGTAAGAGCCATCATCGGTGGTGATGTGAAGTTCGTCGCTGATGGCGCGCATTTCGGCTTCGAGAATCACCAATTCCTTCGTGCGGGCGCCAACAATCGAGAGGACTTGATTACCCGCGGCCTTGAGGGCTTTCGCCGTCGGATAGGCGATGGCTGTGCCGACGCCACCGCCGATGACCACCACCGTGCCAAAAAGTTTGATCTCTGAGGGCTTTCCCAGCGGACCAACCACATCGGCCAAATAATCGCCGGCATTCATACTGTTGAGCTGTTTCGTGGTCTTGCCAACGCCCTGAACGATGATCCCAATCGTGCCAGCCTGCGCATCGGAATCGGCAATCGTCAGCGGTATGCGTTCGCCTTGGGCATGAGTCCGAACGATGACGAATTGGCCCGCTTTGCGTTTGCGGGCAATTCGCGGGGCAGCGATTCGGAAGAATTTCACGTCGGGCGCCAGGAAACGCGCCTCGACAATTTGGAATCTGGATGAGTTAGGAGCGGCAGTGGACATGGGGATTCGTTGCTTTCAAATCTGAAGATAAAACCTGCTCAATTTCAAAACTGGTCAACAGCAGTTCGTCGCCCTGCAGCAGCCGTGCATTTGCCGAGTGACATCGCGGACATTCAAACCAGCTTTCTTCGACGGGGAACTCGAGACTGCACACGTCGCAGCGCGCGGACGCGTCGACCTGTTGAATTTGGAGCTGTGAGCCAGCCAGCGGTGTATCTTGCACAGCCGTACTATAGCAGAATTGCAGCGCCGTGGGCTCCACGAGACGCAGCGCACCGATGCGGACGCGAACCATGCAGACGCGAGCACCGGGATGCAGCCGCAATTCAGCCAGCACCGTTTCCAGCAGGGCTTCGACAATGGACATCTCATGCATGGGCCTGCCTCCCTTTCCTGTCCTCGCTGATTTGGTGCGATGCATCCGGATGACGATTTGATTGTACGACCAATTGCTGAATTCGTTGCACCGCTTCCAGTGCCCAGCCTTCGGTGGCGGACGACAGTCCCATGCCGAACCCAAAGTCGCAGCCGCGGATGCTGAACAAAATCGCTCGCGGCACCTGACCGTACAGTGTGTCCGAGAGCGAAAGCAAATCCGACGGGGTGAGATAATGCGTCACGGCGTGGGTCTGAAACCTGGGCTGTACGACTGTTTCGGTGATCGTTCTCGGACTCTGAGGAGTGGTCGCGTCGACGAAGATGACATTATCGAAGCGACTGATGACCTCGGCGTGATCAACTTCCAGTTGGTGGCAGTTGAGAAGTTCGATACCGTCAAGGCCCAACTTATCCAGTTGCCCGATGACAAACCAGCCGACACCGTCGTCGCGCCGGCTGGCGTTCCCATAACCAAAAATCAACGTCTTCACGTCACCCGCGCGTCAGCGTTTGTTGCACGATTCCGTCAGCGCCGACGACTTCGACCACTATCGGCATCTGACCGATGGCGTGCGTCGAACAGGACAAACATGGATCGTAGCAGCGGATGGCCGCTTCGACACGGTTGAGCATGCCTTCCTGCAATTGCCGCGCTTTGACGTATTTCCTGGCGACCGCCTGTACGGCGCGATTCATGGCGAGGTTGTTGTGGCCGGTGGCCACGATCAGGTTGACCTTCTCGACCCGGCCGTTCGCGTCGACCCAGTAATGATGGATGAGCGTCCCACGCGGTGCTTCGATCACGCCGATGCCCTGTTGGTTCGTGGGTTTCCCATCAGCCAGAATGTCCGTACTGCAAATGTCAGGATCATCGAGCAACTGTTCGATCCGTTCCAGCGCGTATACGATTTCGATCAGCCGCGCCCAATGATAATAGAACGAACTCCGACGCGGACTCCGGCCTTGCGAACGCCATTCCTGCAATTCTCTGTCCGCTTGCGGACTGGCAATCCGATCCGCGACGTTCAAGCGGGCCAGCGGTCCGACCCGGTACATTCCATCAGGATAACCCAGGCGTTTAATGAACGGGAACTTCAGGTATGACCACGGTTCGGCGGCTTCGCCGATGACGGCCAGATAATTGGCGGGGTCGATCTGGTCTTCGAGAACCCGCCCTTCGTTGTCGCAAAACCGCAGTCTGCCGTCGTAATGTTCCAGCGCACCGTCCGCCTGGACCAGCCCCATGAAGTTGGAATCGAAAGCGGCGAAATCTTCCACCTCCGGCTGGTGGTCCTGTTGGTAGCGCCTCAAAAGATCCAGCGCGAACCGGGCATGTTGCATCGCTTCCGTCAAGCCGGCTCGCATCTCGTCGCGCTCCGTATTCGTCAGCGCCTTGTTGACGCCGCCGGGCACCGGGAAATCCGCGTGAATCTTGCGTCCCGCCGTCAGCTTGATGACCTCCTGCCCGAGCTTGCGCAGGCGGATTCCTTTGCGGGCGATATCCGGATGCTGCTGAATGAGTCCGACGACATTACGCAGCGCGGGGTTACTGTCGTATCCCAACAGCAAATCGGGGGCACTGAGATGAAAGAAGCTCAGCGCGTGTGATTGCGTGAGTTGCCCCATGTGCATCAGCTCGCGCAACAGCTTGGCTGGGCGCGGAATCTCTACTCCCAGCACCGCGTCGCAGGCCTTGGCGCTCGCCAATAAATGGCTCACCGGACAAATTCCACAGATTCGCGCCGTGATTTGCGGCATCTCGGCGAAATACCGGCCTTCGCAGAATTTCTCGAATCCGCGGAACTCGACCACATGAAACCGCGTGTCCGCCACGTTGCCGGCGTCATCGAGGTGGATGGTGATTTTCGCGTGACCTTCAATGCGGGTCACCGGATTGATCGTGATCGTTTGCGTATTGACGTCAGTCATATTTCAAATTCGTTTCATTCCATTGCGGCATCCGACCGGCCAACAGCTCGGTCAGAGCATACCAAATCGTATCGGCATCCGGCGGACAACCGGGAATATGGGCATCCACCTTCACGAACTCTTGAATCGGACGGACCCGTTTCAGCAAGCGCGGGACGACCGTGGTATCGGGTACGCCGGCAATTTGTGTGCTCTCGATCTCCACGAAGCCGCGGGTGACCACCTCTTCCAGTTTGAAGGAATTGCGGAGCGCTGGAATGTTGCCTGTGAGCGCACAATCGCCGAGCGCAATCAATACTTTGCAGCGGCTGCGCATGGTGCGCAGGACGTGTTCGTTCTCATCGTTGCAAACCGCCCCTTCAATAATGCCCACGTCCACCTCGGGAATCTCCTTCAGATCGGTAATCGGACTGGCGGTGAATTCGACCAGCTTCGCCAGGTCGATGATCCGTTCGTCGATATCCAGGATGGACATGTGACAGCCGGAACATCCGCCCAGCCACGCTGTCGCTACCTTGATTTTCGGTTTGTCGCTCATGAAAACAGTGTCTCCAAGATTTCTCGATCATCACGTGCCTCACCGCGGGGCGGCACCACCTGCCGCACCGGTAGTTCGCGCCCCTCGAAGTTCGTGACCGTGCCGGATTTCTCAGACCAGAGGGCGGAGGGCAATATCACCTGCGCTCGTTCGGTAAGTGCCGAACGATAGCTGGCCTGCACGACGAGACAATCGACGTTGTCCAACAAAGCCCGAACATGGCGTTCGCGGAGCAAATGCGCGCCACCGTCAGGTTCGTCGCTGGCGACCACCTGCAAATACCGCAACGGCTTCGCGCCGAGCCATAGACCAACATCTTCGACGGTTTCAATCTCGGCGCCGGTCCAGGTGCATCCGTTCGTACTTACCGGCAAGGCAACGAGTTGCAGCGACTGAGTTCGACCGTCGGTATTCACCTCGAAAATCTTGATCAACCGCTCCATTACCGTTACGCCAATGGAAGTCATCGCGTCTGGTCCGTACACCAGCACCGGCCGATGGACGTCCTGCAACAAGCTCGCGACCTGTTTCCAGAATGCGCGTTCGAGACTTACAGCGTATGCAGACACATCGGCATAGCGATCCAGATCGCTCTTGCGCGAGTGGAAGATCAACAGCTTGGCCCCACGACGGCGCACCGTCGTTCGGATGCGGGCAGCCACCACACCATTGTCACGGCTGGGCCGTGCCCCGAGAATGATGATCGCATCCGCGTCCTGCAATTGATCCAACGCCGAGGCCGGCGGAGTTGGCCCGCCGTTCACGCGGCACAACGCTTCCTCGTGTTGGACAACAACCACGCCCACACGTCCGATCTTGGGCGCCAGCTTCCGCATGGCCCGGGCGGTCTCGTTCGTGAGGCGTGGAGACAGCAGCATCGCTCGTTGCTCCGTTTGGAATCTCCTGGCAGCGTTCCTGACGGAGTCGACCGCTTCGTTCCAGCTTGCGGATTCGAGCTTGCCGTCGCGACGCACGAGTGGCGTCAAAATCCGCTCGCGCGGCTCAGCCCACGTTTCGTACCGGCCCCGTACACAGAGATGACCACGATTGATCGGCGACTCGAAATCGCCGAACACGTTCACGATCCGGTTGTCACGGGTGTACACTTCGAGGCCGCACCCGACCGGACATTCGAGGCAGGTCGTCCGAACGACTTGCGAGGAATTCAGTTTCCCGCGAAAAGCCGACGCCTTGTCGAACAGCGCGCCGGTGGGACACGAAGCCACGCAGGCGCCGCAGTTCGTGCAGGTATCGGAGGTGCCGAACGTGGCTGCAATATCCACGACCACCCGGTTGTGAATCCCGCGATGGGAAATATCGAGCGTGTGAATGCCTTCCATCTCCTCGCACGCGCGCACGCAGCGGGTACAAAGGATGCAACGGTTGTGATCCAGCGCAAAATACTTTCCGCTCGTGTCGACCGGCAGCGTCGGGTACAGGTAGGGAAACCGGACGGCGTCGATCCCATGCACGTAGCCCTGATGCTGGAGGCCGCAATCTCCCTGGTTCATTTCGCAGATCGGGCAGATGTGATTGCGTTCGCTGAACAACAACTCCAGCGTGCTGCGGCGCAACTCATGCAATCGCGGACTGGTCGCGATCACTTCCGAGCCATCCGTCGCCGGGGTCGAACACGAAGGTACGACCTTCGGGCTGCCTTTGATCTCCACGATGCAAAGACGGCACCCACCCCACGGCGAGAGATGTTTCATGTGGCAAAGCGTCGGGACAAAAATGTCGTTGGCTTGGGCAACCTGCAGGATCGTGTCGCCTTCCTGGCCAAGGCAACGCTTGCCATTGATCGTGAGAGTAATTTGTTTCGGAGCGATCATGCGTTCACCGCGGGTTGCAGGTTGTGTTCATGCGAGTCGTGACCGTTTCCTTCTCCGGAATGCGCCTTGAGGTCACAGCGCAGACAGCGCATCGCTTCGCTTTTGGCTTCCCAAGCGCTCAGGGTGTGGGAGACTTCATGCCAACTGCTCCGGCGTTCCTCGCTGGGCACAAGTTTTCCAACGCTACGAGGACCCTCGCCGGTCTGAGCCGGCACGGTATTGCTGTATCGGGGCCGCGGCCATAGCTGACGGAACCGATCGACACCGGCCAACTGACGGTCGATAATCGCCGCCGCCTTCTTGCCGAATCCCATGGCCGCGGTGACGTTGGCTGCGCCAGTTACGGCGTCGCCGCCTGCGTACACTTTGGGATGGCTCGTCTGCAACGTCCAACGGTCCACCTTGATCGTGCCGGACTTATTGAGCTGCAGGCCGAGCTTTTCCGCCACGGCACCGTCCACCCTTTCGCCTATGGCCTCGATGATCGTGTCGCACGCGACCACGTACTTCTCGTTGGTCGTGATCGGCGCGCGCCGGCCGCGAGCGTCGTACTTGCCAAGAATCGTTTTTGCGACCTCCAAACCAGTAACCCTGCCGTTTTCGCCAAGCACCTGAACCGGTGCGGCGAGCGTAATGAGTTTCGCGCCTTCTTCCAAGGCTTCCTCGGTTTCCTGCAGGATCGCCGGCATGTCTTCCTTCGAGCGGCGATAGACGATGGTCACGTCCGCGCCAAGTCGCAACGCCGTGCGAGCGGAATCGATTGCAGCATTGCCACCGCCAATCACGGCTACTCTCTTGCCGATATCGATCCTCTCGCCATGGGAGATACGGTTGAGGAAATCCAACGCCGGGAAAACGCCCTTGAGTTCTCCTCCCGGAACGCCGAGGTCTTGTTCTTCCCACGTGCCGATCGCCAGGAAAACAACATCGTAATCGCTTGTCAGTTTTTCGAGAGTGATATCGCGGCCCAGCACGGTCTTGCAGACGAATCGAACGCCCAAACCACGGATCAAGTCGAGTTCATGTTCCAACGTTTCCGTCGGCAATCGGTAATCTGGCAGTGCGTAACGCAACATGCCCCCCGGCTCTTCGGCAGATTCGTACACCGTCACGTTATGGCCCAGCAACGCGAGGTAAAACGCGGCGCTCAATCCTGCCGGGCCAGAACCGACGATTCCCACGCGTTTGCCGGTGGCGGGCATTTTCCGTTGATCGAGCCGTTTGAGTATCTGCTCGGCGGTTACTTTCTCGAAAATCGTATCCGCAATGTAGCGATGCACTTCGCGCATGTTGACCGCCGAATCCACTGTCTTGCGGCGGCACCGATTTTCGCACGGATGTTGGCAGACGCGGCCGGTCGAGGCCGGCAGCGGGTTATCCATGATCACCAGGTCAAAGGCGTCGTCCAACCGATCTTCCTTCAGCAATTGGAGGAACCCGGGAATATTCATGTGCAACGGACAAGAGTTCTCGCAGGGCGACACAAACAAATCCGAGCAGATGCCGGCGGTGCACCGGTGCTCGCGAATATGTTCCTCGTATTCGTTACGGAAATAGCGCAGCGTGGTCAGCACGGGATTGGGCGCCGTCTGGCCGAGACCGCAGAGGCTCGCGTCCTTGACGACAATACTTAGTTCTTCCAACTTCTTCAGGTCGGCCAATTCGGCTTTGCCCTTCGAGATGCGCTCCAAGATCGCGAGCATCTGACGCGTGCCGACGCGACAAGGCGGGCATTTGCCGCAGCTTTCGTCACAGCAGAACTCCATGAAAAACCGCGCCACGTCCACCATGCACGAATCCTCGTCCATAATGACCAAACCACCCGAGCCCATGATCGAACCGAGTTTCTGCAACGATTCATAGTCCACAGGTGTGTCGATGTGCTCCGCCGGAATGACGCCGCCCGACGGGCCGCCGGTTTGAACGGCCTTGAATTGCTTGCCATTCGGAATTCCGCCGCCGACCTCGTAAATCATGTCGCGCAGCGTTGTGCCAAATGGAAGCTCAGCGACGCCTGTATTGTTGATTTTACCGGCAAGGCAAAAGACTTTTGTTCCCTTGGTCTTCTCCGTACCGATGGAAGCAAACCACTTCGCACCTTTCAAAATAATCGGCCGAATGGTCGCCCACGTTTCGACATTGTTGATATTGGTCGGTTTGCCCCAGAGCCCTCGCTGGGCGGGGAACGGCGGACGTGGTTGAGGTTGGCCGCGACGACCTTCGACGCTGCGCATAAGCGCCGTTTCTTCGCCGCAAACAAACGCCCCCGCACCGATGCGGACTTCGAGGTCGAAATCGAAATCCGAACCGAAAAGCTTCTTGCCCAGAAGTCCGTATTTGTAAGCCTGTTCGATGGCAATGTGCAGGCGTTTGACCGCCAAACCGTACTCCGCCCGAATGTAAACGAATCCGCGATTCGAACCCATCGCGTACGCGCCGATGGCCATGCCTTCGAGCACGCTATGAGGATCGCCTTCGAGGACCGAGCGGTTCATAAAGGCGCCGGGATCTCCTTCGTCAGCGTTACAAACGACGTACTTCGGGAAGTCTGGAGCCTTCCGCATCAATTCCCATTTCCGTCCGGTGGGAAAACCAGCACCTCCACGCCCGCGCAGTCCGCTGGCTTTCAATTCGTCGATAACCTGCTCGGGCGACATCGTGGTGAGCACCTTACCCAGCGCCGCATAGCCGTCGCGACCGATGTATTCCTCGATATTCTCGGGATCAATAACGCCGCAATTGTCGCGGACAATTCGTAATTGCGAATTGAAAAATGTGAAGTCCGATTGCGTCAACACGACGTGCTGTGTCCGCGGATCTTGCGGCAGGAGTTTCGTATAGGGGCGGCCCTTGAGAAAATGCTCCTCGACGAGCTTCGGCACGTCCGCGGCTGTGACTTCCTTGTAGAACGTGCCATCCGGGTGGACGAGTGAACAGGGACCGAGGTCGCACCGCCCCATGCAACCGGTTTCCACCACTTCAATTTCGTTCTCGAGCCCGTACTTCTTGAACTCCGCCAAGAGCGCGTCGCGCGTGGCGAGACTGCCGTTGGCGGTACAGCCGGTACCCGTGCAAACGAGAATGTGCGTGCGGATCATTTATTTCTTCTCCGCTTCCTTGGGCTTGCCGACGGCCAGACCGGCGACGACCTTGCCTTTCTCCAAATGCTCGGCCACAATCTTCCGCGCCGCCTCGGCATTAACCTTTGCGTAGGTCACTTTCTCGCCCGTGTTTTCTTCGACCCGAATCACCGGCTCGGCATCCACCAAGCCGATTTCCCCGGTCACGGCGACTTCGACGTCGTCAATACCACGCTTGTCGATCTCATCCAGCATGGTGGTCATGACTTCGCGTGCGCCAGCGGCGATGCCGCTGGTGCCCATGCTGAAAACGACGCGATATTTCTTGTTGCCTTCCCGCAGTGACACCTGGCGTTGCGCTTTCTCTTTGAGTTTCTTGAGTTCGTCGAGATTCATGGTTCCCTCAGGCTGTAGGCCCGCTGAGTCGAGCGGGCGTTGGGTTGCCGCCGCTCCGAATGTTTTCGGGACGGCTGATGTCGGACCTGTGTTCTTTTGAACTAAACTGGAACGTTCCTTCGTCGGATCGGTAATGCAGCCGCACGTCCACGGTCTTGTTGCTGGCGCACAACGCCAGGATGGTGCCGTTCAGATCGCCGAGCGGTGGACGGTCGACGTGTGACAGGCGCATGGACGCCGTAATCGATGTGCCCTCGCTCGGTGCGGAACGAATGTGAAACGTGCCGCCGCACATTTCGGAGGACTGTCGCAGCAGCGCCAAGCCGAGCCCAATCGGTTTCTTCCGCCCGGTCTTGGTCGTGAAGTTCCGGCCCAAGACGCGCTTGAGCGTCGCGCTGTTCATGCCTCGCCCGTTGTCGCGAATCCGAATGATCAGCCAGTCGCGCCTGACGCTTTCAATCACGGCGATTTGAATCGCGTTCGCCCCGGCGGCGAGCGAATTCATGCCAATGTCGAGAATGTTGAGCGAGAGTTGGTCAAACATACTTCTTCAACTCTTTCTGGCAGAAATGCGCGACCTTGTCGTAAGTCATCTTGCCAAAGACATCGTCCCCGACAGTGATCGCCGGAGCCAGGGCGCACGCTCCAATACAACGCGCGGTATGCAGACTGAACCGGCCATCCTTGGTGGTCTCACCTTCGCCGACGCCCAATTGTTGACCGAGAGTCTCAATCGTCTGCTGGGCGCCGCGAACGTGACAGGTGGTTCCACGACAAACCAGAATTTGGTATTTCCCGCGCGGCACCACCGAGAAAAAGTTGTAAAACGTGGCCACGCCGTACACTTGTGCCAGCGGCACCTTCAAGGCTCCGGAGACGTACCGCAGTACGTCGGGAGCGAGATAGCCGAACGTGTGCTGCGCTGCGTGTAGGATCTGGATCAGCGCAGTCGGTTCGCGGTGATAATGCTCGATGGTTTGATCCAGCGAAGCGAAGCGCTGGTCGCCGCTCGGATGATACGGGAGAAGTGGAGCCGTTTGTCGTTGTGCGGGGCTCATAATGACCTCATTCGCGGAGTCCAGCTTCCCACAATTTTCCCGCCGCTTCGTACGTGCTCAACGGCGTCGTCAACAATACGATTCCCTCTTCAGCGGCTTCGACGACGATGGACGTTTCGGGCCGGCGTCCGCAAGTAAACAGGACGGCGGCGATGTCCTTCGTGGCGGCGACGGAAACAACATTGCGATGCGTTTGGATCGTCAGCCACAACATGCCGGGTTGCGAATGGGCAAGCACGTCGCTGAGCAGATCGGAGATATAACAGCCGCTCAGAGAGGCGTCGACTTCGTCGGTCAGTGGTTCGGCCTGAATCACTGTGAGCAGCGACTGCAATTTGATGTCGGTTTGGGTTTTCATGAAGAGGAGGCCGCCTTCCGTAGCAGAATTTCCGAGTGCAATTGTGTGCCGGGACCCAACTCGGAATGGATTTCAAATCGGTCCGAGCATTTCTTGATGTTGGGCAATCCCATGCCGGCGCCAAAACCGAGCGACCGGGCAAGCGGGCCGGCGGTTGACCAACCTTCCTGCATCGCGAGGTCGATGTTCTCGATACCCGGTCCGCGGTCCACAGCATCGATAGTAACCTGTTCGGGGCAAACCGTGGCAGTGATGTCACCACCAATCGAGTGAATGATGATATTGGTCTCGGCTTCGTAGGCGACGATGGCGGCGCGGCGCCGTGCGTCGGGATCAATCCCCCGATCACGTAATACCTGCCGCAACCGCTGCGAAAGCCGTCCAGCACTGTCAAAATCGCCGGATTTCACATGGACACGCACCACCACCCGTTTCGCTTTCTCGTCCGCCGAGCGTTCGGCGACCAGCGCCGCCTCGTGAGCGACCGCTTCTTCGGCGCGCCGTTCGAGGTGATGCATGAGGCAATTGGTGATGTCGCCGCGGGTGATCACCCCGACCAAGCGGTCGTTGCTGTCGAGCACGGGAAACCGGCCAAACTCGTGACGGTCGAACTCGGCGACGGCGCGCACGAGAGAAAAATGGTCGCGCAGCGCGATGACGTTGTGAGCCATGTGTTTCTCGGCGGCTTCATCGATGTAGGCGTTACTCAGCGCGTTGATGATATCCTCGATACTGATTAACCCCAGTAGCTTGTCGCCCCCCGTGATAGGCACGCCCGAAATCTTCCGCGCTTTCATGAGATTTTGAATGGAACGCAAACTGTCGCCGGGGGCGGCGGTGATGAGCTCTTTGCTCATGGCGTCGCGCACGCGCAGTTCGTACACGAGGATTTGGGCGACTGAGACCTTTCGCGAATCACTCGCGCCCGCATGGTTGGCAATGGCCGGCGCGCTATTCATATTGATGCGATCGCTCAGGGCGATTTGGTGGGCGCCGCGAGCACAATGCGAGCGTCGGCCACGTGGGCACCGGCACCGCGGGCATGAACGATGAGCGGATTGATATCGAGTTCCGCAATCTCGGGGAAATCGGTAACCAACTGCGAAAGTCTTTCCAGACATTCTGCAATGGAATTCACGTCGGCCGGCGGCGCGCCGCGGAACCCTTCGAACACCTTGGCGGCGCGAATCGAGTTGATCATGTTACGCGCGCCAAGCTCGCGGATGGGGACGAGGCGGAAGCTCACATCTTTGAAGACTTCCACATAGGTGCCGCCCAATCCGAACATGATGAGGTGACCGAACATCGGATCTTTGCTGATGCCGAGGATGACCTCGGTGCCGGGGGCGGCTTGTTGGACGACTTCCACCCCGAGGAGCCGCGCGCCGGGCAGCTTTTGTTTCACCCCGTTTGTGATTTTTACAAACCCAACACGGGCTTCCTCAGGCGTGGAAATATTCAAGAGCACACCGCCAACATCAACCTTATGCACGACATCGGGGGAGACAATTTTCAGCACGACGGGTGCGCCGATCTTCTGCAAAAGCGCAACGGCTTCGTCCGCCGACTGAGCCAGTCCGTGGCTCAAAGTCGGGAAACCGTAGGCCTTCAAAACAGCCAGCGCGTCGACTTCGGGAAGGAAAGTGCGTCCCTCCGCCCGCACCCTCGTAAACACATTTCGTACAGTCTCGGCATCCACTGCAAACCGGCGTTCGCCGGTCCGGGGGCGGTTGACCCACTGGGTGAAACGGGCCATGCCACCCAGTGCGCGAGCCGCGTTCTCGGGAAACTCATAATTCGGAATGCCATTCTGTTCGAGGATTCTCACCCCGGCCGACACGTCCACGTGGCCGAGAAACGACGCGAGCACGGGTTTACCGAACCGCGGCACCAGCTTGCCCGCACATTCGGCAGTGCCCTCGATTTCGGTCATTGACTGCGGTGTGAGCAACAACACCAGCCCGTCAACGTTCGGATCGCCCAGGGTGGCTTCGAGAGCCGTGGCGTAACGATCGCTCGCAGCGTCGCCGATCACGTCGACGGGGTTGGAAAAGTTCGCGGTCGGGGGCAGCTTCGCCTTGAGGGACTCGAGTGTCTCGGGTCGCAGTTTGGCGAGCTCGAGCCCGTAACGGATGGCGGCATCGGTGGCCATGATGCCGGGACCACCCGCGTTG
>DATIZX010000046.1:0-17305 GCA_035516795.1 Verrucomicrobiia bacterium
TACAGTTCGCTGTAGCGGCGCTCTGCGAGCGTCGAATCATAAGCGTCGGCGGTCGTAGACCGCCGCTACAATTCCCAAACTTTAGCAATGCCTCTCCCTGACTCGAATTGTAGGACTTTGACGCGGCGGGGCAAGCGCAAAACTCAGTCCTCCGATGGTGATCGCAATTCTTGCTAACAAAACTGTCGTCGCAGGGCTGCCGTGAAAACGTCATCACGTCGTCTCAAACTGCTAGTGCAGCTTTCGGCTTAGAGCCGCCTAACAAAACCAATTTCCATGTAGCCGCACCGTTGCCGCAGACAACAGCGGCGTCTCGTCTGACTCGGCTTATGGGTGCGTCTTCCCCCGCGCAGGCTAAAGCCTGCGACTACAGTTTTGTTAGGCGCTCTTCGGGAAAGATCCACTCAAGAACCGCAAGCGGGATGCTTGCGCCACCAAGCCGGGCGCAATTTGCGAGGGCCAGGTTTATAGCTTCCGGCTTGCAAGCTGCTCTGGAACAAGTTTGCAGGCTATGAGAAGATCGTCCGCATCGTCCGGAGAAGTTGGTTCCACCGTGAGCGCATTTGATCAGGACAGAGATGCCACCGAAGGTGCCGATGCGGTCGCGCGGACAGGGTTGTTGTCGGAATCCGCGCGTCTTTCCAAACAACATTTCCACATCCTTTTGTTGAGTTGGGCGGGGTGGGTCTTCGACTTCTACGATCTGCTGCTGTACACGTTTCTTCTCATTCCCATCGGTCAGGAGTTGCATCTTTCGCGGATCGCGTTGTCGTACGTGCTGGGCGCGTCGCTGACGGCCACGGCCGTTGGCGGGGTGGCATTTGGTTTCTTGTCGGACCGGTTTGGACGAAAAAGCGTCTTGCAGTGGACGATCCTGACCTACAGCGTGGGAACGTTTCTCAGCGGGTTCTCGATGAATCTCCATTGGCTGGTTCTCTCGCGGATCGTCGCGGGCCTCGGCGTGGGCGGGGAATGGGCCACGGGACAAACCTACGTCTGCGAAACGTTTCCGCCGAAGGTGCGCGGGCGTTATGGAGCGTTCATGCAAACCGGCGCGCCCATCGGCATCGCGCTCGCATCGATCGTGGGCGGGTTCCTGATGCCGGTGATCGGTTGGCGGGGATGCTTCTTCGTGTCGCTGTTGCCGGCCGCGCTCGTGATCATCATCCGCCGCGCGTTGCCGGAGTCGGATCTGTGGAAACAACAGCGCACGTCGAAGATCCGGACGACAGGATTCCGGCCGCTATTCTCGAAACAGTACCGCGCGACGTTCGCGGCTTGTCTGGTCCTGGCGGTGTTCGACATGTCGGCCTACTGGTTCACCTATTCGTGGTTGCCGGGTTACCTGCAGCAGGAACGTCAGATGTCCCTGGTCAAATCGGCGCTGTGGATTCTGGTGACGCAAACCGGAGGGTTCTTCGGTTATTTCACGTTCGGGTTCGTGGCGGATTTGCTCGGCCGCCGTCCGGCTTATTCCATTTACTGTGTATTGATGGCTTTGGGATTGGTGATGATCACCGTGCTCTGGACCATGGTCGCAATGTACCCGGCGTTGCTGCTGGCGTTTATGTTTCTCGTCGGATTCGGGACGGGGATGTTCGGTGGCTACGGCCCCTTGTTCTCCGAACTTTTCCCGACGAACATTCGCAACACTGCCATGGGGTCGGCCTTCAATCTGGCGCGCGGCGTCCAATTCTTCACTCCCGTCATCATCGCGGTCATCGCGAAGAGCTATGGCCTGGCGGGCGGCATCTCGCTCGCGGCACTGTTCGCCTTGTTGACCGGAGCCTGGATTTGGGTTTTCCCCGAAACGAAAGGGATCCGGTTGTCGTCGTAGGGAAAACGGATGGCAACTTCCAACGACCGCCGCGCGGGCTGCCCTGCAATTCAGTGTTGAACGGGAGTTAACAGAGAAAACGAAGCTCTTCGTTGCCTTCGTTCGCTTCTGTGAAAATCATCGGCGGCCACGACGGAGCATGGCCCTCCAACTTTTAAGGCGACGACGCAAGCAGGGACGCTCGCGCTACCAAATTCTGGCAGACTCCGTTGTATTGTAGCCGCAGGCTTTAGCCTGCGGGGCGTCCGCAGAGTCGCGCCGGTCCACTCACGCACCCATCAAGGGTGCGGCTACATAACAAGAACGACAGTCAAAAATCAGTACCAGCCGATCCCGGCCTCGTTCAGATTGATGTGGACCTGCTTCGTTTCGAGAAATTCTTCGATGCCGTGCAGGCTCATCTCGCGGCCCTGCCCGCTCTGTTTGTAGCCGCCCCACGGACTCTCGACATAACAGGGTTGCATGGTGTTGACCCAAACGATGCCGGCCCGCAACGCTTTGACTGTGCGCAGGCACTTGAAGATGTCGCGGGACCACAGCGCCGCGGAAAGTCCGTACGGCGTGTCGTTGGCGATCTGGATCGCCTCGGCTTCGTCCTTGAACGGGATGCAAGCCACGACCGGGCCGAAAATCTCTTCCCGGGCAATCCGCGTGGTGTTGTCCGTCTCGAATATCGTCGGTTCGACGAAGTAACCTTTGCCCTTGGGTTGGCCGCCGCCCATGACCAACTTCGCCTCCTTCCTGCCCAGGTCGATATAACTCAAAACCTTTTGTTGGTGTTCCTCGGTGACGAGCGGCCCCATTTTGGTCGCGCGCTTGAGCGGGTCGCCGAGCTTGATGCGTTTGGTTTTCTCTTTCATCCGGTCCATGAACTTCTTCCAGATGTCTTTTTGGACCAGCACCCGCGAGCCGGCGGTGCAAACTTCGCCCTGATTGATGAACACACCGAACAGGGCGCCATCGGTCGCGGCCTCGAGGTCGGCGTCGGCAAAGAAGATGTTCGGCGATTTGCCACCGAGTTCGAACGTGATCTTCTTGATGTGCGAGCTGCCGATGGCTCGCAGAATGGCTTTGCCCGTGTCGGTCCCGCCCGTCAGCGAAATCTTATCCACGTCGGGCGATTCGGACAGCGCCCGGCCAACAATCGAGCCGTCGCCGGTGATGACGTTGAGCACACCCGGCGGGAGTTCGGGGATTTCCTTCTGCACGAGCTTGCAGAGTTCGAGCATGGTCAGCGGCGTTTGCCGCGCGGGTTTGACGATCACGGTGCAACCGGCGGCGATGGCCGGGGCCAGTTTCCACGCGGTGAGCAGCAGCGGATAATTCCACGGAATGATCAGGCCGCAAACTCCCATCGCTTCTTTCAGGGTGAAATTGAGCGCGTTGTCGGGGACGTTGATCGTTTCGCCGTGATATTTCGTGGCCAATCCGCCGCTGTACTCGAAGCAGGTGGCGGTATCGTTGATGTCGAACTCGCTTTCGACGATCGGTTTGCCGCAGCTCATGGTTTCCAGTTCGGCCAACGCAGCGGCGTGTTTGCGGACGAGCGCCGCCATCTTGAACAGGATGCGCCCGCGCAACTGGGCCTTGGTGGAATCGCGCCAGTCCGTGTTGTCGAAGGTCGCGCGCGCCACAGCAATGGCGCGTTCGACGTCCTGGCGGTCCGCCTCGGCAACGACGGCAAGCGGTTGGCCGTTGGCGGGATTGACGATTTCACGGGTGTCGGCGCCGCCGACCCACTCATTGTTGACGTACAGTTTGTAGCTTTTCATGCGCGAGCCTCCGGAAAGAGTTTTTACCCGAACGGACGCGAATGCACGCAAATAATGCGAACGCGTTCGCCGCTTCAAACTGATACACTATCAATCGCAGCCGTCGATTGACAAGCAGCGGACGAACGCGTATAAGCGTGGCTTCGAGTTCTGAAACATCCTTCGACAGCCGCTGCCAATAGCATGAAGACCTGCTTTTTGATTCCTGCCTACAATTGCGCCCACGTGATTGGAGAAGTGATCAAACCGTTGGCGTTGTCGGAAAACGACGAAATTATCGTGGTCGACGATGCCAGTAGCGACGACACACTGGCGGTGGCCAGTCGGTTCCCGCGGGTTCACGCCGTGCGCAATCCCGTCAATCTTGGTTATGGCGGAACGAGCCAGCGGTTGTACGAACTGGCGGTTGAGCGAAAGGCCGATTATGCCATCAGCATTCACGGCGATCTGGGGCACCGCCCGGAAGATGCGCCCCTGGTTCTGGCGCCGCTCTATCACGGGGACGCGGAAATTGTTTTGGGATCGCGTTTGCTCTATCTGATGAATATCCGCAAGGAACACGGGTGGAGTTCCCTGTTCAAACCCGAGTTCCGATTTGGCATGCCGTTGAACCGGGTCTTTGGGCATTTTGGCCTGACGTGGTTTCAGAACCGGTGTTTCGGAACAAACCTGCATTCGTTTCACGATGGGATGCGGGCTTGCACGCGCCCGGTCATGGAATGGGTTTTGCAGAATCAGTTCAGCACCTGGTACAATTACGACACCGACTTGATTGTGCACGCTCACCGTTGCGGCTTGCGGATCAGTGAGGTGGCCGTCAAACCATTTTATCACGGCCAGTCAAAATCGGCGGCGCCGTCGTTCCGTTACGGTTTGCGCGTGGTCCGTTATACTCTCCGAACGATGGGCAATCATGCTTCCCCCACTGTGCCGCGGGACGCGTCTCGTTCGGGGAAACGCTCGTGACGCAGGGGATGGATTAATTCCAGTCCGTCGATAATTGCCATTGTCTGCCGTGAATTCCATCGGTATGCTGGCGGGCCAAGTTAACTACCGATTGGAGTACCATGAAGAACATCCTCGTGACCGGCGGTTTTGGTTTTCTGGGCAGCCATCTGCTGGAGGTCTTGCTTTCCTCGCCGGAAAACCACATCCACGTTGTCGATAATCTCAGCACCAATGTCGTCGACCCCGCGGAGTTTTCCCGCTCGTCCGGAGAGCGGCTGACGTACGATGCGGTCAGCGTGGAAGAGTTTTTCACCAAAACCGCGCGCCCGAAGCAGTTCTCCGAAATCTATCACCTCGCTTCGGTGGTCGGTCCGGTGGGGGTGCTGAGACACGCGGGAAATATCGTTCGGTCGGTCGTGCGCGACACCTATCTCTTGATCGACTATTGTCTTGCGACGAAGGCGAAGCTGCTCGACGTCAGCACCTCGGAGGTATACGGCGGCGGCAAGGAAGGTTTTTGCTCGGAAGATTTCGACAAGATCGTGCCGGCCAACACGACGATTCGGCTGGAGTACGCCGTCGGAAAACTGGCTGCCGAGACGGCGCTGATCAACACCCAGAGAACCAGGGACCTTTGGACGGTGATCATCCGCCCGTTTAACATCTCGGGCAAACGCCAGCGTCCCGGTGGCGGGTTTGTTTTGCCGCGGTTTGTCTCGCAAGCCTTAAAAGGGGAACCGTTGACGGTGTATGGCGATGGCTCACAAATCCGGGCGTTCACGCACGCGCACGACATTTCCACCGGCATAGAAGCCGCCATGGCGCTCGGACGGCCAGGTGAAGCCTACAATCTGGGGAATCCAAACAACCGGGTTACCATTCTGGAACTCGCCCAAAAAGTCATCAAGATTTCCGGCAGCTCGAGCCAGATTCAGTTTGTCGATCCGGTAAAACTACACGGCCAACTCTTTGCCGAAGCGGCGAACAAATTCCCCAATTCCACCAAGGCCCAGAAAGAATTGAATTGGCGTTTCGATATCGGCATTGATGAAATTGTCGAGGAAGCTGTGGAGGAGTGGAAGGGAATCCTCGGCTCTGCAAAAAAACCGTCTTCTGGCAAAACGCATTCCAGGTAAGAATCGCATGAAAGGCGTCATTCTGGCGGGTGGGCTCGGCACGCGGCTGTCGCCGTTGACAAAAATCACCAACAAACATCTGCTGCCGATTTACAACAAGCCGATGATTTTTTACCCGATCCAGACGTTGGTGGATGCGGGAGTGCGCGACCTGCTGATCGTGACCGGTGGGAATAATGCCGGCGATTTTCTCCGTTTGCTTGGCAACGGGAAAGCTTTCGGTTTGCCGCACATCAACTACACCCATCAGGAGGGCGAGGGGGGCATCGCCGAGGCGTTGCGCCTCGCCGAACATTTTACCGCCGGACGAAAATTCGTGGTCATGCTGGGCGATAACGTCATCGAAAAAGACATCCGCCGTGGTGTGGCGGCGTTTGCCAATCAAAAAAGTGGCGCCCGCGTTTATTTGAAAAAAGTCCCCAACCCCCACGCGTACGGCGTCGCCGAATTGCGCGGCGAGCGCATCGTGGGTATCGTGGAGAAACCGGTCCGTCCCAAGTCCCGGTACGCGGTAATTGGTATTTACATGTACGACGGCTCGGTCTTCGACATCATCAAAAAGCTCAAACCGTCCCGGCGCGGCGAATTGGAAATCACCGATGTTAACAACGCCTACGTCAAACGGGGCGAACTCGCGTACGAAATTCTCGACGGCTGGTGGGCCGACGCGGGTGCCTCGCCCGAACAACTGCTGCAAACCAGCCTGCTTGTCGCCCGCCAACAAAGGGTCCGCCTGTGATCCCGACCATTCTTCCAATGTTATGCTTCCGGCGAGGAGCGCCTAACAAGACTGTAGTCGCAGGCTTCAGCCTGCGCGGGGAAGTCGCGCCCGTAAGCCGAGTCAGACGAGACGCCGTCGTGTGCGGCAACGGTGCGGCCACATGGGAATCGGTTTTGTTGGCGGCTCCAGAGATGGTTTGGATTGACAGGGGAAATCAATCTTGGGGGCCGTCACGGTGAGGCGCGTGTTGGTCACCGGCGGCGCAGGGTTCATTGGCTCGCATTTTGTAAAGGTCGCGCTTCGCGAACATCCCGATTGGCACATTCTCAATCTCGACAAGCTCAGCTACGCGGGAAATCTTGAAAACCTGGCGGAGCTTCCCGACGCCAACCGTCACGAGTTTATCAAAGGCGATATCACCGACCATGAAGCCGTGGCGGGTGTTTGGCGCGACGGAATCGACTGCGTTGTCAATTTTGCCGCCGAAACGCACGTGGACCGCTCGATCCTTTGGGCCGACGAGTTCATCAAGACCGATGTGCTCGGAACCTTCACCCTGCTCGAAGCCGCGCGGCAATTCGGCGTGAAAAAATTCATCCAGATATCCACCGATGAAGTTTACGGCAGTATCTCGCAAGGCAGTTTCACCGAAGACTCGCCGCTCAATCCCCGCAATCCCTACTCGGCCAGCAAGGCCGGGGCCGATCGGCTGGCCTTTGCCTATTTCGCCACGCACCAGGTGCCGGTCATCGTCACCCGCTGCTCGAACAACTTCGGCCCGAACCAGCATCCCGAGAAGTTCATCCCGCTATTCATTACCAACGCGCTCGAAGACAAGCCGCTTCCGCTGTACGGCGATGGGCGGTACGTGCGCGATTGGATTTACGTCGAAGATCACTGTGCGGCGATCGATTTCTTGATCGCTCACGGAACGGCTGGCGAAACCTTCAACATCGCCGGCGGCAACGAAGTCGAAAACATCGAGATCGCCCGACGCGTTCTCCGCAAACTCGGCAAACCCGAATCGCTCATTCAACTCGTCAAGGATCGCCCCGGTCATGACCGCCGGTATTCACTTGAGGCCGGTAGACTTGCCGCGCTGGGTTGGAAACCGCAGCGCGACTTCGCCGAGTCGCTGGATGACACGGTCGATTGGTACGCCCGGAACGAACGCTGGTGGCGCAAGATCAAGAGCGGTGATTTTCAGAAGTATTACGCCGCGCAGTACGGTCCCCGCCTGTGAAAATACTGCTCACTGGCGCCACCGGGTTTATTGGATCTCACGTCGCACGGGCCCTGGTCAGGGACCGCCATGAAGTCCAAGCGCTCGTCCTGCCGCGTTCGGATTATCGCCGGATTGAAGACATTCGATCTTCACTCCACTTCATCGAAGCGGACCTGCTTTCTTCGTCAACGATTCCCCGTCCCGCTTCTCTGGACGTCTGCATCCATCTCGCGTGGTATGTCGAACCCGGCAAGTATCTGGAGGCACCGGAAAATCAGCAATGGATCGAGGCCAGCTTGCGACTGGCGCGCACGCTCAAGGAGGCTGGATGCCGTCGATTCGTTGCCGCGGGCACGTGCTTCGAGTACGCGCCCAGCCATCCGCCGCAGCAGGAATCCGCTCCCACTCAGCCGACGACCTTGTACGTGAAATCAAAACTCGCACTGTTTCAGGAGTTGCAATCCATCGGAATCGATTGCGCCTGGATGCGCTTTTTTTATCAGTATGGACCTGACGAAGATCCGCGGCGATTCGTACCGGTGGTGATCAATCACTTGTTGAACGGACAAGAGGTAAAGCTGGTGCCTGGCGATCGCCTCCGTGATTTCCTTTACATCGAGGACGTCGCCCGGGCGGCGATTTCAGTGGCGCAAAGCGGACTCACCGGAGCCGTCAATATTGGCAGCGGTGTGCCGGTTACGGTGCGCGAAATTGCTTTGAAGATTGGTGACCTGCTGGGACGCCCCGAACTGATCAAGCCCGGCACCCTGCCCTATTCATCGAATGAACCGATGGATTTGCTGGCTGATAATACCCGACTTCGCAGCACAGGGTGGCAACCGCGGGTCAACCTCAACGACGGGTTGCGCGAGACTGTCGCTTGGTGGAACTCACCACAACGCCCAAAGCGGCCAGCAAGATCAGCGCACTGAAACCGGCCGCTACCGGGTAAGCGCGTGGCGGTTGGTAGCGGAGGACAATGTCGTGACTGCCGGCGGGCAATTCCAAGCCCATCACGCCACAACTGACGCGTAAGACGTCCGCAGCCCGACCGTCCACTTCTGCATGCCAGAACGGGTAATAACTTTCCGAGATCACCACAAGGCAATCCCGAGCCGCTTTGAGGTGCATGCGAATTCGTTCGTTATTCTCCCGAACGAGTTGCACATCTGACAAAGGGACCGGTTCGCCATCGCTCAGGGGCGGCGGGCCGTTGCCGTTTCGGTAAACAGCTTCATATTTCGTGGCCGCACCGGCGCCCGCGCCATTCTGCACGAGGGGCCAGTTGTGTTCGCTCAACAACAGCGCCAATTTCGCTGACTCGAGGATATCGCCATCAAACAGGCACGCCCGCGCAAAGGCGCTCACGTAGGGCCGGGCGTTGTCGTTGCGAAAGACGACCATGTCCTCATTCTCGAGGAACACGGGAAAACTCTGCTGGTAGGCTTTTAAGAGGTTTTGGTTGCCAGCATTGTTGGGATCGGATTTGTCGAACACGACGTAGCGCGCCGCCAGCAAATTCAGAAACGCACGGTGATTATCCCAGGAACTGAACGCCTGTTCATTCAGCAGCCCGGTTCCGAGCGGACACATCCAATTGTAAAACGCTTCGTAGACTTGAGGCTTGCCGCCCCACAGCGGCCCGAGCAGATGGAAGTACCGGCCGGAAACCGAATACGTTTTTACCCAGTCGTGATCCGATTTGAGCAAACTGTATGCGGCTTGAAGGTTTTGTAGCGTGTGCGCCGGCACGCCATTGTCTTCCGTGGGTTTTTGGTACGGCCAATAATCGAGCAACAACAATACGCCGACGCCCAAGACGATTTTCGGAATGTGGGCGCGCCACTTTTCCGCCGAAAGCACGTCGGTCACGAAAAATCCAATCAGCATCGCGCCCCAAAACACACTCGGACCGTCGTAAAATACGTAGGGCGCGCGGATGTCCTTGAAATACGGCAGCGCGGCCAACATCTGAAAGCCCGGCAAGAAAAGGAAAATCGCCAGCGCTACACTGGTGATGACCTTCTTGCGCGGAGTGGTTAGCTTGCGTCGATAGAAGATCGCCAAAAACGCCGCGCACACCAACAATCCGAAAATTGCGATGCCTGTCTGCCCTTGCGATGACAGAGCCCCCCATGTTGTCCAGTTGGCGCTCCAGACGTTCGTGAGGCCGGTCGCCAGCATGACACTGACCAGGAACGCGCCAACAAAAAACCAGAACAAGCGGCGGTCAATCCGCCGACGATTCCACAGGATGGTGGTGGCAATTACAGCCAGCAACACGACGCCCATATATTTCTCGGGCGCATCTGTCCTAAGGGAAAGGATTCGTTGCACTTGCTCCAATTCAGCCTGACTGTTCACGCGCCCGCCGTTGGCTTGGACGCGGCTGAGCACCGTCTGGACAATGTTACTGGTAACGGCGCCGTCCCGGTCCACCAGTCCCAAGAGGCTCTTAAATGCGTAGGTCTTCTGCCAGGCGGCAATCGGATCGCCAATGAACAATTTGACATACTTCGATTCTACGAGCCCCGGAACGATGACCCACGCCCCAAGCGCGAGACCGAACGCCGCCAACAAACCGCAGGTGCGAGTGGCAGGCTGCCACTGTTTGCGACGCGGCCAGAGCCAGTAAACGGCGTAGCCGAACAGAAATAAGAATTGGACGAACGCCTGTTTGTTGTCGGTCCACCAGGCGAGTACGGCCACCACGGCGCATACCAAAGTGTCGCGGCTTGAATTCGATTCCAACGCCCGCGACAACGTCAACCACAACAGTGGGATGAAGGGAAAGAACAAGCTGATCGTAATATGCTCCGCGCCCGCGGCGCGGATGAGTTGCTCGGGATGAAGCATGTAGGCCAGCGCGGCCAGGACCGCGGCCCATTCGCTCTTCAAAAAGTGCCGGGCGCAAAAGTACATCGTTATGGCGCTCGCGAAGATGGCCAGCAACGCCGTCAGTTTGCCCGCCGTCATCAGCCCGGTAAATGTGGAAAACAGAATCCAGGGCAGAAGATAAAATCCCCGAGCGTAATTCAGTCCGTAGCTGGAGCCGCTCATGTAATCGGGCGTCCACCAGGGCAGGAGATGGTGCTGCACGATTTCGCGTTTGATGTCCCAGACCCGCGAGGCTGATGCCGCCAACTCCTTGTCGCTCATTCCCAACGGCAGCCAGTGAATCCCCAGCCAGACGCAGTAGGCCACGGCGATCGCCGCCGTGAGCCACAGCCCAAACCGGACACGCTCAGGCTTGAGGGTTGATGGGGGTTGCATGGGGCGATTGGAGGAGTTGACGGGCGGCCGCTTCCACAAGTTCCAATGGTAATTCCCGCACACAGGCGTAATCCAATCGCGCAGGACAGCTCAGTGGGCGACTGGAATATTTGAAGCAGGGGCTACAGGGCAAGCCGCGGCTGACGATTACGTGCCGCGTCTTCCAGGGAGCAACCCATGTCGGATTGGTCGGCCCGAAGATGGCCACGCAGGGAACTTTGCAGGCTGAGGCCACGTGCAACAAGCCGGAGTCGTTACCGACAAACAACTGGCATCGCCTGATCAACGCTCCGACAATGCCCAATGGCAACATCCGCGCGGTGGTGACCGAATGCGCGTTTTGTCGGATCATCCCGGCCAGCCGGGCGTCGGACGGGCCTTCGAACAAAAGAAACCGGGCGGAGGGCATCTGGGTGCTCATGCTCTCGATGAATTGTACAAAATGCTGCGGAGGCCAACATCGATTCTGCTGATTCTTCAACGAGTTGCAACTGGGGTGAATGCCAATCAATGGCGTGGCGTGCTCCAAACCGTGCGCGGTGAGAAACTCCTCGGCCTCGCGGACGGATTCGGGACGGCTGCGCAAGAGCATCTCATCGGGAAGGGCGCGCATCTCTTCCCCCCTGAGGTAGGCTGCCCAGCGCAGATTCTCCTGGACCACGTGCAACCCCGGGTCTTCGCTAAAAACCACGTTGCTGAGTCTGGGCAAATTCATCCGCCCTTGGCGCTGGTAGCGAAAACCGATCCGTTCATTGGCCCCGATGACACGGCTCATGAAGTTATAGCCGAGTCGATTCATGGCGTAGGGGATGATGCTGACATCGAAGTGTTCCTGCCGCAACGGCCACACGTTTCGCAGGATCTTCAGCTTGGGCATGTGCAGGAATTGGATGAGCCGCACATCGTCGGTGAGTTGCTGGTCGCGCAGGTACTCAGCAACACTGGGAAACATCGCCAGCAACGTGAGCCGAAACCGTTCCGGGCGTGCATGCAACGCCGCCATTGCAGGCGACGCCATGATGGCATCGCCCAATCCCGAAAGACAGAAGATCAATACTCTTTTAGGCTGTTGACGTTCCATTTGCGAATCGCATGTGGGGTCCGCGCAGAATACGGCAGAGCAGTCTTCCGCACAGGAACCAAAGCCTACCACATTCTTTAGGATTTCCGCAAGACCTGTGTCCGCAGAGGTCAGGGCGATTGCATTTAGAAACCCAAGAGGCTGCGCAGGTAATCGTGATTCCAACCGGCTACTTTTTGCTTGGTGCGGATTCCCCGTTTGAGCTTCTGATCCCGCCGCAACAGATTCAGGCATAAGGCTCGTAGTGCCGCCAGATTCTGAGCGGCATTCTGGTCTCGCACCGCACAGCGGTCTTCGCCCATCTGCACGTCCAAGACCCAGTGCAAACAGTTCTCAATCTCCCAATGACCGCGCACCGCCGCTGCGAACCGCTCCACCTCAGCCGGCAGGCTGCTGAGGTAATAGCGCCGTTCGGTGCTGACTTGACCCTCGATCTCCTGCACCGCTTCCACCATCCCGACGCTCCGCAAGGCTTCCCACTGCGGTCGGTCGGCCAACCACCCGATCTGCTCGCTGACCCAGTAGCGGCGGGTCTCCAGCCGACCGTGGTCTTTCTCCACGGTCTGGACAAACTGATGGGCCACACCGGCAAAGCCCCGCGCTTGGGCGTCGTCCAAGAACGCTTTGACCTCCGCGTGCAGCGTGCCCTGATGGCCCTTGAGCGCCAGCACGTAGTCGGCATCCGCCTCGTGGATCTCTTTGGCCACGTCTTTCTGACAGCCCATCGCGTCCAGCGTGACCACGCAGCCGGCCAGTTCCAACGCGCGCAGCAACTCGGGCAACGCCGTGATCTCGTTGCTGTGATCGGCGACTTTCAATTGCCCCAACACCAAGCGGTTGCGGGCCGCCCAGACGTTGACCAGATGGATGGGCCCCTGGCCGCACGCCCGACTGCGCCGCACGGTCTTGCCGTCCAGCGCCACCAGTTCGCCGGCCACGGCGGTGCGCAGGCTCTGCGTCCACGTCAGGAAACAGTCCATGAACTTCGGGGGATCGATCAGACCGAACACCCGATTGAAGGTGTCGTGGGAGGGGATGCCGTGCGGTAGCGCCAACCACGTTTTGAACCAGTTGAGTTTGCAGCGACCGAACTCCTCCCTGTCGGTGAAGTTCTCCGCGCCACAGAGCATGGCACACACCGCGATCAGCAGGATGTCGAGCAACTCATGGCGCTTAGCGCGCCCGACCCGAGGATCGACGAGTTGGCCAAAGTGGTCTTTCAAGTTCCGAGAAGAAGAGGGCCTGTCTTGCATCCCCATCTTCAACCACAAATCCGACCAAACCGGAATCAAAAAATTCTCGTCGTAAGCCGGTCCGCCCGGCCCACTTACAAAGAATTCCTCCCGTACCCCCCTCAAAAATCAAAATGCAATCGCCCTGGGCGGGGGGAAGTCTCGACTTTCTATCCCTTTGATGCTATGCAAGAATCAGCAGGCTGGCACCGTTCCATGAATGAGCAGGCACTATCTTGGAGAAATCTCATGCATTCGCAAAGACTTGCCGTTGCACTCATCTTTTTCATGGCGACAAGATTGGCAACCGCGGAGCCTCCAAAGCCGGATGCAGTCAAGAGGGACATGGATGAAATCCAAGGGACTTGGAAGCTCGTCGCCCTAGAAGCCGATGGTGAACAAGCCCCTGCGGAAATTGTCGCTGCGTTGAAGCTCATCTTCAAGGGCGACACGCTTACGTTCAAGCCCGGCGAACCCGGCTTCAAGAACTACAAATTCAAACTTGACCCGACCACCAAACCAGCCCGCCTTGACATGACCCATGCTGACGGCACTGAAAAAGGCGATACAGCCCCGGGAATTTACCTGTTGGAGGGCAACCACCTCAAGATTTGCATTGGCCGAGCAGGCAACCGCCCGACAACATTTGCAAGGACGGCAAAGTCCGGGCAGGGGATGTATACCTTGGAGCGAGAGAAGCCCTGAGCGTTCATTCGGGCGGGATATTGGCGGGAGGAGGTATGGGCGGGGCAGAATATTGGCGGCAGGACATATTGGCGGCAAAGCGGGCGGCATAACGGGGGCGAGGCAAGTTCAGTGGGACATTCTGTAGAAGGCTGGTGACTGAAAGGATGCTGCAGAACGGCGACTCACTTTCCACCGTTCACACTTATTGGAGCAACAACACTGCTCGGCTTGGTATCAGCTCCGTTGCGATCCCGCTTCCGCTAGGTTATCGAGTTGGAGCCGTATTCAATCTCTGACCTGGAACGCATCATAACGGGCGCCGCAGCGAAACTTGAATTCTCCCTGGCGCCGGAATTTGCGACCGAGATTGCGAAGCGGTCCCGCGGGACAGCCCGTGTGGCCATTTCGCATGTTTATTGGCTTCGGGACGTCGTGCAGGGCGATGGAGGCACGGCGACAGCCGAACTGGTCCGACTGGCGTTTGAAATGAAAGGCATCGATGAGAACGGATTGACTCGGACGGACCGTGAGTACCTGGAGCGGCTTGCTGAATCCGAAGAGCCGATCGGCGTGGAAACCCTGGCGAGTGCGTTGAACGAAAGCGTGGAGACGCTGACCGCCAGTATCGAGCCGTTCTTGCTCCGCGAAGGATACGTCACCCGTACGCCACGGGGACGCACGGCGACAGAGAAGACACGAAAACTTTTTGAGGAGGCCGCCAAGTGAAAGAGTGGGTGTTGACGCCCGATAAATTTCTGACCAAAGACGAACTGGCTGCACTGCTGCGAAAAGCTGAAGAGTGCCGGACAATTGGCGTCGAACGGAATCAGCGTCAACCGGTGAAGGACTGGCTGTTGGTTCGGTTGGCCCTGCTGTCTGGTTGCCGGGCCTCCGAGCTGGCGGATTTGAAAGTTGTCGATTGTTATGTCGGATAAGGGACGACGAGAGCAGGAACAGAATGGCTGGTAGCCAGAACAATAAATCGAATGCACCCACTGCCAAATGCCCCCATCGGATCGTCCACCAGACCTTGAACGCTACGGCAGACGCTAATGCGATCCAGCCGCCAATGAGTTCCCATCGCCAAGCGACAACGAATGCGACGGCAAAGAACATTGCATCGGGCGACGACAAGGGCGCTAAGAAGGGATTGCCGACGATACTGAGTCGCATGGGAATGAAAGCCCCCGCTGCCAGCAAGAAGGTCATGGCGATCAACGGGAAGCTCCACAGGCGGGCTGTCCAACGGACTAACTCTCCAACACCCTGACGGTTCGAAGTTGTCATAGATGTCCGCTGGGCGGAGGATACGTTTCCCCGCCGGTCACCGTCAACTCCGCAATTCCCGCCGCCCGATCCCCGCATCTCCCCCCATTCCCCCGCCCAATCTTCGTCCCAAAAACTATCACCCCGGCACTCACCCGATGAGGCATTTATGCCCATTTTGGGTGAGTGTTGATGGTTGAATAGGGGACGGATCTGGGGGCGAAAATAGAAAGCACAACCCGCCGAGAGTCAGCCGCTTGGACTCAAACATAATTGGCGGCTGTCCTGATTTCCAATTGGAACCAAATCGTTCAATTTCTCAAGCAAATCGCGTTATTACAGCAGACAACCACCTGACGGGACTGGGCTCGAACCGAAAGACTGCAAAACTCCTATTCGTCGGTTCGATTCCGACATGGGCTGGCGAAGCCCGAATGATTTTGATTCCGTAGCAATGGAAAGAGTCAGGTATAAAAGCGCTTATCCCGTTGGTTCCGTGCTCGCAGAGTGATCAGCGCGACGACCCCGAGGCCGACCAGCGTCCCTGTGCAAGGCTCGGGCACGGGCTGAAAGGCCAGAGCACAAGGGCGGCCCAGCCCCGAGGCAAAGGTGCTGCGCGTTCCGTTCGGGGTGAATTCATAGATATGACTATCCAAATCCGCGACAAACAGATCGCCGGCGCTGTTAAAAGCCAGACCAAATGGCTCACCGGTCACTCCAGAGGCGAAGGTGCTGCGCGTTCCGTTCGGTGTGAAGTCATAGATGTTGCCGCTGAATTCATCCGCCACAAACAAATTGCCCGCGGTGCTAAAGGCAAGTCCGCCCGGCCCTTGCAGTCCAGAGGCAAAGGTGCTTGCGGCTCCGCCAGGCGTGAATTTGTAGATCTTACCGAAGGCCCAATCCGCCACAAACAGGTTGCCCGCGCTGTCGAAGGTCAGTCCGTTGGGATTGAAGGCCGGTTGTCCAGGGACCCCGGACGCAAAGGTGCTGCTGCCGCCGTTCGGTGTGAATTTGAGGATGCTGAAATTAGCCGCCGCAAAGAGGTTACCGGCGCTGTCAAAGGCCAGGCCATAGGGGCCGGTCAACCCGGAGGCAAAGGTGCTGCGCGTCCCATTTGGCGTGAATTCGTAGATGTTGCCGCTGGTATCCGACTCGAACAAATTGCCGGCGCTGTTAAAGGTCAATCCCCAAGGCTGATTCAATCCGGAGGCAAAAGTGCTGCTGCCGCCGTTCGGCATGAATTTAACTATTGCCCCGCCATTGGTGCCGTTGGTTAACCAATGGGCTTCAAACAGCGTTTGCCCCTGCGCAGTGCAAAGCAGGAGTAGCAAGGCTCCTACGGCGACCGCTCCGGCCAACAAATGATGCACGCTTAGTCTCATATGATCCTCGCATTGCGATCCCAAGAGTGGATGCCAACGAAGCAGCCCTCGCCGAGCTTCAAGTTGATTTTCGCAGACGGGTCGATCATTTACAAGCCTGAAAAGTCGTGACTTGGGCGCACTAAAACTGCTCATTCTAATATACGCTCCAGCCTGTCGAATTCGACCCTTCCGAATCATTTACGCCGGAATTCTGTCGGATGACCGATCTGCGAGTCCTGTTCGACATTACATGGGGTATGGCATATCTGTTGGTCAACGAAGGGAAGATCAAGTCCGTAAGCCTGCGCCGCCGTGGCAACCTGAAGGGTGTTCGCTTAATTCATATCGATAGTGTCCGCGAGTATTTGAACTCTTTATTGAAAACCCAAAATGACGATCTGGTGATTGGAAATGAACATGACGACGAACGAAGCGCGTAAGCTGATTGCCGACGAGGCAAAGAACATGTCGGACGAGCAGTTGCGGGAAATGATGAACGCGCTCGATGCAATCGCGGAGATGGTAATCGATTTGTATCTGAGCCTGCCGCCGGAGGAACGGAAGAAATATAGAAAGCAGTCAATGCGGGGTCAGTTGTTTCCGTCCGCATGAGCACGGTAGCTATTGTAGTGCCCCCCGTGAATCAAGCGGCGATTTGCAGAGTCTTTGGGGTTGATGGTTGTGGTTGAAACGACGTTTCGAATTGCTGTGGTGTCTGATAGCCGATGGCCGAGTGCGGGTAGTCTTCGTTGTAATCTCGGAT
>DATIZX010000047.1:0-27525 GCA_035516795.1 Verrucomicrobiia bacterium
GAGATGGCACGACCGATTCGCATTGAGGCGGCTGGGATTGGCAAGACAGGACAACGGCGGTCTAAACTGGGGATGGTGGACCAGCCGGAGGCCAGGCTGGTGGCGGAGCGGTTGGAGCGCTTGCGACGTTATCCGTGGAGTTCATATCCAAGCTGCGCCGGGTGGTCGAACACCGAGCTGGTTGCTGACTGGTCGATGCAGTCCAATGTGCGACAAAAACATTGAATAATGAATAGACCTGACCCCATTGGACCCTCGTTTTGGACAGGTGTGCTTTGCCCCATTGGACCTTTTGCTCAGCCTGGGTTCCTATTTTGAAAGCTGAACGGTCAACTGAGCTTACGAATAATGCCCTCCACGACGTTGGCGTTGATACGTGAGGCAACCCAGCCGCAATGCCCAGAGCAAACCGTGGACTGTTCCCCGGCGTACGCAGGAAGATGGCATTGGGGACAGAAAGGCGACCATTTCCCGCTGGTTCTGATGCCCCGTCTAAATTCGATGGTCTGTTCGATCCGCACTTCCTCTTGGTATTCCTGCCGAAGTCGTTGAAGTTCCTGCTGTGCTTTCTCACGGTCACGCCGCTCAATCTCAAGCATCCCTTCCAAGCGACCTACCTTGGCTCGAAGATCACTTGCCTGACGTTCCGATGCCGCCCATTGGTCCAGAGCAAGGGACAATCGTTCACGGATGACGTCCGATACTGGCAAGTCTTTTAGCGCTTCTCTGGCGGTTTCAAGCAGGCCCATATTACATCTCCTCCACTGTCAGGATACCATTGCAATCACACCGGCGACAACGGGATTTGGACCCGCATGTCAATCTGACTTTCTCCCGATCCTCTATCTTGATCGTTCGGCAAATGAGTAGTTTTGACAAAGCATGGGAGCCGTTTGTGGGAGTTGTCGTCACCGGTAGTTCGGTTGCGGTTTGCGTTCTTATCGCGTCGGCTATCATGGGGCAGGTTCAGCCGCTTGGTGAGGGAGGTGGCATTGATCAGATACAAAACCGCTTTCCATTGATGTCGACCGCACGGAGCCGAGTAGCGGCTCCGCTCCAACGGACTTCGCGTTTAGGCGCCGAATTTGTCGAGGCGTCGGGCGTTGGCTTGCATGAAGCGAATCAGGTACTTCGCTTCGAAGACGCCGAGCGAGCCGAGATTGGCCGTGCGTTCGGTGAAACGATCTTGGCCGTCCCAACCGGCAATTTCGCCAGAAATCATGACCGGTTGCGGATGCCAGGAGTGACCCTTCACGGGGACCGGCGTCGAGTGGTCGCCGGTAATGGCGACGACCGTTGGTTTGGCATCGAGAAGCGCCGGCAGCGCCGCATCGGCTTCCTCGATCGCTTTCACTTTGGCTTCAAAGTTCCCGTCTTCGCCGGCCATGTCGGTGCCTTTGACGTGAACGAAAACGAAGTCGTACGCTTTGAGGGCATCGACGGCGGCTTCAATCTCCTGTTTCACCGTGGTCGGGCCTTCCACCTTTTTCATCCCGACGAGTTGGGCCAAGCCCTTGTACATTGGATAAATTGCAATCGCGGCTGCTTTCAATCCGTAGCGTTCCTCGAACGACTGGATCTTGGGCTGATGCGCGATACCGCGGAGCAGAAATCCATTCGCTGGCTTGCAGTTCTTTAGCAGCGGCAGGACCTGTTTGTAGAATTCAGAAATAACCTTCGCGGTTTTGGCTGCGCCGGCAGTCTTGGCCAGCGCTTTCACCGGCGCGATGGGGAACCCTTCCCGATGAGGATCCGTATCAGCCAGCGGTCCCTCCAGCCCTTTGCCACGAAACACGACAACGAATCGATGACCTTTGCCCGCTTTAATGATGACTTCGACATCGTCGATTTTATCGATCTTCTCGGCCAACAAAGCGCACTGCGCTTCACAAATTTCCGTGTCGATCCGTCCGGCGCGACGATCGGTCACGATGCCCTTGGAGTCGAGCGAGCAAAAATTGGCCCGGGCGGCCACGTCGCCATGCTTGAGATTGATGCCGAGTCCAAGCGCCTCGATGACCCCGCGGCCCACCTCGAATTCCAGCGGGTCGTAGCCGAAAAGGCCGAGGTGACCAGGACCGCTGCCTGGTGTGATGCCGGGCGCTACGGGCGTCATTCGTCCGAGGGCCGAGCGTTTGGCAAGTGCATCAAGGTGCGGAGTGCGAGCAGCCTCCAAAGGAGTGCGAAAGTCGGTCGATTCTGTGGCGATATCGCCGAGCCCATCCAGAACTACCAGGGCGAGCTTCGAATCATTCGAAACCAGCAGGGACCTGTAAACGTCGTCAGCTTTCATTTGGATTCCTTGGTTTTTGGCTTGAAAGCGCAAACATCTCGCGTCATGTTGGCACACACGCCAGGGTGTGTCAAAGGCAAACAGAATGGCGCGAGACCGACGGAATCCAGCCGCGCCGAGCACGCCACAGGTCCCTGGCTGCCAGCAGTGAAAACATCGTTTCTCGACAAACTCATCGGCAAGATGGACCGCGTAGATCCGCAGAGTCTCCAAAGCGTGGTCCTCAAACTCGCGCGCGAAAAGGGTTTTCTCGAAACGCTCTTTAATACCATCCAGGAAGGCGTCATCGTAACGGATGACGAAGGTCGGATCACCTATCTGAACGCAGCCGCGGGGCAATTGTTGGGGATCGACCCCGAGCGTGCGATGCGAGAACCAGTGTCGCGCTTCCTGCGGGATCTGGACTGGGAGAAGATCTGGTCGGCTGATGGGAATGAATGGCGGAAGGTATTCACACATGAAATTGAAGTGTTTTATCCGCAACAGCGGTTCCTGAATTTTTACATCGTGCCAGTGGCCGACCAGGAAAACACCGCCGTAACCGGTTTGGCCATTATTCTGCGCGACGTCACGGAATCGCGTCGGCGGGCGGAGAGCACGATTGAGTCCGAGAAACTGTCGGCGATCACCTTGTTGGCGGCGGGGGTGGCGCATGAGATTGGCAATCCGCTCAATTCTCTGAACATTCATCTCCAGCTTATGGAACGGGAATTGAAGAATGTTCCGGCCGCGCACAAAGCCCGAATGCGCGAGGACTTGAACGTGGCCCGCCGAGAAATTGGGCGGCTCGACCAGATCATCAAGCAATTCCTCCAGGCGATCCGTCCGACCCAACCCGACCTCCAACCCACGGCGGTCAACGAGGTGGTCATGGACGCGCTGGTGGTGATGGAACGTGAGATCGCGGACCGCGACATATTGGTCGAGCGGGAATTGGCAGACGGCTTGCCGCGCATTCTGTTGGATCGGGCACAACTCAAGCAGGCGTTTTACAATGTCATCAAGAACGCCCTGCAAGCGATGCACTCGGGCGGCATTTTGCGGGTGCGCACCGAAGCGGACGAGGCGAACGTGAGCGTGTCGTTCATCGACAGCGGGGCGGGCATCGCGCCGGAGGAAATCGGCCATCTCTTCGAGCCGTATTTTACGACCAAAGAGGGGGGGACGGGACTGGGCCTGATGATTGTGCAGCGAATCGTGCGCGAGCATGGTGGGACCATTGAAATTGAAAGCGACAAAGGGCGCGGCACCACGTTTCGCATCAAACTCCCGATTCACGAAAAGCGGACGCGGCTTTTGGAGGCACCGCGCGCGGAGGCGGCGGCGAGATAGTGTCAAAACCACCGACCATTTTGATTGTGGACGACGAGCGCAACACCCGCGACGGTTTGCAGCGGGCGCTGCAAAGCCGGTATGAAGTGTTGCTCGCCGAAGATTCCCCGAAGGCGCTACAACTTCTGGAATCCAACCCGGTCGATGTACTGCTGACCGATTTGAAGATGCCGGGAATTGATGGCATGGGCCTGTTGCGCCGGGCCATGGCACTGCCGCAGCCGCCCGTCTGCATCATGATGACCGCCTACGGCTCGATTGAGAACGCGGTCCAAGCGATGCAAGCGGGCGCGTATCACTACGTCACCAAGCCGGTCAATCTCGACGAACTCGAAGTCGTTCTCGAACGTGCGCTCAAGAGCCGCCGCATCGAGGCGGAAAACATAAACCTTCGCAAGCAGATTGAGCACAAATTCGGCTTGGAGCACATCATTGGCGAATCGGCGGTGATGCGGCAGGTCTTTGAGACGGTCCAACAAGTCGCGCCGATGCGCACCACCGTTCTCATTACGGGCGAGACGGGCACAGGTAAGGAACTCATAGCCAAAGCGATCCACAATCTCAGTCCCCGTAAAAACGGATCGTTCATCGCCGTCCACGCGGCGGCTTTGCCCAGCACATTGCTGGAGAGCGAACTGTTCGGTCACGAGAAAGGCGCTTTCACGGGGGCGATCGAACGCCGGATTGGCCGGTTTGAGCTGGCCGATGGCGGCACGCTGTTTTTGGATGAAGTGGGTGAATTGGAACCATTGATGCAGGTGAAGCTTTTGCGCGTCCTCGAAGAGCGCGCTTTCGAGCGGGTGGGCGGCACAAAGACCCTGCACGTGGACGTCCGCCTGGTCGCGGCCACAAATCGAAATCTGAAAAAGCTGGTCAACGAAGGGAAGTTCCGGGATGATTTGTTTTATCGGCTCAGCGTCGTGGCGGTGGACTTGCCACCGTTGCGCGACAGAAGGCAAGACATTCCACTGCTGGTCAAAACGTTTTTGGACGAGTTGAGCCGCGAAAGTGGAAAGCAGGTGCGCGAAGTTACGCCCGAAGCTTTGAATCTGCTTCTGGCGTATGACTGGCCGGGCAACGTACGCGAGCTGCGCAATGTCATCGAGCAGATGGTGGTGCTGGCGCGAACGGAACGGCTCGGCGTGCGCGATGTGCCGCCGCAGGTGCGGGGCGCAGCCGATTTGACGAAAATCGACGTGGTGCGCACCGGCATGACGGTAGAAGAAGCGGAGCGGCAACTAATCCTGCAAGCATTGAAGGAAACCGGCGGCAACCGCACACACGCCGCCCGGAAAATTGGCATCAGCCGTCGCACATTGCATCGGAAATTGAAGCAGTACGGACTGGAACATTTGTAGCGGAGCAGCAAAACAGAGAACCTAGGAACGAGGAGCCTCTATATGGCGCAAACTGGCGGAGTGCCCGAGAGCACAATTCAGACGGCGCTGTTTCAAATCGAAATGGGCCGCGGGAAGAAAGTCATTCAATGGGCCTTGCTTGTCCTGCTGGCCGCGACACTGAGCCTCATTTACACGGCCAGCCAATTTCGCGGCCTGGACAAACGCGAATCGATGGATATGGCACAATTGGCCCGCAACATCGCGCGGGGCCAAGGTTACACCACCAGCATGATTCGTCCTCTGGGAATCTGGGCACTCCAGACGCGCTGGGCGAAAGTCGATCAGAACCTCAGCGAACGTAACCCTGATCTCTATAATTCTCCGGGACAGAAGCGCATGCGTGAGGAGCGGGCCAAAGGGCTCACCCGAAACCATCCTGATCTCTACAACCCGCCTTTGTATCCAGCCGTTCTGGCGGGACTTTTCAAGCTGCTACCAGACAAGATCTTCAAATACGATGTCGCCGACCGCATTTATCCTCCCGAACGCTGGGTCATCTTGCCGTTCGACCAGCTTTGTTTGTTGGTTTGCGTGCTGATCGTGTTTCTCTGGGGCAAGAGGCTGTTTGATAGGCGCGTGGCGGTGATGGCAGCCGTGCTCATGCTTTTCTCGGACACGCTTTGGTCCTACGGAGTTTCGGGTTTGCCGACAACTTTTTTGATGCTGCTGGTTCTGCTAGCCGCTTACTGTCTGTATTTGGCGGATGAACGACTGAATCCCAAAGAGCCGGCCGAAGGTGAGTCAACCCCGGCGCCGGCGCCCGTATCTGTTGGGGTAATCGTTCTGGTGTTGGCCAGCGCCGTGTTGATGGGCCTGGCCTTTCTCACGCGCTATTTGTCGGCTTTCCTGCTTCTGCCCATGATCGTCTACGCGGCCCGGGTATTTCGCGGGCGCGCGGCGGCGGTGTGGAGCGGTATTTATATCGTGATTTTTCTGGCGGTCATCACGCCGTGGTTGGTGCGCAATGAGCAAGTCTCGGGTAGTCTGCTCGGGATTGCTCGGTTCGGTTTGATCGATCGGACGGGAGCGTTTCAGAGCGAGGTGCTGCCGCGCTCTTACAAACCGGATTTCACAGACTCATTTTCCATGCGCGCAATCACCTCAAAATTCCTCACCAATACGCGGACGAATCTGCTGACCAATTTCCGGCTCATCGGTTCGGACTTTCTGGTGTTCTTTTTTGGCGTCGGCTTGATGTATGGTTTCCGCCGGCAGGAGACCTCCCGGCTGCGGCGGGTGTTGGTGGGGCTGATCGTTTGCGCCCTGTTCGGCATGTCGTTGATCGGCCATGACCCCGAGCGCAACGGTCCGCAGGTGTCCGGGGGCAATTTACTGGTGCTCTTCCTGCCGCTGGTCGCGATTTTCGGTGTCGCGTTTTTCTATTTGCTCCTGGATCGCATCCCGTTCCGGGTAAAACTCACGCGCGGAGTAGCGATTGGTGGTTTTGTCCTCCTCAACGTCTCCCCCATGATTTTCACCATGTTGCCGCCGCGGCAGCCACCTTTTCCCTATCCGCCCTACCTGCCTCCCATTACAAAGACCGTGGCCGATTTATTTGAAACGAATTCGCTGGGCTGCAGCGACCTGCCATGGTCCATGGCCTGGGTCGGGGACCGTCGTACGGTGTGGTTGCCCATGTCTCTGGACGACTTCTACGAGATCAATGATTTCGTCGCCACCAAAGGTTTCCAATTCATGTTTCTCACGCCCTACATGCTGGATGCGCGCCCCCAGAGTGAAGTTCTACATGGCGAATACAAGGGTTGGGCGGGCCTGATGCGCGGGCAATTGCCGCAGGTCTTTCCGCTGAAGGCCGCAACAATGCTGCCGGGCATGGGAGTCCAAAATGAACAAATCCTGCTGGCCGACCGCGTCCGCTGGGGCAAGAAGGAATCCGAGGCTGCCCCACCCCCAGCCGCCGCAACTCCCCAAGGCGCGACCAATGCTCCCGCGCCTTCGTTGGTGCTGACCAACCAGCCCGCAACTCCCGGCGAAACTGCGCCGGCTGTGGTTCCCGAGGGCGCCGCGAATGCTCCCGCGCCTTCGCTGGTGTTGACCAACCAGCCGGCAACACCCGGCGAACCCCCACCGGGAACGTAGAAGTTAGACCAAGTAATGACGTGCCGGCGCGTATCGCTTCTACAGAGCGAAGAGTTCGTTGCGCCGCGATTTATCTTCCGTACTTGAATGCCGCTGGCTATACTATCTTCGTGTGAGTTCATGCGGACGATGAAACCGGCGGCAGCATTCTCGGTGGGATTATGGACAGGCGCGGCTGTGATGGCAGCAGTCGGGCTGTTTTACTTGGGAGGGGCGAGCCGGCTGCGCAACAGCCCATCGCCCGCCGACGTTTCCGGAGGGGCGACCCGCTCTGAAAAAATCCGCGCGCTCGAACAAGAAAATGCGCGATTGTCCGCCGAGTTGCAACGTATTCGCGAGACCGCTTCGACGCTCAAGAAAGATTTGGATAGTCAGGCGGCCGCAATCGAACAACCCCGTCGGATTCCCTTCCGCCAACTGCCGACTGTGAGCGAACCTGCCGCGACTACCGATTCAGAAGACTGGATTGAACAGGCGGTCGTGGCCGAAAGCAGCGAGACAATTCCGCAGTTGGAAGAGGCTGCGTTGAAAAACGATCATCGTGCGCTGGAAGCGCTGGCGTTGCTGGCCGATCAAGATCAAGCGGCGGCTCTGACTCGCGTGTGGCGCTCGAACGCCCTCAATCCATCCAATCTTGTGGATGCGACCCGCTATCTGGCGGCGACGATGGAATTGAATCCCATCGGCGAGCAGCTTTTGCGGGGCTTACCCACCGATCCAAATCTGGACGCGGGCATGCTGAATGCCGCCGTCGATGGGCTGGTCAATCCGAATTTTCCAGTGACGCTGGGACAGTCGTCCTCGATCGTCCCGCCCCCTCATTTCAAACCCGATTACGCTTCTCGACTGCGGGTTTTGGATGCGTTGCGGTCGGCGGTTGCCGACGAGAATTTCCACAACAGCGTTGACCAGGCCAAAGCAGAACTGCAGACGCGTTGGGCGGAATCGCTGCCCGCCACGCCCTAATTCAACCAAACGACAGGAGGTTCGTGCCAGATACCGCAGCGGTCATATGGCGAGTTGTACTTGCGTTTGTCCTCGCCGCGGCAGGCGGGGCCATTAGTGCCTCGATACGGCCTTCGCATGAACGGCTCTGCGCGTTGATCGGTCTCGCGGCCGGTACGTTACTGGGCGTGACGGTGTTCTCGATTCTACCGGAAACCTGGAGTGCAAAGAATTGGTGGGCAACAGCGCTCGCGTTCGGCTCGGGCCATTTCGTTTT
The DNA here is from genome assembly GCA_035516795.1 of Verrucomicrobiia bacterium. Lineage (GTDB taxonomy): Bacteria > Verrucomicrobiota > Verrucomicrobiia > Palsa-1439 > Palsa-1439 > DATJBF01. The sequence goes on from DATIZX010000047.1 coordinate 8,348, forward strand.
CTGGTGCATTAGCCGATACGTTTACCACGTGTGTCCAGCCTGTGCCGCGAGCCATTTCGACGAAGCAACGACGCACCTCTTCAGTGAGATCGCGTCCGGGCTGGTGTTAGCACTGACGATCCACAGCCCGATGGACGGAGCGGCTTTGGCTGCCGGCCATGAGGCGCAAGGACAGGGCCGGCCTCCGGCCCATGCCGGCGGTGGTTTCGTATTCTTGGCATCGCACGCGGTATTTGGAGAATTGGTCAAGCGCCGCAAGGTGCTGGCAAGTCTCGCGGCTGGCGTCCGGATCATCGGGACTCTGAATCTGGCAATCCGTTTCCTGTGAGCATGAGCAAACGATTTTGGGCATTGGGCATAGCGCTGGCAATCATTGGCGTGGGCATCGGGATGCTGGCGTTGTTTCGCATTCAAGAAGCCAGGGACTTCAGCCGGCCGCACCAGGTGCGGACGCGAGCGGGGACGAATTTTGTGATGCGAATTGCCGAGATTTCCGTGGGCAAAGTGGATACTGGTTTCGTGGTGATCGCGTATCTGCGACTGGAAAATCCGAATGGATTCGATTTGGAACTGCGCCGCAACCGTTTCGTGCTTGTGGGGGAGAATCGGAACTTTTTCCGACCCTCGAGGATGGGAACGCAAAATGAATTGATCAAATTGCCCGCTTACAGTGTCTCAAAAGGGGAGTTGTTGAGCTATACGGTACCCGACGACGTAATCAAAGGGACGCTGTCACTTCGAGCGGGGCGGAACTGTACGATTACAATCAAAGAAAGTGGTCCGTTTGGGGACCAATTGCGCCCTGACGAGTTTCGCACCTTTCACTGGCCAAGATGGTAGGACGCAATGTGGAAGAGAATCAAATTCTGGACTGTTACGGTGATCCTGTTGGCGCTGAGCGCGGCTTGCGCCTATTTGTATTTTTCTGGAAGGCGCAAAGCCATGGTACGCCAGGTCGTTGACGCTCCCGCCGTCGTCAGGCAAATCCAGCAACTCAACGAACTGGTCACGGTCAAGTACAGCATCCAAAAAGTCGTGGGCCTTGAAGAAGAGAAGGTGCCGTTCGGTTCCGAGAAGATCTTGTTGATGGTGCAGGCAAACGTTTTGGGCGGGATTGATCTATCAACCATCAGCCCGCAAGATTGCGTCGTCGTCGCGGGAAAAAGTGTAACCCTGAGGCTTCCACCGCCGAAGGTTCTTCAGGTATTCATCAACGAAAAGGAGACGCAGGTTTGGGACCGCAGCAAAACGTGGTGGACGCCTTGGGTGCCGTTCAATCCCGAACTGGAACGCAAGGCGCGCCTGGCGGCTTTGGAAGCCGTGCAGGCGGCCGCACTGGAAATGGGAATTCTTAACAACGCCCAGCAGAATGCCGAGAAAACCATTTGTGAATTCTTGAACGCCGCCGGAATCACAACGGTGCATTTCGAGACCGCCCAAGCCGAATCGTCTGGAACCGGGCAATGAGAAACTTCTCGTTCGCCGCCCGGTGTTGCGGTATTGTATTTTCTCTGCACGGGAATGACTTCTCTGGTGTTGGCAGAAGAAACCGAGATCATTGTTAATGGAAATTCGTATGGCTAAAGACAAAAAGAAACGCGGTTGGAAATGGTTCAGCGTCATTCTGGCCCTCATTGCCGCATCGGCATTCGGCCTCTGGTATTTCAAATTCCGTGGGGACGACGTTCCCGAATATCAGACGGCCGAAGTCACCCGCGGCGATTTGACACAGGTGGTGACCGCTACCGGACAACTTAATCCGGTCACCAATGTGCAAGTTGGTTGCCAGATCTCGGGCATCGTGCAAAAACTGTACGCCGATTTCAACACGCATGTCACCAACGGCCAGGTCGTCGCCCAACTGGACCCGGCCACATATGAAGCCAATCTCCATCAAGCGCAGGGCGATCTGGCCAACTCCAAGGCTTCCCTGGAACTGGCCCAGGTCAACGCCAAACGCTCCAAAGAGTTGTTCGACACGAAGCTCATTCCGGAGTCCGACTACGATCAAGCGATCGCCAGCCTGCATCAAGCGGAAGCGACTGTGCAGGTGAAGCAGGCCGCCGCCGAGAGTGACCAGGTCAATCTGGATCGGTGCACGATTCTTTCGCCGGTGGATGGAATCGTCATTTCGCGCAACGTGGACGTGGGGCAGACCGTGGCGGCCAGCCTCAACGCACCAACCTTGTTCGTCATTGCCAACGACCTCACCAAAATGCAAATCGATGCCGATGTAGCCGAAGCGGATGTCGGAGGCGTCGAAGTCGGTCAGAAGGTGGATTTCACTGTGGATGCGTTCCCCAACCGGACTTTCCACGGACTGGTAACGCAGATCCGTAATTCCCCCATCATTTCCCAAGGGGTGGTTTCTTATGATACGGTCATCGAAGTCGATAATTCCGACCTCAAACTCAAACCCGGAATGACCGCGAATGTTTCGATTATCCTCGCCCATCGCGACGACGTCCTGAAAGTTTCCAACGCCGCACTGCGCTACCACCCGATGACACCCGAGGGGAGACCAACCGGCGGCGGAAGTCATCGGGGTCAACGCTTCCAAGGCGCGAGGCCGGGTCGCCAGCAGGGGAAAGTGGAAAAGCCGGAGCGGGAGCGCTCCGACCATGGGCGCACCGTGTACGTTCTGGCGAAAGCCGCCACTGAACCGCAACCGAGGAATGTCACCCTCGGCATCACGGATGGAATCTATACCGAGGTCGTGTCCGGCCTCCATGAAGGGGAAGATGCGGTAACAGGCGTGCTGCTCGCGGCCAATGAAGGCGCGACGCCCAGCCCGTTGACCGGGTTCCGCAGGAGACGGTAGTTGCGAGGCAATCGCCTTCGCTCAGCATGTTTATGAGTGCCATCATTCAATTGGAAGACATTCACAAGATTTACCATGCGGGCGAGTTGAATGTGCATGCTTTGCGCGGTGTGTCTTTGGAAATTCAAGCTGGAGAGTTCGTCGCCATCATGGGAGCCAGCGGGTCGGGCAAATCCACTTTGATGAATCTACTGGGCTGTCTCGACCGCCCAACGCGTGGTCGTTACCTGCTCGATGGGACGGACGTTTCCGATCTCGACGCCGAGGAACTGGCGGACATCCGCAACAGCAAGATTGGTTTTGTGTTTCAAGGTTTTAATTTGTTGGCGCGTACCACGGCGTTGGAGAATGTCGAACTGCCGATGCTGTACATGCACCAGCATGTGGGTTCGGACCTCATGCAGAGCCAGGCGATGCGGGCGCTGGAAACCGTCAGCTTGCTCGATCGCGCGGACCATTTTCCCAGTCAGTTGTCGGGCGGCCAGCAGCAGCGTGTGGCCATCGCCCGCGCGCTGGTGAATCACCCGGCGCTGTTGCTCGCGGATGAGCCCACTGGTAACCTCGACAGCCGCACGAGTGTCGAAATCATGGATTTGTTTCAAAAACTGAACGGTCAGGGTCGCACCATCGTGATGGTGACGCACGAGTTGGACATTGCCCGCTACAGCAAACGCAACGTCGTAGTGCGCGACGGACGCATTGTGACCGATACGCTGGTGGCCAACCGCTTGAGTGCAGCGACGGAAATGCAACGGCTCTTAGAGGAACATTCAGCAGTACAATTGACGCCATGAGAGTTCTCGCTACGGTAAAAACGGCCTTGCGGGCGCTGCGCCGCAACAAAATGCGCTCGGTGCTGACCGGCTTGGGCATCATTATCGGCGTGGGTGCCGTCATTGCAATGGTGAGCATTGGCAACGGCGCCAAAGCGCAGGTGGAAGCCCAAATTGCGAGCCTCGGGGAGAACGTGCTGCTCGTTTTTCCCGGCAGCATTACCAGCAGCGGACTGCGCACTGGTTGGGGGGGCTCGGCACGACTCATGGTGGAAGACGCGGAACAGATCGCGCGCGAGATTCCCGGCGTGGTGGCCGTCAGCCCCGAAGTGCACACCCAGCGCCAAGTCGCCGCAGGCAACCAAAATTGGTTCACGCGGATTGTCGGCGAAGACGCCAACTATTTTGATATGCGGCGCTGGGCGTTGAAGGAGGGTGCGCCATTCAGTGAATACGACGTCCGTCGCGTAGCCAAAGTTGCCGTCATTGGCACCACGCTGGCCCGGCAACTCTTTGGTGAAAGAAGCCCTTTGGGAGAAACCATCCGCGTGCAGAATGTTCCGTTCACGGTCATCGGGGTGCTGACCTCGCGTGGTTTTTCCATGATGGGCTACGATCAGGATGACGTGATGGTGATCCCGTACACCAGCGCGATGAAGCGGGTCATCGGCACCCACAATCTCAGTATCATCAACGTTCAGGCGGCCAACGCCGCCGTACTGGCTTCCGTCCAGCAACAAGTGACCGCGCTGCTGCGCCAACGGCACCATTTGCCGCCTGACGAGGCGGATGATTTCACCATTCGGAGCCAGGAAGAAATCAGCCAGGCGGCCACCGCTACATCGCGGATTTTGACGATGCTGCTCGGGGCTATTGCCAGCGTGTCGCTGTTCGTGGGCGGCATCGGCATCATGAACATCATGCTGGTCAGCGTCACCGAACGCACCCGTGAAATCGGCATCCGCATGGCGGTCGGCGCCCGTGGTCGCGACATTCTGATGCAATTTCTCATGGAAGCCATCACGCTGAGCAGCATCGGGGGCGTGATCGGGATTATCTTGGGAATCGGTTCGTCGAAATTGTTGGCCGCGCTGGCACAATGGCCGACGCTGATCACTTCCGCGCCCGTTATTGTCGCCTTCTTTTTCAGCGCCGCCGTGGGCGTGTTTTTCGGTTTTTATCCTGCTCGTAAAGCGTCGCGTCTCGACCCTATTGAGGCCCTTCGGTATGAATGAAATGATCAAGCTGGTTGTACGAGTCGGTGCCATTGGAGCGTTCGTGCTTTGCAGCCTGTCGAACGGACGGGCGCAGGCGGGCACCAATCAGGTCAAATCACTCACGTTGCAAGAGTGCATCGAACGGGCGCTGCAAAACAATCTGGATATCAAGATCCAGAGAGTCAATCCGACAATCCAATCTTGGGGAGTGGTGTCCGCCCAAGGGGTATTCGATCCCGCTTTGTCAGGCTCCACCCGGTATGAGGATAACGCGCAGCCGGCCGACCCTGAGCAGGCTAGGTCACTTGGGTTGTCCTCTTTCCAGCAACAGACTTGGTTGTCGCAAGTGGGATTGGCCGGCCTTTTGCCCAGCGGCACCCAGTATGGATTAAGTGGCTCCGATACGCGAACTTCGGGAACGTTGGCGAGAAATTTCGTTTACACTGGTCCGATATCTGGGTTCCTCACGCAACCGATTCTCAAGAATTTCGGTTTCAGCGTGAATACGGCGTTGATTCAGATCGCGCGCAAGAGCCGCGAGATTGCCGTACAGAACTTCGTTCAGCAGGTGATCAATAGCATCAGTGCTGTTGAAAATGCTTATTATGAATTGGTGTTTGCCATTGAAGATCACAAGGCCAAGTTGGAAGACCTGAACCTCGCGAAGCAATTGCTCGACGAGACGCAGCGCAAGGTGCAGATCGGTGTCTCTTCGCCGCTCGACGTGACGACTGCCGAGTCCGGCGTAGCCTCGCGTGAAGAAGCAGTCATCCTAGCCGAACGCACCATCAAAGATAACGAAAACGCTCTTAAGCTTCTGATCTCACAGAATGTCAGTGAATTTCGCAATACGACGTTTGTGCCCGTGAACTATCCGATCGTACAAAGGGTGGAGACGGACGTGGCCCGCAGCATTCGTACAGCCTTGGAGACCCGGCCCGATTATCTGGCAGCCAGGAAAGCCGTGGAACGACAGAATATCCAGGTGAAATTCAACCGCAACCAACTCTGGCCGGAAATCGACCTCAACGGCAGTTACGGATGGAATGGACGCGGCGGGACTTTTGTGAATTGGGCCGAGGACGTCGGTTCGCGCGATAATCCGGATTGGGCCGCAGGCGTATCCGTCTCGTTTCCTATTGGCGACCGGCAGGCACGAGCCAATTACCACACAGCGCGTCTCCAAGCCGAGCAACTATTGTTGCAACTCAAACAAATGGAACAACAAATCATCGTCGCCGTGGACAACGCTGCGGGACACGTGCAAACCAATCTCAAGAGCGTCGACGCCGCGAGTGCCGCCCGGCGGCTCGCGGAAGAATCATACAAGGCCGAACGGACCAAGCTGCAAGCGGGCACATCCACCACGCTCAACGTGCTGACACAGGAATCCGCCCTGGCCGATGCCCGCTCGGCGGAGATTCGGGCGCGGACCAATTATAGCGAATCGCTGGCGGCCCTGGCCCAGGCAGAAGGGACCATCTTGCAACAGAACAACATTGTGCTCAACGAGAGATTTTGACGCACTCTTTTTTGCTTCATCCGTTGTCGTTCATCATCCACTCTAGAACTCGTGCATCCTGACTTCATTCACATCGGTCCGCTTGATATCCACACTTACGGCGTGATGGTGGCCATCGGATTCATGGTCGGCCTGTGGGTGGCCGGGCACCGGGCTCCACAGGAGGGGATTAAACCCGAGCACATTGCCGATCTTGGCGTGTGGCTGATCGTATTCGGCATGTTAGGTGGGAAGCTTTTCCACATAATTTTCTTCTGGAACGATTTCATCGCGGGCTGGCGTGCCGAAGGGCTGCGTTCGCTGCGCGAAGGCTTCGTCTTCTACGGGGGTTTCATTGCGGCCAGTCTGAGCGCAGTCGTGTACGCCCGAGCAAAACATTTGCCTCTGGCAAAATTGGCCGACGTGCTGGCGCCATCCATTGCCCTCGGCCATATGTTTGGACGACTCGGTTGTTTCTTTAATGGTTGCTGCTATGGAAAGCCCTGCGCGCTGCCGTGGGCCGTTACGTTCCCGCCCCCGCACATCATGGCCGGCGTTCCCGTGCATCCCACCGAAATTTACGAAGCCCTCGGCAATCTCGTGATCTTTCTTGGGCTGACGGCGTACTACCGGCACAAGCGATTCGATGGCCAGGTGTTTTGGCTGTACGTATTCAGTTATGGCGTCCTCCGATTTGTCGTCGAATTCTTCCGCGGCGACTACGACGTGCATTACTTTGGCGTTCTGACCTTCGGACACCTAATCGCCCTGGTGATGATTGTCTTGGCCGGGGCTGCGCTGGTCGTGTTTCGAAATCGACGTCTCCCAGCACGTTGATTTTGCTTTGAAAACGCGGTCCTTCTTTGTAGTTTGCGTGCGTTATGCCCGTGTTTGAACTGCCCTTATCGGAACTGCGCTCGTATCGCGGACGCAATCCACGACCGGCCAACTTCGACGCCTTTTGGGATGCGGCTCTCCTCGAAATGAAATCCGTTGACCCAAAGGTCGAATTGATTCCTGTCAAATCTTCCTCGCATGTGGCGGACAGTTTCGATCTCTACTTCACAGGTGTAGGTGGTGCGCGGATTCACGCCAAGTATCTGCGACCGAAGTCTTTCTCGTCCGCCCATCCGGCGATTCTGTTGTTCCATGGATACACCAGCAGCAGCGGCGATTGGTTCGATAAATTCGCCTGGGTTTCGCAAGGCTACTCGGTTGCCGCGCTCGATTGTCGTGGTCAGGGCGGACTCTCGCAGGACGTGGGCGGTGTGACCGGCGCCACGATGCGCGGCCAGATCATCCGTGGCCTTGATGATCCGCCGCAGAAATTATTGTTTCGTCAAATCTTTCTTGATACCGCGCAACTTGCTCAGATCGTCATGCAAATGCCGGAAGTCGATCCTCAGCGGGTCGGAGCGACTGGTCCCTCGCAAGGCGGCGGCCTGACGCTGGCTTGCGCGGCGCTCGAACCGCGCCTCAAACGCGCGGCGCCGGTCTATCCCTTCCTTTGCGATTATCAGCGAGTATGGGAAATGGACCTCGCCGTTAATTCCTACGAAGAACTGCGAATGTATTTTCGGCGATTCGATCCGCGTCATAAACGCGAGCAGGAAATCTTCACAAAGTTGGGTTACATCGACTGTCAACATCTCGCACCACGCATCCGCGCCGAAGTGCTGATGGCAACCGGCCTGATGGATCAAACCTGTCCACCGTCGACGCAGTTCGCGGCCTACAACAAGCTCACCGCCAAAAAGAACATGCTGCTTTATCCGGATTTTGCGCACGAGAGCCTGCCGGATGTGGCCGACGCCGTCTTCGAGTTTATGGCCGGTCTCTGAACCGGTGACGCCATGTCGCTCCTCGTCGTTTCCCACGAAGCCGCCGGCCAGCGCCTCGATCAATTCCTCCGGTGCGAATTGCCGGCGCATTCCCGGGTCTTCCTACAGAAGTTGATAAAAGACCGCTGTGTTCTCGTCAACGGGAAGCCGGGGAAGCAGGGTCACCCGGTCCGCGCTGGTGATGAAGTCTTGGTGGAGATTCCGCCGACGCGTCCGCTACAAGCTCAGCCCGAGGAAATCCCGCTCGATATTTTGTATGAGGACGCCGATCTCATTGTGATCAACAAACCCTCAGGTCTCGTCGCACATCCCGCCGCTGGCAACCGCGAGCACACCCTGGTCAACGCGCTGCTCCACCACTGCCGGGGACAACTTGCTGGAATTGGTGGCGTCGAAAGGCCCGGCATCGTTCATCGACTCGACAAAGGCACCAGCGGCTGCATCGTCGTCGCCAAGACCGACGCCGCGCATCAGTCGCTTGTTACCCAATTCAAATCGCGAGCCGTTAAGAAGATTTATCGCGCTGTCTGCCGCGGAAAAATCGAGAGGCCGAGCGGGCGCATTGAAACGATCATCGGCCGCAGCGAACACGATCGCAAGAAAATGTCCAGCCGCGTCGCGCGCGGCCGGCCGGCGATCACCGATTACCGGGTGCTGAAAGAAGGCAACGGATTTACTCTTGTTGAGCTGACGTTGCACACAGGGCGGACGCACCAGATTCGCGTTCATCTGGCCCACATCGGCCATCCCATCGTCGGCGATACTGTCTATGGTCGTTCCCGGTCATCAGTTTCCGGTCATCGTTCACCCTTTTCAGTTGCCCGTCCGCTGTTGCACGCCTATAAACTCGGCTTCACGCATCCGCGGTCAGGAGAGTTTATGGAATTTGAAGCGCCGCTGCCGGCGGACATGGAACAAATCATTGGAAACATTTGATAAAATCATCGACGAAACCATCCAAGCTCTGGAGGAACTGAAACGGTCCGGTGCCACTCACGTCGAGGTGTCGCGCCAGACGTTGGCGGAATTGGGTCGTTTTAGTAGCGTCCATCCCGGACGCCGCTCCGCGTCATCCGCCGAGACGGCGGCGACTACACCGCCGGACGGCGCCGCAGAACTCGCCCGCATCGAAACCCGCGCCAAGGCGTGCGTCCTCTGCAGAGAATTGAGTCGCTGTCGGCACAGCGTTGTTTTCGGCACTGGCAACCCGCGCGCCGAGTTGTTGTTCGTCGGGGAAGCCCCGGGGGCCGATGAAGACGCCCAGGGCGAACCCTTCGTCGGACGCGCGGGACAGTTGTTGACGAAAATCCTTCAAGCAATGGGTTGCCGTCGCGAAGACGTTTACATCTCCAACGTGCTCAAATGTCGCCCCCCACAGAATCGCACGCCACTGCCGGATGAGGTCGCCAATTGTTTGCCGTATCTCCTCTCGCAGATCGAACTCATCCGACCCAAGGTGATCGTGGCGCTTGGCGCCACGGCGGTACGAGCGTTGCTCGACGTGCAACTCGGCATCACCAAGATGCGCGGCCATTGGTATACGTTCCGCGATATTCCCATCATGCCCACTTTTCATCCGGCCTACCTGCTGCGCAATCCCGCCGCCAAACGCGAGGTCTGGGAGGACATGAAGGCTGTTCTGGAAAAACTCGGCCGCAAGCCGCCTTCCAAAAAGCGTCCGCAATCTTAGCTCAAGATTATTCCCACCTTTTTGGCACCTGACTGCTTGTTGGAATGTCATCCGTTGGATTTGAAGCTGTTGATAACTCTGGATTGAGTTTTCGTAGCAATCCAGTATCCTGGCAGAATCTTCATGCCCAATCGTTGGCAGAACATGCAATGGCTGAACGGCGAGGACGGAGCGCAACACTCGTTGCGCGAACAGGCTCGTGAGACAAGAGACGCAAAATTCGGGCGGCGCGTTTTCGTGCGCGGCGTGGTGGAGGTCTCCAACCATTGTCGTCAGAATTGTCATTACTGCGCCATGCGCCGCCAAAACCGGGAATTGCCGCGGTACCGGCTCGATGTGGAAGAACTGGCCGAGTTGATCATTCATCACCATCCCCGATCGATTACTGACATCGATATTCAAGCCGGCGAGGATCCCGCGGCCGTGCGGGAAGTTGCCTTACCGCTGCTCCGGCTCTTGCGTCGGCATACGAACCTGGGTCTGATGTTGTGCCTCGGCACGTTGACTCCGCGTGAATATGACGAGTTGCGGGAGGCCGGCGGAGAGTTCTACGTGCTCAAGATCGAGACCGGCGATGCGGCGCGTTACGAGGCGATCGAAGCTCCGGGAACCCTGGCAAGGCGGTTGGAAGTCGTTCGGTACCTCGCCTCCACCGGCTGGCGAGTGTCTTCGGGATTGATCGTCGGTCTGCCGAAACAGACGAACGAACATCTCATCCATTCGTTGGAACTGCTGACGCAACTACCGCTGGCCGGATGCAGCGTGAGCCCGTTCGTGGCCGGGGGACACACCCCGTTTGCTGGCGAGCCGAACGGAAGCATTGATTTGACGCTGAATTGCCTGGCCTGGATGCGGCTCGCGGTTCCGCACTGGATCATTCCCGCCGTCAGTGCTATGAAACTCGTCTCGACCGATGGCTACGTTCGCGCCCTGAACGCCGGGGCCAATCTGGCCACGGTCAACCTGACGCCGCCCGCCGTCCGCACCGATTACCCGATTTATAAACAGGACCGGATTTTCATGGACGAGGAGCGCGTGCTCTCGGCGATTCGAATGGCTGGCTGTGAACCCAGTCGCATTGGTGTCACAGAACATCTGCGGAACGGAGTCGTTGCGGGGGCTCTGCATTAAGCTTTTTGCATTCGCATGAAGCTCACGAAACCTGTGCTCATTGATGCGGGCACGGGACTTACCCTGACGTATGCTCAACTCTTGCGACGCGTCGAACGGGCTCGGTCACGTCAGTTCCGACGCCGGCTCGTTGCTTTTTGCCTGCCGAACAGCGCCGCCTGGTTCGTGCGCTTCCTGGCCATCCAACAATCCGGGGGTACCGCCGTGCCACTCGATCCGTCACTGTCCTCCACCGCGCAAGAACGAACCGCCCGCAAAATCAGCGCACATTACCTGTGGCGAGCACGTTCCCTCCGAAAACTGACACCGACACCGGGTCTCATTTCCGATGTCTGGTGTGTCAAGGTCACCTCGGGCACCACGGGCGATCTGCAAGCCATTCATTGTGCCGCGAAAAACATGCAAGCCGATGGCGAGCACATTATCCAAACCATGGGCATCGGTCCGGACGACTGCAATCTCGCTGTCATTCCGCTCGGTCATTCGTATGGGTTGGGCAATTTGGTCATGCCACTGCTATTACAGGGGACAACGGTTGTTTGCGCGGCGATGTTCGTGCCACGGCAGATTTTGCAGTTAATCGAAGAATACAAAGTGACTGTCCTGCCAACCGTCCCGGCGGTGCTGCGTGCCTTGGCGCAGCTTGACGGGGCGACGAAGCCATCCAGTTTGCGATTGGTGATCTCCGCCGGCGCACCGTTGTCGACCGAAGTCGCCCGGCAGTTTTACCGGCGATATCGTCTCAAAATCCACAACTTCTACGGCTCATCCGAAACCGGCGGCATTTGTTACGACCGCACCGGTGACGCCACTTTGAGCGGTCGGAGCGTTGGTCAACCTTTGGCTGGCGTAACGGTGCGCTTGCGCAAGGACGGACGTGTCGCGGTCCGCAGCCGGGCCGGCAATGCGCTCCTGCCGGATGTGGGCGAGTGGAACCAGTATGGCGAATTGCGATTGCTCGGGCGCGTTGGACAAATCGCCAACATCGGCGGAAAGAAAGTCTCTCCCCTGGAGGTCGAGCGCGCTTTGCGGAGTTTGCGAGGTATTCAGGACGTGTGGGTCACGGTGCTCAAGGATAAGCACGGCAACGATTTTCTGGCGGCCGCTGTCGAGACGGGACGCTCGCAGAAAGGAATCGAAATCGAGCTGGAGCGGAGCTTGCCTGCGTGGAAACTTCCGAAAGCCTTTCTACTGGCTGCCGCCCTGCCCCGATCGGATCGCGGCAAGCTTCACACCGAAAGATTGGAGCTCAGATTGAAGGCGATGACCTGATTGGGCTTGAGTGCGATCTCGGTCGTCTGTTGCAGGGGATGAAACCGAACAGACAATCGGGTGCTGCTCAAAACCGAGCGGCATTTTCAAGTTGACTCTCTAGATGAGAGCCGTCATTGTGAACGCACGGTTCAACCAAGGAGGAACCGTTGATCAAGTTCTTCTGCCTGAATTGTGGCAAAAAGCTGGCGGTTGACGACGCTGCTATCGACGCAGTCGTGTCGTGCACGAACTGCAAAGAGCTTATTGTTGTGCCTCCGCACTCGGTTAGCCAGAAGGATTTTTTGAATTCGAAAGCGCGCCAGATACAGGTGACTGCGGGCGAAATGGAGTTAATTCAGCCCCACCAAGATCGAACCGAAACTGGTCCATTGCCAGCCCGCGCAGCTTTGATTCCTCATCTGGCGCGATTGATGATGAATCGGCTGGTTCAGGCGTTGTTCGCGCAGCGCGCCAATCTTCTCGACACCCAGGCTGAAGCGACGCAGCGCATGACCGCTTTAGAGGAACGAATCGCTCAAGCTCAAGCCAGTGTTCAAAGGAGGTTGGCGGCGTACGAAAGTCGGATCGCAGAACTGGAAGAACAATTGATCGCCAAGGAACGGGAAAACCACCAACTGCGCCGGGTCAATTTTCAGCTCTCGCGGAAGGCCGCAGAAGTCGAAATTCCCGCGGCGCCCGGACGCGTCAGTTTACGCGACGCTGGGTTTCTTCTGCACGCGTAGGGCCTGTTCGTAGCACTGCAACGCTTCGCCGTAGCGCTCCAGCCGATTGAAGACCCCGCCCTTGCTCAGGTAAGCCATGGTCATGGAATCGTCCAGCGCGATCGCGCGGTCGTAGCTGTCGATGGCTTCGTCGAGCCGCCCCAGCCGTTCCTGCGCAATGCCTTTTCGCACAAAGGCCTCGGCGTTCGTCGAATCCAGGGCGATGACTTCATCGAAACACGCCAGTGCGTTGTCCGCCTGCTGCAAGTTGAGAAGCGCTTGACCCTTGCCCAACAGCAAGGCAATGCGCGCATCGCGTTCTGCACGCTCCGATTTGACACGCGCCACCGTCGGTTCCAGCTCGGATACCGCTTTCAGTTCGGCTGCTTCGGGTTGCTTCTCCGCATCCGGAGGCTGCGTCTCCGTCTTCTTCTTTGGATCGGGTTCGACAGTTTTTGTTGTGATCTCGGTGGTGTCTTCGAGTTCGTGGATGCGTTTCTCGAGTCGGTCGATGGTGTTAAGAAATCGTGCTGTGGATTGTTCGACGCGGTTCGGCGCAACCAGTTGTGTTTCGCCGCTCGCCAGAGCCGCCGGGGCAAATCCCGCGGCCAGTGGCTGGCCGGTAAACTGTGCGAGCATTACCTCATTCCGCCGGTTCATCGTGCGGAGGAGGAGCAGCGCAATGAAAAGCATCCCGAAGAAGCCGACGCCCGCGAAGATGCCGATCATGATCAATGTAAACCGATGGGATTGCTGTAAGTTTTCAAGTTCACGTTGGCGCTGCACGTTGACCGAGTCTTCGATGCGGCGGAGGCGCGCATCGACCGCTTCATTGTTCCGCTTGGCGAGGGCTTCGGCTTCCTGGCTGGCTTGATCGAGCCTGCGGAGCACCGATTGTTGTTGTTCCTGAAGTTGTTGGTTGGACTGGACGAGCTCGCGCATCAGTGCCGCGTCCGGGGTGTTGGAGGCAATCGTGGTTTCCGCTTTTGAAACGCCAGTCACAAAGAGTGACAGAGCGACGATCACACCAATCACGACGGAGTTGGATCTTGTACCTATGCGATTGCCTCCTGTCATCGGAGTTCCCCAAGGCCGAAGCTAAAAGAATAGCTCCAGAATTTCAATCCTAAACTTGACCCCATCGTGCGCTATCGGGAGAATGACCGGTCATGTCAGAGATTGCTTATGTGAATGGAAAGTTTTCGCCTCTCGAACATGCCACGGTCCATGTGGAAGACCGCGGGTTTCAGTTTGCCGACGGAGTTTACGAGGTTGTGCGCACCTATGGCGGCCAACCTTTTGCCATTGATGAACATTTGGCGCGGCTCTTTCGTAGTCTGGCGGCGATTGAACTAAAGATTCCGTTCACGACAGACCAACTAAAATCGATTATCCGAGAAGGCATTCAGCGCTCCGGGTTTGCCGAGGCGCACGTGTACCTGCAAATCACGCGCGGCCGGGCGCGGCGCCACCGCGGAATACCTGCGAACACGGAGCCCACCATTGTGATGACCGTGCGTGAGATGCCGGCTCGTCCACCCAAACTGCGCGAAGACGGCATCTCCGTCATCACGCTGCCGGAGTTTCGCTGGGCACGTTGCGACGTGAAAAGCATCGCCCTGTTGCCGAGCATACTGGCGTATCAAGCGGCAAAAAAGGCCGGAGCTGGCGACGCGATTTTTGTCGAGGATGAGGCCGTAAACGAATCGACGGCCGGCAATATATTCGTAGTCACCAAAGGACGGCTACGCACCCCGCCCAAAAGTTCACGGATTCTACCGGGTGTTACCCGCGACAAAATTCTGGAGGCTACCCAGGCAATGGGTTTGCCGACGAGCGAGGAGCGAATCACAAGGGCGGAGTTGTACGACGCAGAGGAAATCTTTCTGACCAGCACCACCTCAGAGATCACGCCGGTCATCGCCGTTGATGGAAAAACGATAGGTGCTGGTGCGCCCGGGCCGATTTCGGTTAGAATTTACGACGAATTTGCGCGATTGTTCGTTCCCAAGCCGGTTCCTTGACATCGGGTTCACGCCTGCTATGATGCGCGGTCCCTGAAAGAGATATGAAACGAACGTACCAGCCGTCCAAGATTCGACGGCAACGAAGATTCGGGTTCCTGAAACGGACGCGCACGAAAAGTGGCCGCGCGACCCTTAGTCGGCGCCGTCGCAAGGGACGCAAGCGGCTTTCTGTTTAGGTCGGCGTTGCCGTTCCCGTGCGTGGACGGAGGTCCGGTTGCATGGAAACCAAACATTGCCGAAAAGTGAGCGACTCCAACACGGCTATCAGTTTCGGCATGTATACGAACAGGGCCGAAAACTCACGGGCCGGTTCGTCGTGCTTTACGTATTGTACGACCCGTCTGGGCCCCGGGCTTTGGGCGTGGTAACGAGCCGCAAGGTCGGTGGCGCCGTGGTCCGCAATCGGGCCCGGCGGTTGATGCGCGAAACGTACCGGTTACACAAACAAGAACTCAAAACCAATTTACAAATTGTGATGATTGCCCGCACTGCCATCCTGGGGAAACGTCTGTCGGACGTAGAAGCGGATGTCCTCCGATTGTTCGGCGCGGCTGGCATTCTCAAACGGACGTGATTAAACACCTACTTCTCGCTTTTCTGCGGCTCTACCGTTATTTGTCGCCGCTGAAAATGTTTCTGCCGGCACCGCCACTCGCGGGCCGCTGCTGCCGTTTTCACCCGACGTGTTCCTGTTACGCCTACGAAGCCATCGAAAAACTCGGGCCCCGGCGCGGGTTGTGGCTGGCGATCAAGCGGGTGGCACGCTGCCATCCTTTCCATGAGGGCGGATTTGACCCGGTGCCCGAACGATGATGGACAAGAAAACAGTCTTGGTCGTTCTCGCCTGTCTCATCGCGCTGCTGGCTTCGCAGATGGTGGTGAACAGAATTTACCCGCCGAAACCCAGACCTCTTCATCCTTCGTCGGCAGCGAGCAGTACTGCTGCTCCGGCGGCAATGGCGGCGCCCAAACCCGCGGAAAAACCCGCCGAGCCGACAACGGCGCAGCCATCCGCCATCGCGGAGCCCGAGGAACCACGACCGCCCGAACAGACTGTCGCCCTGAGCAATGCGTATGTCCGGATGGAAATCACGAGCTGGGGCGGCGGTGTCAAGAGTGTCGAGTTGCTAAAATACAAGGCGGACAGCCATGGGCACGTGGAGTTGAACGGAACAAATTTCGTACCGGCGCTCGCCATAGGTGGTATCGCCAACGCTGGTCCTAGCGCTGCTTATGCGATCGAGCAACCCGAGCCGAACTCCGTTGTGATGAAGCGTCGCACCAAGGGTGGCTTGGAGATTACCAAGACATTCCGGCTCGGTGACGGCTATTTGCTGAGCAACACGGTGGAAATTGCACGTGCCTCGGGGGCGACCGCCTCATTGCCGGCTCCTGTTGGATTTGTAATTGGCACCGCAACGACGGTGGATCCGAAGGAATTGTCGCTGTATCTGACCGCGAGCTGGATGGCCGGCGAGAAGTATCAATACCGCGATCTAAAACATATCAACAAGAACGCGGCCAAAGGGATTAGCGGGGAGACCATCAATGCCCGCTGGGGTGCGGTAAAAAGCCAGTTCTTCACCATAATTCTCACGCCAGCCACCAATGCAGTGGCAATCGAGTACAAAGAGCTCACGTTGACGCCGCCGCCTGATTGGACCGAGAAACAGCCGCCCCAGGCAGTCAGCGCCACGCTGCAGTTCCCGCCCGCGACGATCACAACCAACACGGCGGAGCGCTATGAATTCACCTGGTACGCCGGCCCGAAGGAGTATGAGCGGCTCGTAGCGTTGGGCAAGGGACAAGAGGAAGTCATGCAGCTCGGATTCTGGGGCGTGATTGGCGTCGTGCTGCTGAAGAGCATGAAGTTTTTCTACAAGCTGATTCCGAATTACGGCATCGCGATCATTATCATCACCATTCTCATCAAGATTCTCTTCTGGCCCATTCAGGCCAAGAGCATCAAGTCGATGAAAGCGATGCAGAAGTTCCAGCCGCTGATGACCAAGCTGCGCGAGAAATACAAGGAGGACCCGCAACGGCTCAATTCCGAGATGATGAAGCTCTACAAGGAGCACAAGATCAATCCGTTCGCGGGCTGCCTGCCGATGGTCGTGCAAATCCCCGTATTCTTCGCACTGTTCACCATGCTGCGCAGCGCCATCGAATTGCGGGGCGCATCGTTCCTTTGGATTCACGATCTATCGGCGCCCGACACGCTGTTTCACGTGGCGGGATTTCCGATCAATTTGTTGCCGTTGCTTATGACCGCCGCGTCCATCTGGCAGATGAAGATCACGCCGCAGACCGGCGATCAGCAACAGCAAAAAATGATGATGTTCATGCCGTTGCTGATGTTGTTCTTCTTCTACAGCACTTCGTCGGGCTTGGTTTTGTACTGGACGGTCCAGCAATTTTTGTCGATTGCCCAGCAATGGTGGAGCATGCGCCAACCCGAAGCCGCGACCTTGGCCGGGCCGGCAGCTTCCACTGGAAAAAGAAAATGAATTTTGGTAGAGTAATCCAACACTTGGCATTAACAGGCGTCGTAGCTCGCCCCACGTAGCGGCGGGCCGAACGCCCAACAATAGGAGCCTGAAATATGGAAACTGAGTCCGCAGCCGCACCGGCGCCTTCCACCCCGCTGCCGGATTCGCGGGAAATCCTCCAGAAAATGCTCGATGGCCTCGGGCTGCATACCAAAGTCGAACAATTCACCATGGACGGTTCGACCTTGCTGCATATCGCCACGGCCGAACCGGGCCGACTGATCGGCAAACACGGCCAGACACTCAGCCAACTGCAGTTCCTCCTCAATCGCATCATTCAGCGAATGAATCCTGAAGCACCGCGCGTGACCGTCGATTGCGAACGCTACCGAGAACGCCAGCGTGACGACATCTTGAAAAAGGTTGTCGAAGCTGCCGATAAAGTTCGCCGTTGGGGTGACCCCGTGAAGATCGGACCGTTCAGCGCATTCGACCGTCGCGTCATTCATCTGCATATGGAGAAGGATCGCGAGTTGGAAGCCATTAGCGAAGGCGACGGCGATGAAGCCGGCATGAAAAGAATGGTCATCCGCGTCCGCGAAACGCCGGCGGGTTAACTGAATTCGTCGGATTTATCGGGTCAACCGCCCTCCGTGAATGGGCAAGAAAAGAGCGAACTTGCCGGCGGTGCGGGACGCAGAACACGCGTCCGCTTCATCGTCTTCTTGCTGACGTTTACCGCCGTGGTCATCAATTACATGGACCGGGCGAACTTCAACGTCTCCGCCCCGCTGATCGAAAAACATTTCGGGTTTAACATCGCGCAGATCGGCCGCATCTCGTTCATCTGGGGGCTGGCCTACGCCCTGTGCAATTTTCCCGGCGGATGGTTCGCTGACAAGCTGGGGATTCGCAAGGCGGCTTCGTTTGCGCTGGGGTGGTGGTCGATTTTCACGATTCTTAGCGCGCTGGCCTACAGCATGTTCTCGTGGTGCATCATTCGCGGTTTGATGGGGGCGGGCGAGGCGCCGATCTGGCCGATCAACGCCAAAGCGACGAGCACGTGGTCCGCACCTTCGGAGCGCGCGCGGGCCTACACCATGGCCGGCTCGGGACAGTTCATCGGCTCAATCGTCGGGGTCTTTGTCTCCGGCTGGATTGTCCACTGGTTGGGATGGCAATGGACGTTCATCATCTTCGGCGCGCTGGGGTTGATATGGGTTCCGATCTGGTGGGCCTTGATTCGCGACACGCCGCAGTCTCATCCGTGGGTCAACGATCGCGAGTTGCGTTACATCCAGAACGTGGCCGGTGCCGTGCCTCGCCACAAGCAGGAAGAGCACCTGAGTCGCGAGGAGATGAAGAAGGCATGGAAAGTCATGCTGACGCGAAACGGTCTCGGCGTCTTTCTCACCTTCCTGACTTTCGGCTACATACTGTTCACTTTTCTCAACTGGCTCCCGATTTACATGCATGACACGTTTCACCTCTCGATCGTCAAGAGCGCGTCGTGGACGAGCCTGTCGTATCTGGCGGGTTTCGTCGGCTTTCTGGTGTCCGGCCCGATCAACGACTGGTTGGTGGCGAAATACGGATACGCGAAAGGGCGCAAGCTGGGGGCCGGGGTGCCCATGGGTCTGATGATCGTCATGATGCTGCTGGCGCTGGAAACGTCGCGACGGAATCTCGTGGCGCCGAGCGCGCTGTTG
>DATIZX010000048.1:0-12461 GCA_035516795.1 Verrucomicrobiia bacterium
CTCCAAATGGCGGCGTTATGGGACGAAGTGAAGGACCGTCTCAACAAGCCGGGCCTCAGCCTTTCGGGCGGCCAGCAACAGCGTCTCTGCATCGCCCGGGCACTTGCCGTCCAGCCCGATGTCTTGCTCATGGACGAGCCCGCTTCGGCACTCGATCCGATTGCGACCATGAAAATCGAAGAACTAATTCAACAGTTGAAGAAGACCTACACGATTGTTATCGTCACCCACAACATGCAGCAAGCGGCGCGCTGTTCGGATTTCACCGCGTTCTTCTATCTGGGGCGACTGATCGAGCTGGACGACACCGAAAAAATGTTTACCAATCCGACCAACAAGCAAACCGAGGATTACGTTACGGGTAGATTCGGATAAGCATGGAACGCCATTTTGACCAAGAATTGTCTGAACTGAAAGAGGTCTTGCTGCGCATGGCCGGTCTGGCAGAACACGGCGTGGCCCAGTCGCTCAAGGCGCTGGTTCAACGCGACAACTCACTGGCCAAAAAGGTGGATACTGACGACGTCGCGCTCGATCGCCTGGAGATTGAAATCGACAATCGCTGCATCAAATTGCTCGCGCTGCGACAACCCACGGCAACTGATCTTCGTTTCATCGCCATGGCGATGAAGATCTCCAGTGAGTTGGAGCGCATTGGGGATCAGGCCGTGAATATCGCCCATCGAGCCGAGGAATTGAGCAAAGAGCCGCTGCTGAAACCGCTGGTAGACATCCCCCGGATGGCCGAACATGCTCAAGGGATGATCCACGATTCGCTCGATGCGTTTGTATATCAAAAGCCGGATCTGGCGCGCGCCGTGATTCGTCGCGACCAACAAGTGGATTTGCTCAACAGCCAATTGCATCGCGAACTGACCAGTTTCATGATCGAAGACCCGCACACGATTACGCGGTGCCTGAATCTGATGAGCGTCGCGCACAATCTCGAACGAATTGCAGACCACGCGACCAATATCGCGGAAGATATTGTTTATCTTTACGAAGCGCGCGATATTCGTCACCAAAACGAATCCGCCGGCTAGGCTTGGCAGACGTTCGGGCCGGCGGCCGAAAGAGCCGACATGAAATCTACCAAACGCCGGTACTGGCTGGGCTTCGATCTTGGTGGGACCAAGATGATGGCCACAGTTTTCGACAAGAACTTTAACATCGTTGCCTTCCGCCGCAAAAAGACCAAGGAAGGTAAAGGGGCCAAAGGAGTCCTCACGCGGATTGTCGAAACGATCGAGGAGGCGCTGCAAGCTGCGCACCTCAGCCACAAACAGCTCGGTGCCATTGGCATCGGCACTCCCGGCTGGCTCGATCTAAACCGCGGGATAATCCTGACCGCACCGAACCTTGGCTTGCACAACATACCAGTCAAGAAAGAATTGACCAGAGACTTCGGTTGTTCGGTCGCCGTCGTCAACGACGTGGACGCCGGCACGTACGGTGAGTACCGCTTCGGTGCGGGTCGGGGTGTTCGCTGCCTGCTCGGTGTGTTTCCAGGCACTGGCATCGGCGGGGGCTTGGTGTACGAAGGCAAGCTTTTTCGAGGCAGTACCAGCTCGTGCATGGAAGTCGGTCACATTCACATGCAGCCAAAAGGCCAACTTTGTGGGTGTGGCCGGCGTGGTTGTCTGGAAACGGTCGCCAGCCGACTGGCGATTTCCTCGGAAGCCGGTACGGCCGCCTATCGAGGAGAGGCTCCGCATTTACTCGAACTGGCGGGCACCGATGTCGCCGGTATCCGCAGCGGAGCGCTGGCGTCTTCAATCAAAGCGGGCGACCATCTCGTCGAGGATATTGTGCGCCATGCGGCGAAAGAACTGGGCATCGCGATTGGCAGCATCGTCAACCTACTCGCGCCAGACATGGTGGTACTGGGGGGAGGCCTCGTCGAAGCCATGCCCGGGCTTTACGTGCAGCAGGTTCGTCAGTCCATCAATAAACAAGCGCTGCGACCGTTCACCAAATCGTTGAGGGTTGTCGTCGCCAAGCTCGGCGACGATGCGGTCGTGCTGGGTGCGGCGGCGCTGGCCGCAGAGGAGGTCGGCCGTGACTGAAACCACCTCGACCGGGAGCCGTCCCGTAGCAGTCATTGACATCGGGGCGAGTGCCATCCGTCTGCGCATTGCCGAGATTTCAGCCGATGGCGCAGTTCGCAATTTGGAATCTCTCCACCAAGCGGTTCGCCTCGGCAAGGATGCGTTCAGCACCGGGCACATTCAAGCGGCCACGGTCGAGGAATGCATCAAGGTGCTGGCGGGATTCCGCCGGGTGATGGTGGAGTACGGCATTACCCGAGATGATCAGATTCGCGCCGTGGCAACCAGCGCCTTACGCGAGGCTGACAACCGGGCCGCCGTACTCGACCGGCTCTATATGTCCACCCAGATCAATGTCGAAGTGATTGAGGGCGCGGAAGAAAATCGTTTGACCTATATTGCCGTGCAAGATGTGCTCGAACACGAACCCCGGCTCAAGGTCAAAGAGGCGGTCATTATCGACGTAGGCGGAGGCAGCACGGAGCTGCTTTTGCTACAGGAGGGTCGGATCACCTATGCCCAAAGCTATCGTCTCGGCGCGCTCCGGATGCGCGAGACCTTGGAGACGTATCGCGCCCCCGCTGATCGAGTCCGCTCCATTCTCGACCAACACATTCGGCATGCCGTGGATCAGATCCGGCGAACCACTCCCGTCGGACAAGTGCGGCATTTGATTGGAGTCTCAGGCGACGCACAGTTTGCGGCGGCATTGCTCGCGCCAGACTGGCCCCAGGTGCGCGTGAGCCGGCTGGATGGCGCCGCCTTCACCGCTCTGGCGGAAAAACTCGTGCCGTTACCTGTCGACGACCTGGTGCGGGCGTATCGTTTGCCTTATCAGGGAGCGGAAACCATCGGTCCGGGATTGCTCGCCTACGCGCATTTGGCGCGCGCCTTCCAGGTGAATGAATTGATCGTGCCCAAGTGCAGTCTGCGCGATGGCTTGCTCAAAGAAATGGCCGCCCCCGGCGCATGGACACAGCAGTACACCGAGCAGGTCGTGCACGCCGTCATGTCCTTGGGACGAAAATACCAGGTGGACGAGAAGCATGCGCAACATGTGGCCGAGTTAAGTGTCCGCTTGTTCCGCGAGCTGCAGCCCGAACATCAATTGGACAGAAGATTTGAATTGTTGCTGCGCATTGCGGCGTTGCTGCACGAAGTCGGCAACTTCATCAGCGACCGCAGCCATCACAAACATTCCATGTACATTATCCTCAACAGTGAGTTATTCGGCCTTGCCAAGCGCGACCTTACCCTGATTGCCCTGATTGCGCGCTACCACCGCCGGGCCATGCCGCGGCCCTATCACGAAGAATTTCAATTGCTCGATCGCGACAGCCGGATCGCCGTGCTGAAACTCGCCTCCATTTTACGCGTGGCGGATGCGCTCGAACGCAACCACATGCAATTGGTCCGCGAACTGAAGTTTTCCCGCGAAAAAGGTCAATTCCTCATCACCGTGAAAGGCGTGGGCGATCTTACGCTGGAGCGGCTGGCACTAAGGGAAAAGGGGGATTTATTCGAGGAGGTGTACGGCCTGAAACCCGCCCTGCGCGCCGCCCGTCCCACCCGAGAGGTGACCGGCGATGGATAAACGCAGCTCTCCTCAATTTCTCAATCGAGAACTGAGTTGGCTTGAGTTCAACGCCCGCGTGTTGGAGGAGGCGACCGACCCGGCGGTGCCCTTGTTGGAACGCTTGAAATTCCTCGCCATTACCAGCTCCAATCTCGACGAGTTTTTCATGGTCCGGGTCGGCGGACTGCTTCAACTCTTGGAACAGGGCAAGAATATCTTCGACCCAGCCGGACTGACGACCCGCCAGCAACTGCTACAGATCAGCCGTCGCACGCACAAGCTCGTTGCCGACCAGTATGGTTGCTTGTTGCAGGAACTGGATGTGTTGATGAAGGGAGCCGGAATCGAGCGGGTGAGCGCCAGTCAATTCGATCCGTCGCAGCACGGGCATCTGGAGAGTATCTTCACGCACGAAATCTACCCGGTCATTACGCCTATGGCCGTCAAATCAGCGTCCGAGTTTCCACGGTTGCCGGGGCTGGGGGTGAATCTGATCGTGCGCCTCACACCCGACAAGCCGACTTCACGGCGACATCGGTACGCTCTCATTCCGGTTCCGCGGCGTCTGAATCGATTTGTCTCATTGCCGGCCAAAGGGCGGCACACGTATGCCTTGGTCGAGGAAGTCATCCTTGCGTTTGTCCACCGCATCTTTCCCGGCGAACCGGTGCTCGAATGCGTTCCATTTCGACTGACCCGCAATGCCGACATGGTTGCCCGCGAAGATCAGGCGGGCGATCTGCTGGCCCAAATGCGCGAAGTTCTCGACGCCCGCAAGCGCAGCGCTTGTGTCCGTTTAGAATTCAGTGATCGGATCACCAAGACGACCCGCCTGTTCCTGCAACAGACCCTGCGTGTACCGGATGATTTCGTCTATCCCGTGCCGGGTCCGTTGGATCTCGCGGCCTTTGCCTCGCTTGCAAGCTTGCCGGGGTTCGAAGAACACAAATACGTGCCCTGGATGCCTCAGCCCATACCCCAAATCCGGCCTGCGGATTCGATGTTCGACGTTCTGGCCCGTCACGACGTGCTGCTCCATCATCCGTACGAAAGCTTTGAACCGATCGAGCGGTTCATCGAACAAGCGGCGGATGACCCGGACGTGCTGGCGATCAAACAAATCCTCTATCGCACCAGTGCCAACAGTCGCATCGTCGCGGCTCTTGCTCGTGCGGCTTCCAAGGGAAAGCAGGTCACGGTGATTGTCGAGTTGAAGGCCCGTTTTGATGAAGCCCGCAATATTGACTGGGCCCAGGCACTCGAGCAAGCCGGGGTGAACGTGATTTACGGCTTAGCCCGCCTCAAAGTCCACGCCAAGATTTGCATCGTGGTTCGCCGGGAAGCGGATGGGGTTCGCCGCTACGTGCACTTCGGCACGGGTAATTACAATGAGATCACGGCCGGCTTGTATAGCGACATCAGTCTCATGACCAGCCAGGAGGACTATGGCGCGGATGCCACAACCTTCTTCAACACGATCACCGGCTACTCTCAACCCGTGCGCTACCGCAAAATCGAAGCCGCGCCTCAAGGACTACGAGCCCGCGTGCTGGAATTGATCGAGAGCGAAATGTTGCGCTCCCAGCAGGGCCAGAAAGGCCACATCATGGCCAAGCTCAATTCGCTCGTGGACGCCGAGGTGATACGCGCTCTTTATCAAGCTTCACAGGCCGGAGTGCAAATTCAACTCAACGTGCGCGGCATTTGTTGCTTGCGTCCCGGGGTGCCGAAACTGAGTGAAAACATCACGGTGACCAGCATCGTCGATCGGTTCTTGGAGCACGCGCGCATCTTGTATTTCCGTCACGGAGGCGACGCGCTGATCTTCATCTCCAGCGCCGACTGGATGCCGCGCAACCTCGATCGCCGCGTGGAGTTGCTCGTGCCTGTCGAAGACGCCACGAGCCGGGAGAAACTGACCGCGATTCTGAAGACGAGCTTTTCCGACACGGCGGCGGCGCGCTTGCTGCAGCCCGACGGCCATTACAGCCGCGCTGCTCCGCACGGGACGACGGGGGCGTTGCGCAGCCAACAAGTTTTCTGTGACCGGGCGCGGGAGGCAGCACGCGAAGCCCAGAAGGCACATTACCAAAGCTTCGAGCCGCAACTGCCCGCCCGACCTATCCAATGACATGTTATCCATCGCCCAACTGTGCGTGAAGTATGGCAACGAAGACGTCCATACCCAGCACGTCACCGCCCTGGCCTTACGATTGTTTGACGCGACGAGGAATTGGCTCCATCTCTCGCGCTCCGATCGGCCGCTCTTGGAAGCCGCAGCGCGGTTGCACGATATCGGCTACAGCCTGGATCCGGAGCGCCACCCGAAGCGCAGTGCTAAGCTTGTATTGCAGGAAGGGCTGGCTGGCTTTACTCCTGCCCAGCGACGCGTGATTGCCCAGGTCATTCCGTTGCATGGCGGCAACATCTCGAATTCTTCCCATCAACCGCCGCGAGCATTGGCCTTGGCGGCATTCCTGCGCATTGCCGACGGACTCGATCATGGGCACGCGCAGGATGCCGTTATCACCAACGTCAAACGAGTTCGTGACGTTATCCGCGTCACTGTTCGCAGCGAACATTTTCCATACAACGTTGCCCGCGCCGACCGCAAAGCCGACCTGTGGCGCGCCGTGTTCCCCGTGGATATTCAATTCATCGCCGCGCGTGTTCCGAAACGACAACGGAGCGCCTTGATCGAAGCCGATTTGCCGGTCCTGGAAGCGGCACGCAAACTTATGTCGCTCCAGCTCAAGACGGTGATGATCAACGTGGACGGCGTAATCGCCGGCACCGACCCTCTGGCATTGCGCGATGTGCGCGTTGCGATTCGCCGGCTGCGTTTGTTGCTGCGCGTGTTTCGCAAGCGGTTGCCGGAATCGACGGTTCAATCGCTGTCGGGTGCTTTGCAGCATCTGAACCGACAACTCAGTCCCGTGCGTGATCTGGGTGTCTGGATGGCCTATTGGGAGGACCCCGAGGTGCAGCAGTCTCTGGCCCATCACCGGCAGTGGCAGACGTTTGTGGACTATCAGAAGCAACGTCGCCGCGCGCAACTGGCGAGCGCGCGCCGCGCGATGCGCAGCGTGGCCCTCACCACGACCCGCGTGCAGTTGGGGCAACTGCTACGCGTGGAATTGCCCCGCCGCATCCGCCGTGAACGGCCCGGCAATTTGAAGAAATTGGCCGCCCGCAAACTGGACAAAGCCCTGCGCCGCGTATGGAAACTGGGACGCCTCCGCAATTCCACGGACCCGTATGAGGTGCATCGGCTGCGACGCGCGCTGCGTCAGGCCCGGTATCTCGGCGGATTCTTTGGATCGTTGCTGGGCCCGGACGTGGAGAAACTAACCCGGCGCGTGCACGCCACCGAACGCGCCTTGTCGCAAATCCACGATGCGGACATGGCACTGATGCGCGTTCGCGAAGAGGTATCCGCGCCGCTACCACCACGGGTGTTGCTCCACCAACTCCGACAACGCCGTCGCGAGAGTGCGAAACGAGCGGAAGCAACTTGGGAACGTCTTACACAAGCTGGTTTCCTTCGTGGCGTCAAACACACACTAAAGCAGGCACGCCGCTGAACGATCAACTTGATCGCGCGCACGGCGACCTTGGCTTGTCACTTCTCAAATCGACAGCTAGATTGTCGCCGTGAATCCATTGGAGAAGATCAGCAATTGGCTTTGGGAATTGCCCGCCAGTTACAGGTCCGGCATGCGGGTCCCCGGACGAATTTATGCGTCGGAGGAAATGCTGCAGCACATCGTCGGCGATAATTGTCTGGAGCAGGTGGCCAACGTCGCCTTTCTGCCGGGGATCCAGAAGTACTCGCTGGCCATGCCGGACATTCACTGGGGGTATGGCTTTCCCATCGGTGGTTGCTGCGCAACCGACCCGAACGAAGGCGGCGTGATTTCACCGGGCGGGGTCGGCTACGATATCAATTGTGGCGTGCGGCTGATGCGGACGAACCTCAAGCAGGAGGAGGTTGCTCCCCGTATCAAGGAATTGATCGCGCAATTGTTCCGTGATATCCCGTGCGGCCTTGGTCGCGGCAGCGACTTGAAATTGTCCCACGGTGACGAGAAACAATGTGTTCACCGAGGCGCACTTTGGGCTGTCGAGCATGGTTTTGGAGAGCTGGAAGACCTCGATTTCATCGAAGAACGTGGTCAACTCGCCGACGCTGAGCCGTCCAACATCACGGAGCGCGCTCTGGAGCGGGGCAAGGGTCAACTCGGCTCACTGGGCAGTGGCAATCATTTCCTCGAGGTGCAGGTGGTCGACGAACTGTTTTATGAAGATGCTGCCGACGTGATGGGATTATTCAAGGGGCAGGTGACCGTAATGATCCACTGTGGTTCGCGCGGGTTCGGGTACCAGGTCTGTGACGATTACTTGAAGGTACTGCGTAACGCGCCTGAGAAATACGGGATTCACCTTCCCGACCGTCAACTCGTCAGCGCGCCCGTGCATTCGCCGGAAGGAAAGGAGTATCTGGCATCCATGCGCTGTGCGGCGAATTACGCCTTTGCCAACCGGCAGGTATTGACGGCGAATACGGAGAAAGCATTTCTGCACGCGCTCCGAATTTCGCCGCGCGAACTGGCCATGGAACTCGTGTATGACGTTCCGCACAACATTGCGAAGCTCGAACAACACACTGTGAATGGTGTCGAAAAGACAGTATGTGTTCATCGGAAAGGTGCGACGCGCGCCTTCCCGCCCGGGCATCCCTTGCTACCAGAACGTTATCGCGATATTGGCCAGCCGGTTCTCGTGCCAGGGGACATGGGCCGCTACTCCTTTGTTCTGGTCGGCACGGAAGGCGCCATGAAGCAGACCTGGGGCACCGTCTGCCATGGGGCGGGTCGAATGATGAGCCGGGCGCGGGCGAAAAAGGAGGGAAGCTTCCAAGACCTCCAGAGAGAAATGCACGAGCGTGGTGTTTGCATGATGGCGCAAGGCCGCGCGACCGCTTTGGAAGAGGCGCCGTGGGCGTATAAAGACGTGGAAAATGTGGTGGATGTCTGTCATAATGCCGGCATCGCAAAAAAAGTGGCCCGTTTGCGGCCCATCGGCGTGGTGAAAGGCTAATGGAAGACGCGGCTAGAATTCCAGTGAATATCCCGGTGAACGCAGCGTCGAACTCTGCGCATGAAGCGACGCAGCACGAGTCCGACGACCGAGAACTGGTGGACCGTTGTCAGCGAGGCGATCTCGAAGCCTACGGTGTCCTGGTGGGACGGTATCGCCACAAGGTCTACAGTCTTGCCTTCAGCATGCTGCGCAACGAACAGGATGCGACGGACCTTTCCCAAGAGGCCTTTGTGCGTGGTTGGCAAGGCATGCGTCGCTTTAAGCGCAACGCCTCTTTTTACACTTGGATTTATCGTATCACCACCAACCTCGCCATCGATGCCGTCCGCCGTCGCGAGCGGCGACCCACGACCGAATTCGAGGATGGAATTCAACCGGACACCGATCCGAGCGTTCAAGAGCCGCCTTCTACGAACCCGTCGCCAGTGGATGAGTTGCAAAGGAAGGAGTTACGAGAACAAATTGATGCGGCGCTTTTGGAACTATCTCCCGAACACCGCGCGATTATTCATCTCCGCGAGTTCGAGGGCTTGGACTATGCGCGGATGGCCAAGGCCACCGGGTGCTCGATCGGCACCGTCATGTCACGCCTGCATTACGCCAGAAAACATTTGCAGAAGCTGTTGAAAGAAGTGCTATGAGTCGGCATCAGACAGAAACAATCAGCGGATTATTGGACGGAGAATTGAAAGGCTTCCGCCGTTGGACTACCGAACGGCACGTGAACAGGTGTCCGATTTGTGCGGTCGAGTACCGTCGCCAACGGCATGTGCGGAGGATGTTGCAGGCCAACCCGTCTCCCGTTCAGATGACTGATTCCGCGGAGTTCTTTTGGTCGAAAGTCAAGGCGGAGATTCGGCATCGCGGCGTAAAGCGGCATCAAACGCCGGGGCTGCTGCCCGTCTGGCTGCGGCATCATCCTTTCGCAGCCACCGGCGGGGTCATTGTTGCCGCTGCGGTTTTCAGTGCAGTTTTGTGGATGCGGGCACCGGAACCTCTGTCCCATCCCGCCGCGGCGGCTCCGACCACTTCCGCGAAAGTTGAGCGCGTGAAGACGGCCATTCCCCATACGACCGCCACCCCATTGTCGTCCGATAGTTCACAGGTCACGGTGATTTGGGTTTCCGGATTGCCGTGGACGCCCAACATGAACGCGATGAAGACAGAGTTCGCGAATCTCGACACCTGATCATGCGCGTTCTTCTCGCCTTACTTCTGGTTGGCTTGGCCTTTAACACGCAGGCTGCGTCTATCGAGGCCCGCTTGGTGCGCGGGTCAAATGACACGAAAGCTGTCGATTCGAAGCTCCAAGACCTTGAACCCAAACTGAAAAAGCAGTTCGGCTACGAATACTATCAGCAACTGGGCGTCCAAAAAGCGCGGCTGCAGGAGAACAAGACCCGGCGGCTGAACCTGGGAGAAGGCTTCGTTCTTTTTGTTACTCCCAAATCCATCGTCGAGAAAGTCCACGAACTGGATTTGGAATGGACGTCTGGCCGGGCTTCGTTGGTGAAGACTACCGTGCGAATTCCCGAAGGCGATTATTTGTTCATTAAAGGGCCTGCAGTGGCCGATGACTGGATTCTTCTGGTGGTCACCGTCCACGGATCGTGACCGGCCTCCTCGCGCACGAAGTTGACATTCCGCAGTCACCCCGCCTAGTGTAGTCCGCATGTTGATGGAGAAAATCGCCGCCGACCTGAAAGACGCCATGCGCGCCAAAGACGCCGTCCGGCTTTCCACCCTGCGCCTGTTGAAGTCGGCGATCGAATACTACAAAATTGACAAGAAGCAGGAGCAACTGACGGATGCCGACATTGTCGCTGTCATCAAGAAGCAGGTGAAACAGCGGCAGGATTCTATCGAAGGTTTTGAGAAGGGCGGGCGCAGTGACTTGGTGGAGAAGGAAAAGGCCGAGTTGACGATCCTAAAATCGTATTTGCCCGAGGAACTCTCGCAGTCCCAGGTCGAAGAGATCGTCAAGGCGACCATCGCCGAACTCGGTGCCTCGACAAAGGCGGACATGGGCAAGGTCATGAAGGCCGTCCAAACGAAAACCGCCGGCCGCGCCGACAATCGGTTGGTCAGCCAGATTGTAGCGGCGAATCTTGCCTGACCGTTCGCCAGCGCCACTCATGAACGAGGGCCCACGGACCGACCGATGGCTATGGATCGGTGGTTTTGTTGTCGTTCTGCTGACCGTCGCCGCGCACTTCCGCGGATTGTGGGGCCACTTCCTTGAATGGGACGACTATGCGCATATCACCCAGAATCCCGCCATCCGCTCTCTGTCATTGGCGAATTTGTGGACGATGTTCACCCAGCCGGTGGCGAAATTATACATTCCTCTGACGTCGCTCTCCTTCGCGCTGGATTACCAAATCTGGGGACGCGACCCGTTCGGCTACCATTTCACCAACTTGCTGCTTCACACGGCCAACACCGTCCTGGTGTTGATCTTGGTGTTCCAACTACTCCGGGATCGCTTTCAACAGGCGAAAGCTGTGGCCGTGCTCACGGCAGCCATTTTTGGTGTTCACCCATTACGGGTCGAATCCGTGGCGTGGGCGACCGAGCGCAAGGACGTACTCTTTGCTTTTTTCTATTTGCTGGCATTGCTGGCGTACCTGCAATGGGTCACCAAGGGCAAACGCAGCGCCTATTGGACGTGTCTGTTGCTGTTCATTGCATCGGCGCTCTCGAAATCAGCCGCGGTCACCTTTCCTTTCGTCCTGATACTTCTGGACATATTCTGGAAACGTCGTAACGCCTTGTGGGAAAAGGCCCCGTTCTTCGCCGTGTGTCTCATCGTGGGCGCCGCAACATTTGTCGCTCAAGCCAGCGGCACAGGCGAAACGGTGCTGGACATCAAGGCCATCCCAATTTGGGCGCGGCTCGGCCTCGTGGGTTATTGTGCGCTATTTTACGTCGGGACGTTCCTTTGGCCCCTTCACCTCTCCGCGGTCTATCCCACATTCGAGGATTTTGGGTGGACGCCGCTTACTGCGATGGGCTATTTGCTGGCGTTCTGCGGTGTCTTTGTGGTGATCTTCTTTCTGAGGAAACGCGCGCCGGTGCTGCTGCCCTCCTGGTTGTTTTATCTGATCACACTTTCTCCAACCATCGGACTGGTTCCCGTCGGCGCGCATGTGGTGGCTGACCGGTTTACGTACGTCCCGCTCATTGGGTTGGCCTTGCCGTTGAGCGTGGGAGTTGTTCTTCTCGCGAGCAGGGAACGAAGCGTGCGTGTGGCCGTAGCAGTGGCTGCTGTTGCGGCAGTCGCTGGGCTAACGTTCCTGTCTGCAAAACGTTCCGCTGTCTGGGCCAACTCGGAAACATTATTCCAGGACGCGCTGGCGGAAGATCCGGCTTGTTATACCGCCCTGGTGAATCTCACGGCTTACTACATGAGCGCAGGCCAACTCGATAAGGCCATCGATTATGGACAGCGTGCGGTCGCGCTTGCACCCCGCGGACTGATCGGCCGCAAGAATCTGGCGTTTGCCTTCATTCATGCAAAGCGCTACCGCGAAGCGATTGAGACTCTACGACCGGCGGTTGAGCATGGAATCGACGACCCGAACGTTTGGCGTGCGTTGCACGAATCCTTCGCCGCCGTCGGTGACAAGAGGAACGCCAAGATTGCGGAAGCGCGCATGCTGCGCAGCACACGCTAGTGCTCTGTTAAAGTTAATTGGAACGGTAGGGCGCGACCGCCGGGCGCGCCGCATCGG
>DATIZX010000049.1:0-18611 GCA_035516795.1 Verrucomicrobiia bacterium
CACATCAACACCACGCGTTGGTTGGGCGGCGATCAGCAGACCGGGATTTCGCTGAAATTCCCGAGCGACAATGAGCTTTTGCTGGTTCCCGCCGGAGAGTTGTCCTGCACGAATCGTCAAATCCCGCGGGCGAACGTCGTACTCCGCGACAGCCTGCGCCGCGGCATGCTCCACACTGGCGGCCCGAAGTAAACCGGCGCGACTGAAGGCCGGGCTTCGCTGCAAGCCGAGGAGGAAATTTCCGCTGACGGTGCTTTCCAGCAGCAGACCCTCGCGTTGACGATCTTCGGGAATAACCGCGACGCCGAGATCGCGGATCCTCGAAGCACGCCACATCGTGACATCTTCATCCAAGACCCGAACCGCGCCGGAAGTTTGGCACCGCGATTCACGGGGATGAAGAATCGCCTGCAGGACGGCCGATTGGCCGTTGCCCTCGACGCCCGCAATCCCGACGATCTCGCCCCGTTGTACCGAGAAACTCACGTCCGTAAGTTTCTGCCGACTTCCGGCCTCGCCCGCGAGCGTCAACCTTTCAACGTCCAGCGCTATCTTATCGCTTGGCTGGCCAGGAGATACTTCGATGTTGAGCACCACTTTCCGTCCGACCATCAGGTTCGCGAGTTCCTGTGGGTTGGTCTGCGCGGTCGGCATTTCGCCGGTCACCCGTCCGTCGCGCAGCACCGTGACGCGATCGGTAATCGACATGACCTCCTTGAGCTTATGCGTGATCAGGATGACGGTCTTGCCTTCGTCGCGCAGTTTCTTCAGATGCTCGAAGAGAACGTTTGTTTCCTGCGGCGTGAGCACGGCGGTCGGCTCATCCAAAATGAGAATCCTGGCGTCGCGGTAGAGCAGCTTCAGGATCTCCACTCGCTGTTGGGCTCCCACGGGGAGCAACTCGATGGGCTGGCCTAAATCCACGGGCAACCCGTACTGACGTGCCAGCGTTTCGAGGTGGACCCGGGCCTTTTTGCGCTCAATCACGCCCAACCGTACCGGTTCCGCACCGAGCAGGATGTTGTCGAGCGCAGAGTATGGGCCCGCCAGCATGAAGTGCTGGTGAACCATCCCAATTCCCGCAGCAATGGCGTCGGCTGGCGACGACCAGACGCACTTCTTGCCGTATACAAAAATCTCACCAGCATCAGGCGGGAAGATTCCGTAGAGCATCTTCATGGCTGTGGACTTGCCCGCGCCGTTCTCGCCGATCACGCCGTGAATCGTACCGGGCTCGACTCGAAGATTGACTCCCGCATTGGCGAGTACGTTGCCGAACTGCTTGGTCAGTCCGCGCAATTCGACTGCTGGGGGCGGGTCAGTTGGCATAGTCCGCAGTTTCCGAATTTGTCTGCAGAGAGTCAATGCTGGTGAAAGCGACCCGCCTGAGAGCCAGTGCATCGGAGCATGCCGCCGAAAACGGCTAATCATTGTAGGCCGCTTCTGCGAAGCGGCGCTCTATCAGGGCTTAACGGCACGCCGACTCACAGAGTCGGCCTACAACGGTACATCGCCTGAAATCCCCTTACTTGCTGCGCTTATAATAATCCGGCACCACAATCTTGCCCGCGATGATTTCGGCTTTCAGTTCGTCGGCGCGCTGGCGAACCGATTTGGTCAGAATGTTCTGATTGTATTGGTCGACGGAATAATCGACGCCTTTGTCGGCCAGTCCGTAGCGTTTCACGCCGGCAACGAACTTGCCCTCTTGAGCCTCTTGAATGACTCGGAATACCGCCAGATCCACTCGCTTGAGCATGCTGGTGAGTATAAAGCCGGGCTTCACCCAATCCTGATTGGAGTCGACACCGATCGCGAGTTTCTTGCGTTCTTCCGCCGCGTCAAAAACGCCCACTCCCGACGCTCCGGCTGCGGCAAAGATGACGTCCGCACCGCTGTCATATTGGGCCAGCGCCAGTTCCTTGGCCTTCGGCGGATTGTTCCAAGCCGCGCCTGTCACACCGCAAAAGTTGGCCAGCACGGTAATCTGCGGATTAATCTTCTTCGCGCCGGCTTCGTAGCCCATCTCGAACCGCCGAATCAGTGGCACGTCCATGCCGCCGACGAACCCGATTTTTCCCGTCTTACTCGTCAGAGCTGCGATGGCGCCGACGATGTAGGCCCCTTCATGTTCCTCAAACATCAGCGAACGAACGTTCGGCGCGTTGACTTCCGCGTCCACGATCGCAAAATGTCTCTGGGGAAAGAGGGCCGCGACCTTTTGGAGGGCCTCTTTTTGCGCGAAGCCAATGCCGATAATTAGATCGAAGTCTTTCTCCGCGAAAAACCGCATGAGCGGCTCGAAAGAGTTGTCATCGCTGGCCTCGACGTACTTCAGGTAAATCCCCAGCTTCTTCCGGGCCTCGGTGGCCCCTTCGTAAGCCGAAGCATTGAACGACTTGTCGTCCTTGCCCCCGCGGTCCAGAACCAGACCAACTCTGAACTCCGCCAGTGCCGATTGCAGAGAAATTCCCAAGGTAATGAGGAAGATGGCCAGCCGATTGAGCGTACACATATATGAAGCTTGTAACACATCTCGCGCAACATGGACAAGTAGATCGTAACCGAAATGATTTCGATTGCTCAGCGAAACGGTGAAACTGGCGTACGATTCCGGGTGGACGACCGCCGAACGCTCGGTATACTGTGCGCCATGTCAGTCATCAAATTTGGCACTTCGGGTTGGCGCGGCATCATCGCGGACACATTTACATTTGCGAGCGTGGAACGAGCCGCGCGCGCCGTTGCCGAGTACCCAAGCGAGAGTCCACCGCCCAAAGCGAAGAAGCTCCTGATCATTGGGCACGACACGCCCTTTCTATCGCGGGAGTTCGCCACTCGTTGCGCCGAGATCGTCACACGGTGCGGCTTTGAGGTGATGCTAACCGATCGCAACGCACCGACACCGGTCATTTCGCATTCCATTCGGGTCCACAAGGCTGCCGGTGGTATCAACATCACCGCCAGCCATCATCCACCGCAGTGCAATGGACTGAAATTCAACGAGGCGAATTGGGCGCCGTGCTCACCCGAAACAGCGAAGCTGAAATCATGAAGGGAAGTCAGCGCTGGTGGACTCGCATCCTGATATCGGCCTTGGCGGTATCATCGGCCGCGGCGCTGTACGCCGCCGACTCTCTTTACGATGACGTCTACTATCTTGCGGATTTGAAGGAGCCAACGTTGCACTTGAAGGTTTTGCGGCGGACGCCGGTTACGTTTTCGCGCGATCCGCAAAGCGTGATTGCCTACCTTGCCGCAGGTCAGACCGTCGAGGTCGTCGGCCTTGGTGAAAGCCAGGACGCTGTCAACGCCCGAACCGCCATGGGAAAAGTGCAGGGCTGGGTCGCCGCAAGTGCTCTGGTGGCGCCGCCGGCGGGGCTACTGGAAACATTGCGGAAGCGTCAAGACCGGGCGGAGCGACATCGGGTTTTGATCGAGCAGCACCAGGTGGTCGTCGGCATGACGCGAGCGGAAGTGCGTGCGAGTCTCGGCAAGCCCGATCGCACGGAGCGCGTTGGCAACGGGGCCGGCCATGAAGAGCAATGGTTCTACAACACATACAAATACACACCGCATTACGTGCAAAATCGGAACGAACCTGGACGATTCGGCCAGACGCTGAGTTACGGGCGCGTGCCCACCGGTCACAAGATTGTCACTTTTAGGCAGGACGAAGTCATCGAAATCACCGATGATGAAGCTGCCGCGACAACGATGGGAAGCGCCGCTGCGGCGCAAGTGAAACCGTAAGGATGCACTTGATTCACTTTGACCGGGACCGTATGGTAGCCGAGGTCGTGAGACACAAAACACTGTAAGAGAGAGTTTATGACGATAAAACGTATCACCATCGCGCTGATCGGCATCTTGCTGGGAGTCAATCTGGTCATCGCAGCGCGGATTTATTCCGAGTCTTCCGCCCGACAGGATAAGGACAATCCCTATACGCAGATGGAGCTGATCACGAAAGTGATGGAGCTGATTCGCAAGGAATATGTGGACGCCGACAAGGCAACCTATACGAACCTGACTTACGGGGCTTTGCGGGGTATGCTGAACTCGCTGGACCCGCACAGCCAGTTCATGGAACCGCAGGTGTATCAGGACATGAAGGAGGAGACGGAAGGGGAGTTTGGTGGGCTGGGCATCCAGATCAGCATGTCGAGGGAAGGCTTTCTGACGGTGATCGCGCCGATGGAAGGCACGCCCGGGGCGCGAGCGGGGCTTCTGCCTGGAGACCGAATCATTAAAATCGAGGGAAGAATAACGGACAAAATGAGCCTCCAAGAAGCGGTTCACCTGCTTCGTGGCGAGCCCGGTACGAAGGTGACCATGACCGTGTTCCGTCAGAGAGCCAAAGATCCCGGTGAGAAGATCAAGGACTACACGATCGAGCGTGCCCGGATCAAAGTCGATAGTGTGAAAGACATCAACGGCCACAATTTCAATCAGGAGAACAGTTTCCCGCTGTTGGAAGACAAAATCGGTTATGTTCGCATCACTCAGTTTAACGAACCAACGGCGGGCGAATTCGAGAAGGCCCTGAACAAACTCGAAGACGAAGGGATGACGGCTTTAATACTCGACCTGCGCAATAATCCCGGTGGGCTGCTGGAATCAGCGCGGCGGGTGGCCAGTGAGTTTGTGCCTGCGGGTCAACTAATTGTTTCCACCGAAGGCCGTGATCCGACGCAGAAGAGCATTTATCGTTCAGTGGGTGGGAAAAAACTGTTGAGCATTCCTCTGGTGGTTCTGGTGAACGAGGGCAGCGCCAGCGGGAGCGAGATCGTGGCGGGGGCGCTCCAAGACCTCAAGCGCGCCGTGCTCGTCGGCGAAACAACGTTTGGCAAAGGTTCGGTCCAGAGTATCCTGCAGTTGGGCGACGGTTCGGCGATGCGTTTGACGACGGCCAAGTATTACACGCCGAGCCACAAGGTCATCAACGAGCGCGGTATTACACCTGACATTGTGGTGCCGGTTTCTCAAGAGGACGAAGCCAAGTTGGCGGAACAACGCGCCCGAGCCAGCCTGCCTGAAACGAACGATGTCGCCGTCATCGAGGGAACGGCAAAGACCGAACCGATTCCGGACGTGCAACTGGATCGCGCCCTTGATGTGCTCAAGGGCGTCAAGCTGTTCGCCCGGCAGATGAAACTCGTGAGGCAAAATGTCAAAGCCACGCTGTCGCCCGAGACTGCGACGCCTTGATTACGTTGAAATCGTTGCTCGGTCGTGGAAATTGTGAACATTCTCGGCGTTGAGACCTCTTGCGACGAGACGTCTGCCGCTGTTGTCCGCGACGGGCGCAGCATTTTGTCGAACGTAGTCAGTTCTCAAGTTTCGCTGCACCGGCCTTACGGCGGCGTCGTGCCCGAACTCGCTTCCCGCAATCATCTGCAACTCATCGACTCGGTGATCCAACAGGCGCTGGCAGAGGCGCGGATTTCCACCGAACAAATCGATGCCGTCGCGGCCACCTACGGTCCCGGTCTCGCCTCCTCGTTACTGATCGGCCTGAATGCGGCGAAAGGCGTTGCATTCGCTGCCGGCAAACCATTTATCGGCATCAACCACCTCGAAGCGCATTTATATTCGCCGCTCCTGAGCGCGGACGCCGACCATGCTCTTCCCATGGTTTCACTCATCGTTTCCGGTGGGCACACGATTTTGGCTTACGCGAATGCTGTCGGTGAACATCAGATTCTCGGCCAAACGGTTGACGACGCTGCCGGTGAAGCTTTCGACAAGGTGGCAAAGCTCCTTGGCTTAAATTACCCTGGCGGCCCGGAGATCGAGAAGAATGCTGAACGCGGAAATCCGTCCGCCATCGATTTCCCGCGAAGCATGCTCCACGACCCGAGTTACAATTTCAGTTTCAGCGGTTTGAAAACCTCCGCACTGTACCATCTACGCAGTCATCCATTAACTACCAACCACGATTCATCTCTGCCGGACATCTGCGCCAGTTTTCAAGAAGCAGTGGTCGACGTTCTGGTCGGCAAAACGGTTCGCGCCGCGATCGATTTCAACGTCAAGACCGTGAGCGCGTCAGGCGGCGTGTCGATCAATCGTCGGTTTCGCGAGCGATTACAATCGGAATGCGCCGACCACGGCTGGCGTTTGTTGCTGGCTCCGCCGCAGTTGTGCACCGATAATGCCGCCATGATCGCCGCCCTGGCCTATCACAAACTGCGAAGCGGCCAGGAGAATGACTATGGGCTGGATGTCACACCATCCATCGGCTTGGGGACGGCATGCGAGCACGTTTGATAATCGCGGATAGCGAGCAGGATGCGAACATGCTGTATGCGACACGGATGTTCGTGCCGGACCCCTTCATCTGGATTGAGGCGCGCGGCAGAACGTACGCCGTGATGAGCGATTTGGAAATTGACCGTGCCCGGAAAGCAGCGACGGTTGACCGTGTCCTCTCATACGCGCATTACCAGCAACGGCTCAAGCGGGAAGGTATCCGCCAGCCGCGCTTCAGCGATGTAATCAAGTGCATTTTTCGTGAGCTTCGCATCCGCAGGGTTGAAGTGCCGGTCACTTTCCCTCTCGGGTTGGCCAGGAAACTCGGTGGCATTCGCATCTCCGTCAAACCGGAGCCTTTTCTCCCGGAGCGAGAGATCAAAAGTTCATCGGAGATCGCCAGGCTCGCCGAGGCAATTCGACTATCCGAACATGGGATGCAGGCCGCCATCGACGTTTTGCGCAGCAGCCAGGTGGATCGGACTGGATATTTGGTACGGCGCAAACGCAAATTGACTGCCGAAGACGTGCAAGGTGCAATCAATGCGGCCATCGCGGGGGCGGGAGGCATTGCTGCCCATACCATTGTCGCGTGCGGCAATCAAGGTTGTGACCCGCACGAGCGGGGACACGGTCCCTTGCGGGCGAACACGACGATTGTCATCGACATTTTTCCCCGACATACAAAAACGGGGTATTTTGGCGACCTCACGCGAACCGTCGTGCGTGGCCGCGCGAGCGAAGCGGTCCGGAAGTTGTACGCCGTCGTGGGCATGGCACAGGATTTCGCGTTCAAGAAGATCCGTGCTGGCGTCGACGGCAAAGACATCCACAATGCCATCCAAACCCTCTTTATGAATTACGGTTATAAAACCGGACAACGCAACGGTTACATGCAGGGGTTTTTTCATGGTACCGGGCATGGTTTGGGATTGGATTTGCATGAACGTCCGCGTGTCAGCATTGTCTCAGATATATTGAAGGCCGGGCACGTCGTGACGGTGGAACCAGGTTTGTATTATCGGGGTATCGGTGCGGTGCGACTGGAAGACGTGGCGGTCGTGCGAAAGAATGGGGCGCACAACCTCACGCGGTTTCCCAAGAGGCTTGAAATCTGAGATGACCGCGTTAAGGTAGCGCCGAATGGAGTGATGATTACTCAATGAACTTGGCTGGAATATGGATTTTGCTCTTGGTGCTGATTCTCGTGCCGGGAATCGTCGCGCAGATGCGTGTGCGGGCAGCGATTCGGAAATATTCGCAGGTTCGTGCCCGCTCCGGACGCACCGGTGCCGAGGCCGCTGAGGAAATTCTCGATGGCGCCGGGATCCACGACGTGCACATCGAACGGACGGATAGCTTTCTGGGAGACCATTATGACCCGCGAACCAAGACGCTCGTACTTTCTCCGGCGGTGTACGACAGCGACTCGATCGCGGCGCTCGGGATTGCGGCACATGAAAGCGGCCATGCCATTCAACACCAACACGCGTATGCCCCGTTGCAGGTAAGGATGGCGGTTGTACCCGTAACGATGTTTACCTCGCAATTGCTGCCGTTGGTGATCATCGGCGGGTTCTTTTTCCGGATCACGCAGTTCATCACCTTGGGAATCATCATTTACACGGTTATTGTTTTCTTTCAACTGATCACGCTGCCTGTCGAGTTCAACGCCAGTTCGCGCGCCAAATTGATTTTGCAGCAAAGTGGTTTGGTGACACGCGATGAAATGCCTGGAGTGCGACGGGTGCTGAATGCGGCCGCGCTGACTTATGTGGCGGCGTTGATTGCCGCGGCCGCGCAGTTGTTGCAACTTATTTTGCTCAGCCGCGACCGTCGCTAACCGGTTTTTCTCGCTTCCGCAGAGAAATCCTTTTGACAAGCCGAGCAGGGTTGTCTAGGCTTGTACCTTATTTCTCACGGGACAGGACAGCTAATGGCTGAATCAAAGAGCACTCATCTCGTTTCCCATACCGGTCGCATCAAGTATCCGAGAGGCTTTCGCCCTCGACGCGGATTGAACTGGTTCAGCTTGGGCCTCATGTACGCGTCCTTCTACGTCTGCCGCTACAACTTTCGTTTTGCGACCCCCGGGCTTGTTGACGAGTACGGCTTCGACAAATTCCAAATCACGGGAATTCTCGGCGCGTGGTCCATGGCCTACGGTTTCGGCCAATTGATCAACGGCTTGATTACCGACCGGATCGGCGGAAAACGAGCGATGTTGATCGGCGCGACGGCCACGATTGTCCTGAATCTGCTTTTCGGATTTGCATCATTTTACGGAACGTTTTCGACCTTTGCGCTGATTTGGCTGATGAACGGTTACTTTCAGTCCTACGGCGCTCCCGGCATGATCAAAATCAACGCAGCTTGGTTCAACCGCACCGAGCGCGGCACTTTTGCAGGCATCTTTGGTTTCATGATCCAGTTGGGTCAGGTCATGATCGGAGCACTGGCCCCCATCATCCTGGCTGGGTTCACCATCGGAACCTGGACCGTTGCAAAAGGGGATTGGCGCTGGATGTTTCGTATCCCGCCGATCATCACGGCTCTGTGCGCTATCAACATGGCGATCAATGCGAAGCACACACCCGAAGAGGCAGGATGGCCGGGTCTCATTCACGATGAGGTCGATTCCAGCGCCGGAGTCACGATCGGAATCCTGGAATGCTTCAAGCGCGTCTTTACAAATCCACTCATCTGGTTTTATGCCGTGGCTTACGCCTGCACGGGAGCCGTCCGCAGTAGTTCGGATCAGTTGGCCGTGCTATTCTTCGACCAAGTGCTGAAGCTGCGAATGGAAAACAAACCTTTCGCCGAGATCTTCACGGTGACTTATGCGGTCCCCATGGTCGCCGTCATCGGCTCACTCGTCTCAGGCATCATCTCCGACAGATTCTTCAAGGGTCATCGCTCTCCCGTGGCAATGGCCTTGTATTTCATGCAAGCGGTTCTCATCGGCTTAGCCGCTCTGGTGTTTTATTCGGGAGCTATCCGGCCAACCGGTATGGGGGTCTTTCTTGGTTGCTTGGCCCTCATCCTGATTTCTCTAATGGTCAATTCCACCCACTCGCTGGTCGGCGCGGCGGCGCCGATGGATATCGGCGGACGAAAGATGTCCGGGTTCGCTTCGGGGGTTATCGATTCATTCCAATATTTCGGCATGACCATCTTTTTGCCCGCGACTGGCTGGCTGATCGATCACTATGGCTGGGGAGTGTGGTTTCCGACCATGGCCATGTTCGGAATCATTGGCGGCGTTGCCATGCTGCTGGTCATGCGCAAGCAACGCCGGCTGGGCCACTTCGACAATCAAGAGCCGGACAAAGCTGTCGTCGCTGCGGGTTTGCCGCGCAGCAGCGCACCAAGATAATCGCGGTTCATCTTCGCGATAAAATTCAAACTGATACCTTTCGGGCAAACCGCCTCGCACGAGCCGGTCACCGTACAGGCTCCGAATCCTTCCTGATCCATCTGTTCCACCATCGCCAGCGCCCGGCGATCCTTCTCCGCTTTGCCCTGGGGCAGGAGATTGAGGTGCGAAACTTTTGCTGACACAAACAGCATGGCACTGGAATTCTTGCACGCTGCCACACAGGCGCCACACCCGATACAGGCCGCGGCATCCATGGCGAGGTCCGCGTCTGGCTTGGGTACCGGAATCGCGTTCCCATCCGGCGCCGAGCCCGTCGAAACCGAGATAAATCCGCCCGCTTGAATGATCCGGTCGAACGCGCTGCGGTTCACAATCAGATCCTTGATCAGCGGAAACGCCTTGGCGCGGAAAGGTTCCACGGTGATTGTTTCGCCGTCTCTGAAGCTGCGCATGTAAGTCTGGCAGGTGGCCACCTTGTACTCGGGCCCGTGCGCTTCGCCGTTGATGACGCACGAGCACATGCCGCAAATGCCTTCCCGGCAATCGTGATCGAACGCGATTGGGTCCTCGCCGCGTTTGGTCAGGTCTTCGTTCACGACATCGAGCATTTCGAGAAACGACATGTTCGGGTTGAGGTCCTTGGCCTCATACTCAACAAATCGGCCCTGGCTCTGCGCGTCCTTCTGTCGCCAAACTCGGAGCTTGATGTTCATATCCCCGATCCGGTCTGTAGGGCGCGCTGCCTGCCGTTTAGGTATCGCGTCGCGCCGTTGGGCCGATGGAACAGACGGCGCGATACCCCGAAACCACACGGGGCATCGCGCCCTACAATCAAAGGCGCGATTCTCATTTATAGCTCCTCGTCGCGAGATGGACTTCTTCGTACACGAGCGGCTCCTTATTCAAGACCGGCTTCTTGCCCGGACCCGCATATTCCCAAGCTGCCACATAGGCGTATTGTTCGTCGTTGCGTTCGCATTCCCCGTCAGCCGTCTGGTGTTCCTCGCGGAAATGGCACCCACACGATTCGTCCCGCATCAGGGCGTCGTAGGCAATCAATTCAGCAAGTTCGAGATAATCGGCCACGCGGCCGGCGCGCTCCAACGATTGATTCAGATCATCGTCCTCGCCAGGGACGTTGACATTCTTCCAAAACTCCTCGCGTAAAGCCGGGATCATCTGCAACGCTTCCTTCAATCCCTTTTCGTTACGGGCCATGCCGCAGTGCTCCCACAAGATTCGGCCCAGTTCCTTGTGAAACTCCGTGACCGTCTTCTTCCCGCGAACCGCCAGAAGTTTGCGAACTCCGTCGTTTACCATTTGCATCGCCCCTAGGAACTCCGATGAGTCGGGGCTGGGGCGCGAGCCGGGCTTCTGCGTCGCGAGGTAATCGCCAATCGTGTACGGGAGCACGAAATAACCGTCCGCGAGTCCTTGCATCAAGGCGCTTGCGCCGAGCCGGTTCGCACCGTGGTCGGAAAAGTTGGCCTCACCGAGCACGAACAAACCCGGCACGTTGCTCATCAGATTGTAGTCCACCCACAATCCGCCCATCATGTAATGGATCGCTGGGAAAATTCGCATCGGCGATTCGTAAGCGTTTTCGTGAGTAATCTCGTGATACATGTCGAAGAGGTTGCCGTAACGTTCGCGCATCACGCCGATACCAAGCCGCGCAATGGCATCTCGAAAATCCAGATAGACTCCGCGCCCACTCTCGCCCACGCCGCGACCCTCATCGCACACCTGCTTCGCCGCCCGAGAGGAAATATCGCGCGGCGCGAGGTTGCCGTAACTCGGATACTTGCGTTCGAGATAATAATCGCGCTCTTCTTCAGGAATTTGATTTGGTGGACGTTTGTCTCCCGTTTTCTTCGGCACCCACACCCGTCCGTCGTTGCGCAACGACTCACTCATCAACGTCAGCTTCGATTGATAATCGCCGCTGACCGGAATGCACGTCGGATGGATCTGCGTGAAGCATGGGTTGGCAAAGGCGGCTCCCTTCTTGTACGCCCGCCAGACGGCCGTGGCGTTCGAGCCGCGACCGTACGTCGAGAGATAATACGCATTGCCATAGCCACCCGTGGCCAGCACGACTGCGTCCGCCGCATGCGATGAAATCTCACCAGTGAGCAGGTTGCGGACAATGACCCCTTTGGCATGGCCGTTGACAACGACAAGGTCGAGCATCTCGGTGCGGGGAAACAACTTGACCGCGCCAAGACTCACCTGGCGCATCAGCGCCGAGTACGCACCGAGTAACAACTGCTGACCGGTCTGGCCGCGCGCATAGAACGTGCGGGAGACCTGTGCGCCGCCAAATGAGCGGTTCGCGAGATAGCCGCCGTACTCCCGCGCAAACGGTACGCCCTGGGCGACGCATTGGTCGATAATGTTGACGCTGACCTCGGCGAGACGATAAACGTTGGCTTCGCGTGAGCGGAAATCACCCCCTTTGATGGTGTCGTAAAACAGGCGATACACGCTGTCACCATCGTTCGGATAATTCTTTGCGGCGTTGATGCCGCCCTGGGCCGCGACGCTATGCGCCCGCCGGGGACTATCCTGGATGCAGAACGATTTGACGTTGTATCCCAGCTCGGCAAGCGAGGCGGCTGCCGAACTACCAGCCAACCCCGTTCCGACTACGATGATGTCGTATTTGCGTTTGTTGTTCGGGGCGACGAGCTTGATCTCGTTTCTGTGCTTCACCCATTTCTGGGCGAGCGGGCCGGCAGGAATTCGCGCATTGAGGTTCATATTATTTCACCATGCCGGCCAAGACGGCGGCGGGAATGGAAACGTAGCCGAGGAAGATCAAAACCGCGACAACGATCCCAACGACGTTAATCCGCGCTGCCCACGCCTCGTTCTTTAATCCGAGTGACTGGAACATGGATTCAATTCCGTGCCCCAAATGGATACACAGCAACCCGATGCTGACAGCGTAGAACCCGGAGACCCACGGATTCGAGAATCCGATCACCATCATCCGATAAATGTCGTGATAACCCGTTTGTGGGTCATAGAGATTGCGGTACTCGGGATGAATCCACAATAGCGTGAAATGCGCGAGGTGAAAGCAGACGAAGCTGAAAATAATCAGCCCGCTCCAGATCATCGTCCGCGAGGCCAAGCTCGCGTCCACGACCCGCTTCACTGCATAACGAGTTTCGCGCGACGTGTAGTTCTCAATGGTCAATGTTGCCGACAACCAGATATGGATAACGACGCACACCAACAGTCCAATGCGTGCCGGCCAGAGAATCTCGGGAGTGGACTGCAGAAAATGACCGTAGCGATTGATGG
This sequence comes from Verrucomicrobiia bacterium, assembly GCA_035516795.1. Taxonomy (GTDB): domain Bacteria; phylum Verrucomicrobiota; class Verrucomicrobiia; order Palsa-1439; family Palsa-1439; genus DATJBF01. The sequence goes on from DATIZX010000049.1 coordinate 12,947, forward strand.
CTTCACGCCCTATGAAAATCTGAAGGTTCCCCAGCAAGTGGCCGATCACGAAGATAAAAAGCGCAGCCCCTGTGATCGCCACAAGGAATTTCTTCCCCAAAGAAGACGTAACCAGCCGCCGGGCCATATTCATGGATCGGTAAGCTAGTTACCGAAAGCCGGCACGGAATACCAGATTTTTCTTAATTGAAAACAGAAGATGCGATGTGACGGCGCTTTGGTGAAGCGCCAAACTTATCCAAGAAGCAGGGCAGGGGAACGCACTTCGCGCAGCAGCATACTGGAGCAGTGACCCGGAGGAGAGCAAAACCATACAGGTCAACTCGAGGACTCAAGTTCAATGTGCAGGCACTGCTGGTAATGTCCTGATTTGCCGACTGGAGGGACGCGCTCCGTGGCGTCCGTTCGGGAAACGCGGTAATGCGAGCATTGGCGTGGCGTTTGAAGGAAAACTCACGATCAAGTTGCGCTCACGTGCTGTCCAACAAAACCCTCTTTTGGATAGGTCTGGTGTTTCCATAAGATTCGAACGCCCTCGCTCTACCTGCTACATTGCGCTGCCGTCGACCGCAACACGAGCAAAGGAACAATACTACGGACTGACCCCTTTCTGAGCCCGTAAAAGTAGATGTAGCGTTTGATCCAATCCACGTAGGCTTGCTCGGTGCGGATGGAGTAGTGTTTGTAGCGACAAACATCCCTGACGTGGTCAAGCAACTGAAGCGTCTTGGGAAGACGCTTCAGGAACTTCATACGTTTGAAGTCCCTTAGGGTGAGCTACGCGGGAGCGGAGCGAATCATTTTGGCTTGCCCTGCAATGGCGACGGCGCTAACGTCTTCTCCATGAAGCTGGTTCATAGCAAAGTCGATGACGATGCGCCAGCCGAAATAGGCGACCATCGGTCGCCTTTTTTTACGACTTTAGGTCGTCGAATTTAAGTTGGCCGAATTAGCAATGACACTCCAAGACGTACAGTTACCTGCGGTCTTCAGGGCGAAGAGTGCAGGGCGGATTATAGAAGCACGCACGCTGGATGAGTTGGCATCCGCTTTATCACCGGTCGATTTAGCGCGCTCGGAGGATGTAGAGATCTTTGATTCTGCCGGTCGGTGCTTCGTTGCCGAGCGCGGGTTCGCTGTCCGCGCTACCGGAGTCGAGGCCGTATTGACTGAGCAGTCAGAGCTGAATTTGGATGCTTTGCGCACACAATTTGCGTGTCTGGCGGCATCCCACGGATGGTTCGACCGGCGCATTCGGATTTACGAGTCACGAGATTTGGGCGGCATGATACGCGCACTTTTCGATCAGGAGGGCCAACCATCCGCTGGAGGCAACGCGGCTCCGCCGCGCGCCTCAGCTTGAACGTTCGACGCAGAGATGCACGGAACACTGCCAAAGCTGATTTCAGTTACGATTAGAAATGTAGTGGGGCTTTGCGCAATCGTTTTAGCGTTTTTGTCGTATGTAAACAGGCCGGACTCCTTTGAGGAGATGGAGGCAGGCGTTAAGTTTTGTTGGATTATTACTGGCGGTGTGTGGGCGGTCTTTGCCTTTCTCATGTGCAGAGAGCGGCTGGGAGCATTTCGGCACAGGATTGTCGTTGCTGTCTGTTCCGCTGTGGTCGTGTGGCTGATCGTCGGCTTTGGATTCAGCTCATGGGAGAGGCAGAAGGTTCGTATGCGGCTCGGCCCTAAATTTCCAGAGCTTTACCAGAGGTACAAGAGTGGGCGATGAAGTCGAACCAATCGGTGGAGATAACCGTGAAGGGGAAAAGGGGTCACGTCTCATAAGTCATAAGTTTGGGCTTGCTTTGGGCTTGAGGCGATAGAACAATGCACGGCGATGGTGCGACCTTTGCGGATTGATGTGCGCGGCGGATTTTACCACGGGCCCGTAAATGGGTCAGTCCGTAGTATTGTTCCTTTTGGTTGCATTGATTCTGCGACCGTACCAGTAGAGCAAGTGGGCCAGGTGGGTTCGCGTTCCCATGTGCAGGCGTTCAGCAATCCAAGACAACGTCACGGTTGTCTCGCAGCGTAAGCGCGCTGCAATGGCAAGTTTCTCAGGATCGCCTTTGCGGCGCAATGCCAATTCCTCTGTTTTCCAATTGCGTCGTCCCAGTTCCGCTCCCAACAGCCGTTCGGCTTTGGCCAGCGTCGATTCTCGCAGTTCTTCGCCGTAATGATGGGTTCCTGCCCTAGCTGCAATTCTCTCCAAGAGTTCCTCTCGAAAAGTGGCACCGCCCAAACACCAGCCGCGCCGAATCGATCCGTATTCTTGCGCGTTTTTCGGCACACGACGTCTTTCCAGCAACATTTCAAACTCCCGTCGTCCCGCCGCGTTGTCGCGGTCGACTCCGCACTCACCCAGCAGCCGGTCCACCCGGAGCCAGTCCGGTCGCTTCGCCGGCGATTGCAGATACAGGGGAAAACTGCTCCACCGATAGCTCCGCAACGGCTGCTCGGTGGATACCAGACCTAAAGGGGTCAGTCCGTAGTATTGTTCCTTTTGGTTGCATTGCTTCTGCGACCGTACCAGTAGAGCAAGTGGGCCAAGTGGGTTCGCGTTCCCATGTGCAGGCGTTCAGCAATCCAAGACAACGTCACGGTTGTCTCGCAGCGTAAGCGCGCCGCAATGGCAAGTTTCTCAGGATCGCCTTTGCGGCGCAATGCCAATTCCTCTGTTTTCCAGCTGCGTCGTCCCAGTTCCGCTCCCAACAGCCGTTCGGCTTTGGCCAGCGTCGATTCTCGCAGTTCTTCGCCGTAATGATGGGTTCCTGCCCTAGCTGCAATTCTCTCCAAGAGTTCCTCTCGAAAGGTGGCACCGCCCAAACACCAGCCGCGCCGAATCGATCCGTATTCTTGCGCGTTTTTCGCCACGCGACGTCTTTCCAGCAGCATTTCAAACTCCCGTCGTCCCGCCGCGTTGTCGCGGCCGATTCCGCACTCACCCAGCAGCCGGTCCACCCGGAGCCAGTCCGGTCGCTTCGCCGGCGATTGCAGATACAGGGGAAAACTGCTCCACCGATAGCTCCGCAACGGCTGCTCGGTGGATACCAGACCCGCCCGCACCGGATTGCAGTGCACGTAGTCACAAACGGTGTGCAAGTACTCGCCCTCGCCATCCACGATTAACGCCTTGTAGCGCCCACTGAACAGGTGACCGAACAAGTTGTGGCGATGATTGAATCGACTGGTGTACGTGCCCAAAAACCATTTCATGCCGGCCACCAAGTTCGGTTGCGGCGTCTCCACGACCAGGTGGAAATGATTTCGCATGAGGCAGTAGGCATGCACTTGCCACCCGGTTTTGGCGCAAGTTTCGGAAAGTGTTTCCAGAAACCGACGGCGATCGCAATCGTCCCGGAAAATTCCTTCGCGACGATCTCCGCGGTTGATGACGTGGTAAATGGCCCCGCTATACTCCACCCGCAATCTCCTGGCCATGCTCTGATGCATAGGTTCCCAATCGCATCTTGTCAATCCGATTGATTGACCGTAACCCTTGGACGGGCAAAAGTTGTCAATACTATGGACTGACCCCGTCGACCTTGGATGATTTCAAAACCTCAGCCCGGTCTGCAGAAGGAATGTGGCGTAGAAGTAGAGCTCGGCATCGAGAGCGCGCTTGATGTTTTCGGCACGGCGGAACCCGTGCTGTTCTCCGATAAAGAGAAGGTAGGCGAAGGGCAATCCCTTCTTTCGCAGGGCATCTACCATGCATTCCGCCTGGCTCGGAGGAACAATCCGGTCCTCATCTCCTTGCAGGAAGATCACCGGAACCGAAAGTTGGTCTGTGTGATGGATGGGCGATCTTTCGTCGTAAATCTTCTTTTGTTCTGGGTACGGTCCGATCAGAGTGTCGAGATAGCGCGACTCGAATTTGTGCGTGTCCTTGACCAATGCCTCCAGATCGCTCACGCCGTAATGGCTGGCCCCGGTCCTGAAGACCTTCCGGAAAGTCAGCGCGGACAGGGTCGTGTATCCCCCGGCGCTTCCGCCCGTGATGGCCATTCTCTGCTCATCCACCTTACCTTGCCGTGCGAGGTACAGGGCCGCATTGCAGCAGTCATCCACGTCCACGATCCCCCATTTCCCATTAAGTCGGCTGCGATATTCCCTTCCATAGCCCGTGCTCCCTCCATAATTCACGTCCACAACCGCGAAACCGCGGCTGGTCCAATACTGGATTCCCCACGACAAAGTGCTCGATGCGGCGCTGGTCGGGCCGCCGTGGCTTTTGACCACCAAGGGAGGTTTCTCTCCCGGTAACGGTTTAAAATCGGGATTCTTGGGCGGATAAAAAAGCGCGTATGCATCCTGGTCGTTCTCGGTCTTGAAGGTCACCGGCTCCGCGGGCGACAAAAAGGGTCGCAACGCATCGTCGATTACTGTTTGGCTCGATTTTTTCAGAACCTGCAGTTTCCGGGACGGGAGGTCGAGTTGGACGACGGCCAGTGATTCAGTCGGAGAACCCGCGCAGAAAACGGCCTTGCCCGGTGCGGCCTTCACATAAGCATACTGCGTGTAAGGCAAACACAACTCCTCCAAGCGGAGGCTCTTGAGATCCAGCAGAGCCATCTGCCAGAGCCCCTTCGCTGAATAAGTGCACACCAAGCGATCGGCTGACTCGAAAGCATACGTCGACATCCCAAAAACCCATTGCGGCATACCGAAATCCGCACTCATGGGGACCAGCGCCTCGACTGAATCGTCTTTCAACCGATAGAGGTTCCACCATCCGCTTCGGTCAGAAATGAAGTGCAGCACCCCGTCGGGAGACCATTCCGGCTGGAATACGGATTCATCCGTTCCTCCCGCCACCTTCTTCAGGTCTGACAATGTTCCATCTCGGGCCATTTTGCCCACCCAGAGTTCGGTGCCGTCCCAAGGCATGTTGGGATGGTTCCAAGTCAACCAGGCCAACGATGTGCCATCTGGGCTCAGCCTCGGTGACGAATAAAAGTGATTGCCGGACACCAGCACACGGATGTTTCCGATGCCGCTCAGGTCGACGTTCACGAGGCTGTTCACGGGTTCCTTGCCCGCCTGGGTATGGTCTTCCTGTACGCAATACATACAGCCGCGGATGCGATCCACGATTGCATCGGCAAAGCGGAGCGAGCCCTCGGGTGTGACGGGCTGGATCCGCCCGGATAAATCGCGGCGGTAAATGCGCTGGTCGGTGAAGTTCGAGAAATAGACTATGCCATCCACCACGGTATAGGCGCCGCCCCCGTACTCGTGCGCGCGGGTCCGGGCATTGAACGGTGGCGGGGTGATCTCGTCGATTCGGCCATCGGCGGATTGCCGCACAAGCACGCAACGTCCCCCCTCCGCGGGGCGCATTTCGGACCAAAAAGTGTCTTTTCCCTCGAGAACAACTTCACTCAAGCCGACCACATCCTTGACGATAAAGTCCGAGGTGATTGGCGATTTCCACGATCCATAGGGGGCAACAATAGATTCAGGCATAAACAAGCCTCACCTTAGAAGGATTTGCGACGGGATTCAAATCGCTTCATAAAGAGGTAGTGTTCTGATCTGGAGGGCCACGCTCTGTCGTGGCCGCGTTTCCCGAATGGACGCGACGGAGCGCGTCCCTCCAGTCGGCAAATTAGGACATTACCCATAAAGAGACATGAAAGGGAAAAAGGGCCAGTCC
>DATIZX010000050.1:0-42551 GCA_035516795.1 Verrucomicrobiia bacterium
TTTGCCGGGGACCAACACGGTCACGCTGATCGCCAGCGGACCGGTCGGGGTCAGTACGAACACACACGCCAACTACATCGTCGCGCGGCTGGCCGCAGCCGATCTGGAATTGACAAAGACCGCCGGGTCGAACTTCGTCGCCCAAGGACAGAGTCTGAACTACACGCTCAGCGTCACCAACCGCGGATCCGATACGGCGGCGAGTGTGACCATCACCGATACGTTGCCAGCAGGTCTTTCGTTCGTTTCAGCGACAACCAGTCAGGGCACGTGCACGAATCTCGGCGGCACAGTCGTTTGCGATCTGGCGGCGTTGCCAGTGGGAACTAACGTAGTCATCAATATTCTGACAATGCCTTCGATCGTCGGCACACTTACGAACCAAGCGGTGGCATTCACTCCCACCGCTGACCCGAATCTCTCGAACAACACCGGTACCGTCGCCGTCACTGTATTGGCCACGGCAGATCTGGCCATGACCCAAACCGCAGCGCCCAATCCGGTGCTGACGAGTCAAAACGTAACGTACACGCTCACGGTAACAAACCTCGGTCCATCGGCGGCATCGAGTGTAACCGTGACGGATGCTTTGCCGGCGGGATTCAGCTTCATTTCCGCATCGGCCAGCCAGGGTACTTGTACGAACGTAGGCGGCGTGGTCACGTGTTCACTGGGAATCGTTGGCTTGGATTCAAACGTTACTGCCCAGATCACCGCCATCCCAGCCGCGTCCGACAACGTCACGAATATCAGCAATACGGCCCTAGTGATCGCATCCGAGTTCGATCCGGTACTCTCCAACAACACGTCCGTCGCTTCGTTGGTGGTTTATCTTGACGCCGACAGCGACGGGATTCCTGATTACTGGACGGAGCAATTCTTCGGTCACGGCACCGGTCAAGCTGCTGACAATTCGCGGGCGCAGGACGACGCCGACGGCGACGGATTCTCCAATCTGCAGGAATACCTGGCGGGTACGAGTCCTGTGGACGCCAACTCGGCGCTGCGCATCGTCGCCATCAGTAGCGTTGACACGAACGTGCTGATCAGCTTCACGAGCATTACGAACAAGCTGTATCGACTCGAATCGAGCGACGGACCAATTGGCCCGTGGACGAACATCGTCGCCGATGACATCGAAGGCAACGGCGGGACGAATCAAGTCACCGACATTGTGGCCCCAGAAACGCCTGTACGATTCTACCGGATCCGTCTTCTGCCCTAGTTGGTCCCTCCAAGCGTGCACAGCGAGCGCTGTTTTCTCATTGACGGCGTCATTTTTGTGTGATAAATCGATTCATCATGATGTTTTTATGTTGATGTTTTGCTCTCAAATGGTATCTTTCCCAGCAGTGAAATCATGGTTTCCGAGCTGATGAACTTGAGATTCCAACCCGGTCGAATCGTGGCCGTTGCCGCGTTCGCGTTCATGACGACAAATATGCATGCGGCCACGCCGCTGCTAGGAATCAGTTCTGCCAGCAAGTACATTCAATACTACGGCAGCGACTTCAGTTCGTCCAATCTCCAGGTGCTCTCGCAGTTCGACGTGGTCGTGCTGCATCCGAGCGTGTCCACTCTAACACCGAAGGTCGTCGCCACCCTAAAAACCAACGGCGTAAAATACGTGTTGGGATATATCAGTATCGGCGAACAACCTGCAGACACGCCGATCCTCAGAGGTAATGGCGACGGGCCGGTGTATTGCACGACGAATGGAATCTCGACCATCACCTATGAAAGCAACAATGTGGCTTCCTTTTACGTGGATGAAGCGTGGTCCAATTCCATCGGCGCGTACGTGATTCGAAACAACGGCCAGATCGACAAGAACGGAACGTTTGGCGGTGCCTATATCTGGCCCAACGACGATTGGCGATGGGTGATCAATACCCAACGAATCGGGGGCGTGCCGGGAACGAGCTTGTCGAATATGTCGGTGGCGGGGCTCGCTCAGATCGCCGGCCCCCGCGTGAGCGATTCCGATATCTCGCGAACCAACAATTTCGGGATGGACGGTTTCTTTCTCGACACGCTCGACACCGCCGGGCCATTTGCGGGCGTTGGCAGCTACCCGTGGGCTGCTCAAGAGATGCAGAAGACAGTCCAGTTCATCCACGACACCTATACAAACAAGGTCGTTTTTGCAAATCGCGGACTGTTTTTCTACAACCCGTTGCTGGTAAATCCCCAGTTCAATGTTCGGCCGTACGCCTATTCAATACGTCCGTATGTGCATGCGACCTTGTTCGAGAGTTACATGCTGGACAGTTCCACTTGTGACACGCTTCTCAATCCCTACGTCAACGACAACAAGTACGATTACGCGCGCAAGATTAACGCTGAAGCCAACCGACCGGATGGCTTCACGATGTTCTGCCTCGATTATCAAATGAATCGCGGGACGAACCTTTATGAGCTGGCATTAAACGAAACGGTCTCGTCCAACGGTTGGGTTGAGTATCTTTGTCCCGACGGCAGTCTGGCCTCGGTTGGGACCTATGCGCTGAATCATCCGCGTCCTACCGACGTCTCGGCGCCCGTTTGGGATAGCACGGCTAACGCGGGGATCGCTGGAGGCGACTTGTCCTGTCCGAATTCCAACACGCTCTCTTCCAATCCAACCCCGCCCCGCATTGGCATTCAGTCCGTCACCGCCGGGAGCATTCCCGGCGATGTCGTGGTGCACTGGGATGTCGCCATGGATCAGACGCCGCCGGTCAAGTACAACATCTACCAAAGCTCTGACCCGTCGTTCTCAAGCTACGTCGCCTACAGCAATGTGGTTTACCAAGTGGGGGACGGCTGGTCTACCGATCCTACAACGTTTTCGGCCAATCAGTACACGATTCACGGTCTGGCGCCTGGCACGTACTATTTCCGTGTACGGGCGCAGGACAGCGCAACTCCTTCCCACGAGGATACGAACACGGTCACGCTTTCCATGTCCGTGGTGAACACTCGATATAATTCCATTCTCACGGGAGACATTGCAGTTGATGGCGATTTGTCCGACTGGACTCCACTGGCGTCGTTCGGTCTCCAATCGTCGGATTTTCCGACGAGCGCCACTAATCCGGTCGATCTCGCTCAATTGTGGATGGCACACGACGCCACCAACCTCTACGTCGCCTATAAGAATTATTGGCCCACCACCAACGGCTTGAATGCCGCGTATAATCTGTACCTCGACACGGACGCCAGCCGTTCGACCGGTTACCGCGGTGGGGCGAATAACTTCCCGGTTGGCGCCGATTATTTGCTGCAGGGCAGTACACTTTATCGCTACACGGGAGGTGGGACGGACTGGAGCTGGGCCAACGTCGGCCCTGTTCCTTCTGCGCTCGCGCAGAGCAACGCGGAGTTTTCCGTACCCCGGATGTGGTTGGGCAACCCTACGCAACTCGATTTGTTTTTCTTCAGTGACAATACCGCGCTGTCCGGAGGAACGTTGCAGGCCGAATATCCAAGTGGGGCGTTTGAAACCGGGGGCGGCGGATCGTTCCTGACGTATCAGATTCCAGACGTCGCCAACCCGGTGGCCTCGGGGAGCATTGTCATCGACGGCAGCGCCACGGAATGGGCGGGATTGACCTCGTTCGGTCTCGACCCGCAAGACATCACCATCTCGACCAGCAACAAATTGGATCTGGCTCAGATCTGGATGGCGCACGACGTCACCAATTTCTACGTGGCCTATCAAAACTATGCCGCGATTGCCAGTAACGACCTGAACTGGGCCTACAATCTCTACCTAGATGTTGACGGTAAAAGCTCCACTGGCTTTTTGGGTGGCGATGGCACTTTCCCCATCGGTGCGGATTATTTGTTGCAGGGAGCAACGATCTATCAATATACCGGGACCAATGGCACGGACTGGAGTTGGAGCCCTGTCGGCGTGGCGACGTGGGCAGCAGCCGAGAGCAATGTCGAGTTTTCGTTTCCTCGCGCTTGGATTGCCAATCCGTCGCTGGTGCGATTGTTCTTCCTGGGGGACAACTCGCCCTATGGCGGAAGCGCGATGGATCTATACCCCGACAATGCGCTGAGTACCAATGGTGGTGGCGGGTATTTCGCGTATCGTTCTGCGGAAATCTCAAATCCTGTTGCGAGTGGAACGATCGCCATTAACGGTTCTCTCGCGGATTGGTCGCTGCTCACATCGTTCGGCATGCAGCCAACGGCATTTACTCCTTCGACCACCAACCCGGTGGATCTCACTCAGGTGTGGCTGGCGCACAGTCCCACGAACCTTTACGTGGCTTACCTCAATGGCGGCACGATCACCAATGGACTAAACGGAGCGTATAATCTCTATCTGGATGTCGACGGAAATCGCTCGACGGGTTTCCGTGGGGGAGGGGACAATTTCCCGATCGGTGCCGAGTATCTTCTGCAAGGTGCCACGCTGTATCAGTACACCGGAGCTACGGGCACGGACTGGAGTTGGAATTCGGTTGGTGTGGCGACTTGGGCCACCAGCGGCAGCAACGCGGAACTATCGTTGCCACGCACTTGGCTCGGCAATCCCGAAATCTTGAAGCTGTTTTTCCTGGATGACAACTCCTCGATTGGCGGTACAGATCAAGACGCTTATCCTCGGAGCGCTCTGAATCCAGGTGGCGGTGGGACCTGGCTGGCATATCGTTTGGTTTCCGCCAATCTCGATCTCGACAGCGTCGGCGACGGCATCCCCGATTGGTGGCGACAGATGTATTTTGGCGGTAACGGCACCACCACCAATCAAATCTCCTGTGCCGTTTGCGATGCGGATGGCACGGGACAAAACAATCTTTTCAAATATCTGGCTGGATTGGACCCGACGAATAGCACGTCCGTATTTCGAATCCAGTCCATCTCCAGACAGAACAACGACATGTTGATCGTGTGGAAAGCGGGTGGCGGCCGGACCAATGTGCTGCAAGTCGCTACGACTCCAACTGGGGATTATTCCAATGCCGGGCCAGACATCGTCGTTGTCGGCAGTGGCGACGCTGTCACGAATTGTCTCGATGTGGGTGGCGCGACAAACAATGCTCCCACCCGTTTCTATCGCATCCGCCTGGTGCCATAACCAGAGGAGGGACGACCGCTGGTCATGACTTGTCGAGACATCGAGTATTCCCGGAGCGTGAACATCGCCTCGGCGCCACGAATCATCCCGCCGCTCGATTCCCAGTTTCACCCTCCGATACTTGAGAAGAATTGTTGTTTCGATGCAGTCGGCAAACCGACAGCGATCGTAATCGGTCTCGAACGAGAAAATGGGTTGATCTCCCGTCACGAGACCGTGGTCGACGGTGACCGTCAGCCAGATGCTTCGCGCGAACTCGAACGGATCGTCAAATTCCTACTTTGGGCGCGCGGCGGCTGGAAGCTCTATCTCGGCGGACCCGATTCACTTGTCGAGCCTATTCAAGTTCCTCACTTTGACGCGGACTTGATGGAGCGGGTTTACGAACATCCGTTTGAAGTCGTATTGATGGACGCCCCAGACGTTCCATCCACGAACGAAAAGGGCGCGGTGTTCGGTGGCCATCTCGATGGCTGCCGCATCGGCTTCGATCTTGGCGCCAGCGATTATAAGGTCGCGGCTGTCGAGGACGGCACAGTTGTCTACAGCCAGGAATTTCCGTGGAATCCCCGAGATCAAAGCGATCCACGCTATCATTACGAACATCTCCATTCCGGCCTGAAGAAAGCAGCCCAACATTTGGCGCGCGTCGACGCCATCGGCGGTAGTACGGCAGGCATCGTGGTGAACAACCGGATCATGGCGTCCTCTCTGTTTCGCGGTGTGCCCGCGGACGAACTCCAACGTACGAAGGACATCTTTTTAAATCTGCGGCGGGAATGGGGCGTACCATTGGAGGTCGTGAACGATGGGGACGTGACCGCGCTTGCGGGCGCCATGTCGCTGGGTGAAAGTGGCATTCTGGGGATTGCCATGGGATCGAGCGAGGCGGCTGGGTTTTGCGATCGCCAGGGTCGCCTCCTCGGATGGCTTAACGAATTGGCCTTTGCACCTGTGGACCGTAGCCGCGAGGCGCCTCTCGACGAATGGTCGGGCGGTCGTGGGGTGGGGGCACAATACTTTTCGCAGCAAGCGGTGAATCGATTGCTCGTTCCGGCTGGGATCGACCTGCCTCGCCAAATGGAAGCGCCCGAACGGCTGCAATACGTGCAAAAGTTGATGGTTCAGGAAGACCCCCGCGCCGCAAAGATTTACGAAACGATCGGCGTCTATCTCGGCTACACGATTCCCCATTACGCCCGGTTCTACGACTTCGGGCATGTGCTGGTACTCGGGCGTGTAACAACCGGGACAGGCGGCAACATCATCCTCGCCAAAGCGCGGGAAGTTTTGCAGACTGAATTTCAAGAACTCGCCGAAGGGATCGTACTGCACTTGCCCGACGAAAAAAGTCGTCGGGTTGGCCAAGCGGTGGCCGCAGCGAGTTTGCCGATGAGGACACAACCCAAGGCAAGCCATGAAGCTGCATAATGCAACGGCGGAAATCTTTGTTCCGGACGGCAAACCGCTCGATGAGGCATTGAAACGGATCACGCATCTTGGAATTGGTGCGCATCAGGATGATCTGGAGTTTATGGCGTTTCACGGCATTCTCACCTGCTTCCCATCTGATGATAAGTGGTTCGGCGGCATCACTTGTACGAACGGCGCCGGCAGTCCGCGGGTCGGGCCGTATGCCAACCTTACCGATGCCCAGATGATGGCGCTTCGACGCCAGGAACAAAACGCCGCGGCGACGATGGGTCGTTACGGGGTGATGATCCAACTCGACCATCCGAGCAGCACGGTCAAAAGCCCTTCTGACATGGCGGTGAAGGACGATCTGAAGCTGATTCTAAGCCGAATGCGTCCGGAAATCGTGTACACGCACAATCCTGCCGACAAACATGACACCCACGTCGGCACCGTCGTCGCGGTGTTGCAGGCGATGCGTGATCTGCCGCGAGCCCAGCGGCCACAAAAGGTGTGGGGTTGTGAAATTTGGCGCACTCTCGACTGGTTACTCGATGAAGACAAAGTGCTGATGGACGTAAGCGGCCATGAAAAGCTGGCCGCTACGTTGAACGGTGTCTTCGATTCGCAAATTGCCGGTGGCAAACGTTATGACCTCGCCACGCTCGGGCGACGCCGCGCCAACGCGACGTTTTTCGAGTCGCACGCTACCGACAAGACGACGGCGCTGGCGTTCGGCATTGATCTCACGCCGCTCGTTCTCGACGAGTCGTCCGATATTGTCGAATATACGTGTGCATTTATCGACAAGTTTAGAGCGGACGTGAAACAACGCTTGCGAAAGCGGCTGGGCTGCTGATTATGGAGATCATCATTCAACCCACCGCCGCGGTGGCCAGCGGCATCGCCGCGCGTCTGGTTGCACGGCTGCTCCGCGAAAAGCCCAGCGCCGTGCTTGGTTTGGCGACGGGCAACACGCCGCGGATGTTGTACCAAGAATTGGCGCGTAGGAAACTGGAGTGGAGCAAGGTCACCACGTTCGATCTCGATGAATATGTCGGGCTTCCGCCGGAACACCCGGGAAGCTATTACCAATTCATGCGGGAGAACTTGTTTCGACACGTCAATGTGACGCCAGCCAACATTCATGTTCCCGATGGCATGACGAAAGATATTCCCGGTTTCTGTGCCCACTATGAACAGGCGATCCGCGCAGCGGGTGGAATCGACCTCCAAGTGCTCGGCATCGGTAGCGACGGTCACATCGGCTTCAACGAACCGACTTCGTCACTCTCTTCGCGGACCCGGATCAAAACACTGACTGCCCAGACGCGGCGGGATAATTCCAAGTTTTTCGAATGCGAGGCTGACGTTCCGCACCATGTCATCACCATGGGAATCGGCACGATCCTGGAGGCTCGCCAGATCGTGCTGCTTGCGTTCGGGGAACAAAAGGCCCAAGCCATCGCTCAGGCAGTCGAAGGCCCAATCAGCGCGATGTGTCCAGCCTCGGTCCTGCAGCTCCACCCAGACACGAAAGTATTTCTCGACGAAGCCGCTTCCCGTCTCCTGACAAAAGTGGATTATTATCGCTGGGTCTACGACAACAAGCCCGACTGGCAAAAAACCTCAGGCCCATGAAGCAGCCCGACATCAAGTCAATCTCTCATCAATTTCAGATCCCTGGGGATTTTTCATCTGCCGCACCGTACGGCAACGGGCACATCCACGACACGTATTGCGTTAGCTACAATCAAAACGGCAGGTTGACTCGCTATATTCACCAGCGAATTAATCATCACGTGTTCAAGAACCCGGCGGCCCTCATGGAAAATATCCGGCGCGTGACTCAGCATCTGCAACACAAGTTTGTCGGCCAGCCCGATGCTGCGCGGCGTACTCTCACATTGGTTCCGGCACGAAGTGGAGAATCTTTTCATCGTGATGCGGAAGGGAATTATTGGCGGGCGTACCTCTTCATCGAGAAGGCCTGCAGCCATGAAGCCGTGACGACACCGCGGCAAGCGTTCGAGGCCGCCCGGGCCTTTGGACGATATCAGCAATTGCTTACCGATCTGCCGGCCCCACGCCTGCACGAGACAATTCCCCACTTTCATGATACTCCGAAACGGTTTGCGGCATTGGAAGAGGCCATCGAATTGGACACGAACAATCGCGCCCAAGAGGCGAAACCGGAGATCGAATTTGCATTGCACCACAAGGCGATGATCAGCGCGCTCTCAGAGGCCCGCTTGCCAGAGCGAATTACCCATAACGACACGAAGTTCAACAACGTGATGCTGGATGACGTCTCGGGAGAAGGAATCTGCGTGATCGATCTGGATACGACGATGCCGGGTCTGGCGCTGTGCGATTTTGGAGATCAAATACGGACGACGACCAGCCCTGTCAGAGAAGACGACCGCGACCTATCGAAAGTGGTGATGCAATTTCCCATGTTCGAAGCCCTGACACACGGTTATCTCAGCGCCGCCGGGGAGTTTCTATCTCCCGAGGAGAGAAGATATATGGCTGTGTCCGGAAAGTTGATGACGTTTGAGGTGGGAATCCGTTTCCTGACGGATTATCTCAGCGGTGACACTTATTTCAAGGTGCATCGGGAAGGCCACAATTTGGACCGTTGCCGCACCCAGTTCAAGCTGGTCGAGTCCATCGAACAACAGGAAGAACAAATGCAGAATCTGATCGAAAGCCTAAAATGAGGATTCTGTAATCGATGTTGGCGACGGCAAAAATAGCCGCAATTTGTGAATAAACCGATTTATCTGGTAAAAATGACGGGTTTGTACTATCCTATGCACAATCTGCTAAAGAGAAAAGAATCGGGATTATGAAACCGTTACGAATTGGTTTGATTGGCGCTTCTGGGCGGGGAGTATTGGCCAAACAGTGGCACCGGCCTGAAACAGGTGAATCAATCGTGGTAGCGGCAGCCGATATCGCTCCCAAAGCGCTCGCAGAGTTTAAGCTGTGGGCGGGGCGGGAGGCATTCGTGACCGAGGACTACCACCAACTCCTAGCATTTCCCGGCCTCGACGCGATTGGGATCTTTTCGCCTGACTATTTGCATGAAGAGCATGTCGTCGCCGCGCTGCAGGCGCGTAAGCACGTGTATTTGGAAAAACCCATGGCCATCAGCACTGCCAGTTGCGATCGCATTCTTCGGGCGTGGCGCGAGTCGGGTGTGAAGCTCATGATGGGTTTCAATATGAGGTATATGCCCATTGTGGCCCGGGCCAAAGAACTCATTGAAGCCGGAACCATTGGAGAACCAAAAGCCATTTGGGTGCGACATTTTGTTGGCGCAGGCGGCGATTTTTATTATCATGATTGGCATGCCAACCGCCGCAACACTCTGAGTTTGCTGCTGCAGAAGGCGACTCACGATTTCGACGTAATTCACTGGCTTGGGGGGGCGTATTCCCGCCGCGTAGCGGCCTTTGGTGGCTTGGATTATTTCGGCGGCGATAAGCCGAATACATTAACCTGTCCCACCTGCGCGGACGCCGCGGCTTGCCCGGAAGTACAAGAGCCAGCCAACCCACGACAGCAGTGCGTCTTTCGAAGCGAAGTGGATGTCGAGGATAATCACGTGGTGATCCTGGAGCTTGAGAATGGGATCAAAGCCGCCTATCTGCAGTGTCACTTCGCACCGGAGTATCTCCGCAATTACGTTGTGATAGGCACCAAGGGCCGCTTGGAGATGGAAGTTGAACGTTTGAAACTCTGGACAATTTCTCGTCCCGATGGCCGCGCCTGGGAAACGTCGCCAGTGCGAACGGATCACCCCATCGACTCGAGTCAGGGCTGGCATGGCGGGGCTGATCCACTTATTGCCCAAGCCTTTTTGGACATGCTTTTGCGCGGGATCGAGCCGATCAGCAATCCATTGGCGGGCCGGATGAGCGTGGCCGTCGGTTGCGAGGCCGTTCGATCCTTGCGAGAGGGGGGCATTCGTCAAGTACCAGCCGTGCCGCCGCAAGTGACACGCCCGTCACGGCGGCTTCGCTCGACGGAGCATCCCGCCAGTGTCTGTAGATAAATCGGTTAATCATTGACCTTTTCTTCATTCTGTTGTAATTTTTTCTCGTTGAGAACGAGCTTCCATAAACTGTTGATGTGATGAGTGGTTGCTTTACTTTACTGAGGAAAAATGGCAAATGATTGCTGTGCGTTCATCTACTCAAAGGCGACACGACGTTAGCATCCAAGACGTCGCGGATCTGGTTCAAGTTTCGCGCGCTGCGGTTTCGTTGGTCTTGAACGACAAGCCCATTCGCATCAGCGAAGAAAAGCGCCAAGCGATCAAAGAGGCCGCCCGCCGTTTGGGCTACCAACCGCACGTCGGCGCGCGCCGTTTGATTCGCCAGAAAATGGACACCATCGGGCTGGTGTTCCCCTACGAGCCGGCGGTCCTTTCGGAGATGTTTCATTTTGAGTTGACGCGCAACATTGTTTCGGCGGCCCGAGAACGCAACTACGATATTCTCTTGGACTTGTTTCATTCGACCAGTCCGGCCGTTTTATCGGCTCGTCCTGGGCGAGTGGATGGAACGATTTTGATCTGGGACCGGCATTCGCCGGAAGATGTGGTCGAGACACTCGAGCGGTCTGGACAACCAACGATTGTCCTCGGCGGCGGATATATGGAACGCAAGCCACAGGACTTCATCGACGTCGATCTGAAGTCCGGCGCGTTGGCGGTTACAAATCATTTGATCAAGCTGGGGCATCGCCGCATCGCTTTTTTGGCGGGAATACCCAGTCCGCAAAAGCTTCTGGGATTCCGAGAAGCACACAGTCAGGCGGGAATTCCCGTTAACGAGGATTTGATCTTGAATTGCGGAATGTCCGAACCAGAAGTCGCAATTGCCATCGATGCCTTGTTGCGGCGCAATACGGTTCCCACGGCGATCGTTGCAACCAACGATACTTTGGCGATTCGGACGATCAAAGTGTTGCTCACTCGCTCGAAGCATGTGCCTCAGGACATCTCGGTGGTGGGTTTTGATGATATCGAGACAGCGAATCTGGTCATGCCTCACATTACGACTGTACGGATCCCCCTCGGAGAAATGGCTGAAATTGTCGTCAGCAGCTTGATCCGTCGGATCGAACAT
The DNA here is from genome assembly GCA_035516795.1 of Verrucomicrobiia bacterium. Classification (GTDB taxonomy): domain Bacteria; phylum Verrucomicrobiota; class Verrucomicrobiia; order Palsa-1439; family Palsa-1439; genus DATJBF01. The sequence goes on from DATIZX010000050.1 coordinate 11,629, forward strand.
GAAGACGCTGCCCATGTGCAGAGGATGTTGCCCACCAAGTTGGTGGTGCGCGAGTCTTCCGCGCCGCCCTCCAAGCAGTAATGTGCCCCCAAAGGTGAGCCTTTTTCGATAACCGCCTTGATAAATCGATTAATTAGGCACTTTTTGATTGACAAGCATGCGTGAATCGGGTTAATGAACTTGTCATGGATGGGGGGATTCAGAGTTCTCCCTCCGAGAAGGAAAGGTCGCAATAACAATGCAGCGGGAGAAGCTCATGAAAGACGCAATTGTTAAGAGCCTGTGGCTGGCCACGCTTTTGACGTGGGGTTTGGTGCAGAGTGTTTCCGCAGGAACGTACGCTAACATCAACGTCTCTGACAGTTCTTTCATAGACTGGGGTGGCGTGCCCGTCCTCGCCACAGCCACCAACGGCACATCGGGAACGACCTTGGATCTGCAGTCCGTGTCCATTGCCAATGATGAATCGAACATTTATCTGCTCGTTACGTACTGGAACTCGGTGAATCCGAATGATTCTGGCGGCACGAACGTGTTCTTGGCATTCGACACCGACAATCATCGCGGCACAGGCTTTGATATATTGGGTCTCGGCCTTATCGGATCAGAGGTTGGCTGGCAGAATGATTACCCCTTTGCTCAATCCAACGGGGTCTTCAATACGGGAGACACCATTACAAACGGAGCCGCCGCGATCTCGCCCTACTTCAGTGTCACGACGACCCAAGAGTACGCCATTTCTCGATTTGCAACAAACACTGTCACCGGTCAGCCGGTTTTTCCGGGCAATACGTTTACGGTGATGGTTTACGCGAATCCGACCCCCAATACGGACGTACTTGGCCCGATCCAGTACACTTGCGCCACGACGACGAGCGCGGGACCTACGTATAAGACTATCAGCATGGATGCCAGCAACATAGGTGCGGCATGGTCAGGGGTGCCAGTGGCATGGACGGACGAGGACGGCAGCAACAATCCAACCGGTTGTGATTTTCAGAATCTCTATCTGGCCAACGACGACAACTACCTCTACGTTCGTTATACGTTGAAGCAGTCATGTGATCCGATCGACGGGTTTAATACCTACATCTGGCTTGATGGCGACAACAGCAATGCGACGGGTTTCAATCCATTTGGCAACCCGAATTTCGGGTCTGAGGTGATGATCATCAACGCCGATGCCTACCAAGAGGCCGGGGGCGGCTTTAATGAGGGAACCCTGACGAACGCCGATGTCCTTTACGGCTCCGCGGGCTCGGCGGTTCCTACAAACGACTTTCACTACAGGGTCTCGCGATACGTCACCGGTGTGAGCGGAGCGTATTCAGATGTTCAATTGCTCGGCAATACGATCGGGGTGCAACTGGGTACAGACACGGGGACAGGGGATTCGCTACCCGCTTGGGCCAATTACGGCAAGCTTCATTACACGTTCGCCACCAACGTCCCAAGCACATACGCGCACATTACCATTGATGGCGATTACTCGGATTGGATCGGTGTGCCGGTGCTATTCACAGGCACAACGGATGATGGCCTGCCGGTCGGCGTACGGACGGTGCAGATGGCCAATGACGAGAGCAATTTGTACATTCGCATAACCTACTACACGACAGTGAACCCGAACGCCGGAAGCGGCGTGTATCTGGCATTCGACACGGACAATGACACCGCGACCGGATTTGACATCCATGGTCTCGGGCGCGTCGGATCCGAAGTCGGTTGGCAAAATGATGGGCCGTTTGCGCAGTCCAACGGAAACTTCAACGTGGGAACGGTTGACAACGGTGGCGCCGTGATTGCGCCCTACAACACCTTCACGAGCACCCAGGAATACGCTCTCCCCCGCTCAGCTACGTACACGTCGTCCGGAGCGCCGGTGTTCCCCGGAGGTTCCCTGTCGATGTTGGTGTACACTGACGGCCGCACCATCAACGATGATTCCGGACCGATCCATTACACATTCGCTTCCGCTCCGGTGTCATCGGTTGATTTCCGCATTCTTTCCATTGTCCGCGCCAGCAATGACATCACGCTTAAGTGGACGGCACCAGGTGGAACCACCAATGTGGTTCAGGCCGAAAGTGGAAATTACAACACAAACAACTTTGTCGACATCAGCGGAACGGTCATCAACTCTGGGACCTCTTCCGACGCCATCACCAATCAGTTTACTGAGACGCAGGCTTTAACCAACGGGTTGACGCGCTTCTATCGCATCCGTCAATCACCATAATCAGCATTGTCCAATCGCAACTTTGAGGGCGTGACCGCTCAAGCAGAAGGCCAACAACAGCAAGGCCCACGTTCACGGCTCGGTGAATTCGCTGTTCGGTCACGCCCCGTTTTTGCCGTGATAAATCGCTTCATCTTGCACTTTTTGTATTGACGTATTGGCCGGGCATCGACTAATCTGTGTGCTGTTAAGGTTGGCAAACATTCCAAATGCGAGTTTGGAGAAAGGGTAATCTGAATTCAGTTTTACAAGGGAGAAGCTCATGAAAACCATGAAGATCCAATACATGCTGGCTGCTTTGTTGGCGGGCTGCTTGGCGACGGTGAGTGCATCGGCCGGAACGTACTCGAATATAACAATCGATGGTAACTTTTCAGATTGGGCCGGTGTACCGGTGCTCTTTACGGACGCGACCGGGGACGGTTCACCCATCGATTTGGGGACTATCCAGTTGGCAAACGACGCGAACAATCTCTACATTCGCCTGACTTATCCCACAGCGGTGAACCCACAATCAGGGGCCGGGGTGTTCCTGGCGATCGATAATGACAATAACCCTGCCACCGGGTTTGATGTCTACGGCCTCGGACTAGTCGGCTCGGAAGCCGGTTGGCAAAATGATTTTCCGTTCGAACAGGCTAACGGCAACTTCAACACAGGCGGAGGGATCACTGGTGGAGCCGCTTTGATCTCTCCTTACAACACATCAACAACTGAACAGGAATACTCCATCTCGCGCTCGGCAACCTTCACGGATAGCGGCCTACCGGTTTTTCCCGGGAATTCTTTCACGCTGCTCGTATATACAACCGAGGCAACGGCGGACGTGGCGGGTCCAGTTACTTACGAATTCGCTGCGGTTCCCGAGCCGGCGACTCTGACTTTGGTGGGTTTGGGTCTGCTCATGATGCTCGGAATAACCCGCAGGCGGAACCGTTCCTAGTTCGACCATTGTTTTGAGAAGTTGAAACTGCCCAGCGACCTTCGGTTGGGGCGCTTAGCCGTTTTGCGTTCTTCGATCAAACTCCACCGAGCCGTCTCTGGTCGCCGTTTGTTCTGTCTGGAGAATCGGCCGCATTTTACCGAATGCAATTACGAAACACGTGTTACCAAGCCGGGGTTCCACTTCCTCTGATTAGTACATCTGATAGAAGTCCGGCTTTTGCATGTCCGGTGCAATGCGGTGAGGCTCCGCATGTTGATCAACGTACAGGCAATTGGCAAGCCCGTGGTGCCGATTCACGCTGGGCTGTTCTGGTCCCCAGTCGGAGACAGAATACGCGAATTGGGCGCTGCTGGCGTCCGTGTCTGTGGAGTCTGACAGGAGCAGGGTTTTGGCGGAATTGGCGCAGCTTGACAAAAGCGCTCCCGTGTAGACGGTACCTAACGTCAAGGCCCAGTAATCGTATCCGTAGGATTCAGTTTTCGCCGACATGGTGCCGCCGTCCCAGACGAAGTACTTATCGTCAGGACAGTGGTATACATTCTTGGCATTGGCCACGTAAGGCAGCAACAAGATCGGCCAACTATTCGTGAGAGTGGGGTCATAACCGCCGTCAGCGAGCGGCATAAAATGCTGGTCGTGATCATCCCACCACATGGCCATCGCCACGCCGATCTGATGCAGGTTCGAGACGCACTGGGCCATCTTTGCCTTCTCTCTGGCCCGGCCCAATACTGGCAGCAGCATGGCGGCGAGAATGCCGATGATGGCAATCACCACCAACAGCTCAATAAGAGTGAACGCCTGCCGTTTTCGTTTGCTAGTCGACCCCATACGTGTCATTAGGAATACCAACCTTGTAGCACAGGTGTAACAAGAGTACAACATAAAAATCGCTGATAAATCGATTAATCTTGAAATTTCACCTGCGGACGCGTATTTCTGAAAATGTGAATCAGCCCTTTTCTTTCCCTTGCTCAGCGTTCTTCACTTGCGTCTGCGCCTCTGTCCTGTTCGGATCTCCACCTCACCTGCTGCTTGCAGGGGGTGGGGGCACCACGTCTTCGCCCCACATTATCTCGGTGACCGCCTATCGCGATGAGAGCGATCGGATCGCGTTTCGCATCGAATTGTCGACCAAACCCGATCCCGCCAGATTGCGCATCCTACTCGACGTCGACGGGAAAGGTCACGGGGAACCCACCTCCGGCGCGGATTACATGCTGGAAGGGGTCAATTTTTACCGCTATCCGCTGGGTGCGAAAGGGTGGCAATGGACGTTGATTGAACCGCCGCTGGTGATTAGCCGTGATCGGGAAATTATATACGTCTTACCAGCGACCTTCCACACCAAGTCCGCGTGGTGGTTGGTTCAACTAACTGACCAGAACTGGGCGACCGCAGATGAATTCCCGAAAAACAGTCGTTCAGAACTCCGATTCGACGACCTTCCAACGCTGTCAGCCAACGAATTGGCCCGGGAAGTTGCCACACCTAGTTTGAAAATTACGAGCGTTTCTCCCGCTCGGGTTACTCCGGGAGGATTGGCGTTCACGGTGCCGTTCGCGGCTCCGCCAGACCCGGCTCGATTTCGCTTAATGCTTGATACCGATCAAGCGCACTCGCGCGAGCCGAATACCGGCGCGGATTACATGATCGAGGGGGTAAACTTCTACCGTTACCCGCCCGGCGCCTCCAACTGGACATGGAATGCGCTGGCGCCGCCAGTGATCATCGCTGCCAGCAATACACTGACCTACATTCTGCTGGATGCGCCACCGGCGAAATCCGTCCGCTGGCTCGCCGAGACGACCAATCCTGATTGGTCGACGGCCGACCGTTTCCCGGCGATCGGCAAGTTGGAATTCAAACTGTCTGGCCTGCCAGAATTGAAACTTGAAGCACATCACCGTCCCGAGGACGTGAGCGCATTGACGAACAACACTCCCACGCTTAGTTGCCGCTTTGACGCTTTCCTCAAAGCCCAAACCTGGAGTCCAGGCGCCGGCGAAGGCATTTCTACTCCCAGTTGGGAGATCCAATCCATGCGGACGTCGCTTCCGTTGCGAGTGACCATTCAGGACGTCGTGAGCGGCGAAACGGTCGCCATTCAGCCCACCCACGCCCTTCACTCTGGGCGCATGACGCGCTGGGAAGGGACGACGACCACAGGCATCCATTGGATCTTGCTGAAGGAACCTTCCGAGAACGGAGACCTTTGGCTCACGGGCGAATTACAGAGTGACACCAATCGTTGTCTTCGTGTCGGGGTGGGGTGCTCATTGAACGTAATCGGCTGGACATGGCACGATGACGCCCGTCTTCATCGGGTCATCAAGACCTCGTCGGATCCGTACGGTAATGCTGTGGCCAGTCCCTGTGGAGTGCGCGGCGAACAGTCGCTGTATCCGTTCGGCGTGCTCAGCTCGTCTCGGAGAGTCTTGATCGCTGAAACAGATCCCGATGAACCGCGGGTGTTCCAGGTTTTTGCGGAACCTGACAAGAATTTCTTCGGGGTGTATTACGATCTGGGCCTGAGTCAAGGCACGAAGAAGTTTCCCGGGAAAGCTACGTTCCGTTGTGCGCTCCGCTCGCTGGCGCCGGACGAAGCCGACCCGTTCCGCCGCGCGCTGGTGGCTTTCTATCGGCGCAACCCCGGCTTCTGGCAGCGTCGTGTGCCAAGAGTAGGGTTGTGGATGCCGTTCACTGATATTTCGACGATTCCGCACGCACAGGATTTTGGATTTGCGTTTTTCGAGAAGGAAGGAACGGCTGGGAAAGACGTGGACTATTGCCGGGCGCACGGGATCCTAACACTGGCCTACACAGAGCCCTGGCTCTACTGGCTACCAATGCCAGGGACAAATCGCACTGAGAGTGAGGCGGTTCGTCGGATGAAGTTCTACGCCGCGGCTGGGAACGACCAGCGTAGTGAATTTGCCGCGGCAGCATTAGCGGGCGCCGTGCGCAAACCCGATGGATCGATCCGAATGGATTTTATGGACGTGCCTTGGAACTCCGGGGCACGGATGGAAGTCAGCACCGACCCGGAATTTCCCACGAATTCCGAGTCGCCGATCAACCGCGCCATGTCGGAGTGGCGACACATCCAGCAAACCTTGAAGGACAAACGATATGACGGCGTCTATTTGGACTCGATGTCGGCGATGGATTCTGTCGATTACAATCCCGCTGCCTTGGCGGTCGCCGATTACCCCTGTTCCTACGAAGCCGGCGTGTTCCAGCCAAGTTTGGCGACCAAGATCGCGGGGTACGAGTTTATCCGAGACTTGGGAGAAGCCATGCGGCGGCGTCACCTGTATCTCATGGGAAATTTCCCCTGCTGGCGATTCCCGTTTTACATGAAGTACATCGACATTCCCGGAGAAGAAACCACCTGGCGCCTGGGCGGACAATACCAGGCGTTGAGTGATTCACAGTTGCTGTATCGACGGATCATTTCGGGTCAGAAGCCCTATGGTTTTCTGCAAGCTTCGAATTTTGATGAATTCAAGGGGCCGCTGGTCGAACGCTATTTTCGAGATTGCCTGTTCTGGGGATTCCTGCCGGGCTTCTTTAGTGCGGATGGCGCGACTAGTCCGTATTGGTCCAAGTCCGAGTGGTACGAACGCGATCGGCCATTGTTCAAGAGCTATATTCCCATTATCCGTCGGCTGGCAATGGCGGGATGGCAGCCGCTCGGTCCGGTGAGAAGTGACGACGAGGCTCTCTGGATCGAACACTTCGGCACTGAGGATTCGGGAATTCTGCATATCACGTTGCGGAACACACAGCCCTCCGTGTTGACGACGCAACTGTCACCGGGTGTGGTCGGGGCGCCTCTTGTCTTGGTCAATCCCCTCGACGGACGGAGTCAAGTCATCGAGAAAACTGAAAAGCTCGACGTGGCCTTGCCCGGCCATGGCCTCGAAACATGGGACATCGTGCCAATTTCCCATCTACAGGAAGAGATCAACTTCGTGCGTGGCTGGAATTCCGGTGCTGGCGAGGCGGAGGCTTGCCGCAAAACGTTGGGCTCGCTCCAAGCCGAACTAGCTGCGGACGTTCGCTGCAATTTGAAAACGCCTTTGACGCTCGTGCAAAATGAAGACAACCCCGTCAATTTGGAGATCATCAATCGCAATTCGTCGCCTATTCGCATCTCGGCTTGGACGGCGGTGAAAGGCAGCCAACTGACGCTGCTCGACGCCGGGCCCAAGACCGTAGAGCCGGGTAGCTCATTGCAGGTTCAGGCAACACTCCGGGTTGAAACCAACCAATGGCTGGAGATTCAGTGGCAACTCGATGGCGGCAAAACTCATTTGCTTTGCACCCGGGTTTTCAAACCGCGGCTGGTCGCGCCATTGACGGTGATCTGTCCGTCCGACAAGCTCGTCTCGATCGGACCTGAGTCCTCAATCGAATTGTCGCTGCAGAACGTCACGGCGCGGCCACGCACTGTTTTCGTTCATTGGCAGGGAGATTTTGGGAACGGCAATCGCTCAGAAACCCTTGCGGCGCGGTCGGTCCGCGCCGTACTGGTGCCGGTAAAACTGGAAGCTTCCCGGCACGGTGCATTGAGCGTGCAGGTCGAATCCGAAGGGAAGACGATTTCCCAGCGTCGGTTCGAGGTCACTTTCTTGGAGAAAGGGGAGAGTTTGGCCCGCGACAGCCGGGTGCGAGTCGACGTGGATAGCACTTATTCTGGCTATACGACCAAACCTCTAGCGGACGGCGTGCGTGACACAAAAGGCATTGCTTGGAACGAAGCGGCTTGGGCTTCGGAAGAAACCGGCGGGCCGCATTGGGTGCGGATTGCGTTTCCCGAGCCCACAACCATTCATGCGATGGCCATCTATTGGAACATCGAAGGTGGCGTGACTTACACTTCGCGACGCGGCACCGTCATTGGCTGGACCGAATCCGGCGAGAAGGTGGCATTGGGTGAGTTCACCAACGCAAATCCCGTGGCCGTGACTCGCGTCGAATTCCCACCGCGAAAATTGAAGCAAATCGAGCTGCGTCAGCCATCCCGCGGCGGATCGGCCACCAGACCCAATTTGCTGTGGCTGAGTGAAATCGAAGTGCGTTAGGATTCACTTTGATGAGACGCACCAGATCACCATTGCTATTGGCGGTGATCGCGTGCCTTCTCGTGTCGGTTTGTAGCGCGGAGCCGCCTCCGAAAGAAATTGAGATCGCGATCTTCGCCGGAGGGTACGGGCTGAAATTCTTCGAGGATGCCGCCCGGCAATTCGAAAAACAGCGTCCCGGTGTGCGCGTCAATCTGTACGGAGACCCGCGCATCAACGACAAGGTCCGCGTCCGGGTGCTCGAAGGCACGTATCCCAACGCCACCGATGCCTACGGGCTTCCCTGGTTCAATCTGATCAAAGGTGGCAAGGTGCTCGATTTGGCCCAGGCAATGGAGGGCCCGAATTGGGAAGGCGATGCGAAATGGAAGGATTCGTTTCTGCCCGGGGCTCTCGACCAGTGGCGCGATGGCGACCATATCTGGGCTGTCCCGTTTGCCTACGCGACCTACGCAATCTTCTACAACAAGCGCATGTTTCGTGAGCACGGCTGGAAGATTCCGCGCACTTGGGACGAATTGTTCGCGCTCTGTGACCAAGTGAAACGGGCGGGTGTCGCTCCGTTCGCGTTTCCCGGCGTGTACATGTATTACGCCGACATGATTTTGAATGCCGCGCACTACAATCTGGTGGGCCCCAAGGATTATATGCGTTTCCAGATGCTGGAGCCTGGCACGCGCTCCGATCCACGCTACAAACGCGCGGCGGCCACCGTGCAGCGGCTGGCAATGGAAGATTTCCAAAATGGCTGGGAGGGAATGAGCCATACGGCGGCGCAATTGCAGTTTTTCCAGGGGCACACCGCGATGATGGCCAACGGCTCGTGGCTGGTCAGCGAGATGCAGGACAAGATTCCCGAAGACTTCGAGTTGGGTGCGTTCCGATTTCCGGTATACGCCGATGGCGTGGGCGACCCGACCGCATTGAACGTGGGAAGCGGCTACTACTTTTTGTTAGCACCGGCTCCCCACCGGGAAATCGCAGTAGATTTCTTTCGCTTCTTGACCTCGCGCGAACGGGCCACCGTTTTTGCGCGGGAACAGGACACCCCAACCGCCGTGCGTGGAGTACCCGAGACTGTCTACTCAGCACGGATGCGCGACGTGGCGAAAATGATCGAAGCCTCCCATGCGGCGTATGGTGCGCCGCCGGGCGTGGCCGCAAATTTCCCCGGCATGGGACAGGCGTTCAACGACGCCCGGTTCAAACTGCTGACGGGAAAGTTCACGCCGGAACAGTTCGGGGATTTCCTTGAGGCGGCCGCCGCCAGGGAGCGCGGAAACGCCGTGGACCCCAACCGTGTCGTCTATCGTCACTGGCTTGCCGGCAGCGCTTTGTTGCTGGTGATGCTGGTGGCGGTTCTCTACTCGCTCTGGTCGCGACTCCGCCGATCATCCGGCCACGCATCGGCCCGGCCCCTGACAGAGCCAGCCGCGCGGATGCGATGGTCCACCGCACTGCTGTTTGTCGGCCCGGCCTTGGCGTTGTACCTGTTCTTCAGCATCAAGCCGTGCGTGCAGTCGTTCGGTTGGGCACTCACACAGTGGGACGGGATCACCAGCCGCAAATACGTCGGGTTGCTTCATTTCAAGCGGTTGCTCTTCGAGAGCGATGTGTTCTGGACCGCGCTCAAGAACAACCTGTTTGTCATGTTCGTGCCGGCCCTGTTCGTAATCCCGTTGTCGTTGTTGTTCGCCTATCTCATCAGTCGCGGTGTGTGGGGCAACAAGGTATTTCGCGTCTGCTTTTTCTTTCCGAACATCCTCGGCGGAATCGCCGTCACGCTCTTGTGGATGAATGCGTACGATCCTCAAGGTGGGCTGGTGAACGGAGCGCTTGTGGGGATCGGCAATGCGTTCGCTGCCATCGGGCTGCACGCCATCGCCAACTGGTTTCTCCAGTTCCGGAATTTCGCCTGGCTGTCACAGGATCATTTGTATTGGGCACTGGTGCCGATGACGATCTGGGGTGCGTGCGGTTTCAATATGATTCTGTACCTGGCGGCCATGGAAAGCGTCGACACGAGTTTGTACGAAGCTGCGGCCATTGATGGGGCCAACGCGCTGCAACAGTTCTTTCGAATTACGATTCCGATGATCTGGGAAGTGCTGATTATTTCCGCCGTGTTCATGGTCATCGGCGGCATGAAAGTCTTCGATCAAATCTGGCTGATGACGAACCAGGAGCCGACGACCACGACGCATGTCATCGGGACGTTGATGGTCTCGACGATGTTCGGTGAGTTCAAGGTCGGCGAAGCCACCGCGATTGCCGTGATCCTGTTTGTGTTGGTCTTTTTCGGGACCATGGCCGTGATGCGCTTAATGAAACGAGAGGCCGTGGAGCAATAGGCAATGACCCGCTCAACAGCCATCAGACAAACCGGGTCGCTGATTCTGAAGGCCTTGATCTTTTTGGTGCTGTTGGGTTATCTCGTGGTCGTTGTCTTTCCGCTGCTCTGGCTGTTTTACACGTCATTGAAAGACGACCGTGCGATATTTCTATCTCCTTTTGCGCTCCCAGATTTCCGGCATTTGCAGTGGCACAACTTCCAGCGGGCGTGGGTTGGCGCCCATTTCTCACAGTACTTTTTCAATAGCACGCTGGTGACGACCACTTCGCTCGGTGTCGGCCTGTTGCTGGCGTCGATGGCCGCGTATGCCCTGAGCCGGTTCCGACTGCCGGGTGGAAAGCTCATCTTTTATCTGTTTCTTGCGGGACTCATGATCCCAGGACAACTGGCGATCATCCCGTTATTTTTTCAAATGCGGAGCCTCGGCCTGCTCGACTCGCGGTTTGGGTTGATGCTGTGCTACATCGCCGGCAGTTTCCCGTTTGCGGTCTTCGTACTGGCTGCTTTCTTCAAGACGCTCCCTGCCTCGTTGTACGAGGCAGCTCAAATCGACGGCTGCAGTGAATGGCGTGCCTTCTGGAATATTATGTTGCCCTTGGCGCGCCCGGGCCTCATCACGGTTGCGATCTTCCAGGTCCTCGGGTTCTGGAATGAATTCTTCACGGCGTTCCTCTTTATGTCGGGAGCCAACAGCGAACAAATCCGCACCTTGCCGTTGGGTTTGGCGAACATCGCCATCACGTCGCAGTATCGCAGCGACTGGGGAACCGCGTTTGCTGGGTTGGTGCTGGTGACGGTGCCGACGCTGATCTTTTACGTGCTATTGCAGCGTCACCTCCTGAAAGGGATCACCTTGGGCGCCTTAAAGGGCTAAAAACAGCCTCGCCAAAAATGATGCCGATGAGTGCTGGGGCGATTTCGTTTAAGATCGACGAACGAGGGATGGGCAAATATCAACCCCAAGTGAGCAGTTGGGGCGAACAAGATTGGGTCTCGTGATCTTCTCACAAGATAGGCTGCTTCCAAAGTCTCCTTAAAACTACGCTTGCCGGATTGAGAAAGCCTGATATACTCGGCTCCATCTTTGAGAGTTCCGAGGAGGAGGTTCAGTTGTTTGGATGGCAACAATTAACCTTTGGAGGTTGTCTAGGATGAGAGCGTATTCTCTGAGTTGGTTAGCGGCCGCAATTTCTTTCGCGCTTCTTGTGCCGATGGCTGGTTTTTCTGCCAGCATTTCTTACGATAAAGCTTCGGATCCTACGTACAGCGGCGGCTGGACCAATGGCAGCAATGGAGGCGTCGGTTGGGGACTTAACCCGGACAGTTCGACAGGCTGGCGGCTGTTCATCGCCGGCGTCCAGTCAAACGATCCCGCGGTGCTGCTCCTTGCTTCCTCCACCAGCAACAACACCAATGGCGATTCCAATGCGGATGGCGACATCGACACGGCCGGGGTCGCCTGGGGGATGCTGGGCAATGCGGAGGCGGTGGTCGCAGCCCGGTACTTTGACAGCGCTCTCGTGGACGGACAAAAATTCGTGATCGAGATGGACAACGGTACGATTGTTCCGGGAGGTACAGAAGTCGGGTTTGTCCTGCAGAGCAGCGACGCGGAGAATCGTTTGACGTTTCATTTGACGGCTGGGAGCGCCACGTATCAATTGGTGGGTGACGGAGCCCCGATCGATACCGGCGTCACTAACACCGACGAGGGTTTGCGAATCGTGGTCGAACAAGTGAACTCGGATACCGGCCACGTGTTCATCACCCGGCTGGTGGATGGAGTCACGGTTGCAATTAGTAACGTCTTTCTCAACACGAGCGTCGCGACTCGCGACATTGCGGCGGTCTCGTTGTTCAATCTCAGCAGTGGAGGTGCGGCGACGAACCGACTGTTTTTCAATGCCATGTCGATTCTGCCGAATCCTGCCGATACGAGCCTGTTTGCCGATCTGGCAATCGATAAGACGGTCTCCCCGGCCTCACCCATTGTCGGCAGCAACATGACGTACACGGTGACGGTGACGAATAACGGACCTTCGTCTGCCACCGACGTGACAGTCACCGACGCGCTTCCTGCCAGTGTCACGTTCCTGTCCGCTACGCCGACGCAAGGCACCTGCACGACGGACGCGCTCGGCCGTGTGGTTTGCGATCTCGGAGTTATGGCAAGCAACGATATCGTTTCAGTCGCCATCGTCGGCACACCTTCGTCCGCCGGTGAAATCACAAACATCGCAGTGGTCACCGCTCTTAACGTCGACAACGATCTGACGAACAACGAAGCCACGAATATCGTAACCGTTCTTCCCGCCGCCGGCTTGACCGTTTCTCCCGCCAACCACGACTTCGGCACGATCACGAATAATACGATGGCGCAAACGACTTTTGTCGTCACCAATACGGGAGGCGCAACCCTGGTTGGCACTGCCACGGTCGCCGTCGCCCAGTTCGCCATTTCCTCAGGAAGTCCGTTTAGCATTTCGGCTTTCGGAACGACCAACGTGGTAGTCAGTTTTACTCCCGATTCCGTGAATGCCTTTACCGACAACGTCATCTTTGCCTCCAATGGGGGTGACTCGACCAATGAAGTCACCGGTTCCGGCGCCATTGTCCCCGCGGCCAGTTTTACAGGAGCCCCGACATCCGGGCTGCATCCGCTGCCAGTCACGTTTAGCGACACCTCTACGGGCACGATCACCAACCGTTTCTGGAATTTCGGCGACAGCGTAACCACCAATATCACCAACACGACTGTCGATCATCAGTTCAACAACACCGGCACCTTTACCGTAACCTTGATCGTCAGCGGCCCGCTTGGCGCCAGCACGAATTCAAAAGCCGGCTATATCACCGTCACCAACATCCCGCCGCAACTCGCAGTCACTCCTGCCAGCTTGGATTTCGGCACGTTGGAGACCAACGACGTCGCCAACCTGGATTTTTCTGTAATTAATGATGGCGTCGATACGTTGACTGGCACCGCGTTGGTGACCGGCGACTCTGCGTTCACGTTGACGAGCACCAATTCGTACAGCATTGGCGGCGGCCAAACCGCCACGGTGTCCGTCGCCTTCAGTCCTGGCAGCGAGGGCGACTTCTCGGGCAACATTGTTTTTGCCAGTAACGGCGGGAACTCGACCAATGCCGTGACCGGTTCCGGCGCGGTCCCTCCGGCTGCCAGCTTCTCCGGAAGCCCGACCAGCGGCACAGCTCCGTTATCGGTCAACTTCACGGATGCGTCCAGCGGCACAATCAATGGTCGCTTGTGGAGTTTTGGCGATGGCGGGACCAGTACGACCGCCAGTCCGAGCCATAACTACATGACCGCCGGCTCGTTCGACGTCAGCCTGACCGTGTTCGGCCCGGTCGGGACGAACACGTCGACTCGCTCCGGCTACATCCTGGTCACGAATGTCGTTCCCGTCGCTGCCTTCACTGCCAGCCCGACCAATGGTGAGGCCCCGCTGGTCGTGACTTTTTCCGACGAGTCGTCGGGCACGATCACCAACCGACTGTGGGCGTTCGGCGATGGCGAAATCCAGCAAGGTGGTTTGTCAGCGACTCACGTGTACACGAATGCTGACGCATTTATCGCCACTCTGACGGTCAGCGGTCCGGGCGGCTCACGTACGGCGACCAACCTGATTGACGTGATCGGGAATGGCAAGAGTTCGCCGTTAGGCGACTGGGAAGTGAAGATCCGCGGCGCGGACAGAGGGTTCGCCTATCTTACCTTCAGCAACAATGCGACGGCGACCGGCTTCGGAATTCGGCGGAAGGAGTTTGGGCTGGATATCTTGTCCGGGGATTGGGGTATCACCAACAAAGGGAAGCTCTCGGGGACCATCGTTGAGCAACTGACCGGCGCAACCAACTGGACCGGGATTCTGCATGGCTTGGCGAGAACCGACAAGAGGATTACCACCAGAATCGTGACTGCAACCAACGGCGTCTTTCGGTGGATCGGCATACCCGCCTCCTCAAATGTGGACCTAACTGGCACCTGGACGGGACTAGTCACGGTCGCCAAGACGATAACGACCAATGCCTACGCAATCACGATGGATGTAACCAACTCCACTGCCGTGTTCAACGTGGCTGGTGCGACGGCGACGAACACAATAATCGGGCAGTTCATCGTGACTTCGAGGGACGCTATGGCCGGGTATCTCGCCATCGATACTAATCAGACAACCTTGTTGGGCCGGTTTAAGGTCAAAGAGTCGAAGACCACTACGAATGAGATCATCTCATTGCATGGCCGCGTCCTTGACAATCACCAAAGTGTGAAACTGAAGCTGATCAAACAGTAATCAGTCCCTGTCACAAGGACAGATTCACCGAAACGGGTTTCGCCCCGGCGTGGGAGCTGTTGTGACTCCGATGTTTTGTTTGGACGGCCCTTCATGGGGCGCAAGCTTGCAAGGGGATGTGCAGATGCCTGCGTCGTGTGCTTGTCTCGGGCAGCTCTCGCTATTACACTGACGGAATGAAGAAAGTGATCGTGCCTATCCTCTTATTTTTGGTGGCGATTCTGCTATTGGCCGGTGCAGCGTATTGGTACGAACAAAAATACGGCTCCGAAGGGCCGTTCCCGCCGCACGGCCATAACTAAGTGGGAAACGAGGTTTAGCACGGATATCTGGTAACAACGGTGGGACATGGCGAGAATTCGGAGACTATTGCATACGCGGTATCGGGTAAACGACCTTGAGAGAACCGTGGCATTTTATCGTGACGTGCTCGGGCTTCACGAAACGAGCCGACATAAATCGCCGCGCGGCTCAGAACTGGTATTTATGAAAGCTCCCGATGGCGATGAGGAGATCGAGTTGTGCCATTATCCAGCCAGCGGACCGGTGCAGGTGCCAGCGGATCTTACCCACCTGGCTTTTGAAGTCGATGATCTGGAGGCGTTCAGCAGAAAGCTGGCATCGAAAGGCATGAAGCTTTCCGATGGGCCGACGGAATCCGGCGGAATCGTCTTTGCCTTCCTTGACGCGCCGGAAGGCTACGAAATCGAACTTATCGAGAGAAAGGGTTAGGAAAGGAAATGGTTCTCGACCGGAAGACCAAAGAAATGGGACCTCTAACCTTGACCGCCAACCATACTCCCCTGCGCCATTAAGCATTTACCATGAATCATCTTCCTTTGCAGATTGCTCCTTCCATTCTGGCTGGCGACTTCGGCCATTTCGCGCGGGAAGCGAAACGGGTGGAGCAGGGCAGGGGAGACTGGGTCCACTGCGATGTCATGGATGGCCACTTCGTCGAGAATATCACCTTTGGGCCGGACACCATTGCCGCGATTGGCAAGGCGACGAAGCTTCCGCTGGACGTGCATCTGATGATTGAGAGGCCGGATCGTTATGCCGAGGCGTTTGCTCGCGCGGGCGCAACTCGCTTGACGATTCACGTTGAGGCCATGGGGAACAAGAAAAAAGGTACAGAAGGCCGTGCTGTTTACCAGCGGAAATCCGTCGCAATTCTCGAAGAATTGTTTAGCGCCATTGCCGACCTCGGTTGCCGATGCGGCTTGGCAGTCAACCCGGAGACGCCCATTCGCGCGGTCAAGCCGTTCCTCAAACAAATCGATCTGATTCTCGTGATGACGGTGTGGCCTGGATTTGGCGGGCAGAGATTCGGCGACGAGTTGGTGCCGAAAATTCGCGAAGGACGTGGGCTAATCAACCAAAGTCGCCGCAAGATTCATCTGGAAGTCGATGGCGGAATCGATCGGAACACCGGCCCGCGGTGCGTCGAGGCCGGAGCGAACATTTTGGTGGCCGGTAATTCGTTATTTCACCATAAGACCTTGAATCTGAAAGGCGCGATTGCGGAGTTGAGGGAGGCATGCAGCTAACAAAGATCAAATTCGGGACGGACGGCTGGCGCGGCGTAATCGCCGACGACTTCACGTTTGAAAATGTACGGCGCGTGGCGCAGGCGACGGCTGATTATTGGAATTCGCTGGTGGGAACGCAGAGGGCGGCAATTGTGGGATACGATAATCGGTTCCTGTCCGAGACGTACGCCAAAATTGTCTGCGAGGTTCTCGCCGGCAATGGTTTCAAGGCGTTGTATCCACCCTTGGCCGTGCCGACGCCCTCCGTCACGTACGCTGTGCGGGACCGCAAGCTCTGCGGGGCGGTGATGATCACTGCCAGCCACAATCCCCCTCGATTCAACGGCTACAAGCTCAAGGCGCACTACGCCGGTCCTGCTGACCCGGCGGTCTGCGCGCAGGTCGAAAGACGGGTCGATCAATCAACAATCCGGTCGGTCGGTTTCGACGAGGGCGTGAAAAACGGCACGATTGAGATGTACGATCCGCGCCCGGCCCACGTGGCGGCAGTCAAAAAGATCATCGACCTCAAGAAGATTCGCGACGCCAGGTTGCGGACCGTGGTCGATTCGATGTACGGCTGCGGCGGAATGCTATTGGAAGAAATCCTCGCACGGCGCGGCGCCGCGCGGCGGTCGGTTACCACGATTCGCGCTGAACGAAATCCCTTGTTCGGGGGTATCAACCCAGAGCCCATCGGCAAAAACCTCGGCGCACTCTGTGAGGCGGTGAAGAAATCGCAGGCACAGATTGGTTTGGCGACAGATGGCGATGCTGACCGGTTGGGAATTGTGGACGACAAAGCGCGTTATGTTTCGATCCAGCTTGTCATTGCAATGTTGTTGCTGCATCTGTTGCGCAATTGTGGTCGGAAGACCGGCGTGGTGGTGAAATCGGCAAATTGCACCGTGCTGATCGATCGCATCTGCCGGGCATACGGCTTGAAATGCGTCGAGGTACCGGTCGGGTTCAAACACATTTGCGAACAGATGCGCGAAGCCGATGTGCTACTCGGCGGTGAAGAAAGTGGTGGCATCGGATTTCAGGGACACATTCCGGAGCGGGATGGCATTTTGGCGAATCTGATGTTGCTGGAAATGTTGGCGATGACCGGCCTGCGCCTCAGCCAAATTGCCCAGAACCTGCAGAAGGAGTTCGGGGCTAGTTCGTACGACCGCATTGATATGCCCTTTCCGCTGGACAAGCGGGACTCACTGATTGACACGCTGCGACGTGACCCGCCCAAACAATTGCTCGGAGTGCCGCTGGCGACGATGAAAGACTTCGATGGGGTGAAGTACATCGCCCAAGACGATAGCTGGCTGATGTTTCGCACTTCCGGAACCGAACCGATCATCCGCATCTACAGTGAAGCCGCCAGCGCCACACGCGTGAGGAAACTGCTCGAACACGGTCAGCAACTCGCCCACAGAATTGAGCGATAGTCGTCCCGCAAAATCGTAACCGATTCCGCTCCGCCGGAGCCGAACGCGTGAGCGTTCCGAATCCTAGAACCACGAAGTCAAGAGAGCGTGCCGTCCTGCTGTGAAAAAGCCTGGGGGACTACCCAAAGCACCAAAACACTGCTAGACTGATTGCTTCATGGAATTGGAGCACATACGGAATTTTTGCATCATTGCTCACATCGATCATGGCAAGACGACCTTGTCGGACCGGCTGCTGGAGGCGACCGGCGCCCTGCAGAAACGGGAGATGCGCGAGCAGGTGCTGGATTCGATGGACCTAGAACGCGAACGGGGCATCACGATCAAGGCGCATCCGGTAACCATGTCCTTCCGCGCCGACGATGGACAGATTTATGAACTGAACCTGATCGACACGCCCGGGCACGTTGATTTCGCGTACGAAGTGTCGCGGAGCCTGGCCGCCTGCGAGGGCGCGCTGCTGGTGGTGGACGCGGCGCAGGGTGTCGAAGCGCAAACGGTCGCCAACGTCCACATGGCGTCGAAACAAAAACTCACCATTGTGCCCGTGATCAACAAGATCGATCTGCCCAGCGCCAACGTTGAGGAGACCAAACGGCAAATTGAAGATTTGCTGGCAATCCCGGCCGACTCCGCCATTCTGGCCAGCGCGAAAACCGGGGTCGGGATCGAAGAGATTTTGCGCGGCATCATTACGCGGATGCCCCCGCCGAAAATCGGACCGGAGAAATCGCTGCAGGCGCTCGTTTTTGATTCGGTCTTCGACACGTACCGCGGCGTGGTCACGCACGTGCGTGTGTTCGGTGGCGAGATCATTCCCGGAATGATGGTCCAGTTGATGGGCACCGGTGCGAAATATGAGGTCAAAGATGTCGGCGTTTTCACGCCGAAACCCGAGCCGCGCGGAAAACTATCAGCCGGCAGCACGGGCTATGTCATCGCCAACATTAAAACGACCGGCGAAATCCGAATCGGCGAGACGATCACCGATGCACGGCAACCGGCCAGTCATCCGTTGCCGGGATTCCAGCAGGTGCATCCAATGGTGTTCAGCGGTTTGTACCCGATCGATTCGGCGGATTACGAGCATCTCAAAGCGGCGCTGGCGAAGCTGCAGCTCAACGACGCGGCGTTTCAATATCAATCGGAAAGCTCGGCGGCGCTCGGATTCGGGTTTCGCTGCGGATTCCTCGGGCTGCTGCACATGGAAATCGTGCAGGAACGATTGCGCCGACAATTCAGCATGGATATCATCGCCACTTACCCGAGCGTGATTTATCGGGTTCTGAAAACCGACGGCACAATTGTCGATGTGGATAATCCGATCTACCTACCAGATCCATCCACCGTCGATCATATCGAGGAGCCGTACGTAAAAGCGTTCATCATTTGTCCGAACGAAAACATCGGCGACATGCTCCAATTGATCATGGACAAGCGCGGCACGGTCGTCAAAACCGATTCGATTGACACGCGTCGCGTGATGCTGACGGCTGAATTGCCGCTCAACGAAATCCTGGTTGATTTCCACGACAAGATCAAAAGCGTCACCCGCGGCTACGGTTCGATGGATTACGAGCCGCACGGCTACCGCGAGGGCGACCTCGTGAAGCTCGACATTCTCGTCAACGGCGAGCCCGTTGATGCCTTCTCCAGCATCGTGCATCATGGCAAGGCGGAATCGCGTGGCCGGGCGCTGGCTTTGAAGTTGAAGGAAGTCATCCCGCAACAAATGTTTCAGGTGGCGATTCAAGCCGCCATTGGCGGCAAAATAATCGCCCGCGAAACCGTGAAAGCTCTGGCAAAAAATGTTACAGCGAAGTGTTACGGCGGCGACATCACGCGCAAACGCAAGTTGTGGGAAAAGCAAAAGGAAGGGAAAAAACGTATGAAAGCCATCGGCAAGGTGAACATTCCGCAGGAAGCATTCATCTCGGTGCTGAAAGCGGGGTAGGGGAGCACCGCGCGCTGTGCTCGAATTCAAACAATTGCACCGTCACGCTGACAGCACAAGCGTATCTGCCTGTGCCAACTTCAACCTGGAATAAAACCGCATGACCTGGAGCGACCGAAAAAAACTGAAACAAGCCCGGGAACTCAGCCGTGGTGCATGCAAACTCATTCGGATTCGACGAGACCTGTTGGATTCGCGCGCTTTGGACGAGCTGAATTCGGCCATTGCGAATCTGGATGTGGCGATCCAAAAGCGCGACGTTGCGGCCGGCTCCAGCAGCGTCGAGAAACTCGACAAAATTCTCGGGAAGCATTTTCCACAGCCCAAACACGCCGGCCTCCGCGAAAACATCGAAGTCTTTCTCGTTGCGGCCATCGTCGCCATGGGCGTTCGCACGTTCTTCCTGCAACCGTTCAAAATTCCGACCGGCTCGATGCAGCCCACATTGTACGGGATCTATCCTCCACGACCCCCCGATAGCCAATATCAACCTCCCATCCCGTACGTTGAAGGCGCGCCTCGGTCACTGTTCGAAAGCCTGCGCGAACTACCCCGTCAACTCATCCGTACCAGTGAATACGAGCAGATCTGGCCCCCGTCGCTTCTGGAACGGTTATTGGGATCTGCCCTGACCGGGGCAATTTACGAGCCCGGCGGCTACCGGCTTCGCGGTGACCACATTTTTGTCGACAAGCTCAGTTACCATTTCCGCAAGCCTCATCGTGGCGAGGTCATCGTTTTCGCCACGAAGAATATCCCCGATCTCCAGTCTCGGCAGGGTGCCTTTTACATCAAACGCTTGATCGGCCTTTCCGGCGACGAGGTCCAAATTCGACCACCTTATGTGCTTGTCAACGGCACGATTCTGGACCAGCGTCCTGCCTTCAAGCGGATCTATTCCCAACAGAACGGCTATTCCGGATATCTCCTCCTCAGTCCTTACGGCTTCACCGTAACCCCGCCGAAATACATCAATACTTCCCATCCCACCTACGATGTCCCGCCTGACCACCTCTTTGTCCTCGGGGACAACAGTGCCAGCAGCCTCGATGGCCGCTTTTGGGGATCGTTGCCACGCCAGAATCTCGTCGGCAGGGCCGTGCTCGTCTATTGGCCATTCACCAAACGCTTCGGCCCTATCGACTGACCTTCGCCGCAACCGTGCGCCTTTGGCCGCAATGGAACTCTCGGTGCCATCGGCGCTGGAACGCGAACGGGTTTTTGCCGGTCGGCATCACAAAAGACAAGTGTCTCCCACGTTTGCAACTGGGCGTTGTAACGTCGCACAATCGGCGTTATATCTAATATTGCCAAGCCCAGTTATGTCGATTGCCCCTTTCTTAACGTGATCTTTCTCGCTTCTCAAGGTTCGGGAGCGCTGTGCCCGGTCGTCGATTTCTTGGACCACAACCCAGAGCTAGGAGGCACTGGATACATCCTCAGGGCGCGCGGCGCTCTTCCGCAAGACGGGTCTTATCCTCCTGAGGCTGACATTTCAAGGTGCGAAGATCTTCAAGTACCGTTTGCGACTCCAGAAGGTAAAACGCACGCTGGTCATCCTTGATCTTGAAAACAACGTAAAGATGCCTGCTGTCTGCGGCGCGAAACGTATAAGAATACAGCACTTGGATGCCCGCAGCAACGAGACTGCGCCGAGCGTAGCTGCGAAACTGGGTTTCTCCGCGACCTCGACCAGCAGCACCGAAGCCTGTCGGTAATTAAATCCAGCGGCTTCCAACGCTTGGATGACACGTGCAATCCCTGCGGTGATAAAGGTGATGAGACCGTGCCGCCGTAACTCCCGTACGAGTTGGCCACGGGCACTTCGGTGCCGCAAGACCCGATCACCATCCATTAACGTTCCCAACGTGCAAACCTCATTCGAGACATACACCGCGATTTCCACCTGCTTCGTTACCATTGCCATTACCCACCTCCGCCCGCCGTAAGGATCATTCATTCGAGTGGCGATACGTGCTTTTCTCCAGCCGCATCTGCTCACCCCCTTAATCGTCGCGAGGCTACGCGAAAATTCCACCTGCTCACAATCCGGCGGTTGATGAAAGTCGCCTCGGAAAGGTGGAGCTCCAAGGGCTAGGAATGCAACCTAGAAGCGCCGCCGGCAGCCATTCAATGGAGAAAAACAAGGAATCATTCCCAGCGCGAGTCGCATCCCGTCGTGAGCGATTTAAGGCTGCACCCCGGCCGCGGGCAGATCGCTGTTTCATCCCGTTCCCCAATTTGCGCGCCTTCGCCCTAATCTCTCTATGCGCACGAAAAGTCAGTCTCACATTGTGCATCGGACAATAGGATTTCGCGTGACAACGAATTCAGTGTTTCCGCAGGCTCGATCTCTCCTCCAACCAGCAAAACGTTCATTTCCTCAATCTCGGGATTGTCGAAACGCTACACCATGGCGAACGCCGCCTGATCCGCTCTGCGGACACAAAACTTCTTTCAGACGCAATGCCGCTGCAAGCGGTACGCCTTTCTTCGCGCTGGTGTTGGGCTACATGATGAACGATTGATTTTGCTGCGTGTTTCAGGTTGTCACCGGACGGAAAGCTTCCCACAATTCTGTGGTCTAATGCGGATTCAAATTTCATGGGCCAAAGGGAAGGCGTTTGGCGTCCTCAACGAGACACCCACAGCTAAGAAGCTTGCAGCCGCCCTCCCCTGTGATTCCACAGCAAACACTTGGGGAGAAGAAGTGTATTTCATTGTTCCGATCCACGCCGAGTTGGAGCCCGACGCGCAGCAGGTCGTCCCGCCCGGCACCATCTGTTACTGGATCCACGGCCAATCCTTGGCACTTCCGTTCGGACCAACCCCGGTTTCGCAGGGCAACGAATGCCGGCTCGTCACCAAAACCAACATCCTCGGAAAACTCGAAGGCGATCCACGCATTCTGAAATCAATCCGCGACGGCGACGAGGTCCGCGTCGAAGTTGCGGAATGATCATCCTGACACGTCATCATGTCTGCTCCGGCAATCGAGAATTTGGACTGTATTCGGGCTCCAAGGTGCATATCAATGCAGCTATCGCCAACGGCAAGCTCCCCTACCCCACCAAAACCGCTCCTCGACGGAGCCAAACTGCTTCGTTAGTATCGTTGTCAGAATGAAATCATTCGTCCTGCGCGCTTTCCGCACTCCATTTCTTGTCGCGATGATTCTTCTGGCCAGCGTAACCGCACGGGGCGCGAATCACGGACCTTTTTTCAATGTGCTGGATTACGGCGCGCAGAATGATGGCTCGACCAATGCCGCAGATGCCATCCGCTCGGCCATCCAAGCGGCACATGCCGTCGGTGGTGGTACCGTTTATTTTCCGCCGGGTACCTACGTCACTGGCCCGCTCGAACTGGTGAACAATCTCACGCTATTCATCGACGCCGGCGCGACCTTGCGCTTTCCCGCCACCAAACTCCCGTTTACAAAAGGCCGCCAACAAGGCATCGAATGTCTCACACCCGTTCCCCTGATCGGCGGACACGATCTACAGAACGTCACCATCACTGGCCGCGGCCTTCTCACTACCGACAACAAAGAATGGATGAAGCTCATGCCGCGCACGCGCCGATCCGGCATCAATCCCGGCTCGGCTAATGGTCCGAATTGGGAGCGCCTCCTGCAGGAGCTTGAGATCCAGACGCCTGCGCCCGATGAATTCTATCAGAAAGCCGCACCCGAGCTTCGTCCGTCATTCGTCCGCACCATGGACAGCACGAACGTCCTGATCGAAGGCGTGCATTTTGTCGGTTCCTCCATGTGGACGATTCATCTCCTGTATACGGACAACGCCGTCGTGCGCAACGTCGTCATCGAGACGTACCCGGGCGTTCACACCGACGGCATCGCGGTCGATTCCAGCCGCAACGTGCGCATATCCGATTGTTACATCGATACGGGTGACGACGGCATCGTAATTAAATCAGGAAAAGACGCCGACGGACGCCGCGTCAACAAACCAACGGAAAACGTTAGCATCTCCAACTGCACCGTCCATCACGCCCACGGAGCCGTCACGCTCGGCAGCGAGATTGCCGGCGGAATTCGCAATCTGGTCGCCGACAATATCACCTGCGACGGCACCCAAATGGGCGTACGCATCAAGAGCCGACGCGGCCGAGGCGGCTTCGTCGAAAACGTGCGGTTCAACAACTGGACGATGCAGAATGTCGGCCAGGCGATCAACGTGACGAGCTATTACATCATGGAAGGTGAAACGCGAACGGGTCCGCAGCCGGTTTCAGAGAAGACGCCGGTGTTCCGCAACATTGCGATCAGCGCCATGACCGTTGAGGGCGCACGCGTGGCGATTAATGTCGAAGGTTTGCCAGAGATGCCGATCAAAGGGCTGCGAATCAGCGACGTGATTGCCTCGGCCAAGGTTGGAATGAAAGCCAGCAACACCGAAGCTCTGGAATTGCACAACGTCCGGGTCAAGGCCGACCGCGGCCCGGCGTTCCTGGCTCAGGATTCGAAAGAACTCGAAC
The DNA here is from genome assembly GCA_035516795.1 of Verrucomicrobiia bacterium. Lineage (GTDB taxonomy): Bacteria > Verrucomicrobiota > Verrucomicrobiia > Palsa-1439 > Palsa-1439 > DATJBF01. The sequence goes on from DATIZX010000050.1 coordinate 36,004, forward strand.
TGGACGGCGTCGCTACGCGCAAGCCGTTGGCGGGAACGCCTGTCGTCCGTCTCGATCGTTGCCCCGGCGCGATCGTGCGCAACAGTCGCGCATTTGCTGGTACTGATACGTTTCTCTCGGTCGGCCCGGGAGAACTGAAGACCATCGCGCTCGAAGGCAACGTGCTCGACAGCGCCAAAAAGGCGATGGAAGAATCCCCCGGCTCGGAACCTACTCGCGAACCGCCGACGGAAGATTGACGCCTGTGGTCAGTCACCGTTGGCCGCGGAGCGGGCAGTGGTTGGCTGAAGTGGATGTTTAGGTTTCTCGTTGTTGTTTGTGAAAGACATAGATGGTCACGACCAAAAGCGTTAAGGTGCCCATGAAGCCCACGATGAGGCACAGACTTGACTGCGTGATGAACTCGCGCTCCGAAGCCAAGTATCTCGAATCGTTATCCACAACGTCAAGCCACCGAAGCGTTGTACTTCGAAGTCGCTCGATATCTGTCTCGGACTGAATACGTGCTCTTTCTGCAGCCTCTTTAGGGCGACGCTTGAGTTCGGTGACTGTCCATTCAGAAGTGCGGTGCCCAACATAGATGTAAAAGGCGACACACATGATGAACACCACCAACTGGACACCGAAAACTAGCCACAGAAAATGGCTTGGTTGTATCCTGCTCTGTTTCATCAGAAAAGCTTAACGCTATTAATGGGACAAAATCAGAGGCGATTGACAAAGCGCCTCAAGCTTTGTCTTGCAAAAGAAGCGTAGAACGACGGCAGGGATGTGTCAATTTGAAAGCCAAGAGAACTCCAATGTCGGCGCGGTGAGGACACCGCGCCCTACCAACAACTCCGGTAGGGCGGGCTGCCCCCCAGCTCGCCGTTCACCGACTAAAGATTGCGTTTCACTACAGCCAAAGATTAGTATCGCCGGGTAGTTGACTCCAAGACGCCACCGAAAATGCCATGAGTTCGCCGAAACCCAATCTCGATGACTTGCGCATCGAACGCACCGCGTCGCCTGAATCGCCATCCAAAAAGTGGTTGATCATCGGTGGCGGCGTGGTGGCGGTGTTCTTGATCGCGGCAATTGCATGGTTGATACAACCCGGTGGTGTCAGCGTTCATACGGCCGTGGCTCGGGAAATCACCGCCGGCGGCGGAGAACGCACGGTGTTAAACGCTTCCGGTTATGTCACGGCACGACGGCAGGCGACGGTTTCTTCGAAGGTTACCGGGAAGGTTGTCGAAGTGCTCGTGGAAGAAGGAATGAAGGTCAAGGAAGGCCAGGTGTTGGCGAGGCTCGACGACACGAACGTCAAGACCAGCCTGCGCGTGGCGGAAGCCCAATTGGAGTCCGCGAAAACAGCGCTGGAAGAAACCCGCGCCCTGCTCAAAGACGCCGACCTCGCCTGGCATCGCACGATTGACTTGAGAAAAGAGAATATCGCGTCGCAAGCCGACCTCGACACCGCCGAGTCGAATGCAAAATCGCTGCAAGCGCGCCTGGACCGACAGCAGGTAGACATCACTGTGGCCCAACGTCAGGTGGAACTCTGGCAACAGCAAATGGAAGACACGATCATTCGCGCGCCGTTTGACGGAATCGTCACTTCGAAGGACGCCCAGCCGGGCGAGATGGTTTCGCCCGTTTCGGCTGGCGGCGGTTTCACCCGCACGGGAATTTGCACGATCGTGGACATGTCCTCGCTGGAAATCGAAATCGATGTCAACGAAAGCTACATCAACCGGGTTGAACCCGGACAACCGGTCGAAGCGACGCTCGATGCGTATCCAGAGTGGAAGATTCCCTGTAAAGTCATCGCGATCATTCCAACGGCTGATCGAGACAAGTCCACGGTCAAGGTGAGGGTTGGTTTCGACAAACTGGACCCACGCATTTTGCCGGAGATGTCAGTGAAAGTCGCCTTTCGCGATACGGGAACCACCGCGGCGGACCGCTCCGTCATCATTCCCAAGAGTTCGGTGGAAAGCCATGACGGACACGATGTGATCTACGTCGTTCACAATCATCGGGCCGAGCGGCGCGCCGTGACGGTTGGCAGCACGCAAAACAACGATGCCGTCGTGCTGGCGGGGGTTTCCGACGGAGAAACGGTGATCGTCGATCCGCCGCCCGGATTGGCCGATGGAACTGCGGTCAAAAACCAGTAAGAATGCTGTAGCCGCAGGCCTTAGCCTGCGTGATGCACCCATAAGCCGAGTCTTACGAGACGCCGCTGTCGGTTGCGGCAACGGTGCGGCTACATACGGCTTTCCTATCTGTTTTCATCTGCAGAATGTTCAAAAGAGGCGGCTTTGTTGTGAGGAAAGGAAGCTATGAACGAAAGCAAATCAGACAACGGTGCCTTGGTGCACGTCGATGGCGTCGAGAAAGTGTTCCATCGCGGGTCAGAAGACATCCACGTGCTGTCGGACCTGCATTTGCAGGTGCCGGACGGTGAATTCATCGCGCTGATGGGGCCGTCCGGTTCCGGCAAGACCACCTTGCTGAATCTGATCGGCGGTCTCGACCGTCCGACCAACGGCTCTGTCACCATCGCAGGCGAACGCATTGACCAGCTCTCCGACCGGCGGTTGGCTGGATGGCGCGCCCGGCATATCGGTTTTGTTTTCCAACTTTACAATCTGATGCCGATGCTGATGACCGAGCGGAACGTCGAGCTTCCCCTACTCCTCACCCATCTTTCCAAGGCTGATCGTAAGAAACACGTGGATACAGCATTAGCCATGGTGGGATTGTCGCATCGGGCCAAACATTATCCCCGCACACTTTCCGGAGGCGAACAGCAGCGGGTCGGAATTGCCCGCGGCATTGTCACCGACCCTACCCTGCTGCTGTGCGATGAACCGACCGGTGACCTCGATCGAAAATCGGGAGACGAAATCCTGGACTTGCTCCAAGCGTTGAACCGCGAGCACGGCAAAACCATCATCATGGTGACGCACGATCCGCACGCCTCGGCGCGTGCCGCCCGGACCGTTTACCTGAACAAAGGCCAACTCACCAACGAGCCGGTCAAGTGAAATACCTGCATCTGGTTTGGACCAATTTGAAACGAAAGAAGCTACGGACTTCGCTCACGTTGCTGTCGATTCTCGTGGCTTTTATTTTGTTCGGATTTTTATCGGCGATCAAACAAGCGCTGGTGGGCGGTGTGGAAATGGCGGGTGCGGACCGGTTGATTGTACGCCACAAGGTGTCCATCATTCAGTTGCTGCCCGAAAGCTACAAGGCGCGGATGGAGCGGATACCCGGCGTGGTTCTCGCAACGCATCAGACGTGGTTTGGCGGCATCTATCAGGACCCGAAGAATTTCTTCATGCAAAATCCCGTCGTGCCGGAAGAATTCCTGGAAATGTATCCCGAATTCATTTTGCCGCCCGATCAAAAGAAGGCTTGGGAGGTGACCCGCACCGGGGCAATCGTGGGCCGCAGTACTGCCGAGCGATTTCATTGGAAGATTGGCGACAAGGTGCCGCTCCAATCTTCGATTTGGTCGCAACAAGATGGGTCGCGGAATTGGACATTCGATATCGTCGGGATCTATGACGGCGCGAAAAAAGGCACCGACACGACCGCGATGTTTTTCCGTTACGATTATTTCGATGAAGCGCGCCGCGGTTGGGGCAAGGGGAAAGTGGGATGGTTCACCATCCGCGTCAAAGATCCGTCGCGCGCGGCGGAGGTCGCAAAACTGGTGGATGAGGAATTTGAAAACTCTGACGCGGAAACGAAGACGGAGCCCGAAGGTGCATTCATTCAGGCTTGGGCGAGCCAACTCGGCAACGTCGTGTTGATTGTCGCGGCCATCTTGGGCGCGGTATTCTTCACGATTCTGTTGGTGACCGGCAACACCATGGCCCAAGCGGTGCGGGAACGAACCGGCGAACTCGGCGTATTGAAGGCGATTGGTTTCAGCAATGGACAGATCATGGCACTTGTGCTTGCCGAATCCTGCCTACTGACGGTTTTGGGCGGCGTGTTGGGACTGGGTTTGGCGTGGCTGATGATTTCGCGCGGGGACCCGACCTCGGGGCTGCTGCCAATGTTCTTTTTGCCAACACGCGACCTGTTCACCGGATTGGGCATCAGCATAGGGCTGGGATTGGTCACGGGAATTTTCCCTGCACTGCTGGCGATGCGGTTGCGCGTGGCCGACGCGCTGAGGAGGATCTAGCATGTCCGGTCCTGTCAATTGGCTTTCACAAGTGGGAGCGATCACGAAATTCGGATTGATGAGCATCCCGCAACGGCGTGGCGCTGTCGCGGCCACCGTGATCGGGATTGCTGGGGTGGTGGCGGTGCTGGTGGGAGTGCTGTCGATTGCCGCTGGTTTCCAAAAGGTCATGGCAGTTTCCGGTGCGCCAGATGCCGCCATCGTCTTGCGCAGCGGTGCCGACAGCGAGATGGTCAGCGGATTCGGACGCGATCAGACGCGGGTGATCGCCGACGCGCCCGGAGTTGCTCGTAACGATCAAGGTCCACTTTCCTCGGCGGAATTATTCGTCATCATCAATCTGCCCAAGCGCTCGACGGGAATGGATGCGAACGTACCGTTGCGCGGTGTCGAAAAGGCTGCGTGGGAAGTGCGTGATCACATGCAGATCGTCCAAGGGCGGATGTTCGACTGGGGAAAGGACGAAGTCATCGTCGGCAGCGGCGCGGCCCGCGAGTTTTCCGGTTTGGAAGTGGGCTCCAAAATCAAAGTGGGACGGTACGAATGGCCGGTCGTCGGCATCTTTTCCGCCAACGGTGCGGTCCCCGAATCGGAAATCTGGACGGATGCCAAGGTGTTGCAGGACGCGTATAACCGTGGCGACTCGTTCCAGTCCGTCCGCGTTCGGCTCAACTCGCCCGGCGCGTTTCAAGAATTCAAGGATTCGCTGACTTCCAATCCGCAGCTCAGCGTCAAAGTGGTTCGGCAATCGGAGTATTACGTTGAACAATCGGAAACGCTCACGCGATTGATCCGGACGCTCGGGTTCCTGATTGCCTTTCTGATGGCGGTCGGTGCGGTGTTTGGCGCGTTGAATACGATGTATAGCGCGGTGGCGGCGCGGACCAAGGAAATCGCAACGTTGCGGGCGCTTGGTTTCGGCAGCGGCGCGGTCGTGATGTCGCTGATGATCGAAGCTTTGCTGTTGGCACTCGCAGGCGGCGTTATCGGCGGCGGGCTGGCATACCTTGCGTTCAACAATCTGCACACTTCCACGATGAACTGGCAGAGCTTCAGTCAGGTGGCGTTTGCATTCCAGGTTACGCCCCAGTTATTGCTGCGCGGCATGATCTGGGCGGCAGTGATCGGATTGATCGGTGGCTTGTTCCCCGCCATCCGCGCTGCGCGATTACCCGTCGCATCAGCGTTGCGGGAACTGTGAGCCGCTGGCTACGAACGTTCCAGATCAGCGATCCGGCGCCGTTGATGCCCGACCCTCAATCGGAGCGCTCTCGGCGGGTTCGCCGCATCTGGCTTGTTGGATGCTACCATGCTATTCGTGCGCTCTTGCATCGGCAGAGGTCGCCAGCTTCGCAACCGTAGTTGTGCCAATTTTCTCTCCCGTGTCGCAACCGAACACCTCGACAAGCCTGAGCCCTGTCACACAGACATACCTGTCCATGATCGTCAGCAAGCCAGTATCGTCAATCCTCTTCGTCCAAAGCGTCTTTCTCGCTGGAAAATCGATGACCGAAAGTTCGTAGAAAATCTTGCGATGATCATCGAAGCCAGTCTGAATCAAATACAAGCGGTGCTGACTACGGGAGTATGCGACCTCACGCACCACCTCTTCGGATATAGCTTCCGCCTTCTCCGGAACCAATTTCTCCTTGCCTACCGCGAAGCCCTGGACACTCCCAGAGACGCCCACGACGTAAACCTTCCCTCCTTCCCAAAACGGCGCCATCCCGGCGTTGTCCAGTGGCGCTTCGTAACGGCGCCGGTTTTTCTCGTCGATCACAACGAGCCGATGGTTGCCCGTTTGGTTATACATGAAGGCCAACATGCATCCGTCCTCACTTGGCAACTCTGATCCATCAGACACTGCACAACCTCCCGCCAATACGGAAACGTGACCGGCGGTGCAGATCAATGTCACCATTGCGAGGGACCAGAAAGTTCGGCAATCGGCAATTCTCATGGATTAACTCCTCAGTTGCGGGTCAGGTACTCTGCTACATCCAACAGTGTTGATATGCGCAGTTGCACTTACACATGAAAGCGCTCACAACTTGATTGTGAAGGACTCGCGGTTGCGATGCAAGTCTCGTCCTGCGGTAGTTAACAGGCGCATCTCGGCACTGCCGCCGAAAAATGGCGAGGAACTGTAGGTCGCCTCTGCGAGGCGGCGCCATGACAGGGTTCAACAACACGCCGACTCATAGAGTCGGCCTACAACAGCGGCAATGTGAAGATACGCCTGGAGTCGGCTCGAAGTATCCGCAGCGGACGAGGCAGTCCCCTGCTCCATCACACAAGTGTTTAGCGTTGCAGATTCAACAAGAGTTCTATGTTAGAATCGAAACACAAACATGAATCG
>DATIZX010000051.1:0-59084 GCA_035516795.1 Verrucomicrobiia bacterium
GCGGCGCTACGAGCCCTGTGCCTGAATCTGTTGCGGCGGGATCAGAAGATTAAACGGGGAATCCGCACCAAACAAAAAGTAGCCGGTTGGAATCACGATTACCTACGCAGCCTCTTGGGTTTCTAAATGCAATCGCCCTGGAAGCTCACGAACGGCGATGTTGTCGGGTCCCGTATTATGTAAAAACCCATACATGTCTGACGGCACCACCACGTTCGCCACATTGTCGCTCGTCGACGTGCTTGCCGCGCTGGAATAAGGAACATGCCGCAGTTGTCTGGGGTCATGGTAGGGTTTTGCCCTATGGCATGCAGTTCGTCTGCGAGCGTAACCTAACTGTTGAATGCGGAAGTGTCATATCGGGAAAGACGAACTCGACGCCAGAGCGAGTACGCCGTAAACCAAGATTCGGAGGAGACGAAGTAACGCGTGAACAAGAAAGTCCTGCTGACCACCGTGTGCCGCCCGCTGGGGCCGCAGTGCGGGGATGCGACGTCGGTTGGTTATGAATTGCTTTACCGCCAGGTGACCCGGGCCCAAGGCATTTTCAGCCCGCGCACGGTGAACATCCAGTTTTCCTTGGAATACATTGCCGAGAACCTCGATACGCCGACGGTCGTTCTGCAATACCCGTCGAAGCGCGAGTTGATCAAAGAACTCAAGAAGGGTTACGACTACGTGGGGATCTCGTTCCTGATAGCGATCTTCCACAAGGTCAAGGACGTGGTCGAGTTGATCCGCGAACACGCGCCCCAAACCAAAATCATCCTCGGCGGCTACGGCACGGTGCTGACCGATGAAGAACTCACGCCATACTGCGATTACATCTGCCGCGAAGAAGGCGTCGGGTATATGCGGCGGCTGCTGGGCGAGCCGCAAATTCCGATGCCGTACAAGCAGCCGCTGATCGTGAGCTGGTTACGAGTGTTTGGCTGGAAGGTGTCGGGCACGGGCAAGATTTTCGCCGGGCTGGGCTGCCCCAACGGCTGCGATTTCTGTTGCACGTCGCATTTTTTTAAGCGCAAGCACATCAAGCTGCTGCCGACCGGCAAAGACATTTTCGACCTCACCGAGCGCTATCACGACATGGACCCGAGCCTCGTGTTCCTGATCATCGACGAGGATTTTCTGCTCAACAAGAAACGGGCAATGGAGTTTCGCGACTGCGTGATGAAGAGCGGAAAACAACTCTCGGTTTTTGCCTTTTCCAGCATCAAGGCGCTCAGCCAGTACACCGTCGAACAGATCCTTGAAATGGGGATCGACGGGTTCTGGATTGGCTACGAAGGCACGCGGTCGGGCTACGCCAAGCAACAAGGCCGATCTGTGGAGGACATTTTCACGGAGTTTCGCGCGCATGGCATTACGATTCTGGCCTCGATGATCCTCGGCTTTGATTACCAGACGCCCGAGGTGATCGCGCAGGAACTCGACGGGTTGATGAAGCTCAAGCCATCGCTGGGGCAGTACCTAATTTACGGGCCCGTGCCCGGCACGCCGTTCAATGCGCGGGTGATGCGCGACAACCTCTTGCTCCAAGAGTACATCGACCATCCCGACCGGCTCTACCGCCACGCGGACGGCTTTACCACGACGATGAAGCATCCGACGCTCTCGGCGGCCGAGATCGAGCGCTTGCAGCAGTGGTGTTTTGACGAGGATTACCAACGACTCGGGCCGAGCATTTTCCGCGTCCTCGAATCGCGGTTTCTCGGCTACCAGACGCTCAGGAATTCACCGAACCCGATCCTGCGCCGGAAGGCCGCGCATTACGCCGCCGATTTGCGCGTGGCGCTCCCGATTTTCCTCGCCGGCCGGTTGCTCGGTCCCAACGCAACGGTGCGGCGCTGGATCCGGGACCTGGGGCGGCAGATTTGCATTGAACTTGGCTGTCCCACCTTGGCCCAGCGGTTCCAGTCCGTGCTCGCGGTGGGGGCCGCACTGTGGACGTGGGTGACGTTGAAGTTCGATCTGTTCCAGCATCCCAAGTTGGTCCGAACGGCGTACCGTATGCCAGCCAAACGCTGGAGCGAATTCCGCCTCTGGGAAGAAATCCCGGATAAGATCGCGATCCCCGACTTGTCGATTCAGGTCGAACTGCAACACGCCAAGAAACAGGTCTGGCTGCGCTTGAGCGGTGCCCTGTCGGCTGCCGAGGCGGAAAAGTTGGGCCAACGCATCCACGATTCGCTGGCGCGAAGCAAGAGCCAACTGGTACTGGATCTGAACAAGCTCCACTGGGACAAGGTGGACAATCTGAAGCCGCTGGCCGAGAAACTGGCGGTGTATCGTTCCCAGATTCGGCTGGTGCTACCCAAACTACAGGCAGCGCATCCGGAACTGCTCCTCCTGGCTGGTGCCTTTCAGCATTACAAGGGCTAGGATTTCCGGCGAGTTGCGGCTTGATGACGTCAGCCGCTGCTACAAGCGAACTAGCCTGATCGTGACGACTGTAAACGTCATGGCGCATGAAATCGGACACGTGCTGGCGGGTCTCCATCCGAACAAGCTTGGGCAATCCGGAGTCGGTGTGCCGTCACCTTGGGATATGACGACGCGCCAGGCTCTTCAAGGGAATCGCCGATATAATTAGGTTTTCCTCAAAAGAGGCTTAGGATGATGCGAGACGGAAAATTCCAGCCTTGGTCCAAATGGGCGTTCACAGTTGGTGGCAGGGGAGTAGTCGCTATGTCGCATATCGGAATTAACATCGGTGCCCTGACGGTGAAGGTGGTAGTCGTCCGCGGCGACGCCCGTCATGGCAAAGTGGCGGCCCACCAAGGCCGTCCCCTGGAAGTTCTTGATGACTTACTCGCAGAGGCGGAGTTCGCCGACGCGGAATGTTCCGGCATGTGCGGTCAACTGGGGCATCTCCCCGAAGCGACCGCCATCCACCGGGTGCCGGCGCGCGTGCACCTGATCGCACTGCCGCCGTATAGTCCCGAACTCAATCCCGTGGAGATGATCGGCGACCTGATCAAAGATCGCATCGGCAATACGCTGTGGACCACGATCGAGGCTTTGGAGGAAGCGCTGGGCGAAGAACTGCGTCCGATTTACCGAAGTGCAGAACGCGTGCGGAGGTTGGTTTCACACCCTTGGCCGATCGATCAGGCAAACGCTACCGAAGAGGAGAATAGTGCAGTTACGTGCTGAAACAGGTATTGGACGACCTGTTCCCGGAGTCGGACCGCTTGGTTAACCGCTCAATGCAAGGAGCCGGATAAGGCAGAGGGAAGCTGACAAACAGCTGTGCACCCCATCTGGAGAACGGGATTCCATTGAGCACGGTAATGTCCCAAAAGTTCGTATTGCGCCACGACCTGGGGTGCCAATTTGAAACCCGTTGCGCGGCAAAGAGGGTTGTCTCCCGAAGTGGGCCAGAACGGGCCAACTGCCAGGAAATCTGCCGGGGATGGGGTGCGTCTTGGCGCTGCCACCAAGCCCGCCAGGCGGTAGGGCCTGCCACATGTCTTCAGAAGTTCGGACGGCCCAGCGGTCCGTCCCTACCAGCGACTTACCAAATCACGCTGGTAGTGTTCAACTGCGCCCGCAAGGACGTTGAGCGCGGAGCTTTGTCCCATCACGCCGAGACCGATGGGGCACTGTAGTTGACTCATGATCCCACCAGTTCGAATTGCGGATCTTCGGACGGTACTGCTCTACCCGAGCGCTGATGTTTCTTCCCGCATTTATTCCACCAGATTGCCAGCATGGCAATCGGAGCATTTCATCTGCTGCCACAGGCCGGATATGTCCACCGGATGTTTGAATTCCAGGCCGGCCAAGTTGCTCGCCACTTTTCCTTCCGGCCCTTGGGCGACAATGATGTGACAGGCCTTGCAGTCGTGGCTAATCGTCTTGCCGTCGGCGCTCTGGTGATTGCCGTCGTGACAGCGATAACAACCGGGGAAATTCAGGTGGCCAATGTTATCCGGGTAAACGCGCCAGGTGACCTTCATGCTGGGAAAAAAGTTGTGCGCATAAATCCGCTGCGTTTCGGCGGCTGCCCGGGTGATGAGCGTCGCGTTGGTCTTGGCGAATGCGGGATATTTGGACTCATAGAACGTCGTCAGTGTCTTCGCGATGCCTTGAACCGCGGCGGCGGTCGTCGCGTATTTCCCCGTTAGGGCCTGCACCGCCTGCTCCTTGATGTGCGGGATGGCTTGATTGATCCGGCCCGTGTACAAAGCGAGGTCGACCGAATCGACCGGCGAATGATAGATGTGTGTTGGCCGGTTATGGCAGTCAATGCAATCCATCACCCGTGGCGTGGCCGCGGCGATTTGCTCCGGCTTCAGGGGATTGTCGGTGGACTGGTAAACGGTCACTTTCCCTTGCCGGTCGGTCAGGCGAACCCAAGGGATGACCTGTCGTGCCGTGTCGCTGGCGATGTACTCAATCTTATTGGCGATGGCCATGTGCCAGTGAATGCCGCCGACGGCTCCAAAACGGGGATCACCGCCCCCGATTTTTACGAGCAGGCGGATGGTCCACAGCGAATTCTGTTCGTCAGGCAGGTAGTGATGAAAGTCCCGTTCGACCTCGCCAAAGAATCTCTGCGGCCAGTGACATTCTTCACAAGTTTCACGAGCCGGCCGCAGGTTCTCAATCGGCGTGGGAATCGGACGGGGATACTTGTCCACCAGCGTGGCGTAGACCTGATAAGCGCCCGAGAGTTTGGATTTCACAAACCAGCTCGCCCCCGGCCCGATGTGACATTGGACGCAAGCGACCCGCGCGTGCGGCGATTCCTGATAGGCGGTGTACTCGGGCTGCATGATCGTGTGGCAGGTTTTCCCGCAGAAGGTCACGGACTCGGTGAACTGGTACGTTCGGTAGCTGCCCAGCGCGGTGGACAATAGAAACACCGCCGTCACTGCGATCACGGCCATCACCACGTGCCGTTGACGGGGTACATTGAGATCGATCCGGGGAAAAGGCGGAATCGTGACGGGGTGAAATTTCCGACGCCGATGCCGTTCCCAAAGCGCGCCGGCGGAAACCATCAACAATCCGGCAATCAGAAAGGCCGGCGCGACAACATACGTGAGAATCCCGACGTACGGGTTCCTGAAGCCGCGGAAGAAGTCCAATGCGATCAGACAGGCGACCGCAAAGAAACTCGACGCGGCCAGAATGATTCCGGCAAGGCTGATCCAATTATGGAGCAGCGACGGCGATTTCGCCGGCCGCGCAGTCCCAGCAGTGTCAGGTATATCAGGCAAAATACTTCGCTCGTGTAGATCCGCATTTCGGATGCTCTGCCGGCTGTGCGCCCAGCCGGGCACAGAACCGGCGGCAAACCTCGTACAGCGCTATTTCTTATCCTGCATCATCGGAGACGAAGATGTACCTTCCCTTTTTCTCGTTCATCCAATGCTGGTGCATTGTCAGGAACTGCTCGTTCATCTGCCGGCGCTCGGCGACGAGTTCGTTGATCACGGCCGCCATGGCGGATATCTTCTCGCTGCCTTCCGCGGTGTTCATCTTGGTCACCAGCTTATCGAGTTTCTGATTCATTTCTTCGATCTGCTTGGCCATTTGTTCGTGGTGGGCCATCATCTCCTGATGATGTTCCGGCCCATTGGTGTTTCCCCCCATCATGGAGCCCATCCCCTGCCCCATCATTGGGTCCTGCACTGGTGGAGGCGGGGTTTCGGCGAGCACCCCCATCGGCAAGAGAGTTAGTGTTACTACGAGCACGGTGATGCCTTTCATCTTCATGGCTTTCTCCTTCCGCTTTTTTGATTTCCCGAAAACGATTTCGCTTGTGATAGAGCACGCGCTGTTATCCGAAGAACGTGCGCTTCCCTTTAACGAGATGGGCGCGACCCGCCGCCCGGCATGTCACGCCGCCAACCGGCCCACACAGGTCGACCGTCCTCATCCCGGAGCTTTAGGATTTCGTCGCCCTTTTTGACTTCCGCCGCGATGATTGCCGGTTTACCGTCGAACAGGACTCGGGAACCCCTGACTACGATCTTATCGTGAGGCTTGATCTTGACGTCTTGATTTTCGATGTACCATGCCGGGCCCAGGTGGACGGAATTGGTTTCAGAACCGGTCCGAAGTTTCAGGTGTACCCCTTCGCTCATGCCGGTTTTAGGAATGAAATATTCCACCGCGACCACCTTGCCGGTGACGGTCACCAAGGTTTGTGGGTTGTAGATACGTCCGTAACCTCCGTCGGCTCCCCACCCCTGGCTGCCGCGCCAGTTCATGCCCCGTTGAGCCCACAAGCTTATCGGCCAGAACAGGCTGACGGCTATGATAGCCACACTTTCTCGCGTGATTTGGCGCATCCCACACCTCCACTGTTATCGACTCACAAACTGAGGACTGGAACGCCCCGACACAGAATTTGGCTGCTGCTGGAGCAAAGCCAGCGCGCGAAATAACTGGGTGTCGTGGCTGGCGCGAAATTGTTCGGCACTCAGCCCTCGTTCGGCTGCCGGGAACATTGGCGTCACATCGGCGGGCAGATCGACCTCGATATTCGGTTTGATCCCCTTGTGCCAGATGACGTGTCCGTCTGGCGTCAACCATTCCTCGACGGCCAGCAAGAGCGCGGAACCGTCGGAGAGTTTGAATTCGCTGAGCACAGTGCCGGTGCCGATCGTCGTCGTGCCAACCAACTCTGCCCGGTGCGAATCCTGTAACGCGCCCGCCATGATTTCCGCGCCGCTGGCCGTGCCAGCATTGACCAGTACGACCAGCGGGATTTTCGTAGCCTCGCCGCCGGGGCGTACGTGAATAGCCCTCTCCTTTCCCCGGGCATTCTTGACCAACACGACATCACCGGTCTTCAGGAACTGGCTGGTGGCGCCAACGGCTTCGCTGAGGAGCCCGCCGGGATTGTCGCGTAGATCGAGAATAATGCCCTGCACGTCGTTGCTCTGAATCGCCGTCAAGGCCTCGCGTAGATCGGTGGTGACGCCTTTGTCGATGCTCGCAATGCGGAGATGCGCGATATGCGTGTCCGGCAATTGTTGCCAGGAAACGTTGTGAATTTGAATCGCCGCACGCTTGAGCGTGACCTCACGGGTCTGCCCCGAGGCGTGCTCCAAAATCGTCAGTGTCACCGACGTACCTGCAGGACCGGAAATTTTCGCGGCGACTTCATCGAGGGGCAGACCGGTGACCTCCTTGCCATCGACTCGGAAAATGATATCTCCGGAACGCAGACCCGCCTGTTGCGCGGGCGAACCGTCCATGGGGGCAACGATCGTCACGTGGCCTTCTCTCAAGCGGATTTCGGCGCCAATTCCCTGAAATTTCCCGCGCTCCAGATTCCGCATTTGCCTGACCATCGCCGGGCTGAGAAACCGGCTATGACCCGTGTCGCCCAATGCGTCCACCATCCCGCTGATCGCGCCGTAGGTCATGGGGCGAGGCTTAACAGCAGATCGATCGACGTAGAAGCGATCCACCAAGCCCCATGCTTCGGAAATTAACCGAAAATTCCCATCCGAGTGGAACGACCCCAGCCCATACTCGGCCACGCGATCCAGCAGAATACCACCGAGCAAACCCAACCCCAGCGCGAGCACCATCAGATTGCCAGAATTAAACGATGCGGGGCGACCTAACTGATGTTGCACTTTGTCTCTCCTGTGATTATTCCCGGCCCATGAACTCCAACACGTTCATGGCGTTGTCGCTGCTGGACGCGCCGAAAAGTTCGCCGAGCGTTGGGCGAGGGTCCCGCTCACAAAGCTTGCCACGTCGTCATGTAATTTTTTGCGCGAAGCAGGGTCGGTATAAATCTGATGGCCGGACGGGTACGTTTTGAAAATCAGATTCCCTCGCCGGCTCGGATCAAGGCCGAGATGATCGAACGTGTATCTTTGACTGAGGTACGGCGTGGTGAGGTCGTAGAGCCCGGCGGCAGCAAACACCCGAAAGTGTGCGTTCCGCGTCATGGCCTCGGCCAGATCATCGGCCGTGTTGGCATACCCCTGTCCATGCGCGCTCCACTTCCAGGCCGCGTTCACCTCACGAGATAAAAACACATACGGGACCTCCGTTTGGAACTCGAGGTCACGACGCAAATAGTCATTTGCCGCCTCCACGAATGGGCCGGTCACGAGAAAAAAGGATGGATCGAAACGCGGATATTCACCAAGTGGCGTGACATCCACGCCGACCACGCGGCCATCCATCAATCCGAGTGTGCGCCGCTCGTTGCGCAACAACTCCTTCGTGAACCGCGCCGGACTAACGCGCAGCCGGCTGGCCTCGATGTAAGCGGTCGAGAGACCGGTCATCGATGCGACGACGTGGGCGATGCGGTCTCGTTCGTCGGGAGAGAGCGTGTCGCCGCGCGCCAGTGCTTCCAGGTAATCGCTCAGCGCCCATTTTTCGACATTTGTCAGATCTGCTTCAGTTTTCTTGTGGTACTTGGCAACCGAGGAACACGACGGCAACGCCAAGGCATAGGCAATATCATTGCCATAATCGCAAGAGAAGGTCTCAAAATTCAACGCCGACGACAATAGTACGACGCCGGCAAGGTCCATCCCGTTCTCATTCTGCAGGCGATTGGCGAGGGCGGCGGCGCGGGTTGTGCCATAGCTCTCGCCGGCGATAAATTTCGGAGAGAGCCAACGCTCGTACTGCGTCGCATATCGGCGAATGAACCGCGCCGCGACGTCGATGTCTTTCGCGAGCGCATAAAACTGTTTGGGATCGACTCCTTTTGCCGCACGGCTGTAACCGGCGCCGATGGGGTCAATGAACACCAAATCCGTAAAGTCCAACCAAGTCTGGTCATTATCGACCAGCCGAAGCGCTTCGGGCAACTCGGTTCCGTTGCCGGGCAAGTCCACGCGTTTGGGTCCGAGCGCGCCCAAATGGAGCCAAATAGAAGAAGCACCGGGTCCACCGTTGAAAGCAAAAGTGATAGGGCGATCTGCCACGTTCCGCACATCGTCCTTCGTGTAGGCAACGTAAAAGATCCGAGCCGCCCGTTTGCCATCCTGTTTTTCCAAAGGCAGGAAACCGGCAGTCGCCGTGTAACTCAACGTCCGCCCCTCCACTTTCATGGCGTGGTGCGTCACCACCGGCTTTGGTAATGGACGGACGGGCGCATCGGCTTTTCCAGCCTGCGCGGCGACTGCGCAAAGTAAGATGTAAATGATATGGTATTTCATATGATTAGGTTGGAGTTCCTCGAGTCTGAGAGGGGGCAATCGTCAAACTCGGAGAGGAGGGTGCGGCAGCCAAGGTTCTCTTTGACTACGAGCCAAGAGGTAACAATGAACGCGCACAGTTTTGGGATTCCGGTCAGCGCTTTTCCAGTTCGACTTTCAGCGATAGAAATTTAAGCAGGTCCTTCAATGAGACCACGCCCACGAGCTTTTGACCTTCCACGACCATCATGCGGCTGACGTGCGCCTGGTTCATGCGCGCCAACGCGTTGACCGCATCCGTATCGGCATCGATGGCATTGTCCTCGGCACACTGCCTGGTCAATTCGCTGACCTGATGCCTGCTCCATTCTTGTTTGGGGATCTGTTTTACCTGATTGAAAGTAACGCACCCCAACAACTGGCCGTCCGTAACGACCGGGAACAGCTTGTGGTGATAACGGTAGATATAGTTCTCGACGAAATCCTCCACCGAGGTTGTGGGCGAAACCGTGACCGGGTTGGGATTCATGAAATGGCGTAACGGTTCGCCCTGCAAAGCTTCGCGCATCATGACCTGTTGGTAGGACATTTGGGCGGCATTGCGTAGAAACATGCCGATCAAGAACCACCAGATCCCACCGATCATGTCCCCAAACAAAAACGAGAAGATGCCCAAGGCGATGAGCAGCATTCCAAAACCGGAGCCCAGCGCGGTCACGATCCGTGTGGCCCAGGGAAGGTTCTTTTTCCAGCCCCAGAGAATCGAGCGCGCCACGCGGCCACCATCCAACGGGAAGGCGGGCACGAGATTGAACGCGACCAAAATCCCGTTGATCCACGCCAGATAACCCAAAATGCCGTACACCGGCACTGGCCAGCTCGCGGCTTTGCCCAGCAGCCCCAGTCCAAAGAATACCAGCGCCAACACTACGCTCGACAAGGGTCCAGCAATCGCCATGAAGAACTCGGCCTTCGGGCTGGGGGGCTCGTCGCTCATCTCCGCCACGCCGCCAAAAATGAAGAGTGTAATGCCCTTCATCTGCATTCCAAACCGACGCGCAACGAGGGAATGGGCAAATTCATGAAAAACAATCGAGGCAAACAATCCCAGCGCCGCGACTGAGCCCATAATCCAATAGGTTTCGCGTGGCTGACCCCGGAAGTAATGCGGGAACAAGCCCACTGCGAGCGTCCAGGTCACCAGCACCGCGATAATCAGCCAGCTCAGATCAATGCGGACTTGAAAACCGAACAACTTGAAAAGTGGAATTCTTTTCCCAAACATGCTGAATCTCCTCTCAAAGAATGCTCACGCCACGGTAATTTCTTTGCAGAGGTAAACATCCTGGACCGCGTTGAGCAGTTTGATCCCTTCAGCCATTGGCTTCTGAAATGCTTTGCGCCCGCTGATCATACCCATGCCACCAGCCCGTTTGTTGATGACGGCGGTGCGGACCGCCTCCGCGAGATCGTTCTTGCCGGAGGGTCCGCCCGAGTTGATCAGGCCGATGCGGCCCAAATATCCGTTCACAACCTGATACCGGGTCAGATCGATCGGATGATCCGTGCATAACTCGGTGTACATCCGTTCGTCATACTTACCGTAGCTGGGCTTGCCTGAGTTGAGCGCCTTGTAGCCACCGTTTTGCGTAGGCAACTTCTGCTTGACGATATCGGCCTCAATGGTCGCTCCGAGATGGTTCGCCTGCCCCGTCAAGTCGGCGCTGGTGTGATGATCCACGCCGCCAACCTTGAACGCCGGATTCCGCAAATAGCACCAAAGCACCGTGGCCAATCCCAATTCGTGCGCCCGCCCAAATGCCTGGCTGATTTCAACGATCTGTCGGCCACTTTCCTCAGAGCCGAAATAAATCGTCGCCCCGACAGCGACAGCCCCCAGATCGTAGGCTTGCTGCACGCTGGCGAACAAAATCTGGTCGTACCGATTGGGATACGTGAGCAGCTCGTTGTGATTGATTTTCGCGATGAATGGGATCTGGTGTGCGTACCGGCGCGCGACGCTGCCCAATACTCCCAGCGTCGAAGCGACCGCGTTACACCCGCCTTCGATGGCGAGCCGCACGATGTTCTCGCCATCAAAATACTCCGGGTTCGGCGCGAATGACGCACCCGCCGCATGCTCGATGCCTTGATCGACCGGCAGGATGGAGAGATACCCGGTTCCGGCCAGCCGACCGTGCGATAGCAGGGCCTGCATGTTGCGCAGCACACGAACGGGGCGGTCCATTGGCGCGAAAATTCGATCCACCCAATCCGGTCCAGGCAGATGCAGTTGTTCTTTCGGAACGGTTTGGCATCGGTGCCGGAGCAACGAGTCTGCCTCGTTGCCAAGCCACTCGGTAATTTGGTCGATCACTTTCATTGGTGGACTTGTCCTCGGATCTCGCCTTCTGGAAATTGCTGCGTGTGGACGTTGACGTAGATGTCTCTGCTCTTCATTTTGTGCACCAAATCAGCAATGGTTTGGCCTTTCATCGGCCCGATCAAATCCGCGGCCGTGAGGGTGCCTTGAATCAAACATCCAGAGAACCGGCCCTTGATCAACTTTTCCGGCGGTTGGGGCGGATAAAGCCAGGCGATGTGGTCTCCATTCTCCCCGACATGGCCGATGTGCAGATTTGCCATGGTCACGTCCTGGATGTTGTAGACCATCAACTTGTAACGCAATTGATCGCCGTCCCGGTGAAACGTGGCTCTTCCATAAGCCGTCGTTTTCAGCGGCGGCACTTCCTCGACACCTGCCAGGTTCGCCACAAATCCCCGGGGTAGTGAAGGTGTGCTGGCGCAACCGGACCAGACGGCCATCACTGCGATGGCAGTCATCAGACTCATAATGCGGTTCATGACAACGTCTCCTTTCTGATTTTGTTCACAGCGTCTGACTCTTCTTTTCTTCGCTTCCAGCGGGTCGGCGCGGCCACCGCCAAGATCACCAAGATTGCCCTGACAGTGGCGAAGACTTTTATGTCTTCATCCATCGTCCCTCGTGATTCCCGCATCGCTTTTTGACAGGGCTGACGGCATAAGACGCCACTAAAACCATGTGCCTTTCCTGACGTGTAGGCGGTTGATGACAAACGAAGCGCCGCCCTTGTAAGCGTCGCGTTGAGCCTCTTTGACTGCGACCCAACCCTCGACCGTGCCCGTGAGAGTGGCTACGCCGTCACGGACTCTCAGTTGAATATCGTCACGGTCCACAAACGGGCTCCAGAAAAAGGCCTTCTCGATGTCCTTGCGGATTTGCGCATCACTCTTGAGTGGTGGCGGGGGGATTTGAGACCAGCCAAAAGGCCAATTGTAACGATCTTCAAAATCCGGCCACCGGAGCGGAGGAATCGGATAGGTCGGTTCAACCTCCAGATGGTTGTGCACTTCCACGACGCCCTTGGTGCGCTCGGCCAGATCTTGCGCTTCCTGCCTTTGCAGCCCGGAATCCACCAGCCCCGAAAGATAAGCCACATGGTGGATGACAGTGCTTTCGATAGAGGTACCATCCAGAGTCGGATCCCAAAGCAACGCCGCTTTCAGGTCCTGACTGGCTGCCGCATCGGAAGGCAGAGCGTTGCGCCGGACCTTCAGCAAATTGTCAACGGACACGACCCCCACTACGTCCCGGGCGTCCTGGGCAGCGGAGATTTTCGCCTTGAGGTCGCCGACGACGCCGGAAAGAATGACTGCCCCGTCCTCCACACGCACGTCCGGGGAAAAGGCCGCCACGCGTGGATCGTAGTGAAAGGCTAATGCGACCGCCTTCTTGATGTCGCTATCCGGCGTAGGAGAAAACTTCTTTTGACGTCGCCACCGCTCCCGCGCCCAAGGCTCAACGTTTAGCTCGGTGGCGTCTACCGAAAACACCCCATCCACCCACGCGTCTCCGGTGGCACGTGATTTCTCGAGGACGCTGCCGACCGTGCCGGTAAGTGTTACCTTTCCATCCTGCACGATGGCATTGATCGAGTCATTATTGAGCCAAACGTCCCAGCGCAGGCGAGCTTTGACATCGGCGGCGATGGCGGAGTCGGGGCGCTCGACGGCATAGTGCATCTTCAAATCGTTGCTGAGTTCCTTCACACCAGTGACGCCCTTCGCCACCTCCCCTGCGAGTCGAACCTCGGCCCATGAGCCGACCGTGCCGGTCAATGTGACCACCGCGTTGGTGACCGAGACGGCAATCTGATAGCCCTCCGTTGCCGGATCACGAGATAACACAGCCAAAACGCCCTTGCGAATGTCTTGGTCGGGTCTGGCAGTGGGCCGGACTTCAATGCGATTGACTACCGCTCGCACCCCCCGAATTGTTTCGGCAATTTTAACCGCGCGGTCTTTGGCCAGTATATCGTTCACCGTGCCGGTCAGCGTGACGATCCCTTTGTCGGTAGTAACATCTATAAAGTTCGGGGATACGCTTTTCTCGAAAAGCAGTTCATCCTCCACCGCCGTAGTGATTTTATGATCCAGTACGGAATTGGACGGTATCGCGGCTCGCGTCGGCTGGAGAGCGACGGCTTGGAGCGTCAGCGCGATAAAAAGCGCGGTATACCAACTGCCGTTCAAGACCCCCGAGTAATGACCAAACGCGGTTCTTCGCCTCGTGACCTCCCTGGCGCGCGCACGATTTCGTCGGTTCATCTCGGTGCAGTTGGTTTCACAAGTCATGGCTCAAGATGTCCATTCCGCGCCGGCAGAATTCGCGGGCGTAATCGGTCCAACGACCCTGTCCCCAATAGCGGTAACAACTGGTCTGGCTGACCAGCAGGTGCAAGAGCGCGTTGCGGTAGACAGCGCTGCGTGTGTCCACCGCACGTCCATCCACCTTCTCATGAAATTTCGCGCTGAGTTTGTTCATCGGGTCGAGCACATTCTCGTAGCCGTGCACCCAGCTCAGATTATTCGTCCACGACGCGCCTTCCATCTGAAACCGGTGGTCGCTCTTGCGCAATTCGGCGATGGCTTGCTCCACGCTTTCAGGTGTTGGTTTGTCGCCCACGCGCTCCCAAAGCTTGCCCTGATGCAACGGCTGGATCGGCTCGAAGTCCTTTTCCTTCACTCCGGCAGCGTCGAGCAATTCCAGATATTCCGTGCCGTTGAGGCCGACCACGCCTTCCTTGCCAGTTTCGCCGAACACTCGCTTGTAGTGATCGGGAAACTCGTTCATCATCACGCCGCCGTTTTCACCGTCGCTGATCTGGGTAACGCACGGCGGGACGCGGTAGCCGGCACACTCGCGAGGTTGTTGACCCTTGGCTTCGTAGTATGGTTGCATGTGGCCGATAAGCTTCGTATCGGAGCCCTGGGTTTTGATGAGCGCCGTAATCGAGATTTCTTTGCCACGACTATTGCGAGCCACGAGCCGCCGCGGCAAATAACGCTCGCGAAGACCTTTGCCGTCGGATTCCTCCACGGAATGTTCCTGCACCAGCAGCCAGCGATAGCCGGCGTCTTTCAAGGTCTTGACGTATTCGTGGGCCACATCGGGATGATTGGGCAGATGCATTTCAGGCGGCGAGAACCCGCGCACGCGAGCGAGAGCCTCCCAACCGAAAACGCTCGCAAAGTAATGCTGCCACGCGACAACGTGCAACGAAACATCGGGCACGGGAGTGGACGGCACAACCGCGTGGCCCCACATCGTGCCGATCCATTCAACGCAGGGCCAGTACCGGTCGTTGAGTGTGACGCTCTTGAGGTTGTCGAGGATGTCGCCTCGGCCCATCTGGCGCAGGCCAAACAGCAGTTCGCCGGAGTAATCCAGCATCATGCGCGGCTGCCGTCCAGCATCAACCAATTCGCGGATGAAATCGGCGATGCGGGTGTAGCAATGGGCGAAGACGGGCGCGTCGTGGTTGCCGTGGATGTGCTGGTTCTCCATCATGAACTGGAGATTGCCGATCATCGGCGCGCTTTGGAGGTCGTGATTTCCAAGAATGAGCGGTTGATGCATGTGCAGGGCAATGGCGAAGGCCGATTGGATTTTCTCCAGGCGCATCGGCGTGCGTTCGAGGAAGACCGCACCGCCTCGCCGCCTGGCTTGCTCGACTTGTTTCTCCCAGCCGCTGATATTCGGTAAGCCGTCAATGATTTCGGGAATAGATTCGATGCTCATGATTTTTCCTCAATTCCGAGACGTCACCAAGACCAAGCCTTGGCCAGGGCGCAGGGAATAGCGAAAAGGTTCAGGAATGTAATCCAGTGGATATTCCGGCGAGACGTCGTGCAATGGCGCGCCAGCCTGCAGGTAGTGACGGAAATGGTCCGTTGTGAACTCCTGATGGGAATGAATGTCTTTGTTAAGAATGAGCAGCGACTCATAGCGGCCGCGCGTGCCGGCTTTCCAAAGCAACAGTATGTTCGGGTTGTGGTACGGCAACACTGTCGTCGGGCATTCTTCTTCAAACAGCGGATACTTCCGTTTGATGTGGTTGACGGCGGTGATAAACGAACGCAGATCAATGTCGGTGGTTTCCCAATCCGCTGGCCGCGTCTTGACGACGTTCAGCCGTTTGCGAAACCCAAACTCGTAGCCGATCGGCATCAACACGCCCGCCGAGAACAGTGCCGCAAACAAGTAGCGCTGTTTCAGTCCGGCGACGTTGCCGTTCAACTCTGTGGCGAGCCGCTCGGTATCGTGGCTTTCAGGAAAGGCAATCGATGGCACCACCATATGAGTCAGTTCGTACTGCTCGATCAGCCACGCTTCTTCGAAGTCCCACCACTTGGCGCTATTGAAGATGTAGTCGAAGCCGGTGGCAGCGGTCTCCTTGGTCTGATCGGCCGTGCAACCCAACGTCTCGGCGGCGAACACGCACTCCCGATTACGCGATTTTACTTCCTTGATGAGCTGCCGCCAAAACTCACCCGGCAACTGATAGGCTGCATCGCAGCGGAAACCGTCAAAGCCGAGTTCCAGCAAATGATTCACCAGTTGCAGACAATAGCGGTATAAACCTTCGCGGTCGCGCGTGTGCCGGTGATCGAACTGTACGAGGTCGCCCCAGACCACGGTCTGGTCGCCGTGTTTGCAGGACGGATGCGCCAGTTGCCCGTTCTCGTGCCGGAACCAGTCGGGATGTTGCCGCGTCAACGGCGCGTCAAACGCGCAGTGGTTGATAACGAGGTCAATCATCAGTTTCAAGCCATGCTCGTGCGCATCGGCCACCATCCGGCGGACCTGGTCTTTTTCCGACACCCCTTTGACCGAATCCAACAGCAGCGGGTTGTACCGGAAATAGTCGGAGATCGAGTAAATGCTCCCAGAATAGCCCGGATATTGAATCGGGTTGATGAATACCCAGTCGAACCTCATCGCGGTGGCGCGCTGGAAGTGTGGAGCCCATTGCGCAAATGGCCCGGCCAGCAAGGGGAAGAGATTGTAAATGATCATTTCAGTTTCGCCATCGCAGTATCCAGTAAATTATAGGCCTGCTCCAGCTCGTCGAACGAACGATGCACCCAGCGGCTCCCCCAATAAAAGTTACAGCTCGTCTCTGCCGTCAGAATGCGATCGTACGCCTGGCAAATCAGTTGCCGGATTTCCTCCCGGTCGCCGGAATGGCCATTGTTGTCAAATGTCGTCTTCACCTGTTGGTAGTAGGCACTGGCATTACGGATTTCGTCCCAACCCCGCTTTTGGGCCAGTGAGCCGGTCCATTGAGTAAAGTCGCCGCCCCAATGATGGTCGGTATTCCACGCGCCCCGGTGGACCTCAACCTCCTCAGTTGGCGGGTATTTGTTCAAGAACTCGCTGATATGAATCGGCGTGAAACCGAGCGTGCCGGCGCGATAGCGGTCGAGCAATGGCCGGTAAAAGAATCCCCAAAACCCACCTTCGACGCATGTCGTGCGGAACCAGCCGCCATTTTCGCCATCGCTCCACGTTGTCACCAGCGCCGGGAAGTCGCAGTGCTTCGTGCGCTGCTGCACCTCGTATTGAAACCAGCCCGGATCGAGGCCGCTGAGTTGCGCGTTCGATAATTCGCGGTCGCGTGGGATCACAACGATCTCGGCGCCGCCATACCGGGCGAGGTATGGCCGGTAACGCTGCTCTTCCCAACGCATCGGTCGTTTTGGCTTGATGTACCAGCAGTCCACGATGACATAGCGGTAACCCTGCCGCGCCAGCAGCGGAATCATTTCCATGCAGAATCCCATTTCGGGGGGCCAGAAACCGGGGAATTGGTCCCGGCCCAGCAAATGCCGACCGAGACCGCGCCACCACTCCGTTTGCGCTTCCCAGTCGCTGGCCGGGACGAGCGGGTACACGGGGTGGTAGAGACCAGTGCCGAGAAACTCGATGTTGGAACGCCGGTAACGGTCGAGGAAGTCGGCAACATTGACCACATCGGCAAACGTCTCGCGTACACCGGGGTCTTCCAATTGTTTTAGCAGCGTGCCAGAGAAATCCATGTGTAGCCGGGCGACGTCCGCGTAACCTTCGAGCATCCGCGTCGGCCGGTCGTAGCACCAGAGAATCTGTTTGGCCTCCCAGCGCTCCGGCGAGTTGTGGAGTGCAATCAGGTTGCCGAGCGGCTGGTGCATATTCAACCCCAGTGCGTGATAAACCTCAGCCATGGGTAGCCTCCGTTGGAGCGGGACGGGTAAGCGCTCTGAAGCTTGAGTTAATGCCGGCGGAACCGTTACCATTTCCACTCTCGATTTCGGCAGGGACCGAAACGTCCTTGCGTTCCGCGCTCGCCGGTTCGTACACGAAGAACAAGGCAGCGAGTGACGGGATGGTGAGGTTCAATGAATGCGGCCGCCCGTGCCAGCCACGATCCTCCGTGCTCACGCCGCCGTTGTTGCCGGCGCCGCTGCCGCCGTACTCGCGGGCATCGCTGTTGAGCAGTTCGCGCCAAGTATCCGGCCAAGGAACCCCCACGCGGTAGTTACGCAATACGCCGGGCAAAAAATGGCACACAACCAGAACGGCTTGCTTGTTGCCGCGCCCTTTGCGCAGGAAGCTGAGCACCTGGTTCGTGTGATCCTGACAATCCACCCACTCGAACCCGGCCGGATCACAGTCCAGTTCGTGCAGCGCCGGCCATTGGGCGTAGGCGTGATTGAGGTCGCGCACCCAGCGCTGGATGCCGCGATGGCCCGGTTCATTAAGTAGATGCCAGTCAAGACTCTGATCGTGATTCCATTCGCGTTGTTGGGCAAATTCGCCGCCCATGAACAACAGTTTCTTACCTGGCTGACCGTGAAGATAACCATACAACAAGCGCAGCCCGGCGAATTTGTCCCAGGCGCTGCCGGGCATCTTGTTCAGCAATGAGCGCTTGCAGTGCACCACCTCGTCGTGCGACAGCGGCAACATGAAATTTTCGGTAAACGCATAGAGCATTCGAAATGTGAGTTTGTTCAACCAACTCCGCCGTACGTGGAATGGTTTGCTCGTGTACTCCAGCGTGTCGTGCATCCAGCCCATGTCCCACTTGAAGGTGAACCCCAATCCACCCTCGCGCGTTGGACCCGAGACCTTCGGGTAAGCCGTCGCTTCTTCCGCGCACGTCGGGACATCAGGAAATTCCGCGGCCAGCTCCTCGTGCAAGCGCTGCAGAAACAAGACCGCGTCCAAATTCTCACGCCCGCCATTGCGATTGGGAGCCCACTGCCCCGGCTTGCGGCAATAATCGTGGTAAAGCATGAACGACACGGCATCCGCCCGTAATCCGTCCACGTGATAGTGACGTAGCCAAAACAACGCGTTGCTCAGCAAAAAGCTGCGGACTTCGGGCCGTCCATAATCGAACAGCACGCTGCGCCATTCGGGATGGTGGTGGTTGCGTGGGTCTTCATGTTCGTACAGGCAGGCGCCGTCAAACCGAGCCAGACCAAATCCGTCGTAAGGGAAATGCAGTGGAACCCAGTCGAGGATCACCCCGATACCTTGCTGATGCAGGTAGTCCACGAAATACATCAAGTCTTGCGGTGTCCCGTAGCGGCCGGTCGGGGCAAAGAACCCGGTTGGCTGGTATCCCCACGAACCGTAAAACGGATGCTCGGCCAGTGGCAACAGTTCCACATGTGTAAATCCCATGTCCCGGGCGTAACCGGCCAGTTTCGGCGCCAGTTCGCGATAGGTCAGCCAGCGGTTGCTCTCCTCCGGCATCCGCATCCACGAACCGGCGTGGACCTCGTAAATCGAGATCGCCCGGGCCAGCCAGTCCTGGGCGCGACGCCGCTCCAGCCACGCGGCATCCCCCCACGCGTAATCGAGATTCCAAACGATAGATGCCGACCGTGGCGGTACTTCGCCGCGAAATGCTAACGGGTCGGCCTTTTCCAAGACCTGGCCGTTCAACGCCGAGACGATCCGAAACTTATAATACGCGCCCTGTGGAACCCGGGAGACAAACGTTTCCCAAATTCCGGAATTACCCCAGCGTCGTAAGGGATGCGCTCCGGTCTGCCAGTCGTTGAAGTCGCCGACGACAAACACTTGCGCCGCCTGCGGCGCCCAAACGGCAAAATACACGCCTTCATCACCCCAGGCGCCCACCAGGTGAGCGCCTAATTTGCTGTACAAGCTGGAGTGCCGCCCCTTGACGAAGTGCTCAAGATCGTCTTCCGTCAACAAACTGAAGGCGGAGGGGTTCTTTCTCTCCGCCAGCGCCGTTGTGGGGCGAAAAGCCTCCTCCGTAGGGAACAGTGGTTCCCTGAGAAGTTCTGCAAGCGTCGCAGACACCGGTCGATGGCTATTCTGCGGCAGCCATGGCCGGCTGCGGCCGACTACGAGCCGTCAGTACCGAATTGCGCCCGCCATGCGGATTGGGAACCGTTTCCTTCGCCGCCGGATCCTCTCGCCACTGGCCGTCCACGACAAACCGGTATTCATAGCGGCCAGGCGACAGAGGCAACGTCACGCGCCAAACTCCTCCTGATTCCCTGCGGAGCGGCGTTTGCCGCGGGTCCCAGCCGTTGAAGCTCCCCGCCACAAAGACGGAGTGCGCGTCGGGTGCCGCCAGCTTGAACTCGACGGTGCCTTCCTCCGGCTCAGGTTTGGCAGCGAGACGACTCGTGCTTGCCATTTGGCGATACCTTTTCGTTGTCATTGTTTCATCCTTTCTTTCCACTCGGTTCTACGCTTCGATGTTTTAGCAGCGGTAACACTGTTCGGTGGTCGCTGCGATCTTGTCCCAAGAAAATGCCGATTCGGCCGCGACCCGGCCATTGTGCCCCATCCAGCGCCCCCACTCCCAATTCGTGGCCAACGTGCCCAATCCCCACCCAACCGACTCGACGGTCGGGTAAATCTTGAGACCATTGACGTTGTGCCAGATGAACTCGTTTGGTCCTCCGTTGAGGGAAGCGATTACCGGTTTGCCCGCCGCCCAACCTTCGAGTACGGTGATTCCGAATGGCTCATTGCGGCTCGGTACCGCCACTACATCGCAGGCGCGGTACAGATCAATCAGCGCCTGTCCGTTGTGGTAGCCGAGGAAACGGGTGGCATGGGCCACTCCGAGCTGATGAGCACGCTGTTCCAGACTCCCGCGCATGTAACCATCTCCTGCGAAGACGAATCTCGTCCTCGGATAATGGCGCAACAATCCGGGCACGGCTTCCAGTAGCAGGTCTGGTCCTTTCTGCGCGCTCAGCCGACCGCTGAACAACACCAACGGATCAAGCGGTCCGACTCCATAGCGGCTTTTGACCGCACCGGCGTCGATCCAGCCATCGAACTTGTGGACCGGAACGCCGTTATAGATCACCCAGCACTTCCAGTCGGGCAGGTTGTACATCCACATCAACTCTCCTTTGAGCGCGCCGCTGACGGCGATTACCCGGTCGGCGCAGTAGGTGCCATGCCGCTCGTGATCGCGGACGCGCGCACAGACGCCGTTCCAGAAATGATTGCCGCAACGGCCGTACTCCGTCGAGTGCATGGTCAAAATCGCCCGATGATCTGGTCGGCCTTGCTTGATCCAAACCATGGCATTCGCGGCCAGCCAGTCGTGGGCATGAACGACGTCGTAATGTCCAAAGGTGTCCTC
The DNA here is from genome assembly GCA_035516795.1 of Verrucomicrobiia bacterium. Taxonomy (GTDB): domain Bacteria; phylum Verrucomicrobiota; class Verrucomicrobiia; order Palsa-1439; family Palsa-1439; genus DATJBF01. The sequence goes on from DATIZX010000051.1 coordinate 21,149, forward strand.
GTGCCGGAAAAAGTGCCAGACAAATGACCGGCACATCTCCTGAATCTCGTCGGTCAAATTGCGATATAGGTTATGCGGGCAATAGTGATACCAGACGCCATCATGGCAGAATACGCCCCCGGTCCCGTAAGTGGGACGGGTGAACACATGCACCTCGTGCCCTTTTCGTTGCATGGCCGCCGCCAATTCCGTCACATGCGCCGCCACACCCCCAACGGCATGCCCGTGGAGCACTTCCCAAGAGAACATTGCGATCTTCATCGGTTCACCGGACCTCCTGGCAGGCGACTGCCTTGTGAGACAACACACGTACTCTCCTCGCCCAGCCAAGGGAAAGTCGTGCTATTGCTGCGAAACATCAGCCAACCAAAACGTCAACTTCCCTGCTTTCAGAGGCCGGGGCGTGAACTCTCGACAGTAACCTTCCCGTCATCCGATAGCGTCCCATTATCCTCCTCTCTGTGCTGCACTACCTCCTTCTTGCATTGCTCATCCCGGCCATGCTGCCGCCACGTAGGTGCCAGCCGGCAGCCGCATCCTTCAAGTCAGGTTCTGAACTCCTTTACTCAGCGGGCTCGCGCGGAGACGCCCCTGTTTGTGACGCAGAAGCGATTTCCTTCGCGCGAGCCGCACTTGAATCCTCGGCTGCTTTTACGAATGCCAGAATCCCCACAAGCGACTGCTCAAAGCCGCGCCGCTAAAGGCAATTGTGGCACTGACTGCCAGCAGGCCGATGACTGTCAGCATCGTCCACTGGATGTGCAACAGGGCCAGGATGCCCAACACTACCGCGCCCAAGCCAGCAAGCACCTGTAGGCTCGTCGCCGCCGCGACAGCTTCGCGGGCCATCAGATGATAGCTGCGGTCTGTTTCGCCGCCGGTCATCCGCAGGTAGTTGAGCTTGCTTGTTGCGCCGCAGGTCAGGATCAGAGCGCCGCCAAACGTGATCGCCACGATCGGCAACAACACCGTTTCGGCCACGCCCAATAGCGTGAGCAAACCCAAAACGATCCCGGCGCCTCCGGCCACGAACGTTGCGGTAACGCCGCTTCCCAATTCCGCTGCCGTGCTCCACGTGCCGGATTCAGCCTCATGGATCACATGCGTATAACGCGCCCCCATCGCCCAGCCCTGCAATATGAATGCGGAACCAATAACGAGGGCCACCACTGCGGTCAGAATTGTGCTCGCCATTCCGGCTAGCGCAATGCACGTAAGCACTATTCCGCCCACACCCGCGATGGCCTCCACCATCGAACCCGTGGTTACGATTTCTGCAGTCCTTCCAATCTCCCCCGGGCTTTCCATCCCGTGAGTTGCTGCATGAACTTCCGTTGTCATAACGACTCCTTTCTTTCATCTTTCTTTCTGCCTTGTAAGCACGCTTCCTTGGCGGAAGCGCTCGCAAAGAACAACAAATCGCATCCTTTGCCGAAAATGGTTCACGCCGAGTTTTACGCGGCATTGGAGGTTCAGTCGTAACTGGAATCCGGGGTGCTCCCGAGCACCCTCATCCACACGCCTGCCTCCTTTCTATCCAACACCAACGTAGGCTGATGAATTTGCGTCGGCAATCGGAAGCGGGAGGAATTCAGGATAGGGCATTGCCCTATATCAGCAAACTGCCGTCAGCAGGCCTTCCGTTGCCTAACCGAGCCCAAATACGGCAAACGGACGGATTTGTCTGCCGCCGCTGCGGTGGTTTAAGTCCACCAGGGCTGAATTCGCCCACAAAGAAGGCTCTGGTCAACCCGGTTTCACTTACCATCGAGGAGGAGGTCCGGAGACCCACAAATAAACGGGTACAAAAAGCACTGCGACCTGCTGGTCTCCACCGCCCGTCGTATGTTTGCAGTTGGACCGGGTCAAATGTTGCCTTGGTAACGAGGCCTTCCCGCCGATGAATCGTCTCGCTTAACCGCGCACGAATTGACGATACAGTTCGGCGTAGGTGCCATTGGCCGCCAGTAATTGCGCGTGCACCCCCCGCTCGACGATTTTGCCGTGATCGAGCACCAGCACCAAATCCGCATGACGGATCGTGCTGAGGCGGTGAGCGACGACGAAGCTGGTGCGGCCCTGCAGCAACGTCGCCAACGCCCGTTGTATACGCGCTTCGGTGACGGCGTCGACCGAGCTGGTTGCCTCGTCCAAAATCAAAATGCGCGGATCCGCCAGCATGGCCCGGGCAAAACACACCAGTTGACGTTGACCGAGCGAAAGATTCGCGCCCCGTTCGCCCACCTGGGTCGCAAATCCCGCCGATAACGAGCCGATCACATCCAGAAAGTCGAGCCGCCGAACAATGGCGACGATTTCTTCGTCGGTCGCGTTGGGTTTGCCGAAGCGGATGTTGTCGGAGACGGAACCCGTGAAGAGAAAATTCTGCTGGCTCACAATTCCCATTTGACGATGAAGTGAGTCGCCATTGATCGCCCGGGTATCCATCCCATCGATCAGGACCGAACCCTTCTCGGGCAGATAGAATTTTGTGATCAGGTTGATCATCGAGCTTTTGCCGCTACCGGTGTGGCCGACCAACGCCACGGTTTGACCTGGTTCCGCCGCGAACGACACATCCTTGAGCGCATGACGGTTGGTCCCGTAACCGAAAATGACACCGCGAAATTCGACGCGCGCCCCCGTCGAAATTGTGGGAGTGGCGTCCGTTCCCTGCCCGGCTGGGGCTTGTAATTCCGGATGCGGATGCGCCTCTACCACCAGCTCAATCCCCTCGGATGGCTCCTCCCAATCCGGCTTGGAATCGAGCAGCCGAAAAACGCGTTCTGCTCCGGCCATCGCGGTCAAGGCCTGGTTATATTGCTGTCCGAGCGGCTGGATCGAACCGAAAAACAGGTTCGCCAAGAAGAAGAATTGGATCAGGTTGCCGATGGACATGTGAATGGCGGGATTTAAGACGCGATAGCCGCCCAAGACCAGCAAGGCCGCGGTGAACACCTGGCTGTTCAGTTCCAGCATTGGCAGGAAAACGCCGGAGGCACGAGCGATGCCGAGATTGTATTTCGAATGATCGGTAATGATATCGGAAAACAGTTCGGCGTTCATCTCCTGTCGGGCAAATCCCTGGGTGACGCGGATGCCGGTGACTGACTCAGCAATGACGGAGGTCACGCGGCTCCAACTCTCCTGCACTTGCCGGTTCGCCTGGCTCAGCACGCGTCGGAAATGGTAATTCAAGACCGCCAACACCGGCGCCATCGCCAGCACCACGAGAAACAGAACCCAGTCGTACCAAAGCATCAACAACGCCGAGACGATCATCTGCCCACCTTGCACGGCGCTGATAAAGAACACATCCTGCACGCCCACCCGCACCGCTTCGGCATCGGATGTGTACCGGCTGATGATGCGCCCGATTTTGGTGCGCGTATAAAAACTCATCGGCATCCGCAACAGGTGCAGGAAGAGGTCGCGTCGCAAATCCTGGATGACGGCCTCGCCGAGTTCGAGGGCGAACCGCTGCCGGAAATGAAAACAGAATTGTGTCAGAGCCGCAAACGCCAGGAACCCGAGCGCGGCCCAAACCACGCCATGCATATCCCGCTGGGTGATCGGCCCGTTGATAATGGCGGCGATCATCCAGGCCAACAGCGGCAATTGAATTGCCCGAATGACGACCAGCGTCAGCAACCAGTTCCGCTTGGCAGCATGGGGACGCGTATAGCGGAACAGCCGCAGGATTAAGCCGAATTCCAACGGTCGCTGGTGCGCCTCGACGGCGTCCTCGGGCCTGAGTTGTGTGAGCGCTCGTTTCATGCGCTGGCAAACTGGAGTTCCGCGGTGCGGCGATACGCACCGGGCATGGCGATCAGTTCATTGTGGCTGCCCGCTTGCACGATCCGCCCGTTCTCCAAAACGAAGATGCGGTTCGCGCGCCGCAACGTGCTCACCCGATTGGCAATGATCAACGTCGTCCGCCCACGCATGGCGTTTTCAATCGCCTGGATGATCTCCCATTCCGTTCCCGGATCGACCGCCGCCGTGGGATCGTCGAGAAGCAGAATGGCCGGGTCGAGCAGCAACGCGCGGGCAATGGCGAGCCGCTGCCGTTGCCCGCCGGACAAATCCTTGCCGCTTTCGCCCAGCAACGTGTCGTATCCGTCCGGTAATTCCCGAATGAATTCGTGGGCCGCGGCCACCTTGGCAGCGCGCTCGATCTCCTCGCGGCTGGCATGCGGATGGCCAAAGGCAATATTGGCCGCCACGGTATTGCTGAAGAGGAAACTCTCTTGAAAAACCATGCCGACGTTGCGTCGCAAGTCATCCAGATCCAGTTGCCGGACATCGGTCCCATCAACCAACACGCGGCCCCGAGCCGGATCGTAAAAGCGCGGAATCAAGCTGAGTACCGTCGTTTTGCCGGCCCCGGTCGAGCCCAAAATGCCGATACATTCACCGGAGCGCACCTCAAATGTGATGTCTTGCAGTACGGACTCTTCGCTGCTGTTGTATGAGAAGGTAACGTTTTCGAAGCGTATGCCGCCACGAGCCCGCGGGAGATGAATGGCATTCTGCGGGCTGATGATTTCGACGGGGGCATCGAGCACTTCGAAGACGCGACGAGCACCGGCGAGACTTTGCTGAACGGTGTTGGCAATCTGCGCGATATTGGAGATTTGACCCGAGAATTGCTGGAGCAACCCGGCGAACACGATCATGCCGGTGCCCAAGGGCAACTCACCGGCAATCACGAGATGCCCGCCATAGATGAGGAGCACAAAGATGTTCACTTGCGTCAACAACCCGATGCTGGGCACAAAGGTGCTGACGCGCCAGAAAATGGATTGCTGTTGGTTGCGCACAGCCTCGTTGCTCGCCTGGAAAACGGCAAACTGCTCGCGTTCGCGCGCGAACCCTTTGATGGTCTGAATTCCCTGCGCGGCCTCGGCCACGTGAAGAATCATGCGATCGACAAGTTCCCGATTCCGAATGTAGGCCGGTTGCACGACCCGTGAAAACGTGGCCGCGATGACCCAAAGCAGCGGTACGGTGGCCAAACAGGCAAGCGTTAGCTTGACGTGAATCGCCAGCATGTAAGAAAGATAAACCGCCAGCGAGAGCACGATGATGATGGTCTGGATCAGCACGTTGTTGACGAAGTTCGCCACGGCCCGCGAATCGCCGGTGACGCGGTTGATAATCGATCCCGTTTCGTTGGCGTCGTAAAAGCGAAAGCTCAGCCGTTGGAGTTTCTCGTAAACACGAGAACGCAACTCGACGACAATGTAGCGCTCGACCAAGACCGCGACGGCGAGGCTATATACATAATTCAAGCCGGCGCGCAGGAGCGCCAAGACCAGCATGAAAAGCGCAATCGCAACGAGTACGGCCAGTGGCGGCCAGGCTGCGGGCAGCGCGAGTCCGAATGGCCAGTGCGGAGCGGGTACGGTGGGTTCAATCTGGTGTCGGATGTAGTCAATGCCCAACCCGGTCAGCCCCAGCCCGGTCAACCCCATGGCCAGCAGAACCAATTGATAGAGAAAGACCTTGATGCACCCCGTCCGGTAGCGCCAACTCAGCGCCAGCAGCCGGCGAATCAAGGTCGAGTTGGATTGCCTATTGGCCTGTATTGCGGTGGACGATGCCATCGCGGCAAGCAAACCATGTTGTCGCCATGCTCACAAGAGGGAAACGTTTCGGGTGAAAATCAAACAGGGCCTGTCGCATGGGAGGAATTGCTGTCCCATGATTCGGCCCTGCGCTATTCGCGATGGCGTTCTTAATTGCTACGAACTGGCGTGCGCGGCTAATACAGGCTGGCGCGCACCAGATCGACAAGCGTTTTCCTCTTTGGCTTGCCTCTCGCGATCTGAAATTGTGGCTCCATCTCCGCGAGTTTGCGCACCGGCAATTGCATCAATTCGTACTCCGCTTGCAGCCAGTCATCCATCTCGTGTCCGGGAATGCGGCCACGCTCCAGATAAATCTGGTAGGCACGAGCGGAGATTTGTTCAGGCGTTGGGCTTCGGACCGTCATCGGCCTCGTTTCTCCTTTCTTCAGATGTGGTGCCAAACCTTGTTTGGACACTCGGCATTTGCCGACCCTCCTTGTATGGTCAGACCTGCCGCATCGTATTGTTACTCAAATTATTCTGAATGCAAGTTCTATTTTGAAAAAGCGGGCGGATCCCCGACTCTGGACTGTTTCTCCTTGCCCCGGTGAATGAATTCAAAGACTTGGCTGACTGAGGGCGAACCGCCGTGATCGGCCATGGTTCGTGAGGCTCGCAATGGTACTCCATCCAGAAACTTCCGCTCGATGTTCCAGTCGTTACTCTTTCTTGCAGAAAACGTTGTGGGTGCGTTGACCATTGTTTCGCTGTCGCCAGAATTAAACCCGTATGTCAGACCCGTACAAAAACGTCCACGCGATGAATTGGTGCGCGTCATTCCTCGGGCAGGAAAGCATGAACGCAAGGCTGTGTCGGACATTGAAAAGCGCAAGATGTGTGTTTAACCTATTGAAGATATGAGCGAACAACCATTGCCATCGCCTGAAGAAATCCAGAAGAAACTCTCTGATTTCATGAAAAGGGAGTTTGGTGACCGGGTTGTATTTGCCGGCGAGCCACAGGCGGAAACGGTCGAAACCGGTGCCGCTGGGGAAGAGCCCAAGCGCAAGCAGATCGAGTTTGATTTCCACCTCAAGCCGAAAGACGTAAAGGCGCATCTGGACCGTTTCGTTATCAAGCAGGAGGACGCGAAGAAGGCGCTGGCCATCGCTGTTTGTGACCATTACAACCACGTCAAGGCCGCCGAGCAGGGTGACGAACTGCCGGATTACGTCAAGCAAAACGTGTTGCTCATCGGTCCGACGGGTGTGGGCAAAACGTACCTGATCAAGACCATAGCGGATCTGATTGGCGTGCCGTTTGTGAAATCCGACGCGACGAAGTTCAGCGAAACCGGGTACGTGGGTGGCGACGTCGAGGACCTCGTACGCGAACTCTTGCATCGGGCCGACGGCAACGTCCAACTGGCGCAGTACGGGATTATTTACCTCGACGAAGTGGACAAGATTGCCACTGCCAACAACCTTGTCGGGCGCGACGTGAGCGGCCGCGGCGTCCAAACGAATTTGCTGAAGCTGATGGAAGAAACGGAAGTCCCGCTGCGCTCGCCGACGGATATCCAGGCGCAATTGCAGGCGGCATTTGAATTTCAGCGGCGCGGCAAAATCAAGCGCGAGACGATCAACACCAAACACATCCTGTTCATCGTCAGCGGCGCCTTCGAGCAAATGCTGGAGATTATCCGCCGGCGTTTGCGAGAATCCCAAATTGGATTCGGCGCCAAGCTGGCGGAGAACCTTAGCGAAGCCGACCTGCTTCGCAAAGCGCAAACCGAGGATTTCATCAAGTACGGCTTCGAACCCGAGTTCGTTGGCCGTCTGCCGGTGCGGGTCGTCCTGGACAAACTGAGCGTGGAAGATTTGGACAACATTCTCAAACAAAGTGAGGGGTCGGTGATCAAACAATATGAGTCGAGCTTCCACGCCTTTGGCATCGATATCATTTTCTCCGACGAAGGTCTGCGGGCCATCGCTGAGAAAGCCGCCGGCGAAAATACCGGTGCTCGCGGTCTGCTCACGGTTTGCGAGCGGGTCCTGCGCGAATTCAAATTCGAGTTGCCCTCAGCCAACGTTCGCCAGTTCGTGGTGACACGGGAACTGGTCGAACGTCCGCACGACGAACTGCAACGCATCCTCCGCGAGCCCGCGTACGAGCAACGACAGCTCATGCGCCAGTGCGTGCACGAATTCGAGCGCAAATTCGAAGAAAAGCACAAGCTGCCAATGAGGTTGGCTGATGACGCGGTGGAAGAAATCGTCGATCGGGCGCAGCAGGCGCAGAAATCGGTGACCGAGCTTTGCCGGCAATTGTTCAAGGATTACCAATTCGGGCTCAACCTCGTGAAGAAGAACACCGGCCAGTCGGAGTTTGTCATTCCGAAGAGCGCCCTCTCCGACCCTGACAAATTTCTCAGCGATTGGGTCGTCTCCAGCTACCGCAAAGATCAGGAAGCCTGATCTCTTTCGCCCGTCAGCTTACCAACTCTGGCTCGGCAGCGGGCGCTCGCTCGAGTTCAACTTCGGCGATGTATCGTTTCGTGGCAGCCGGCAGTTCATGCCAGATCTTCACGGCAATGACGCAGCCAATCAGCGCAAACGGCGACAGGAAAATGGGCCACCAGTACCAACTATGGCCGGTCAGAAACCCCAGGCTGAAGGACTGGATACCCGTTCCTAGATAAGCACACCCGTCGATGATCCCCGAACAGGTGCCGGTCGCTTTGCGGCCCCCGAAATCCGTGGCGGCCGTGCCGGAGACCAAAGACGTGACGCCGATCACCGCCATCGCGATGAAAACCGCCCCCCAAGCCACGACCACGGGCGACGCAAACAAATTGACAGCTATCAAGATGGTCATGAGGAACATGAAACCGCAGAGCAGCGCCACCGGCGGCCCACGGCGAGACTGGAAGAACTTGTCCGAAATAAGTCCGCCGGTAAATCCACCGATAATGCCGAAGACACAGAGCAAAAATCCCCAGTGATCGCTGAAATAGGACGCACCGGGCTGCACCACTTCCTTCGCGAAAATCGGATACCACTGATAAACGCCGTTGCGCAAAACGCCGGAAGTAAGCTCCACCGCCGCCAACATGAGCATCAAGGGACTCATGAACACCTTCTTGAGCAGATCTCTCGTGGTAAGTTCCACATGCATCTGACCGGAAGAGGCGTCGCACGTGTCGAAGTGCGCGAAGTCGGCTTCTTCGGGCGTGTCCTTGATGAGCCACAAATCCACCAGCGCCCAGAAGATCAAAATCGCCGCTGGAACAAAGAATACCGCCCAGGTTGCATCTACAGGTTTGGCTGGCGGCACGAAAGCCCGTTGCAGAAGCGCATGAAACCAGCCCAACTTGCCGGTCGTCGTCGCCTTGGTCATGTTTACGATGGCCTGTCCCCAGTCGAAGGCAAAATAAGCGCCGACGGAAATGAGCGTGCCGAAGATCGCGCCGAACACGCCGCGTTCGCGGACGTGAAACCAATAGGACTTGACCTTGATGATCGAGACCGCGCCGTAGCTCTGGAAATACATGTTCACGGCGTACACCGCCGAGAAGGCGAGGACCATGTTGATTTTCAACCGATGCATCGCCATCAAATACGTCAGCCCCCCCAGTGCGATATTGGCGAGGGCCGCCCCAATCGCGGCAACCATGATGCCGTTCTTCCCGCCAAGCTTCTTATCCACCAACGGTCCATTGATGAGAAATGATAAGGCGTAGGTCACCGTACCCGCGCCGAAGATCAACCCGAAATCTTCCTTGGACATGGCCGCGCCAAGAGCGTTCTTGGCGACGTTCAGGTTGTAGCGTCCCATATACAGGAAGGCATACGTCATACCGAGCGGGAACCAGTTGATAAAACGCCGCACCATGAACCAGCGATTGTGTTTCAGCGGGTTGTTGTAGAAATACAAAAACACCGCCACCAACAGACACAAACCGATTATGCCGGGTTCCATCGAAACCTCCCGTGACCAAGCGAAAAGTATATGGATCGCGAACTCTTCACGGTGTTGATGAGTCTAAACCTTCCTCGAACTGCGCACTCCCTCGCGCAAACTGCGCAGCTTCGTATGGACGCCAATGTGAACCATACCTCTTCTAATCCTACCGGCCCACGTAGGTCAAGAATCCGAATGTGTCAATTGTGTTACGACAGCCCGCGCGCTGCGGCCGTTACCGCACCGGCTCAAAGACTTCCTCGGTGGTCCCGCCCTCGATGCTGGCGCGGCGAAGAAAGCCTTTGGCAATCAACGCGCTGACGATTCGACCGGCTGTCGGACGGTCCACGCGCGCGTCGCGAACGAGTTCCGATTCGGTGATGCCGAAGAGAATCAGCACGGTCTCGCCGAAAATGGCGCGATAACCGGTCAACGGCATGGGAATCTCGGAGACCATATCCAGAATCATGAATACGCCTGTAAGCACAAACAGAAGTCCCAGGAATTTCAACCATTTGCGGCGGCGATGAAACATATGATAGTCGAAGTTGGCCGGCATAAGTGCTTTCACTTCGTCGCGGGTGGCGAGGATTGCTGCAGTTCCTTCAGCACGCCGAGTGGCGCAATCTTCATGGTTTTTTCCAAATCGGTCCAAAGCGTGCCGGTCCCTGCGTAAAGCAGCATCAGTTTCACCTGCTCCGGCAATTGCTGGGCGAACTCATAAAACGCGTAATCGGTCGGCGTCCCAACCGCTTTCACCTGCAAGGCATAACCTTCGTCTTCGGCTTTGCCTTTCATCTCGACGACTTTCGCCTCCGCACTGCCGAGCTTGCGTCTGATGTCGGCGCGAATCGCGGCCGTTTGGCGTGCCAGTTCGGCCACCAACAGCCGGGTCTGCGCCGCGATCTCATTCACCTGTTTCTCCTGTTCGGCCCGGATATTGCCTTCGAGCCGTTGCGTCTCAAATTCAACTACCTGCTCGACCTGCCGAATCTTGCCAACGTTTTTGTCCAATTCAGCCTTCTTGGCTTCGGTCTTGGTTTTCTCGGCGTTCGTGGTGTTCCACTCGGCCGCGATACGCGCATTCTGAATCGGCCCGGAAAGGTTGTGCCGGAACGCGTGGTCACGACCCCCACATGGCCCGGCTCGACTTCCACCATCTTTAGCGTCTTCACTTCATAGGCGTAGGGATTCAGCTTGTACGTGCCGGGCATCAACACTTCGCGTTCAACACCTCGTTCGCCCACGTCAGCGAGAAAGTCACCAGACGGCAGTTCCTTGCCGAATTGTGCTGATGACCATGCCGATCTCCCCGCCTTTAACCACGACCTGATCTTTCAATTGTCGCTCGTACAGAAAGGGATTGACGATGTGACGGCCCGGCCCGAGCGGTTCGGGAAGCACACCTTTCTGTCCCGGCTCGGCAATGATTTGACCGGCTGGCATTTCCTTGCCGATCTTGGCGATCAACACCAACCTTTTATCCGGCGGCACCACGGTGTTTTCCGCTACCCAGACCCAGAAAGCTTCGTACACGAAAAAGTAACCGAGAATAAAAATCACCACGATGCCGACGACGATGGAGAGGCGGCTCTTCATTCCACACTCCCTAACGGCTTGAACGTTGAAGGGATCTCGCGAAGCTCCTTAAGAGCCGCTGATAAAAATGTAGTCGCAGGTTTGCGCTGCCTGTCGCAGCGCCGTAGGCGGCCAGGGCTTCAGCCTGCGTCCGTCTCCCCCGCGCAGCCATGAAGGCTGCGGCCACGTACGACGTTTCCCCGCGCACCCGTAAGCCGAGTCCAACGAGACGCCGCTGTCGTGTGCGGCAACGGTGCGGCTACAAAGTCCGAGATTCCGTTGGGATCCCTCAGGACTTGGGCACGTAGCCCATTTCCACCAGAACCTGTTGGCCCGGTTTCGACAGAACAAATTCTATGAAATCGTGCGCGGCTGAGGACTCGTGCGCCTTGTCGGTATACAGGCGCAGACTTCGCGCATACGGATATTTGCTTTGTTCCACCGTGACGACGGTGGGCGCAGCGCCGCCGATCGAGACGCCCTTGACGCCGCCCCCTTTCATTGCCAATTCGATGCTCGCGTAACCGACGCCTTGTGGGTCTTTGGCGACCGCTTTGGCAATGTCTTCATAATTGGTGAACGTTTTCACTTCGAGCGCGTACGGTTTGTTCTCCATCGCCACCTCGCGGAATCCCAGGTAGGTCCCCGAAATCGGGTCGCGGATGTACAAGTGCACGGGGCCACTCGGTCCGCCCACGGTTTCAAAGTTCTTGACGGCACCGGTAAAAATGTCGCGGACATTGGCGCGGGTGAGATTCGAGATGGGATTGTTGGCATTGACAATAACCGCCACGCTGTAGGACCCGATCACGTAATCGTTAAGATCGATGTTACGATCCTTGGCCAGCGCCTCATCGTTCTGATTGAGGGGTCGCGAGGCCGCCGCGATATCGCAACGACCGGCCATCAGCGCCCCCAATCCATACGGAGTGCCCTTGAATTCAGAATCGAATGTGACCCCGGGATGATCCTTGCGGTACTCGGCAAATAACCGCGGCGCCAGTTCCTCCCCGAACGTGTTGGAACCACGCAGGACGAGAACGTCACTGCTCGATTCCTTTGTCGAGCAACCGGCCGCCAAAAGGCCGAACAAAAGGAAAACGACACCTCTCCGGCTAATCGAACGCCTGGCAGTGGAACCTCCATCGCATAACGGTAATCTCATGACATGTTCTCCTCGATCAGGCTGATAGAGCGGCATTCTCATTGGATGCGCACGCAATTTCAAGACAGAAAACTCAGAACATCAAACATTTTGTAACGAAAACGTTCTCCCTCGGTCCTGCATTCTCCATTCGTTGAGCATCTGCACCAGCGGTTCTACAGGAATTTCCCCTACCCATTGAAAATCAAATACTTCCGCAACACGAAGTTGATCAGCAGCGAGGTCAACACGTTGGCGCCGAATGCCATGGTGGTCGTGATGCCGAAGCGTCCGATAAGGAACCCCATCAACGAACTGCCGATGACGATGCTGATACCAGACACGAGATAGAAGAACCCGATCTCCAGGACGCGATGGTGCCGGCCCGACTCGAACACCCATTTGATGTTGATGAGATACGCAGTCAAATTGGAAAACAAGAAGGCGATCACATTGTCGATGACCGAATTGCGGGCGCGAACAACATCCGACACGGCGGCAGCGTGCAGGTGTAACAAGCGGGCCAACGCATCGCCCTGATTCAGCGCCGGCAGAATCTTGACCGCCGAAAAATAGAACAAACTGACGTGTACCGTCGTCGCAATCCCGCCCGCGATGGCGTACTTGATGAACTGGGCGAGCGGACCGTGCTCGCGTCCTTTGAATTGCCTCAAAAAATCTTGCATGGGTTGGCGGCGGCTGTTGGAGCACAACAATTCGCGCCATCCTAATTTGCCGACCACAACGGGGCAAGGCGATTTGTGAAGACCGCGGCGGCTGCATATCGCTGCATCATTGCTGCACACGATGGCGGTTTCTCAGCCTCGGCTAGGAATGGATGCCTGAGTTGTAGCCGCAGGCGTAAAGCCTGCGCCGCGCAACCACTGTTGGTGGTTTCGATTGTGCTCGCCAAACAGCGGCGTCTCGTCCATGCACTTCTGAGTTTCGTCATTCGCCTGCCGTTTGTAGGGCGTGGATGCCCGCAGGGTTTCGCGCCGCTTCGGATCGGAATGCGCCAGCATTCGTGGTGTGTCAACCCCCGTAGCCGCACCCTTCACGGGTGCGTTCTTTCCGTGTAGCCAAGCGCACTTCCCCGCGCAGGCGTAAAGCCTGCGGCTACAGGACTGTTTACGTTCACAATTTCTTGAGAGCTTTGGCCAGCAGCGGGCACGTGAACTTGCCGGGACGATGCCGGCCGCGCAACCACTGTTGGACGGTGATCTGCGAGACGGAACATCCGAGCACCGCCAACGCCCGGCGGAGTTGAGGCAAGGTCCGACCTTTGCGCTTGGAGTACAACTCGCGCGCGATGCGGTCCCGAGGTGGTGGTAGTTTCTTTCGGCTCATCGAATTCTCCTTCCGGTTTTCTTGGGATCAACACTGCGCCTGCAAATGCCCGGAACAATATGTATAGCGCTATGCATAACGACTCGACGGCAGCGGCCACAAGCGGAAAAACTTATATATAGCACTATGCATAACTCAAGGGAGATGGAACGGAGGTAGTGTCCTGATTGGGAGGGCTATCCTGCCCCGGCGGGATCGTGGCGCGTTTTCCGAACGGACGCGCCTGCGCGCCGAAGCGCTTCCGCGCGCGAAGGCGTGACGGAGCGCGTCCCTCCAGTCGGCAAATCAGGACGTTACCGGAACAGAAGCGGATGTGAGCACTGCCACATTGCAGGCCGACTCTGTGAGTCGGCGTGTCAGCGCAGAGTCAACATGCGCCCAACTGGACGGGAACATTCGATTCGGGATTGATTATCGGATGGCGCGGAAGCACACCCGCAACGAACTGTAGCGGCGGCCTGCCCCGAAAGCGTTCGGGGTGTATGATCGTCGAACTGTAGCGGCGGTCTATGACCGCCGCGCGAGTGGGAATCGCCTTGAGGAGTACGATGACCGTAAACGACAGCGCGTTCGAAGGCTGGGAGATCAAAGGCCGATGGCAGCGAGCTGTAGCGGCGGTGTGTCACCGCCGTGTCCGCGGCGAAGTCGCGGTGAAAGACGGCAAATTCGTCGGCAAAGTCGGCCGCGGCAAACTCCTCAAGCGCGAACCGACGCATTTTTGAGTTGTTTTGTTGAGCCGAGCCCAAAGCAAAGCGCTTACGATGGGTTAGCCGCAGAAGTCGGGCTGTTTATGTCCATGCCATGCACTTGATTTACATCGAAGATTCGGGCGACGAACAGTTGGCAATCTTCAGTGCGTTGGCAATTCCGGTGGAACAATGGCGGGATTGTTTTACGAGGATCAAAGAGTTCCGACGAAACTTGAAGCAGGCTTACGGAATCTACGTTTACAAAGAGCTCCACGCTTGGAAATTCGTTTCGGGGCGAGGACAGATTGCGGATCGAGTAGTGACGAAATCACAACGTGCGGCAACGCATACGCATACAGAAAACCTCTTGTTCGCATTCATCCTCACCTTCCCATCCAGCCGAATCATAACTGGATTACCTCAGAACGATTGCCCGGTGCAACCGGGGCGGGAACACCAGTGCTGAAACGTCCAAATACCCTCGCCTCGCGATGCGCAGCCTACCGCAGACAGCTCCACAACTTCAAGTCAAAATGGTTACCTTGTGGCGGCCAATTCCGGAGCGGCCCGCACCGGCACGATTACGGTTGGGGATCAGAGGGCCACTGTCGATCAGGCCGCTGCCCCCCACGTCATCTTCTCGCTCACCAATGTGGCGCAGATCTGCAAGACCAAGATCAACAAGAATAAGGGGACAACCAACACCACCTGCCGGCTCAACTTCAATCTGGTTGCCCACAATACCGGGACCACAAGAAGTTCCAAGTCCAAGGCTCTGTTGTGGCTGGAACAAGACAGCGTCTTCAATCCCACTACAGGCCGCACACCTTTCAGGAAGACGGTGATAGTCCTCAAAGCCGGCAAATCAATCACGATTAAGATCAGGAAAAAGAAATGCATGGGATACCAGACGGGCACCTTCATCTATGCCACCGACGACCAGACCAACATCCTGGCCTTCGTCGAAGTCCCGAGTCCCAAGTAGACGAGCCGATGAGGGTGAGCATTGGCGACGAGGTATTCGTTGCGCAAAAGGCCCTGCTCTACAAGGCCACCGCCAACAAGTCTGGCACTGTGAAGTGAGCGGTTCGAATGGTAAAGGCGGTCGACTCTTGAAACTTGAAATCAGGTCGCTATGGTCACCGTCCTCACGGCTGACGTTTGGAAAGCAGCTCGCGAATACGATCCACCGAAGGCGGATAAGTCACGCCAAGGGCGGATAAATTCGTGGATCATGCCGGGAAATTGAAGCTTGTCGTGACGGTCGGAACTCGGTACAAGTCGCGCCCCATGATGTGTCCACGCCCGCTGCCGCTCCCAAAGCAATGAACCGTGAACTGATCGCGTTGTTCGCGTTTGGCTGCGCCTTCGCGGCCTTGAGTGTTGCGAGTTATACCCGCGAATCCGCCACCTTCGATGAACCCAAGCACCTGACGTGCGGTTACGTCGCACTGAAACTGCACGATTACCGGTTGGATAACGAGTCCCCTCCCTTCGCCCGCCTGTGGGCCGCCCTGCCCCTGATGGTGACCCCGGGCGTCAAACTCAATACCAATACCCCTACCTGGTTCAGCGGCGACAATAACGATTTCTACAAGGACTTCCTGTACGCCCAGAACAACGCGGACCAACTTCTTTACCGGGCCCGGTTCATGATCGTGCTTCTGGGCGTGTTGCTGGGAGGGCTTTTGTTTTGGTGGGCACGCGCGTTGTTTGGTTTTGGCACGGCGGTCTGTGTCCTGGTTCTCTATACACTGGAACCGAATCTAATGGCCCACTCGGGCCTGGTCACAACGGATTTGGGATTCGCCTGTTTCTTCTTCGGCAGTGTGTACTTCTTGTGGCGACTCACACGAGATTTCGGGGCCGGCGACCTGGTTGGCCTGACGATATTCTTTGCGGCGGCCATGCTCACCAAGTTCTCGTGCCTGTTGTTGATCCCGATTCTGGTCGTGCTGCTGACCGCTTATGCCGCACAAAGCGGTCAATGGAGACACGCGCTGATCGCCTTGTCCGTGTTGCTCGCCGGAACCTACCTGCTCATCCACGCGGTGTACGCCTTTTGCGGCGCCGACAGCGTCGGACCCTTTCTCCTGCCTGAGTGCTACCTCGATGGAATACGCGGGCAACTCGCCCTCCAAAAGAACTGGACGGTGTTTCTGGATGGAAAACTCAGCCAGCATGGATGGTGGGTTTATTATCTCGTGGCCTTCTTGATCAAAACCCCGATGGCGACGTTGCTCCTGTTCGCAGCCGGGCTGATCCTCGTCTTTTCGAAGCGTCGGACACTCTCGTTGAATGAAGCCTTCATCCTTGTCCCGTTGACTCTGTTTTTCGGCGGGGCCACCGTGTTTCGATTCAACCTTGGGCTGCGATATATCCTTCCGATTTACCCATTCGTACTGTTGGTTGCTGGTCAGGTCTGCGCCCAACTGCTCCGTGACAATCACAAATGGATCCTGGCGACGTTGGCGGCGACACTGCTCGGCGCGTTTTTCTGCATCTATCCGCATACGCTGGCGTTCTTTAACTTGCTCGCTGGCGGACCCCGCGGTGGCAGCCGGATTTTGGTCGACTCCAACCTGGATTGGGGCCAGGACCTGAAGCCCTTGAAACATTGGATGGATGACCACCACGTCCACCAAATTGGCCTGAGCTACTTTGGAACCGCCGACCCGGCGTATTACGGAATTGCCTGCACGCGCTTACCGGGGTACCCGCCCACGCCGCCGTATCCTGTCCCCCAACTGCCGGGATATGTGGCGATCAGCGTCACCAACCTTCGGGGCGTTCCGATCACCGCGCTTTCGCGGAAGTTTTACGAGCCATTCACTCGAGCCACGCCCGTGGCAACAATTGGCTATTCCATCTATGTCTTCCACGTTGACCGCCCCTGGTGGTAAACGGCGGAAGCGCCGGCTGGCAGAGCGTTCAGCCTGCGGGTTTCTTTTCCCGCCACGCGGCGATGATGGCATCCACCAACGCGTCAGCCTGTGGATTGGGATGTTGGTCTTCAGGATGGGCGCCCAGCCAGGCGACCGATTCGCGGATGCCGACCGCGAACGGTTTCTTGCATTTGAAGTCGGGTACGAACCGCTTGATCTTCGAATTGTCAAATACGCCTGGCTCGGCCTTGTCGCCTTTGGTGAATTCGATCGTTTCGGGGAAACGTTCGCACAGGAAGTCCAACGGGATTTTTTCGATCACCGGCGACGCGTTTCCCACGGCGGCGGCAATCTCTGTATAGATCTGGTTCCAGCTAAGCGCTTCGTCGCTGGTGATGTGGAAGGATTCGCCCACGGCCTTCTCGTTCCCCACCAGACCCGCCAAGCCGACTGCGAAATCGGACGTGGCCGTGAGCGTCCACGGATTCTCGCCGTCGTTGGCGACAAACATCGGTTTGCCTTGTTCGAAACGCGTGCCGAGCCAGTAGCCGGGGCTGGAGACGGTGTTGGGAATCCAACGTTTGGAGTAAGTGTGCGACGGACGGACAATGGTCACGGGGAACTTGTCGGTGGCATGACGTTCCAAGAGCCACTGTTCGCACTGCAGCTTGTTCCGGGCATAAGGCGAGTAGGGATTGCCCAGTGGCGATTGTTCGGCGATTGGGATTTGCAAATGCGGCTTGGCATATACCATCGCCGTGCTAATGAAGATGTACTGACTCACCTTGCCGGCGAACAGCGCGTAGTCGGTCTCGACATCTGCCATTTCGTAACCGAGGAAGTTGATCACCACATCCGCCGTCACGCCTTCGAGGGCTTTCTGCATTGCTCCGAGGTTCTTGCGGTCGGCGACGATGCTGTCGTAGGCCAGCCGCACGCGAGATTTGCCGCGGGTAACGACGCTGATTTCGTGTCCACGCTTACGGAGGAGTGCGGCGCAGTCGGTGGAAATATTGCCCGTGCCGCCGATAAATAGAATCTTCATACCGCTTGATAACATACCTGCGACGGATTGCCAATTGGGAAGGAGAAACCGATAAGCGGGCCGCCTGTCCCGGGTTTAACAGTGCGAACTCGTCACGGCTCGCGGTGTAATGGTATCCGTTCCACTCCGGGCTGTCCATTCGGAGCCGGTGGTGTCGGCCGTCTCATTTGGCCGGTGATCTTTTGGGCACGCTGTTCCAACTGTTCGGCTTCTTCCGTTTTGCCGGTTTCGCGAAGAAACGACGCATATTGCCGAAGGATCACGATCAAACGCGGACTGTCTTTGCCAAACATCTTCTCCTGAGCCGCCAGCGTCTCTTGATAAAGCTTCTCGGTTTCGGCAGGCATTCCCTGCGTGCGGTAATCTCTGGCCAAGTGCTCGATAATCGAGCCGGCCATGAAACTTCCGCCCTCGGGACTGGATTGCGCCACCGTCAATGCGTGCTTCAGCAACGATTCGGCTTTGTCATATTGCTGCTCCTGCTCGTAGTACGCTGCGAACTCCTGAAGATCCTGAATTGATTTGAAGTTGTTCGGCCCGGAGGTTTTCTCGGCAATGCCGACATATTGCTGGACGAGCGGATCGGCGTCCGACCATTTGCCTGCCGCGTGATACAGCGAGATATAGTCCCGGAGAATTTGTGCCATGGCTTGGTGATCCTCCGGAGCCGTGGCTTTTTGGATCTCGAGCGCCCGCTGGTAAAGGATTTCGGCAACCGAATACCTGTGCGTTTCTTGATACGCCCGGGCAAAATCTCGCAGGCCGGTCGCCACATCCGCGCGTTCGGGACTGAAATCTTCCTCCGCAACCGCTTCTATCCGTTTGGCGATCTCCTCGGAGGTCCTGATCTGGGAAGCGGGCGGCGTCGTTTTTACCGACGCGCAAGCGCCAGCTACGACCAGCACCAAGGTGACGAAAACATTCTTCAGATATGCGTTCATGAGTGATTCCCCTCTTGTTTGCAGACGGGCGGTTAGCTTAGCGCATTGGCATCGCGTACCAAAGCAAAACATTCGTTTGCGAAAGCAGGGAGATGTGCGAGATATCGATGCAGACCGGGAGCCGCCAACAAAACTGTAGCCGCCGGTTTACCTGCCGGTGGTAGGGCCGTAGGTGACCAGGGCTTTACGCCTGCGTCCGGTCCCGCGCGCAGCCATAAAGGCTGCGGCTACGCGGAAATCGCTTTGATATGCGCTTGAAGGCTTGCGACCACACTCTTGTTATGTTGTGAGCCAAGTTCGGCAGGAGAATCGTCAGCCGAGCCATTCCGGGTGGTAGACGGTGGCGTCGAAGCGGGGCGAAATCTTGTAAGGCTCGAACTGGCCGAGCTTCGCCACCTCGCGCGTCTTGTCGAGCAACGCCGTGACCTCGCTCTGGCTCAGCGGACGGAAACTCTTCGCGGCGTCCAGCGCCTGCTGCAGGACTTTCATCGAATCGCAACCGGTAATTACGACGCTGGTCGGCAGGCTCATCGCATAATGCAGGCATTCCACCGGGGTGACCTTGTTGCTTTCGAGGATAAGGCCGCTGCCCATTGGTTTCATTCCCAGCACGCCGATCTGTTCTTTCACGAGTCGCGGCAACACGCGCTGCTGGAAACTGTCGAAGTGGGCGTCCATGACATTGAGCGGCATCTGCACGGTATCGAATCGGAAATCGTGCGCGGCGGCGCTATCGAGCATCTTGAGATGGATGGACGGATCCTTGTGGCCGGTGAATCCGAGATAGCGCGTTTTGCCGGATTGTTTCGCCTCGATCAGCGCCTCCATGGAACCGCCTTTGGCGAAGGCGCGGTCGGGATCGCTGCCGCGAATCACCTCGTGCAATTGGAGCAAATCCAGATGATCGGTCTGAAGCCGGCGCAACGATTCTTCGATTTGCCTTTGCGCCAGCTTGCGTTCTCGGCTGTCGATCTTCGTCATGAGAAACACCCGGTTGCGATAACCGTCGCGCAACGCCTTGCCCATACGAACCTCGCTGACGCCGCGATTGTAATCCCAGCAGTTGTCCATGAAATTGACGCCGCTGTCCACGGCGGTGCGGACGATGCCGATGGCTTCCTGCTCGTCGGGCCGCCCGAGATGGAATCCGCCGATACCGACCAACGAGACTTTTTCGCCGGTGCGTCCCAAAGCGCGATGGGGAATTTCGGATCTGGCTTCCGCCGTCCATGCCAGCCGCTTCGTCGCCAACGAAGCAGCGGCGGTGAAGAAGGTAACTTTCAGGAAATCGCGTCTGGTAAGTGATCGGGTTTCGTTCACAAACTGGTCCTCAATGCCGACGGTGTTTTTGTTTGGCGACCTTGGCACTTATCTGGCCCCCGAAAACCATCATCTCCCGACGCGGCTCGTCTGGCAATCGGATAACTTCCGATTCTGAATTCAGATGATTTCCGAGTTGGCGAAAGAATTCGACGGCCACATGGGGCGAGTTCTTAGTTTCCTGGTTTCGCTTGGAACGCCCACCCGCTCTGCTCCGTCGGGAAAATCGGCCACGGTTCGGCGCTTGCCGGCACATTCGGATCCTGCCCTTCGCTTGCGCTTGTATTGACTGAAGTCCCTGCTGTGCTATGCTTCGGCCCTTAAATGCCGAATCCGTGTCGTTGGTGCGGAACGGGGGAACCGGTTTATCGGGGCGAACCCCGAGATTGCCTCGGGGCAGATGGCGCATCTCCGTCTGAGCCCGTCAGCTAACCCCGTAGGTTCAGGAGAGCCATGAACGAATCCAAACCTACATTGGGCAAACGTCTGAAGACGCTCATCATCGGGGGCGCTCTCAGTCCGCACGATCACACCATCTTTCACAAGCTATCGCTCATCGCCTTCTTCGCCTGGGTCGGGCTTGGCGCCGATGGACTTTCCTCCTCCTGCTACGGTCCCGAAGAAGCGTTTCTGGCGTTGCGCACCCATCCCCACCTGAGCATTTTTGTGGCGCTGGCTTCGGCGATCACGGTCTTCGTCATCAGCACGAGCTATTCGCAGATCATTGAATTGTTTCCGACTGGCGGTGGCGGTTATCTCGTCGCCAGCAAACTGCTGTCGCCCACGGTCGGCATGGTTTCTGGCTGCGCGTTGTTGGTCGACTACGTGTTGACGATCACGATCTCGATTGCCAGCGGCGCCGATGCGCTGTTCAGTTTTCTGCCTTCCACCTGGCTGGCTTACAAACTGGAGTTCGCCGTCGCAGGCGTCATCCTGCTGACGTTGCTCAATCTACGTGGCGTGAAAGAATCGGTGATGCCGCTGGTGCCGATCTTCTTGACGTTCGTGGTCACGCACCTGTTTGTCATTGTCTACGCACTGGTGTTGCACGCCGGCAATTTCCCGGAAGTCGTTCACGCCACGGCCGGGGACGTGCGGAGCGCGACGGCGGAATTGGGGGTGGCCGGTCTGCTGCTGATGTTGTTGCGCGCCTACAGCCTCGGCGCAGGCACCTACACGGGGATTGAAGCCGTCAGCAACGGACTGCCGATCTTGCGCGAACCGAAAGTGCAAACTGGGAAACGCACGATGAGTTACATGGCGGCGTCGCTGGCGTTCACCGCCATGGGATTGATGATTGCCTACCTGTTGCTCGACGTCGAGTATGTCCATGGCAAGACGCTCAACGCCGTGCTGTTTGAAGTCGTCACTGGCAAGTGGCCGCACGGCGGCGCCACGGCTTTCGTCATGATCACCCTGCTCTCCGAAGCCATGCTGCTGTTCGTCGCCGCGCAGGCCGGTTTTCTCGACGGTCCGCGCGTGCTTTCCAGCATGGCGCTCGATCGCTGGATGCCGACGCGATTCTCCACGCTCAGCGACCGGCTCGTGACGCAAAACGGCATCCTGCTCATGGGTGGCGCGGCGCTGGCGATGATGTTGTTTACTGCCGGCTCGGTTGGGTTCCTCGTCGTGCTTTACAGCATCAACGTGTTCATCACCTTCGCCCTGTCGCAACTCGGCATGGTGCGCCACTGGTGGACCGCCGGCAAAGGCCTCGCCCATCGCAAGAAGAAACTCTTTATCAATGGACTTGGCCTTGTTCTCACTGCCGGCATCCTGATTTCCGTCACGATTCTCAAGTTCGACGAAGGCGGCTGGATCACCATGGTCCTGACCGGCGGGCTCATTTCGTTGGCGTTCGCGATCCGACAGCACTACCACTACACGAGCCGTCTACTTCGCCGTCTGGATGATCTGGTCAATGTCGCCGCTGCAGATACGGGTCTGAGTGAAACCGCCCCACCCAAACCCGAGCCGCCGTGCGATCCAAAAGCCAAGACGGCGGTCATTCTCGTCAGCGGCTACAATGGACTCGGACTCCACACCTTGTTCGGCGTGTTGCGCGTGTTTGGCGGCGTGTTCAAGAATTTCGTCTTCGTGCAGGTGGGCATCATCGACGCCGGCAATTTCAAGGGCTCTCCCGAAATTGACCGTCTGCGCCGGCATGTACAGGAGGAAAACGATCGCTACGTCCAATACATGCGTCATCACGGTTATTACGCCGAGAGCTTTTATTCACTGGGCACGGACGTAGTGGAAGAACTCGCCCAGATTGCACCGAAGATCGTCGAGAAATTTCCGAACAGCGTTTTCTTCGGTGGGCAACTCCTGTTCCCCAAAGACACCTTCGCCTCGCGCCGGCTCCACAATTACACCGTCTTCGCCGTCCAAAAACGCTTTTACCGCGCCGGCTTTCCGTTCGTCCTTCTGCCGATTCGTGTGTAGCCCTACGGGTCTGTCGGATTCCATTCTCGGTTGTATCCAAGCTGGTATGGAATTGGGCTTCGCGCCACGTCAGAATCGATTTCAGGGAATCAATCATGGATATTGTAAAGCCAAAGTCCCTGAGGATGGGTTAACTGTCCCAAGAATTCTGGAACTGCTGCTAACTTGTTCCCATCAAGCAGTAACACCTCAAGCCAGGTTAATCGGCTAACGGACTCTGGAACTCCGGTCAACCCGAAACCGCTCAAATATAATTCCTTGGCGACAGCAGCATAGGCTTTGCGGATGCGGCTTTCTGCTTCGTGGAATGCGGCCCTGGGATCTTCGAGCCTGCAGGCTTGCTTCGGTTCCGTCGTATCCGCTCCGGCCAAACGGAACTGAGTTTGCCGTAGTTATGAGCGGAAGGCAATCCCAAGGAGGAGGTTACTCTCGCTTCAGCGCTTTGACGGGGTCGACCTTCGCGGCGCGGTTGGCGGGAAACAGTCCCGCGAGCAGCGAGAGAAGAGCGGCGCCGGCAATCAGCAGGAGACAGAATTTCCAGTTGACGGAAAAGATCGAGTTCGGAAGCAGCAAGGCTTCCTCGGGATCGTACGTCGTGCGGTGGGCATAGTTGATCACCCAATGGCTGATGCCCAACGCCAGTCCCCAGCCGAGCAACATGCCAAAGACTGTTCCGAATATTCCCTGCAACATCGCCTCGCCGAGAAACAGTCGGCGGATCTCGCGTTTGGTCGCCCCGAGTGCGCGAAACAGTCCAATATCCACGCGAGCATCGGACACGGTTTTTGAGGTGGTGCTCCAAACGAGCGCGCACGCCAGCCCCAGAATAATACCGCCAAACGCGAACAGCACTTTTTTCACGACCCGCATGCCGCTGTCAAATGCCTGGACCTGATTTTCGAAGGCCCGGGCCCGGGTCGTCGCGGAGAATCCCATTTCATCAATGCGTTTCGCAATTGCCTCGATATCCGTACCGGGTTTGACCAGCACGACGCCCTCGGTGTACTCGCCCGGTTTCGGAGCGCGTCGGCCGTCCTCTTGATAGGTCGCTTCGTTGCTTTCGGGTACAGGCGGACTTCGGGAAGCCAACCGCTCGCGTTGATCGAGCCACTTTTCACATAAGATCGCCGAGTCGAGCGGGATGAGTACGTTGTTGCCCGGACAAAAGCCCACGACACGGCCTTTCAGAGTCAGCGTGGTATTGAAAATCGCGGCGTCGTACTGTGCCCGCAAATTGCGGTCCATCTTGTCGCGTTCTGCCGTCACTTCATCTTCGCTGACTCGCTGGTATTCGCGTTTCTTGTAATCGTAACGAAATCGGCCGATCCCGGCGTAATTGTCGCCCAGCAAAATCGTCACCTCTCGCCCGAGCCACGCCTTTTCCCCGCCAGGATCTGACCCCAATTGGCCGGTCTTTTCGTCGAACCGGAGGCGTGCGTCGCGTTGGCCGAGGACGAGCGGGATGGCATTCGTGCTCCCATGAAGCATGGCGCGGTCGGTCACGTAACGTGCCAATATCGGTTCGGGCAACCCGTGCAATTCGGTAACGGGACGCGGCCTTTTCGCAAAGGCATCGACGCTGACCGGCTGCACGAGCACCGGCCGATCAGCCGCTTCGACGCCCGGCCAGGCGCGAATCTGTTCGAACACTGATTCGCTCAGGAACTGGATGTGCTGCTTTGTCTTCGGCTTTCGTTCCTGGTTCGGCAGCGTGAAATCGTACGGGTTGGCGCCGGCGTAGACGCGAATCTGGTCGGGAGCGATCTCCTCCGTCCACATCGTCTTGACCGCCACGTTGCGTACGCCCTCCAGCAAGGAATCCGCAGTGACGACCACGATCACACCGAGGGCGACCGAGACGATCGCGAATGCCGCGCGCTTTTTGCGCAGCGCCAGCTTCTGCGTCGTCAGCCTCAGATAATCGCGTCGGCGAATCATGGCGGAAAATCCGAATGTCGAAATCCGAAGCGCGAAGAACCGGACCCCGGTCCATAAACAATTTCGAGAATTGCCGATTTCCAAATTCGGGCTTGTCTCGGATTTCGGATTTCGGATTTCGAGGTTGCCGCGCTCATGCCAATTCTCCGTTCTCGATGCGGATCACGCGCTGGGCGAAGGCCGCGGCTTTTTCGTCGTGCGTGACCATCAGGATGGTGACCCGGCGTTCCCAGTTGATCTTCTGCAGCAACTGCATGAGGCGCACGCCGGTCTCGCGGTCGAGATTGCCGGTCGGTTCGTCGGCGAGAATGATCTTTGGGTTGTTGACCAGCGCCCGGGCGATCGCCACCCGTTGCGCTTCGCCACCGGAAAGCTGATCGGGCTTGTGCCGCATGCGTTCCGCCAGCCCGAACTCGGTCAGCAACTGGGCGGCCTGCGCGCGCCGGGTCCGTTCGTCAACGCCGGCGAAGACCAACGGCAGGGCCACGTTATCCAGCGCGTTGTAATAGTTCGGCAGGTTGAAAAATTGGAAGACGAATCCAATCGTGCGATTGCGAAAAACGGAGGTTTTCTCGTCGCCGAGTTGCCGGAGGTTTTCGCCGGAGACGATCACCTCGCCGTCGGTCGGACTCAACAATCCTGCAATCAGTTGGATGAGCGTCGTCTTGCCGGAGCCGCTGGGTCCCATGATCGCCGCAAAGCTGCTGTCGGGCACATGCAAATGGATATGGCGCAGGGCGTGGATGCATTCGCCCTTGAGGCGATATTCCATGCTGACGTTTTGGAGACGAATCATAGGCGCACGAAACACACGAAGAAGTCACGAAGGATGCGAACCAGGCTCGTATGCTGATTCCAGGTGGTCGAAAGTGGCTGCATTTGCGGTTAGGTCGCGATTCTCTGACCCGCCAGGAGGCTGTCGAAAATCAGCCGACCATCCTCGCTTCCCAACAATTTCTCACTGGCGCGTTCCGGATGTGGCATCATTCCGAAGACGTTCCCTTCTTCGTTGCAGATGCCCGCGATATTTTCGATGGAGCCGTTCGGATTCGCTGCATCGGTCAGTTCACCGTCCATCGTGCAATATTGGAGCAGAATTCGGTCCGATCTTCTCAATTGTTCAACCACGGCCGGCTCGGCGAAATAGTTGCCTTCGCCGTGGGCAATGGGGATCCGCAGCACCTGGCCTTTCTGGCAGGCATTGGTGAACGGCGACTCGGTCGTTTTAACTCGCACAAATACGTGCTCGCAGATGAATCTCAGCCCCCGATTGCGAATCAGCGCGCCGGGCAGGAGATGCGCCTCGCAAAGAATCTGGAATCCGTTACAGATGCCAAGCACCAAGCCACCCGCTTTGGCGTGCTGGATTACCGCTTTCATCGCGGGCGAGAACCGCGCAATCGCGCCCGTGCGCAAATAATCGCCGTAGGAAAATCCGCCGGGAATGACGACACAGTCAATTTCACCCAACGATTCTTCCTTGTGCCAGATGTAACGGGTCGGCTGACCGAGTAGTTCGGCCAGGGCGTGATGGGCATCCTGATCGCAATTGCTGCCGGGAAATTGAATGATTCCAAATCTCATGCCGATTTATCCACGGATTTCACAAATTCCCACGGATTCAGAATCCCCCTCTGTGCCATCCGCGCACTTCGTGTCTCATTCGTGCAACTCGAACCTATACTCCTCAATCACCGGATTGCTAAGCAAGTCGTGGCAGGCTTTGTCCATCTTTTTCCGCAGCTCCGCCTTGTTTCCGCCTTCCAGTTCGATTTCCATGAATTTGCCGACGCGCACGTCCTTGATGCCCTTGAAACTCAGAGACTCCAACGCATTCTTGACGGTTTTGCCCTGTGGGTCCAACACGGTCCGTTTGGGCATGATGATGATCTTCGCTTTCATCGCGGGGGGACAATTATCACGAACGGACGGGAGCCGCACGCAGAATCTAATCCTCGCGCCTCTTGTGGCTTTGCACGAAGTTTTCTGGATGCCGGGCGCGGCTTAACGCGGTGTCGTAGCTGATCAGACAGCGACCGTACAAATCGGCCAGACAATTGTCCATGAGAACCATGCCGTCTTTGGCAGAGATTTGGATGGTGGTCTCCACCTGGGAGATCTTGCTCTCGCGGATCAGGTTGCGAGCCCCCAGGGTCGCCAACAACAACTCATACGCCAGCACGCGACGAGTCCGATCGGCCGATGGCAGCAAATCTTGCGCAATGATTCCTTGCAGGACATTCGCCAATTGAATGATCACCTGGCGTTGCATGCTGCCTTCGTAAACTCCCGTGATACGTTCCAGCGCATGCGCGGTATTCGGAGAATGCAGCGTCGCCAACACCAAATGGCCCGTCTCCGCCGCCGTCAACGCGGTAGCAATCGAATCGGGGTCGCGCAATTCGCCGACGACAATGACATCCGGGTCCTGCCGCAAGACGTGGATCAGCGCCCGATGGAAGGATTGCGTGTCGGTCAACACTTCCTGCTGGATGATAATCGCCCGCCGGTTCTGGTGAACGAATTCGATTGGGTCCTCGATCGTAATCACTTTGCAGCGACGCTCGCTGTTGATCAGGTCGACCATGTAGTTCAGCGTCGTGGTCTTTCCCGAACCCGTCGGCCCGGTTATCAAGACCAGCCCGTTGGTTTTGCGGGCCAAATCGTCCACCTTCGCCGGCAGGCCCAGTTCCTCGCGCGAGGGAATGCTTTCGCCGCACAAGCGGAAACACAATTCCGGATGGCCATTGCGGCGGTAAAAGGTTACGCGGACTCGTCCGGCCGCGCTGTGATACAACGAGATGCACAGCTCCCATTCGCGCTCGAATTTCTGCCGCTGCAAATCGTTCAGCAATCCCGTCGCGATTTCAGTGATCTGTTGCTCGGTGAGCGCGTCTTCCGACGCGAGGATGATCTCACCGTTGATGCGGTAGGCGGGCGGCACACCGACAACCAGATGCAGGTCCGAGGCGTTGTTCTGTTTGGCGGCGCCCAAAAGGGCGTCGAGATTGAGTTGTCTCATCTTTGGAAGGCTCCGCGGCACCAGCGATACAATCGCCGCAACGGTCCCGCACGCGCCGATTTTACCGAAGCGTTCACCGCCTCCTGTTGCTGTGGATCAAGTTGGACTGCCTGCTCGAAAGAGTTGCCGGCCACACCTTCCAAGCCCAGCGCAAGCTGACAACGCCCCAGTTGTAGCCAGAGCACGCCGCGGGCAGCATCCAGCGCCGTGCCTTGTTGCGCCATCTTCAGGGCGAGCGAAAACTTGTGATAGTAATAGTAAATGCGTGAGGCCAACCAGTGGACAAACCAATCGCGAGCGCGAATCAACGCCTGTTCGATGCAGGAGCCGGCTTGTTTGCGTTTGGCCGCCAGCAGCACATCGCCGCGCGCGAGCCAGATGTAGGGAGTGTCACCTCGTTCCTCGACAGCGGCATCTGAAAAAGCCAGCGCGTTTTCCAGGTCACCCATCCTCGCCAATGCGACCGCTTTCGCCGCGAGCAACTCGGATTCGTGGGGAAACCGTTCCAGCGCTTTGTCGGCCCACATCTTCGCTTCGTAGAATTCCTCCATCTCGATCAACATCCGTACCTGCCCCGTCCACGCGCGAGTGTTATCGGGATTGTGCTCGAGCACCTTCGCGAACCACCGCAAGGCTTGTTCGAAGTTGCCGCTTTCGAAAGCGGTCTGGGCTTCGCGCTCGTAATACGCCTCGTCCTTCACCACTGGCGTGGTCGAGAATTGCTCCTCGGAACCGTCTTGAAACTCCAGATTATTGAAGCGGCTCATGGCAGCATTTGCTTTCGCCAAAACCAACGCTTGTAAGGAACTCCCACAATGTCTGCTTCGGGCACCATGGCTAACGCCAACAGACTCCCCTCGATTTGACCGGGGTCAACTTCACCATGGCCACTTATACTCATTTCGGGCCACACAAACCAGCATCTTTCCTGCACCTGGATTGTTCGATTGGTCGGCATGTACGGCCGGTGCTGGTATTTCTCCCCGGCCACCAATAGCCCATCTCGCCGAAACGTAATCTCGTCACCGGCCACCGCCAGCACCTGTCCCAAGGAGTAGCCGGCCCTGACGACGACCGGTCTGGTGTAGTAACGCCCCCAATCCGTCCCGATCCGGTACGCAACCCAGTCACCACGGTGAATTTTGTGCTGGGTTCCCGTTTGAACGACCACCACGTGCTTGCTCGTGCGGAGCGCCACGAACCAATGTTTCTCGATTTGTTTGAGGACGGGCCGGTAAATCAAAGCTGCCAGCGCAAAGAACACCAGGAAAGATGTGAGACAGCGCATCCAAAGATTGCTGAAGGAATCGAGCCGCAGAATACCGCCGGCGTGAATCGTCATCATCAACACGAGTGCCAGATTGGAAATGGCGTAGCCGCGCCAGATCAGGAATATGGGTATGGACACACAGTAGGTCGTTCCGAGGACGACGCCGAACATTGGACGCTTGCTCCACACCAGCGCCCAGCCGGGTAGAACCAAGCCCAGCAAGGCCTGGCCAAAAACTCGCTTTTGCACGGCAAGGATGGAGAAATGCAGCCGCTCTCGCATCAGATAACCGGCTCGACGGAACGGACTAGACCACCGCGCACGAGGCGGATAGTAGGCGGAACCCCGTAAATCCGTGTCGCTCATCTGAAGCGTTGTCTCGCACCCCGTTGCGGCCAGTGGCTATTGCCGCTGGTCGATATGAAAGCGGACCGTCTCCTCCGGCTCGTAGAATTCACTGGTGTTCTCCTGGGATTTCACCTTGCCCACCATCTTTTCAAAGAAGCGCACCACCTCGAGGCAGCTTTTCCCCTTAAAGCCGTGAATGTGCAACTTGACCTCGCCTCCCGGTCCTATCGTGATGTCAAATTCGCGTTGTGCCATGATCAGTTCTCCCAGCGACGAACCTTCAGCCGGATCGATTGGTCCGCCTCCACTTCTTCTTCCACGACCGTAAACTGGTGCGCTCGCAACTCGTCCATCACCCGTTGATAAACGTAGCGTTGCACCACCCGCTGGCTCAGTTCCTCCCCAAATGCCCGCAAAGCTTCTTCTGTCTGCCCGGTGCCGGTGACGCAGACCTCGGCGTGTCCGCGGGCGTCGCAGGAAAAAGTCACGGTCACGCCGTTCCGCGCGACGGAAATACGTTGATCACGCCCCAACTGGTTGGTGACCAACTGGCTGTTGGCGATTTCGAGTTGAATCCGCTGTTCAGTTGATGCCGTCTTGCCGCGCACCTCCTCATTTACTCTCTCAATACCTTCCGCCACGACGCTATAGCCGAGCGATGTCGCCGCCGCCGCGACCACCGCGCTGAACGCTGGCCAAGCCGCAATCACAACTGGCGTCAGAATACAGACTGCACCCATCGTTTGTCCCTCCGAATCACGAACCGCCGCATCGCGGCTGTGCTCTTTCCCTTAGACTAGGCTGACACAAAAAGCTCACTTCGTGGATTTATACCAAGGTTCATCACGAATCCACTTCCCGCCTTCATAGACTTCGCGGACGTTGCCTCCGACGTCCTTGCTAATTCGCACCGTCAGCCCATGATTGCGGATGAACTCGTGCGCGATTCTTCTCGCTTTGTTGAACTCGTCCGAGCGGACGAGCAGTTCGCATACGCCCAAATCACACGGACTTCCAGAGCAATGAATTCCTTCAGCAATGAGTGCGGACTTTAGTTGCTCCCAATCACCAAGATGCTTGGGCATGTTCGCTGCAAAAGTGACGTAGGTGGTCTGAGTTTTTGAGCAACCGAGGCACAGCAATCCGCCGAAAACGAAAGCCAGCAAGATCCGTTTCCCGCTTCGGTCCATGTCGTCTCTCGGCGGCATAGTGCCAAAGCACGCAGCGAGGTTCAAGTTTTCAGCGGTCAGCTAGCGACCGACCATCGGCTGCGGATGTGAACCGGGCCAACTTATCCTGATGCCTGCACACCAGCCCCACGTCTTGAAAGTGGTTCGACACTTCAAAATGATGCTCGTGATGAGCGGTTCCCGCGCAACTTCAATCTCGCGACGATGTACAGTCCCTGCGGCTACTGCCCTAACAGCTGGTGAGTCCAGTGTAAGACCTTGCTGTCTCAGGCGCTAAATACCATATTTGAATCTGATTGTTTGCTTCGCGCGCTTGACTTTGGGAACAGCCTTGGCGAGACGGTCGCGTGCTTCGCGATCCCCAATTCGCTTCAATCGTGCGAGTTCTCGTTGCAGTGTGCCTGAGTCAAGGATTTCAGGCTCTTTGTCGGCGATACCGGCAAGCGCCGCAGCAGCATGCGCTCTCGCATCCGGGTCAAGACTACAAAGCCGTGTATAGAATATCTGCAAGATAACAGGTTGTGAGCGTGCCATAGCTTGGAGTGCCGCAGTTGCAGGAGCTTGGACATACCAATCTTCGTTGTGAACGGCCAACTTCAACAGAATGTCTACGGGGACCAGATCGGACGCGAACTGCGCCCAGTCCATGCAGATGGAAGCTGCGGAGGCTCTGACCGAAAAGTTTGGATGGTTTGCCATACGGCTTAACAATTTGTGGTCGACCCATTGCGGGGTAAGCTGCGCACAACTCTCGATAGTCATCAGCACTCCCCAAAGGGTGTCTTCGTCTATTGGTTGGTCCACGTATTTCACAAGAGACTCAAATACCTCATTCTGGCCGCCTTTGTCGGTTGCCTTTAGAATTTCAATGGCGGCGGAATCAGCCCCGCTCCAATCACCTACCTTGACGTTCTTGATTAGACGGTCAACGCACACGTCGCCTTTAAACTCTGCCCCCTTCTTCCCATCTTGCACAGTGCTAGGCAAACGCCTTTGAATGAGATGTCGCAGAGTGGCCGCTATGCTCGCGGCCCCCTCAGCATCCGGAGCGACACGTGAGACATTGCGGTGGCTTAAAAAGCCAAGGTAGCGCATCGATCGGGGTGTCGTCGATGATGAAGGGCAATAGCAGAATACGCTTCTCTGTGATCTCTCTCTTTGCGGCAAACTTCACTTCACGTGAGACCCACTCGGATGCAAGTGCCGCTTCCGATACAAGAAAAACTAGAACGTCCATCGCTTGGAGTTCTTGCCCCAGTCGATCAAAGATGTCATCACCGGTGACTATTTGCTCAGTATCGATCCATGGTGCCATGTCGGGGCTACGCAGTGCTGTGGCCACCAGTCCCGCGAATTTCCTATCTTGTGAGGAATGACTGATAAAAATCCGACTGGACTTCATACTCTCCTACTATGGAAGACCTAACGTATCTACCGAAAAACTGTTGTGTGGGAGATTCTGCTCCTGACAATTGAGTTTCTCAAGTCCCAAGCCAGCGGCGCGACATCTTCACCGCTTAGGAGCGCCACCATATTCGACCACGCTCTCTTCGCCGGTACTCAGGTCATGAGTGTAAGCGAAGCACGGCCCTCCCACCGCGATTCGGGGAAAATTGACCCTGAACGCCAACGATCCGAACAATCGAACTTGCACCCGAGCAAACGGATTGTTCCCTTCAAAGGCGATGCCGTGGACATGGTACTTGTGCTCCCTCTCAAAAAACTCAACAAACGCGTTCTTCCTGTCGAGGGTTTGTAGGGTGCGACGGATTAGACCGAGTTCGGGCTGTTCGCCGTAAATGGCGTTTCCCAAGCACAAAGCCAAAAACTCGTATGCGATTTTCAGGAGCAACAGCGAATTGACTGGCTTCCCTTTAGGATAAATCGTGGAAGCATCAAAGCTCCGCTTCCTAATCACAATTCCGGGGGCAATGTTGACCGGCTGATCCACGGGGGCCGAAGCGTGTCTTGAGACGGCATCACCAATGAATTGTGCGTCGTGTCCTCGTTGTGCGAGAGCCATTTTGATGTCCCTTATGGCGGCCTCCGACGGTTGGATCAGGTAGCCGTCTTGACTCTTGAACGTGACCGGCTGGATTAAATCGCCCTTGGCAACCGCTTCAATTTCGCCATGAGGTGTCTTGATGACGAATCTCTGACCCTGATTGAGCTTCCGATTGATCTTTGTATGGCGGTCACGCGGCACGCCTGGAAGCTCCAAAGCCGCTCTCCTTATAACTGGGTCGGAACAAGCAGAATGGTCAATTTCTGATCCCAATGTGTCGTTGCAGCGTTTACAGAGAAAAGGCACCTCCAACTTTCCGCTCAATGATTCAGGGATGAGATGTTCCCGCGTCAAAGGCGAAGCTTCGAGACAGACAATACAACGGTCGCCTTTCCAAAGAATCTTAATCGAATCTCACTCGAAGTTGGAGTTTCTTTGACCGATGCATGGCCGAAAAATACCAGCCATTCTCCGTGAGTCAAATTCGCGGGCTCAAGCTCCATGAATGGGGGATGTAATGTTGCACAAACTGAGTGGGGCTTTAAGCTTGCGCCGTTCTCGCTGGCGATGCAGACCAGAAATGTGATACAAGACCGGTGCGACGGGAGAATCGATGAGCGGGAAGAGAAGACTGCTCGCTACTGCTGGTGTCGCCGCAGTCGCGGCGTTGATGATCTTTGCGGTTGTTTGCGAGGGGCAACAATCATCGGAGAAACAGTCGCCAGCGCCGTCCGTCGCAAAGCGCGTCCGTGAGCCGGCTGTCGCCGGGCTGTTTTATCCGAAAGATCCAGCCGCGCTGTCGCACATGCTCGATGCGTTGCTGGCGAACGCGGCACCGCACACAGTCGACGGCGAACTGCGCGCGTTGATCTGCCCACACGCCGGGTACCCGTACTCGGGGCCGGTAGCGGCGACGGCGTACCGACTATTGTCGGGTTACCAACTGTCGTCGGGCCACGATTTCCAAACCGTTGTGCTTCTGGCGGTGAGCCATTACGCGGCGTTTACCGGCGCGTCGGTCGCCAATGCGGACATTTATCGCACGCCGCTGGGCGATGTGCCGATCTCACCGAAAGCCCGGGAACTGGCAAAGTCGATCCCGTTTGTGCTCGAACCGCGTTGTCTGGTACAGCGTCCGCCGTGGGCTTCGCAGGCATCGCATTCCATGCCGCCCGCGGGCGAGGACACGCCGGAAACGTGGGAACACTCGGGTGAGGTGCAGGTGCCGTTCCTCCAGAAGACGCTGAAGAATTTCACGCTCGTGCCGGTCGTCACTGGCGAGGCCGATCCCGAACAGATGGCACGCGCGCTGGCCCCGTTGGTGGATGACAAAACGCTGGTATTGGCAAGCAGCGACCTGAGTCATTATCACCCATACGACGAAGCGCGGGCGAGGGACAAGGTTACGACCGATGCGATCGTCAATCTCGACATCGACCGCATGAAGTTGTCGGGCGACGCCTGTGGCAAAACGCCGGTGCTGGCGTTGATGTATCTCGCCAAACAAAAAGGCTGGAAAGCCACGCTGCTTGATTACCGCAACAGCGGCGACACCGCCGGCAACAAAGGCGCTGTGGTCGGTTACGCGGCGATTGCGTTCTATACGCCCCGACAACCAGAAGGTTTCACGATGATAGAGCGCAAACTCCTGTTGAATCTGGCGCGCCGGACTCTGCGCGAAGCGGTGACGAGTGGCAAGCTGTCCGAAGTTGGCGTTGGCGCTTTTCCCGTAAAGTTGAGCGAAAAGAAAGGGTGCTTTGTCACGCTGACCGAGGGCGGCCAATTACGTGGCTGCATCGGCCATATCCTGCCGCGGGAACCTCTATACGCAGCGATTATGGACAACGCGCAAAGCGCCGCGTTGCGCGACCATCGGTTCACGCCGGTACAACCGGATGAACTCGACAAGATCGAGATCGAGATCAGCGTCTTGACCGTACCCGAACCGTTGGCCTTCAGTTCATCCGACGATCTGTTGAATAAACTGCGACCGCAACTTGACGGCGTCGTGCTGCAAATTGGCGGGCGTGTGGCCACATACCTGCCGCAGGTCTGGGAGCAGATCCCCGACAAAGTGCGCTTCATGGATTCGCTCGCCCAGAAAGCCGGTTGCGCCCCTGACGCCTGGCGCGGTCCTGAGACCCGGGTCTTCATTTACCACGTCGAAGCTTTCAAAGAATCGGAGTTGTAAACTGCGCTGCCGTG
The DNA here is from genome assembly GCA_035516795.1 of Verrucomicrobiia bacterium. Taxonomy (GTDB): domain Bacteria; phylum Verrucomicrobiota; class Verrucomicrobiia; order Palsa-1439; family Palsa-1439; genus DATJBF01. The sequence continues at coordinate 56,057 of DATIZX010000051.1, forward strand.
CTGCCTAATCCTTGGCCAAGACTTTGTCTGGTGCCAGATTCGGATTTTTGCCGGCTGGCGCGCTTGAGAACGTTGCAGTAGTCTCACACTGCAATGGCAACGTAAACGATTGTTCGATCAAGGACGGGCTTCATTAAAAAGGTCGTCCGACCAAGAACCGAATGAGCGAGGCGTTGCCGTTGCTTTTTTATCCTGTGCTCCATCCCCCGATTGCTTCCCCCTTCAAAGTTCAATGTTCGACGTTCCGCGTTCGATGTTCATATTGTTGAACTGCTCCGACTCCTCTCATGACTCCTTGATTTTTCTCGACCGGGCACGCGGATTGTGCTTTCTTAGCGTCTGTCGCAGTTACGAATCGGGTCACGGACAACCAGGCGAACTGTTCCTTAGTTGGTTGCGACGAACACGATATCGCGGCGTCTCAGCCGCTGGTGTGGCTTCGGTTTTACCGGGTGTGGTGGGTAGCGCAGTCGTCAAATTCAGTCGACTTGTCATCAAGCGTTTGTTTTACTGTTTGCTGGGCGGCGGAAAGAAGGTGAAGAGGCTCGCAGGTGTGCGTACGTTCGCAGCAATCGTTGGGATGTTGTGGTCGCGCGGAACCCGCATGAACGCCGCGACTCTATTCGTCGCGCTCGCCGTGGTGACGCACAGAGGCTGCACGGCGTTGGCTGACCCTCCTTTGCCAGTCATTCCCGCCCACAGCTTCAACATCACCGATCATGGCGCGGTTGGTGATGGTACGACGGACAATGCGACCGCCATCCAGAACACGATTAACACGGCGGCGGCATCGGGCGGTGGTACGGTGGTGGTAGCGGCGGTCGGGGTTTTGACCAATTATCTGAGCGGTCCGATCGCTTTATCCAATAGCGTCTGCCTGCAGGTCAACGCCGGCACGAAACTCCAAATGCTGCCCATGAATATCTGGACCAACGTCAGCACCGCCAGTACGCCCTTCATCAACGGGGCCAATCTTCACGACGTCGCGATTACGGGCGCGGGAACAATCGATGGTAATGCAGGTTTTTCGGCCGGCTCCATTTCGAATTGGTGGGGAAAAGCGGGATCCAGTAATCCGCAGGCCACGCGTCCGGAATTGCTCAACATCAATGCGACCACCAACCTTCTGGTCCAAGGTGTGACCCTGCAAAACCCGCCGGTGTCCCACTTCATATTCAAGAGCAACGACAGCAACGTGACGATCCAGGCCGTGATCATCAATACGGTCACGAATTCGCCGAATACGGATTCCGAGTTCACGTGTAAAAACATGCTGATCCGGAATTGCACCATCACCTGCGGGGACGACAACCTGGTTACGGAGGGCGCGGACATCGCGGTCTCCAATTGCACGTTCAACTCCGGGCACGGGTTATCGATCGGCAGCTCGACCACGAGCGGAATGACCAACCTGCTGGTAAGGAGTTGCATGTGGAACGGCACGGAGTATGGCATTCACCTGAAATCGGCCCGCGGTCGCGGCGGTCTGATGCAAGACCTCACCTATCGCGACCTGACCATGACCAACGTGAATTTCGTGGTCGCCATCTACAGCTACTACGACCAGATCGGCGCGCCCTCACACGTCATTAGCGAGACTCCGTTTGGGGCCTCGACCAACGGGGTCGTGGTTACCAACAGTATCCCCGTCTGGCGCAACATCACCATCAGCAACGTGACGGCGAGCACGCGTGGAGGGATTGGCAATATCGCCGGTATCATCTGGGGCCTGCCCGAGATGCTCGTTTCCAACGTGGTTCTCTCGCATGTCAACTTCACAGACGCCACGAACACGTTCTGCATCTATAACGCCAGCGGTATCCAGTTCATCGACTCCAATCTCGTGACACCCGCACACACGAACACGTTAACGCTCTACAACGCGGATGTCACCATTACGAATAGCGCGCCCAATACCAATCTCGTGACTCTGGGCGGGTTGGCCGTACCCCCGACCAACAATACGTTGGGCTTCTTCAATGCGGTGGCCGCCATCACCGACACCAATATGCTGGGCGCCGGCTCGATCACACTTGGCGGCAGCTCGCTCACGCTCAACGAGGGTCCCGCGAGCTTCTCCAACACCATCAACACAATCACCGGCAGCACGCTAGTTTTGCGCAGCGGTAACAATACCTATCAGGGCGCGCTGACCGGACCCGGTCCACTGTCTGTCATCCTCACCAATGGTAGCGGTCTCCGCTTCGATCAGGGTGCCAACGCGTGGGGTGGGACGAACGCGGCGTTTGATGCGGGTTTGTCGGGAACCATCAACAACCACTCGTCCGGAAATATCACGATCAGCCTCGGAGCCCTGTCCGGTGGTTCGGGGTCAACGCTGCGCGGCAGCGACCAAGCCAGCGCGGGAAATGACACGTACGTGGTTGGTAACCTGAATTCCAACACGACATTTGCCGGCATCATTACCAACGGCGCCCAGCACACCGTGGCGCTGACCAAGGTCGGCACCGGCACGTTCACGCTGGCGAATACCAATTCGTATACGGGCGGGACGACAGTGAGCAACGGAACGCTGGCCATCGGCTATCCCGTAGGTCAGGGAACACTGACCGCTGCGGGTGGTACAACGACAGTTTCGTCCTCGCTGTTGCTGGGGGACTCGGCCGGTACCACCGGCACCGTGTGGGTGACGGGGGGAATGCTGGACGCAGGCCTTCAGGCCATCGTCGTTGGTTTCAGCGGCGTCGGTCAGATGACGATTTCCAATGGCACGGTAGCGGGCGGGCTATTCACGGTTGGTTTTAACTTCGGATCTCTAGGTACGTTGACGATGGCTGGCGGCAGCGCCGCTTCGAGTTTGGTATTGGAGGCCGGCTTGAACGGCTCAACCGGAATCGTATGGGTGACAGGTGGACAATTGGGGCCAATGCCCTCAATACAGATTGGGAGGTCCGGCAATGGTCAAATGATCGTGTCAAACGGGACGGTTCTATCCTCGGGCAGCTTGTCCCTCGGGGTGGGAGTGATTACGGGATTGACGCAAGGATCGTTGACGATATCGGGTGGA
>DATIZX010000052.1:0-3555 GCA_035516795.1 Verrucomicrobiia bacterium
CTCTCCAGACCTGGCTGATGTTGGACAGCATCCAGCCACAACGACAGACAACCTCATCCTGAGGCAGGCCTCAGACCAATGAAAACAGGCCGAAATACAGCCGCTATCTGTCCAAAATCAGATTATTTTGGACAGCAGTGATGCCTGCTGTAGTCGGGGTCAACGCTCGACTCTTGACGACTGGCGTCCGGAAAGAACCGTGAATACGATTCGCGGCGCCACAAAGTTTCAGCCAACCTTTTCAGCAAACTGCAGAGATTTGCCGCACACAACGGCGGAGTTTGCTGCCCATTACCCATCAGCGTCTCATATGATTCGGCCTCCGTCTGACTCGGCTTCCGACAGGCTCGGAATGACAAACTGTTCGCGGCTGGCCCGCCGTTGCCAATGGGATTAGGGCGATTTCCTGATCGAAATTCCGGTTTCTCCCGATTGCCCTGGCGGCTTGATAGCTCTACGGTAATTCAGGTCGCAGAGGGTGGCGATGAATTCGCATCGAGTACAGTCATGTTCCGCCAAGCCAAGGAGGGAACGAAATGCTTCGGTCGAAAGGAAAGGATAAATCATGAAAATCGTAGTAATCGGTGGTACCGGACTCATCGGATCAAGACTTGTCAATCGGCTTCGTGAGCACGGACACGAAGCAGTAGCCGCGTCACCCAGTTCGGGTGTCAACAGTGTTACGGGCGAAGGGCTGGCCGAAGTGCTGAAAGGCGCTTCGGTGGCGGTTGACGTAACGAACTCTCCCTCCTGGGAGGACGCAGCCGTGCTGGCGTTCTTCGAAACATCGACTCGTAACCTCCTCACTTATGAAGCGGCCGCAGGCGTCGGACACCACGTTGCGTTGTCAGTGGTGGGAACCGACCGGCTGTCCGAAAGCGGTTTCTTTCGCGCCAAGATCACTCAGGAGAAACTGGTCAAAGCCTCATCGATCCCGTATTCGATCGTGCGTGCGACGCAGTTCTTCGAGTTCCTCAAGGGCCTTGCCGACATTTCCATGGCCGGCGGCAAGGTGCATTTGCCGCATGTTCTTTTCCAGCCGATGGCTGCCGACGATGTCGCGAGTGGCGTAGCCAGGGTCGCGTTAGGCCCGCCGCTCAATGGCACTGTCGAAATAGGGGGGCCGGAGCAGTTTCGCGTGGATGATCTGGTTCGGCGACGCTTGGCCGCACTCAAAGATCCCCGCGAAGTCATCGCTGACCCAAACGCGCTTTACGCTGGGGCGAAACTCAGCGAGAGAACACTGGTTCCGGGCGATGACGCACGACTCGGCGAGACGCGCTTCGAAACCTGGCTGAGCCAGTCCACAGGTCAAGTCCCGCGTACGAATCCGCAACCCGTTCGAAGAGCCGCCTAGCACGTGCAACTGATGGGCGCAGGAAGGCAGTGGTGAACCCGGGCTGAAACGGCAACGTCACCTTCTACTATGACGAATGGCAAACGGCTCACGTCCAAGCCGTCAAAGATCGCGAAGAAGCAAAGAAGGCTGCTGAGAAAGAACGACTCGAGAAGTTCAGCCGCGATTTCTGAGACGCCGACAGCCGCCAACTCTCTGCTATCAGTCCGCTCGATAGCCATCTAGGAAACGGCCGCGGGCGAGACGCCTACGCCACTGTGTTTCCGAATCCAGTGGCAGAGATTCCTCGACCGGCTCGGAACGGCGTGTTATCAGCATTCCCAGCATGGCCGCACGGACGATCCCAGGCGAGTTCATCCGCCGCATACCAAAGACCGATCTGCATGTGCATCTCGGCGGCTCGTTGCGTCTGTCGACGCTGATCGAGCTGGCGAAGAAACACAAGGTCAAACTGCCGTCGTACACCGAGGACGGCATGCGCCGGTTGGTCTTCAAGGATCATTACGCTCACCTGCCGGATTATTTGAAGGGCTTTGCCTACACGCACGCGGTGATGCAGAACGCCGAGAACCTCGAACGGATCGCCTTCGAGCTGGCAGAGGACAACCTTGCCGAAGGCGTTCGCTACCTCGAAGTCCGGTTCGCGCCGCAGAACTACATTCACGACCGGCTCGACATGGAGCATGTCGTCCGGGCCGCGTGCCGGGGACTGGAACGCGCCCAGAACCAGCACAATCGGACCCGGGCGGTACAATCGGGTGACGACATCCCGTTCCACTTCGGCATCATCGTCTGCGCGATGCGGTTCATTGTGCCGCAGATGTCGCCGTACCACGCGCGCCTGTTTGAGATGTTGCCGGCGGCGTCGCCGAAACAAGTCTGCACGACCGCTTCACTCGAATTGGCGCGCCACGCGGTCCGGTTGGCGCGCGAGAAAGGCTTGCCGGTCGTCGGCTTCGATCTGGCCGGACCAGAAGCCGGTTACCCGGCCGACGATCATAGCGCGGCCTATCAGTACGCCCACGACCATTTCCTCCGCAAAACCGTTCACGCCGGCGAGGCGTACGGACCGGAATCCATTTTTCAGGCGATCACGAAGTGTTACACCAACCGCATCGGCCATGGGACGTGGATGTTCGCGCACGAGATGATTCAGAATCCGAACATCGCGGATCCGGTGGCGTACACGGACCGGCTCGCCGAATACATTGCCAGCCAGCGCATCACCATCGAAGTCTGCCTCACCAGCAACGCGCAAACGCTCCCGCACATGCGCGATCTTTCCCGTCATCCGCTCCGGCAAATGCTCGACCACGAGCTGTCGGTGTCCATTTGCACCGACAACCGGCTCGTCTCGAACACGACCGTGTGCAAAGAATTGCAGATCGCCATCAATAAACTGAAAATGACTTCCCGCGAACTGCGCCACGTCATCATCGCTGGATTCAAAGGCAGTTTCTTCCCGGGCACGTACCGCGAGAAACGACATTTCGTCCGCCAGGTCATCGACCGCTACGAAACCCTGGAGCGCGAACTCGGCATTTCCCAGTGAATCACCCGCAGTCGGTAGCGGCGCATAAAGCGTCGGCCGCGACTCACGTCGCCGCACCAGGGGATCGAGGCGAGAATTTTCGGTTGCCGCCGTCCGGCGGGACGCATATAATCGGTTGACAGCGCGGGGACAGTTGGTGGCCCCGCGGCGATGGGTCGCCCAAACGGAGAACGACATGATCAAGAATCTTGCGCCGAAATTGTCCGACGCCGAGTACGAGCGGAATTTTGCCGACATCAATCCGCCGTTCGCGCCCCACAACGCCAAGGTGGAAGCCAACCGCTGCCTGTTCTGTTTCGACGCGCCCTGCACCCGGGCCTGTCCGACGCACATCGATGTTTCCGCGTTCATCAAGAAGATCGCCTCGGGCAACATGCGCGGCAGCGCCAAGGACATTCTCAGCGCCAACATCCTCGGCATGAGTTGCGGCCGTGTCTGTCCCGTCGATTCGCTCTGCGAAGGCGCGTGCGTGTACAACGAACGCGACACGGAGCCGATCCAGATTGGACGCCTCCAACGGTACGCGATCGATTGGTTTTACGAGAACTGGGACCAGACGAAAGAGATGTTCAAGCCGGGAAAACCCAACGGCAAGAAGGTTGCCTGCATCGGGGGCGGTCCCGCCAGCCTGTCGTGCGCGTTCTAC
>DATIZX010000053.1:0-6943 GCA_035516795.1 Verrucomicrobiia bacterium
TACGACGTTCGCCCGCGGGATTTGACGATTCGTGCAGGACAACTCTCCGGCGGGAACCAGCAAAAGCTCATTGTCGCTCGGGAATTTCAGCGAAATCCCGGTCTGCTGATCGCCGCCCAACCAACGCGTGGTGTTGATGTGGGCGCGATCGAGTTCATCCACAACCGTATTGTTCGGGCCCGTGACGAAGGAGCCGGGGTCTTGCTCGTCTCGTTCGAACTCGATGATATTTTGACGTTGTCGGATCGGATCCTCGTGATGTACGAGGGCCGCATCGTTGCCGAATTTCTCCGCGGCCAGGTGACCGAACGCGATTTGGGACTGAAGATGGCCGGCGCATGAGAAAATTACTTCAGCCCATTTTGGCCGTGATTGTCGGTCTCGCGCTGGGATTGAGTTTTACGTGGTTTGCCGGTGAGAATCCCTGGCACGTGCTGGAAATTCTCATCAAGAGCGCGTTTGGCTCGGGCTACGATTTCGGGATGACGTTGTTCTATTCGACACCGCTCATTTTCACTGGCCTTGCAGTGGCGGTTCCCTTTCAAGCCGGACTGTTCAACATCGGCGCAGAAGGCCAACTCACCTTGGGCGCCTTGGCGGCGGCAGCGGTCGGCGCGGTCTGGCCCAGCCTGCCGTGGCCAGTAGCGCCACTGCTGGCCGGTTTGGCGGCGCTGCTTGCCGGAACGATTTGGGGCGCGATCCCCGGTTGGCTGCGGGCCAAACGCGGCAGTCACGAGGTCATCAACACGATCATGTTGAATTTCGTCGCCGCGGGTCTCGCCAGTTACATAACACTCTATCTTCTGAAGAATCCCGCCACGCAGAACCCGGAAACCCGGCCCGTTGGCGCTGGCTATCTGATTCACCAGTTCGGAGTCTTCGGTGGAGCGCCCGTAAGCACCGCGCTTCCCCTGGCAGTTTTCATTGCGGGTGTGGTTTGGATTCTTCTTCAACGGACTGTGATCGGTTACGAGATGCGCGCTGTGGGACAGAGCGAATCGGCCGCACGCGCTGCGGGAATCAACTCCAGCAAAATCCGGATTCTGGCCATGTCGATTGCCGGTGGACTTGCCGGGCTGGTTGGCGTGGGAGAAGTGTTGGGAAATGCGGGTAAATTCCGACTCGGGTTTTCACCCGAATATGGATTTATCGGAATCGCTGTGGCACTGCTCGGACGAAATCAACCCGCAGGCGTTGTGGCCGCCGCCTTGCTTTTCGGAGCCCTTCACAAGGGAGCCACCGATCTGGATTTGGAAACCGAGCACGTTACGCGCGAGGTGTCGCAGATTCTTCAGGCATTGATCATTTTGTCGGTGTCGGCGGAGGGTTTGTGGAGCTGGATGAAGCAGCGCCGCCCGTCGCCTCGACTCGCTCCCGGTGAATTATGACCGCAGAACTCCTCGCCTCGACCTTGCGGGTTTCAACTCCGCTCATGTTCGCGGCACTGGGGGGCATGTTTAGTGAGCGCTCCGGCGTGATCAACATCGCGCTCGAAGGCATGATGTTGATCGGTGCCTTTGGTGCGGCAGTGGGAACGCTGGTCGCGCATTCACCGTGGCTGGGCTCGGCTTGCGGAATGGCCGCGGGTGCCGCACTGGCAGCGGTTTATGCCTTGTTTGTCATTCGGCTGCGTGCCGATCAGATTGTGGCGGGGACGGCCATCAACATGCTCGCGATGGGATTGACGCCGTTCCTCTGCAAGATCCTTTACGACGTGACCGGCTCGACACCCGCCATTCCGCTCAACGAGCGATTTGAATCCGCCCCGCTCTATTTGAGCTGGGCCCTGGTCGTTGGCTGCGTTCTGTGGATGAAATACACGCCGACGGGACTCTGGGTGAAGTTCGCGGGCGAACACCCCGAGGCACTCGATGCGGCAGGTATCCGGGTCAATCGCGTCCGCTGGATGGCCGTGTTGACGAGCGGCGCGTTGGCGGGGATGGGCGGCGCTTCACTTTCCATTTTCCTCTCATCATCATTCTCACGGGACATGACCGCTGGCCGCGGTTTCATGGCGCTGGCGGCGCTCATCTTCGGCAAATGGAAACCTTTGCCGACCGCCCTCGCGTGTCTACTCTTCGGTTTTGCTGACGCAGTCCAAATCCGGCTTCAAGGCGTTACCATCTGGGGTGACCGGACGATCCCGGTGCAATTCATTCAAATCCTGCCGTATATCGTGACGGTTCTTGTGCTGGCTGGATTCGTAGGCCGCTCACGTCCGCCCAAAGCTTTGGGCACGCCTTTTCAGAAAGCCTGACGATGGACCTCAAAAACCTGCCGAAAATTGACCTGCACCTGCACCTTGACGGGGCGATTCGCGTCCCAACCATTGCCGAACTCGGCGACAACCTCGGCGTCAAACTTCCGACGTACGACCCGAAACAATTGGCGAAGTTTGTGCAAGTCGACCGTGACTGCCGCAGCTTGACCGATTACTTGAAGCGTTTCGAAGTCTTCTACCCGATCTTGCCATTCGCGAAGACGCAGGAACGTATCGCTTACGAACTCTGCGAAGATTGCGCGCGCGACAACGTCATCTATTTCGAGACGCGCTTTGCGCCGGCGTTGGCGTCGAGTCAACGGTTTACCATGGAAGATGCCGTTGTGGCCGCTCTCGAAGGGCTGCGTCGCGGCCAACGCGACTTCAACGTGAAATGCGGGTTGATTCTGTGTTGTTACCGTTCCATCACGCCGCAACAGAACGTCGAGACAGTGAAGCTCGCGTACAAGTACCGAGACAAGGGCGTGCTGGGAATCGATCTCGCTGGCGATGAACTTCACCATCCATCCAGGCCGCACGCCGCAGCATTCGCATTAGCGCGTAAGCTCGAAATCTCGATTACCATTCACGCGGGTGAAGGCGGTGATCCCGAGCACATTCGCGAGGCGGTCTTTGAGCACGGGGCGACACGGATTGGCCACGGCGTCAGCCTCCAGAAAGATCCGGAATTACTCAAGCAGGTGCGCGATCGCGGCACGGTTTTCGAAATCTGCCTCACGACCAATCTCCAAACGTGCACCGTGCCGTCGGTAGCGGCGCATCCGTTTAAGAAGTTCCTCGACGAAGGCCTGCGGGTGACGCTCAACACCGACGATCCGGCCATCAGTAACATCACACTAACCGACGAATTTAAACTGGCCGCGAGTGAGTTCAAACTCAAGCCAGCTCAAGTACGCCAGCTCCTTGTCAACGCCGCTCAAGCCGCATTCAACTCAATCACCCTCCGGAACATCCTGGTCGCACAAGTCGAAAAAGAACCGCGACTGTTTACTTGATGGCAAGCGCAAGGTTGATCTGCTTGATCGCCGCTTCAATATGCGCATGTACCGCCTTTGGTTTGGTAGGCGCCAGTCCCGTGCTCAACTGCTGGAGCAACGTCTGGGCTTGGCGGAGTTGCGTGTCGGATGTGGGCTGTTGTTCGTGCCCTTTTCCGTTTCCCTGGAGGGTTACGCCCAAAAGCTTCGCGGCCGCCTCAATCTGTTTCATTGCCCGCACGCGATGCCCTTTGTAGTCGTGATTGGCAACGACAAGAATATTGTAGGCTTGCGAAAGCAACGTGGTCTCGGACTCGGCACTCAAGACTGCCTGCTGAGGAGGGGTCGTTGCGTCTGCCGCTGTTGCTCTGCGGGCCGGAATCGCAACTCCCCACGACAAGAGCAAAGCCACAACGGCAATTCGTACATACAACGAACGGGGTGAATCGTTCATATGCGAATTCAATCTCCTTTCAGTCGCCACCTTACGCGCAAAGCCGCGCATGTCAAGAAAGCCCCTGCCATTCGATAGCTCGGGCAAGTTCCACGGTCTGCGCTCGCTGAAGGAGTATCGGAAACCCGTGCGACGCCCATTGCCGCTTGGATTTCAATCTCAGCTTGCGCCCATCCGGGTCTGTTCGACGAATTGCTCGGTGGCATCGTCGATCGAGCGGCCGCGGCGGCCTTGGACGGCATGAATGTAGACCGGCTGTGGTTTGACGGCCGGCTTGTGCGCTGGCGGCAGTGGAATTTGATAGCGAACGGGTTCCGCATGATCGCGAAACTGTAGTTGGGGATTGAATACGCTGTTGAATTTCCAGAGTGACCGCAGAAAATTCGTCTGTCCGTGCAAGAGATGGCGTCCTACGATGCCGGCCGTGGCGCGTAATGTCGTCCAGCCGAGATGCTTGCGATTGAGCACCTGCTGCGTCCTGACCAGTTCTTCATAAAATCGCGGGAGTGGCAAGCGGGTTGGCAGCACGGCGTGTTGGATGTCAAACAACCGGTAATCGCGGGTTGTCAGACGACGCGATTCCGTGTGCCAGGTTTCCGTGCCGGGGTATGGCGTGTTGACGCTGATGTTGACGATCTCCGGCACGTCCATGCACCATTGGCGCACGACCGCGAATCGTTGCACGTCCCAATCGGGATCGGCGATGATGTTGATGGCGACGTTGATCCCGAGTTGGCGCGCGCACTCCAGCGCCTCAAAATTCTGACTGAGAGAAATGCGTTTGCGGTAGCGACGCAGACCCTCGGCGTCGATTGCCTCCAGCCCAAGGAACATGTATTTCAACCCGAGCCGTTTCCAAAATTCGAACACGTCCCGGTTCCGTAACAGCACGTCGCCGCGCGTTTCGAGATAATATTCCTTGCGAATGCCACGTCGGGCAATGGCTTCGCCTATCTCCAGGCCATGCCGGGCTTGGATGAATGCAACGTCGTCCACAATAAAGACTCCCGGCTCGCGGATTCGCGCCAGATCTTCGACCGCGCGTTCGGGACTGACGGTGCGATAATTCCGTCCGTAAAACGTCCACGCACTACAGAAAGCGCAGTCCCACGGACACCCCCGCGAAAACTCGATGGAAGCGCACGGATCGAGCGTGCCGAGGAAGTACCGGCGCCGATGTTGCAGTAAATCGCGCGCTGGCTGCAGATCGTCGAGACGCGCCACGAATCGCGGCGGTGGTCCAGCGCCAGCCAGCGTGACCACGCCGGGAACCTTCAATAACGCCGCACGGTCATTTGCTGCGGCATCCAGAACGCCGGCAATCGCGGCTTCGCCTTCTCCCTTCAAGACGCAGTCGATCGCGCCACCGCCGTGCGCCAGAAACTCGGCGGCAATGAACGACGCGCTGTGGCCGCCCACAAAGACGAAGCAATCCGGAAGCGTGGCCTTCGTCGCTTTGCAGAGGTCCACGATTTCCGGAACGTTGGCGAGGTAGTTGCACGAAAAGGCGACGGCATCCGGTCGCCACGAGCGAAGCGTGCGGAAGTATCGAGCGTGCGATTCGACCTGGAGATCGAGCAGCCGCACTTGGTGACCAGCCCGGCGGGCGGCTTCGGCGACGAGTTCAAGGCCCAGTGGTTCCAGTCGCAGAAACACCTTTGTGTACATCAACGCGCTCGGATGAATTAGAAGAACCTTCATCTTGTTTCCCAAAAACGATCAGTCGCGCGCTCCGCCCGCCTTCAAGCGCGAAAACATGAAAAGATTAGATTCGCTCCCTCAATCTGTCGCTCTGATTTTGATCTAGGAAAAGTGCCGAAAGGCGTTGTCGCGGTTAGCGGCTCAGCTCGAAGGTGCAAGTCGACTATCGTTTTCTACGGCAAGAAGACGCCGCAAGAATTGGCCGGTGTAGGATTGCTTGTTCGCGGCAACACGTTCCGGTGAGCCTTCGGCGACGATGCGACCACCGGCATCGCCGCCTTCCGGGCCGAGATCAATGATCCAGTCGGCGCTTTTGATAACGTCGAGGTTGTGTTCGATGACGAGGACGGTGTTGCCGGCGTCGCGGAGTTTGGTCAAAACTTCCAACAGCTTGGCAATGTCGGCAAAGTGCAGCCCGGTGGTGGGTTCGTCCAGAATGTAGAGAGTGCGACCAGTCGCTTTCTTCGCCAGTTCCGTGGAAAGTTTTACACGTTGGGCTTCACCTCCGCTGAGCGTCGTCGCTTGTTGCCCGATCTTCAGGTAACCGAGCCCGACCTCTTGAAGCGTCTGGAGAATGTCGCGAATCTTCGGCACGGCCCGAAAGAATTCCTCGGCTTCGTCGACGGTCATGTCGAGTACGTCAGCGATGTTGCGACCTTTGTAGGTAATCTCTAGCGTCTCGCGGCTGTAGCGTTTTCCGCCACATTGCTCACATGTGACGTACACATCCGGCAGGAAATGCATTTCAATTTTGATTAGCCCATCGCCTTGGCACGCTTCGCAGCGGCCGCCCTTGACGTTGAAACTAAATCGCCCGGGACCGTAACCGCGAACGCGTGCATTCGGTAACTGCGCGAACAGAGTGCGGATATGATTGAACATGCCGGTGTAGGTCGCCGGATTCGAGCGTGGTGTGCGGCCGATCGGCGATTGATCGATGACGATCACCTTGTCGAGTTCTTCCAACCCAAGAATGGAATCGTGCGCGCCGGGCCGGTCTTTCGCACGGTAGAACTTTCGGAACAACGCCTTGCGCAGGATCTCGTCCACCAATGTGCTCTTCCCGGAACCGCTCACGCCGGTCACACACGTGAACAAGCCGAGCGGAAAACTCACATCGATTTTCTTGAGATTGTTCTCGCGCGCACCGCGAACCGTCAGCCACCCGCGCTTTGGCAGTCGACGCGTTTTCGGCACGGGAATCTTCAATTCGCCGCGCAGATACCGGCCCGTGAGGGACTTCGGGCTGTCGAGAATCGTTTGTAACGGTCCGGCAGCCACCAAATACCCGCCATGCAATCCGGCACCGGGACCGAGATCCACGACGTAATCGGCGGCCCGAATGGTGTCTTCGTCGTGTTCGACGACAATGACGGTGTTCCCAAGATCGCGAAGTCCTTTGAGCGTGTCGAGCAATCGCCGATTGTCTCGTTGATGCAACCCGATGCTCGGTTCGTCGAGCACGTACAGAACGCCCACCAGACCGGCGCCCACCTGCGTCGCCAACCGAATCCGTTGTGCTTCACCGCCCGA
>DATIZX010000054.1:0-49258 GCA_035516795.1 Verrucomicrobiia bacterium
GTACCAGCGTGCACTGGATGCCGTTGCACATGCATCCGTATTACCGGGAGACCTACGGCTGTCGTGCATCCGATCTGCCCCACGCGGCCACGGTATATCCGGAGTTGGTGACTCTGCCGCTCTATCCTGATTTGACCGAGACGGAAGCGGAGTACGTGTGCGACATGGTCAAGGAAGTCGTCACCCAAAATTTGAAATAGCGTGACAAACCCCATCGCCAAACGGACGTTCGACGCCTCTTTCGCCGGGTTGGGTCTGGTAGTGCTCAGCCCGATTCTTCTATTGGTCGCCGTCCTGATAAAATTCAGCGACGGCGGCCCGGTATTCTTTCTGCAAAAGAGAATCGGCCAATACGGGCGGCGGTTTTGGATCTGGAAATTCCGCACGATGATTGTCGGCGCCGAAAAGCATGGACCCAGCATCACCCGGGGGGGAGACCAGCGGGTGACGGTGATTGGCCGATTTCTCCGCAAAACGAAACTGGACGAATTGCCTCAGCTCTGGAACGTGCTACGTGGGGAAATGAGTTTTGTCGGACCGCGTCCGGAAGTGCCTCGTTATGTGGCGCGTTACACGCCGGCGCAGCGGGAAGTTCTGGATCTCAAGCCCGGCATTACCGACTTGGCATCCGTGGAGTTTCGTCACGAGGAAGAATTATTGCGGAACGCCCCCGACGCGGAGAAATTTTACACCGAGTATTGCCTGCCGAAAAAGATCGCCCTCAATCTCCAGTATCATCGGCAAGCCAATCTCTGGCAGGACACGCGGATCATTCTGCGCACTATATTTCCATTCGGTTCCGACAACCTTCAGAAAAGTTCGGTCCGGCAGCCCAGTCTCTAAAGGGCGCCGTCGCGGGCGCGAGCCTGGCAGCGACAGATCGTTTACAGATTTCCACAGCACAGCCTCAACGCATTCTTTCAATTCAGGGATTCGGGAGAAAGGGGACAAAGGTATGGGTGATTCAAAGAATGGTAAAGGGTATGGTCTGAGCCGGCGATTCTATCATTTATGCCGGCGAGTGGCGTTCGACTTCTCAGCGGAATGGAGAATTCCAGTCGTGCTGGTGGTCTACGCGATTGGACTGATCTTCAGTCTCTGGCTGGCCTATGAGCTGCGGTTTGATTTTTCGTTGCCGGCCAAGGATCAACGCCAGTTCTGGCTGGTGTGTCTGTGGTTGGTGCCGGTCAAGTTGATGTTGCTGCTGTTGATCGGGCAATTCGCCGGGCTCCTGAGCTATTTCAGTATCCCGGACCTGAAACGCCTCGCGTGGGCCTTGCTGGCGAGCGGGCTGCTGACGGCCGGTCTTTGGGTGGCGACCGGCGGAAGATTCGCCCCGCCGCGCAGTGTGATTGTATCGGATACCCTCCTGTCCTTGCTGGCTTTGGCGGCAATCCGCTTGTGCTTCCGGCGCATTCGCGAAGCCTATCTGCACATACCCGATCAGCGCGAAGCCAAAGTGAGCCGCATCGGCATCGTGGGAGCGGGCGACGCCGGCGCCGCATTGGCGCGCGAACTCCTCCTCAAGAACCGCTTGGGAATGCGGCCGATCGTGTTCTTTGATGATGATGCGAATAAGTGGAATCGGCGCTTGCATGGCATTCCGGTCTTTGGCGCACCGGAAACTCTTCTGGACAGTCGGCGGAACTGGAAGCTGGACAAAGTTATCATTGCCATTCCGTCGGCACCCGGACGGCGGGTCCGCGAGATCGTCAATGTGCTCCAAAAGGCGAACCTCAGATTTGAAACCGTGCCGTCGATGGATCAACTGGCGACGGGTCGGGTCAAGGTTAGCCAGATTCGGCCCGTGGAAATCGAAGACCTGCTGGGACGCGAGCCTGTAAAATTGGAAACCGAGCATATTCGCCGGACGCTGAAGGGTGAAGTCGTGATGGTCACCGGCGCCGGCGGCAGCATTGGCAGTGAATTGTGCCGGCAGATTGCGACGTACAAACCGCGTTGCCTGCTCTTGGTGGAACGTAGCGAGGTGCAACTCTTCCCCATCGAGCAGGAATTGATTCGGCTCGGGCATGGCAGGCTCATCGTGCCGCTGATCGCGGATATTCTGGACGTCGAGCGGATGCGGTCGATTTTCGGGCAATATCGGCCTCACGTGGTGTTTCATGCGGCGGCGCACAAGCACGTTCCGATCATGGAGAGCCACCCATGCGAAGCGATCAAGAACAATACGCTGGGCACCGCGCGTCTGGCCACATTGTCATCGGAGTTCGCTGTCGGACGGTTCGTGCTGATTTCGACGGATAAGGCCATCAATCCCACCAGCGTGATGGGTGCCACCAAGCGAATGGCGGAAGTTTTCGTCCAATCGTTGTGGGCGAGTCAATCGAACGGGGACAAGCCGAAGGACGAATTGGACCTGCGGATGTTTGATTTCGGAAGATTGCGCTCGAAACTGGGCGGAACGAAGTTCATGGCGGTTCGCTTTGGCAACGTTCTGGGATCTTCCGGGAGCGTGATTCCCACCTTCAAAGAACAAATCGCCGCGGGCGGTCCGGTTACCGTCACCCATCCGGACGTGACCCGTTATTTCATGACCATTCCCGAGGCGGTCGGTTTGGTGCTGCAGAGCGCGGCGCAAGGGCAGGGTGGTGAAATTTTCGTGTTGGACATGGGAAAACCGGTCCGCATCGTGAATCTGGCCCGGCAGCTCATCGAACTTTCCGGCCTTCGACCAGGCGAGGACATTGAGATCCGATTCATTGGATTACGTCCGGGCGAGAAATTATTCGAGGAGATCAGCCACGAGACCGAAAACCTGTTGCCCACCACGCATCCCAAGATCTTGCGGTTCGTCTCCGATCCATTTCCCCGCAAAGAGGTGGAAGAGTTCTTGGAGCAATTGGCGATGCAATTGCACCGCACGACGGCCGACAATCTGAAATTGCTTCTCCGGAAATTTGTTCCCGAGTATGAACCGTATTTGGACTCCGAAATCCTTGAGGAGGAGACTGGCGAAGAGGAGACGATTCAAGTGGACCCATGGAAACGGGTGCGGCAACAACTGCAGGCCAGGGCGCACTCCTTCGCGGCGCGCTGACGCTTACACCAAAGCCAGATTAGAAAACACGTTCGCCGACCGTGATGTTGTCATTCGGGAGGATCGCAAACGGTTGGGCGTTTTCATCCTTGGCCATGGAACCAGCGTCAAGATTGTATACCTTCTTCTGGCCTCGCACCGTGCGTTGGACGAGGACCTTGCCGGGCGAGCCGATGCGCGTGTATCCACCGGCAAGGGCAATTGCCTGCAACAGCGTGAAGGGTTGACCCTCGGGAATTTCATAACTGCCAGGCCTTTGGACTTCGCCCAGAATAGTGAACATGCGTTTGGCGTATTCAATGACGGTGACGCTGACCTGTGGATTGACGAGGTAATCCTTGGCGAGCAAATCCCGAATCAGGGCGCGGGCCTGCTCAGCGGTTTTCCCGCTGAGAGTGATGGCGCCCAGCAAGGGCATCGTGACGGTGCCGTCCTGATCGATGCGGGCTTTGGTCTCCAAATCCGGCTGCTGGTAAACCTTGATTTCAATCAGATCGTCCGGAACCAATAGATGCATTTTCGTCGTCAGCGCAACGGAGTTGCTGGGGGGTTCCGTCGAACCGGGGCTCGCCTCGGCAGTCGAGGCGTTCTGAGTCGCCGAGGCAAGGTCGTCCGCTTGTTGGGCGCGGCTGATGGGGATTCCCAAGCCGGCTGCCAGCGCTGCTACGCAAATGAGTTTGCCCGTCCGCATCATCCGAGACCTTGGTGAGAACTATAGCTTCCAGGTGCCTTGAAAGCCAAACTGATTATCGCTGAAGCGTCGCGCGGGAACGCTCGAGGAATCCGTTTCGTACTGGTAAAAGGCGCTGACTGTAAAGTGGCGTACCAGGGAAAGTTCGACTTCGGTGCGCAACAGGTAGAAATCATCAGTACGCGACCCCGAGACCTGCTCGGCGGATGCATGGTAATCACGATTTTCATAGCTTCCGGTAAAGCTCACATGCAGGCGATCCGTCAGCACGCGTTGCCGAACGGCAAGGCTGACAGTACTGGCGGTGTAATCTTCATTCGTCAGAGCCCCGGAGATTTCGTCGCGCCGTCCGGCTTCGAGGCTGAGCGTGGTTCCTTCGAACGGATGGTAAGCCGCGCCGATGCCAAACACCGGGATGGTCGAGGTCGATTGATGGCTGTGAAAATCGCGCCATTCGACGCCACCATTGGCGTCGACCTCGACTTTCCCCGTCAGGGCATACATCAAACGGCCGAGCAAGCGCTCGTACGTTTGGACCGGGCCATCACTGGGATCCACGTAGCCAGCCGATCCACCCACGCCGCCAGTAATCTTCGAAGAAAGCTCCCGATTCAAAAAGCCGTCGACACCCCATTCCGTGTAGCCGATCAGGTGTTCAGTTTCGGAAATTGTCAACCGCGGATTCATCTCAACTGAAGTTCTGTCACCCAGTTTATAGCGAGAATCCAGTTCGGTGTAATACGTACGTTGGCGCAGCCGCTCACCTACTTCTATGATCCCCGTCTTGGTTTCGTCGAATCGCTCCTTCAATCCCAAACTCAGCTTGGCCATTGTCCAAGAGCCCTCCAAGCTGGCGTGTTGGTCGACGTTGTCGTTATCCGAGTGCCGGGTGAAAAACAAGAAGGAGGGACTGTACTGGAGAGATAACAACGTTCCGTACCCTTCCATGGTGTTATCGGCCACGGCCGTGAGCGCTGGGGTAATCGTCCAGATCATATCCGATAGCTTGCTCCCATCGGTGCCGAGCGTGATATTGTCATCATACGTTCCGCCCGCGGAGAGTGACGGACGCAGGTCGAAAGGTCCGATGCGCCAGGAAGGAATCAACAGGTGCGGACGCAGCAAGCTCACCTGCTCGCTGGCGTCGGGCCGCAAAGGATCCGCGGCATAACTCGCCGCATGGAACGACAGCATACCGATGGCTGTGAGCAGGGCGGCCCAAGAAATCAATCTGGATATCCTCATGTTCCTCCTGTGTTTCAGCTAACTTTTGGAGCGCCAATCATGTCGCTTTGTAGAAAGCAATCTCTTTGCCTCAGAAAACGTGAATACTAAGGCCGTTCGCCAAAGCGGGTCAAGGTATTCCACAACTGGTTCAGCACGTTGAGAATACAGCTCCGGGAGCTTCTCGCATAAAATCCTCTGCCGTCGCCGATTTTTCAGGAGTGCAATCCGAAACAGCGGCATGGTACGTTTGCGGCCATGAAAGTCTTGGTGACAGGAGGAGCGGGATTCATCGGCTCACATGTGGTCGAAAGACTTCTCAGCCGCGGCGACACGGTCACCGTGATCGATGACTTCAACGATTTCTATAATCCGACAATCAAACGAGACAACATTCGCGGTTTCGCCAATCAAGTGGAGTTGGTCGCGGCGGATATTTGCACCGATTTGCGGCCCATGTTTGCCGCGCAGAATTTCGATACGATTGTTCATCTTGCCGCGCGGGCCGGCGTTCGCCCGTCGCTGGAACACCCACAGCTCTATACTCGCGTCAATATCGTAGGCACACAAAACCTGCTCGAATTGGCGCGTGAATTCTCCGTCAAAAAATTCGTATTCGCTTCGTCATCGAGCGTGTATGGCGTCAATCAAAAAGTACCTTTTGGCGAGGACGACCCGATTTTCAAACCGATTTCGCCCTATGCAGCCACGAAGTTGGCCGGCGAAGCCCTTTGCCATGTGTATCATCATCTGTACGGCATGGACATGGTTTGCCTGCGCTTCTTTACCGTCTACGGTCCGCGGCAGCGGCCGGACCTCGCCATTCGTAAGTTCACCGCCGCCATTTGTGGGGCCAAACCGATCGATGTGTTCGGCGATGGCAGCACCCGACGCGATTACACATACATCGACGATATCTTACAGGGAGTGTTGGCGTGTCTCGACCGCCCATTCGGCTATGAGATCATCAATCTGGGAGAATCGCGGGCCGTGGAACTTCGTGAATTGGTGCGGTTGATAGAGAAAGCGACGCGGAAGAAGGCACAGGTTCGGCAATTGCCCCTGCAACCGGGCGATGTTCCAGTTACCTATGCGGATATTTCCAAAGCCAAACACCTTCTTGGCTATCAGCCGAAGATTGGCATCGAGACCGGCATTGAAAAGTTTGTAGATTGGTATCTCCAACAAGCCTGATTTTCGAACGCGGGGAAAAAGGGAGAGACGTGGTCAAATCGCAGGTCATCCACCGGCATACTATCTTGGGATTCGTGTGCCTTTGGGGATTGTGCTGGGGAGCAGCGGCGCCGCTTTCTGCCACCAACTACGATGTCTATATCTTGGCCGGGCAATCCAACATGGATGGCCGGGGCGACACAAACCAGTTGACGGGCGCCTTCTCGTTCTGGAACCAGCCCCAGACCAACGTGCTGATCTACTACAAGAACCATTTTGCGACCAACTACATACCGAGTTGGCAGACCTTAAAACCTGGATTCAGCGAAGATAACGGGGTGTTGACAAACACCTTCGGGCCCGAGTTGAGTATCGGCTATATCCTGGCGAAAGCCGCACCGGGCCGCAATATCGCCCTGATCAAGGTGAGCCATACGGGATCGGATCTGTATGCGATGTGGAATCCGGACCTTCCGATTGGCGCCACCGCCGGGGTCATGTACCAAGATTTGACGAACGGCGTCCCGGCGGCTCTTCAGGCACTCACGAGCAACGGCCACACCTATACCGTGCGGGGCATGCTCTGGCATCAAGGGGAAGCGGATACGACCGCAACCAATGACTACCAGACTGAGCTCACGAATTTCATCGCGGCGGTGCGCCGCGACCTGAATCTGCCGAATCTTCCCTTCGTCATCGGCGAACTCAACCGCGACAATCCCGCTCCGGGTTTCGCGCTCATTCGCCAAGCCCAGTACAACGCCAGTCAAATCGCCTCGAATGCTTATTTCGTGACATCGATGAATCTGCACTCCGACGGCCTTCATTTCGATACCACTTCGGTCGTTGGGTTGGGCCAGCGATTTGGAAGTCAAGCGGCTGCCTTCCTCCCCGGCGCGACCGCAACGCAGACTTGGGATCTGGCCGGTAGTGGTGCATGGAGCACCAACAGCGCACGTTGGACAACGGACGGCGGCGCTACGCACCACTCTTGGAGCAATGGCAATTACGCCGCCGTTTTCGCGCCGACCGGCGGCGGAACCGTCACAGTCAGCAACGGAATTTCTGCATATAGTGTGAGCATTGCCACCAATGCCGCGGGATACGCATTCGCGGGTGGATCGTTGACGAACGGAAACGGAGGCATCACCGCCAATGAATCCGCCAGCTTCGCGAACCCGCTGTCGGCTGGCGGGCTTCAGACTTGGTGCATCGCA
Source organism: Verrucomicrobiia bacterium (assembly GCA_035516795.1). Classification (GTDB taxonomy): domain Bacteria; phylum Verrucomicrobiota; class Verrucomicrobiia; order Palsa-1439; family Palsa-1439; genus DATJBF01. The sequence continues at coordinate 7,364 of DATIZX010000054.1, forward strand.
ACCGGAAAGACACTGACGGTTAGCGGACCGCTTAACATTTTCATTCACGCGTTGAACGTTTCCGGTGAGGGTGCAGCGATTATTGCGGGCGGCATCAGCGACGTCGCCAACGACCCGACGACCAACAACGCTTTTCTGTTCGATAGCAGTCTCCTCCTCAAGACTGGGAACGGTGTACTGACAATCGTTGGTTCAAACTCTTTTACGGGGTCCACACAGGTCCGGGGCGGAACGCTACAATTGGGGGACGGCACCTCGAGCAACGGAGTGTTGCTGGGGGACATCGAAGATGATGCCACTTTGGCGTTCGCCAACCCTCTTTCGCTGACACATACCGGAATCGTCAGCGGCACAGGACAGATCGTCAAAACAGCAGCTGGCACGTTGCTTCTCACAGGATCGAACACCTTTTCGGGAGGAACGATGATTAACGCAGGCACGGTCTCGATCGGCTTGGATACTCACCTCGGCTACTATGGAGTCCTCACTTTGGATAACGGCGGGATGCTTCAGGTCAGCGGCACCAATGATTCAAGCTTCGAGCGCGCCGTCGTCCTTCGCTCCGGCGGTGGCGGCTTTGACGTAGCCTCAGCCACAAACCGTTTAGCGGCGTGTGCTCCGATGAGCGGCAGTGGGGGCTTTACCAAGAACGGAGCGGGTGGATTGGCGATTGCGAATACGCCGGCCTACAACGGAATTACAAGCGTTCAACAAGGGGCGTTGAATCTTTCCGCAAGTCCGCTGAATGGTGGGCTGACCCTTGCCGGCGGCGCTTCCGTTGTCCTTGGACCATCTGCCGGCTTGATGGGCGAGTATTATTCTATTTCGCCCCTCAACGTTAGTAATGCCGATCCCGACTTTGTTTCTCTTGATTCGTTAAGCAATCATCTCGCAGGTGCAACTCCCAGTTTATGGTCGCTAAGCACCGTGGCGGGGACCAATTTCGACTTCGCCTTCAGCGGTTCGGGTCCGACGAAATTCCCAGCTCCGCTGGTCGCCAACGCTTACAACTTTGAAGTCCGTTGGACGGGGAAATTCAATGCGCCGTCTACGGGAACCTACACATTCAGCACCACCAGCGATGATGGCAGCATGTTATGGATCGACGGCAACAATATCGTTTCCAACAACGCGTTTCAGGGATTAACCACAAGATCCGGCACAGTTAATTTGAGCGCCGGCTCGCACGATATGGTCATCGCCTATTATCAGGGCAACAACACGTACGGAATGTACGCGGACTTTACTCCTCCGAGTGGGAGTTCCCAACGTTTGCCCAACTCGCTGCTTCAATTTGGAGCGACGGCGTATTCCATTGGACCCCTGAGCGGCGCGGCGGGGAGCAGCCTCAACCTCAGCAACTATCCGCTGAGCGTGAATCAAACAAGCGACGGCATTTTTGCGGGTTCGATTAGTGGGGCGGGAACCATGAGCACCCTGACCAAGTACGGCGCGGCGGAATTGACGTTGAGTGGCAGTAATACATTCGAAGGTTCCACAAGCGTCAGCGGCGGCACCCTCACTCTCGACTACCGCACGGAGAACAACAATAAAATCTCCAGCGACGCTCCCTTGCTGCTCAACGGGGCGACCCTCAAAGTTTTGGGAAATGCCTCAGGTGTATTTACGCAGCGAATCTCCGGCTTGATTTTCACCGCTAACTCCGGGGCCTCGACCATCATCAATCAATCGGGCAACACCGTACTCGACTTCACCAGCGGCAACCTGAGCGTTGGCAGTGACGTCTCGGTGAATTTCCTCACCGCGGGCGGCGCCGGGGTCCGCCTCCCCGGAACCACAAACACGTTTTTCGGTCCTTGGGCCGTCATGGGAAGTGGCGACCCGGCTTTTCTGAATTCGAGCAACAATGTAGTCGCTTTCACCAACTACGACGCCACGCTGCCTGCTTATGGTGCCGACCCCGCCAAGAATTACCTGAACACTGTGGGGATCGTGACGAACTCGGAGACGGCCAATCTCCTCAACTTTCGCGATGCGCCGTCGCTGATCATTTCGAACGGTTCTGTGTTGCAAGTGACTTTCGGCCTGCTCTTTCCCGGCGGAACGGCGCTCAGCATCAATGGCGGCGGGCAATTCGGAGCGAGCAATGCAACCTTGGTCATCAACACCAGCGCCACGCTTGGCACCAATGCCCTCACGATCGGTGCGGCGATCGGCGCCGGTAGTGGGTCGCTAAGCAAACTGGGGCCCGGCACGTTGATGCTGACGAACAACAACACGTATACGGGCGGCACGACCATCAGCGCCGGCACACTGCAACTCGGCATCGGCGGCAATCGAGGGGCGCTCGGTCCGGGTAGCATCACCGATAACGGCACACTTGTCTTTAACCGCAGCGACGCCGTGGCGATCACGAACGCCATTACCGGCAGCGGCGTGTTGGTGCAAGCCGGCACGAACGTTTTGTCCATCAACACTCCGCAGTCCTACACGGGCGGCACCATCGTCAATAAGGGCATCCTCTTACTTGCTACGCCCGACCAGAATCGCGCGTTGGCCTTCAACAGTTCTGTCACCGTGAACGCCGGGGGCTCGTTGTACGTGACCAATGTTAATAATGTGCAGAACGATGAATCTTGGACGATCAATGGCGGCATCGTGAAGATCGTTGGCGGCGGTCATCAACATTTCGGTCCAATTACCCTGAACGGTGGAACCATCACGACCGGCCCGGGCTCGTATGCCTACGACGGGACGGCCGGTAACTTCGCCCTGGACGGCAACGTCGTGGTGGGTGGCACGGCGCCCTCCACATTGGATGCGAATACCGGGATCAACTTGGGCGCGTTGGTTGCCGGCGGCGTCGCCGTGACCTTTGATGTCGCCGACGTCACGGGCGACAGTTCCCCGGATTTGTTCGTCACAACGAAATTGCGGGACAAAGATGCTGGCGGAACACGTGGGCTGATTAAGACCGGGCTCGGTACCATGCTGATCACTACGGCTTCCGATTTCACTGGCACCTCCACGATCAGCAATGGTGTGTTGATGTTGGGCCACGCGCTGGCGGTTCAAAACAGCACTGTTAGTAATCTGGTGAATGGCGGATTATCCTTCAGTTCCACCAATCAGTTCCTCCTCGGCGGATTATCCGGAAACGGAGATATCGCGCTGAGCAATGCGAACGGAGCCGTAACGCTCACGGTGGGCGATAACGGGATCAGCACTCGGTACGACGGCAGTCTCAAGGGAAGCGGCGCGCTGACCAAGATCGGAGCCGGCACTTTAACGCTGAGCGGATTCAATACTTACACAGGTGCGACGACGATCAGCAATGGCACGTTGGCGTTGGTTGGCTCGGGGACGGTGGCCAACAGCCCGAACGTCATCGTCGTCAGCAGCGCAACGCTCGATGGGAGCGCCCGTTGCGGAGGAGTTCTGACATTGGCAAGTGGTCAGACCCTGAGGGGGTCGGGCAGCGTCAAGGGTAATCTGATCGTCGCCAACGGCGCGATCCTTTCCCCCGGCACGACGATCGGAACCTTGACGTGCTCGAATAATCTGACCGTGGAGAACTCCGCAACGCTTCAGTATGAGTTGGGGAATAGTAGCGACCAGACCGTTGTGTTTGGAAATCTGACGTTGGGCGGCACCTTGAATGTCGCCGATGCCGGCGGTTTCACCAACGGGACGTACACGCTGCTCACCTACAGCGGCACACTGACATACAACGGCGTGACCATCGGCACGAGACCCCCGGGGAGTTACGATTGCTCGATCGACACGAACACGGCCGGACAGGTGAAGTTGATTGTGACCAATAGCGTGATCTCAGATCCATTCGCCCAATGGCAATTTCAATATTTCGGCTGTACCAACTGCGTGGAAGCCGACCCCGGAACCGACTACGATGGCACGGGCCAGAATAACCTGTTCAAATACGTGGCGGGGTTGGATCCGACGAACCCCACCTCCGTGTTCATCCTCCAAATCGCCAGCGTTACGGGGCAGCCCAATCAGAAGAACTTGCTGTACAATCCAATCGTTACCGGACGCACCTATGCGGTGGAGTTCAACAGCAGCTTAACTACGAATGGATGGGCGTCACTCAGTGGTTACACGGGCCCGGTGACCAATGGCGGTCAAGGTACGGTCACCGATTTGAATGCGACGCAATCCAACAAATTCTATCGTGTCTTGGTCACGCTCCCGTAATTTCCTCGTCATGCAGTTGCGTCATATTCTTTTCCTGTTCCTCAGTGTGTCGGTATCGACGCAGGCTGCCGACTTCATCGTCTCGCCGACGGCAGGCACGAACGGCAACGGCAGCCTCGGAAATCCGTGGAGTTTGGAATCCGCTCTCTACTCCAATGCTCCGGTGAATCCGGGCGATACGGTCTGGCTGCGTGGGGGCACATACATTCCTTCGCAGTCGAATTATCCGGCATTTGAGAGCTATCTGCACGGAACCACCAACGCGCCGATTAATGTTCGGCCCTATCCCGGCGAACACGTGATCCTTCGAGAGTATCCTCAGTATACGGGTACCGACGATCAAACCATTCTTTATATTTACGGGAGCAACACATGGTTTTGGGATTTGGAAGTGGCGAGCCTGAGCACCACGCGGGTCGTCAATGTCGCCGGCTCGGACCCGTCACCCGCCGATTTGCCTCTGCCTTCCGGGGTGCAGGTCCGGGGTGGCAACATCAAATTGATCAACCTGATCATCCACGACACCCGAGGCGGATTGGGACTGTGGCAGGAGGGGGTCAATTGCGAAGTTTCGGGATGCCTGGTCTATAACAATGGTTGGAAGGAACTCAATGGCGGCGGTCACGGCCACGGCGCTTATTGCCAGAATTCCAATGGTGTGATGCGGCTTTCCGATAACATCATCTTCGATCAGTTCGCCAACGGGATTCAGGGATATACGGTCAACAGTCAGGTCAGAAATCTTTCGATTGAAGCCAATACCATCTTTGGCAACGCGCGGATCGCAAACTATCCGCAGAACGATACAGGCGAACAGATGGTATTTGGAGGTAGCGCTCGCATCGAGAACCTTTCTTTGCTCGGCAACTACATCTTTCAAGACCTTTCGATGAACGGCGTAACGGTGCGCGCCGATTACGGCGGCAATTCCAACAGCAATATCGTCTTCGGGGGGAATTATATCGCCGGAGGCTCGGGTGCCGGGAATTTTCAGATCAGCTCCACGCATTACGACGCGCTGGTGTTCACGAACAATACCTTGATCAGCACGAATGGTAACCTGTTGGCGCTGCAAACCGTCCCCGGGTACAATGTGAATGGCAATTCGTACTACGGCAACGGGGGGGCGAATTTCAACAACAACGGGACCAGTTATTCCTTCGGCAACTGGAAGTCGGCCACGGGTTTGGATTCGCAAAGCAGCTATTTCTCGAACAGCACCCCGCCGAACAAGATCGCGCTGATTCCCAATGCCTACGAATCGAAGCACGCCAACATCGTCGTTTACAATTGGGGCAATTCCAACAGCGTCGATGTGGACGTCAGCAGCGTTCTCAATAGCGGCGATGTTTATGAAGTCCGCAACGCCCAGAATTATTTCGCCGGTCCGATTCTCACGGGAACCTATTCCGGTGTTGCGCTCAGCCTGCCGATGACCAATTTGACCACCGTTGCGCCCAACGGTTGGACCAATCCGCCGGCGGTGCCGACCACTGGAAGAACATTCAATGTGTTCATGCTCTCCGGTGCCACCAACACTCTCAACGTGACATCCTTTCCTCTCAATCCGTACGTGCAGGTTCTGGATGGCCAGTGGCAGGGGACCAGATTCGCCTCCGACGGCAACTGCTATTTTGCCAGTTCGACCCACGACAACAAGCATGGCGCCGCTTTTTTTCGGTATGACCCGGACACCGGTGTGCTCACGATGTTAACCAACGACATTACGCTGGTGTGCGGCGAAGATCCAACTGTAACCACGCCTCAAGGTAAGATTCACAGCGACATCGTCGAGCATGACGGGTGGCTATATTTCGCCACGCACCTGGGTAACGAGTGGCCCGAAGGCGAAGCCGCTTACCCAGGGGCGCACGTCCTCGGCTACGAATTGGCCTCGGGCCAGTTCCGTGACTTCGGCGTGATCCGCTCCAATTACACCATCTACGCCGGCATCGGGCTCGACCCGGTGCGCGACAAGCTGCTCGTGTACGCCACACAAGACTGGTTAGCGTCGCCCACCAGCTACGTGTATCGGATCGATATTCCCACCGGAACAAAAGAACTCCTTGGTCAGGTGCCCGGGATCGCAGCCTTTTGGTTCTTTGTGGACAGCCTTGGCGATTGCTGGATCAGCCCGCAGGGTGATAATGGCTCTTTGCTGCGAGTCAGCTCCGCTACAGGACAGATTGATCGCTGGGCCAATGTACTGCCTTCCGATGATGTGCAGGGCGACCGGTTCTGGGCGTGGGCGCAGCCGTTGTTGGATGGCAACCGCTGCGTTTTCCGGCTCCAGGAGGGCAACGAGCTTTACATGTTTGACGCGAGTCAGTTTCGTACGAATTCCGCGTCGGGTTTCAGTGTAATTCAAAACATAGGCCCCTATGGATTGGGTATGGCGTTGGGACAAGACCGGGTCTTCTATATCCAACGAACGAATCGTCAGGAAGGCGAACAAGGCTACCAGGATTTTCATCTGTTCAGCTTGTCAATTGCCACGAATGAATCGCCGACGATTATCGACCACGGCCTGATTGCGGACCAGTCTGGCCGATTGGTCTGGCGCATTCCGGGGATGGCAGCCGATGCATCCAATCGCGTGTACATGGTGGGCGACTGGTGGTTGCTTCCGGGAGAGCAGGGGTCATCCACGGGCACTCTTCGCCATGTGGATGGGCCCGGAACCAACTACACCGCTGAAGTGCGCGGCGAATTTTTCGCCACCGTTGCATTGTCAATTCCGCCGTCGTCTCCGCCGCCACCGCCGCTTTCAAGCGATTATGCTAGCACGGTCGTCACCAACAACCCGATTGCCTATTGGCGATTGAATGAAACCAACGGTGCGACGATTGCCGTCGATTCCATTGGATCCCACAACGGCACCATCCGTTCGAGCGTCACGGCAGGGGTGGATGGCCCTCAATATCCCGCCTTTCCGGGGTTCGAAACCAATAACGCCGCGATGCAATTCAATTACACGTCTAATTCCTACCTCACCATGCCGAATCTCAACCTCAATACGAATACGGTCACTATCACCGCCTGGGTCAATCCCGACGGATCTCAGGCGGCTTGGTCTGGGATTGCATTTTGCCGAGGCGCGAGCACGGTGGCGGGCTTGCATTTCGGCCCGGGGACCATTCTCAACGAGCTGCGCTACACTTGGAACAATGACGGATCCACATTCGGCTACAGCACCGGTCTGTCAGTCCCGACAAACCAATGGTCCTTCGTTGCGTTGGTGGTTTCGCCAACCAATTCCGTAATTTATCTTGGGACCAACGGCACGTTGAACGCCTCCACCCAAACGATCAATCTGCCCAAGCAGGCTTTCGATTCATCGCTGTTGATCGGCTATGACCCATCGTCAGGCTCCCGTTTGTTCAAGGGCAAACTCGACGAGATCGCGATTTTCAGTCGCTCCCTGACGGCTGACGACGTCCAGCAGCTCTATGCCAGCGCCTACACCACTCCGCCACCGCCGTTAACCGCCTTCGAATCGTGGCAGATGCAATACTTTGGTTGCACGAACTGCCCCGGCGCAGAATCCGCAGACGACCCGGACGGCGACGGTCAGGATAACTGGTCAGAGTTCCTCGTGGGTACCAATCCGACGAATAGCGCTTCAATTTTCCGCATCACTTCCGTTGCGCCCGAGGGCAACGACGTACGAGTCACCTGGATGACGGCTGGTGGTTGCACCAACGTGGTACAGGTCATGGACAGTTCTGACCCAGATTACTCGAACAGTTTTACTGACCTCAGTACCCCCCTTGTCATCAGCGGGATTGGCGACACGGAGACCAATTACGTTGACCAAAACGCCGCCCTCCTCGGGCCATGCCGTTACTACCGTGTTCGATTGGTGCCCTAGGAACTTCCGTCCGCTTTCAGTCATCACAAAACCGCCGCAATGAAGGCCTCCCGACCTCGTGTGAGCATTGGACTGCCGGTCTACAACGGCGAGCGCTATTTGGAAGTAGCCTTGCAGTCGTTGTTGACGCAAACCTTCCAGGATTTCGAGATTATCATTTCGGACAACGCCTCGACTGATCGCACCGCGGAAATTTGCGGTCGGTACGCGGTTCAGGATCGTCGGATTCGTTATTATCGCAATGCGGAAAACCTTGGTGCCGCGCCGAATTTCAATCGGACAGTCGGATTGGCTGCCGGCGATTATTTTCAGTGGGCCTGTCACGATGATGTCTGGTTGCCCACATGCCTCGAATGTTGCGTGGCCGTGCTGGATCGTGATCCTTCGGTAGTTTTGTGTCACACGCTTACCCGCATCATTGATGACAAGGGCGCCGCGATCAAAGATTTCAAGCATCATCCGGTCAAACCCACCGCCGGTCCTGCGCCGCAGGCCGACGCTCGTGCTTCGGAAGAACGATTCAATCGCATGATCTACGAAGTCGGCTGCTATCCGGTGTTTGGTCTGATTCGATTGCAGGCGCTCCGCCAAACCCGCTGCATCGAATCGTATGCGCATGGCGACGGCGTGCTGCTGGCGCGGCTGGCCCTGCTGGGGCGTTTTCATGAGATACCCGAGTATCTATTTCTCAACCGCGATCATTCCAACCGCTCCGCTCGGGTCGCGCAGCCCCAGTACCACACTTATGCAGCTTGGTTCGATTCGAAAAAGCGGGGACAGATCTCGCTTCCTTATTGGCGCATGTGGCTGGGGTATCTCCAAGCGGTGTGGGAAACGCCGCTGAGCCTCCGCTCGCGCCTGGGGTGCTATTTCCATCTGCTCAATTGGATGCGGTGGAATCGGAAAAAACTGTGGAAAGACCTGAAGCGGGCCGCGCGGTACCGGATCGTGCCCGGCCCACAACCGGTCATCCCCCAAAGCCGCCCTGCGCCAGAGTTGGTGCGACGCTAAACCTTTCGGTAAATCGAAACAAATCCGAGAAGAAAGGACAGGTGAGTTATGAAAGTAGCCATTCTCGCGGGAGGAGTTGGGACCCGACTGGTTGAAGAAACCCAAATTAAACCAAAACCCATGGTGGAAATCGGAGGCCGACCGATTCTCTGGCATATCATGGAACATTACGCCGCGTACGGCTTCAATGAATTCGTCATCGCGCTGGGTTACAAGGGCGAGATCATCAAGAAGTACATTGTTGATTATTGCCATTTGAATAGCGACCTCGCCGTGGACCTGAAAACCCGTACCGTCAAAACCAACGGCAATTCGCAACGCGATTGGCACGTCGAATTGATCGATACCGGACAACCGACGCTGACCGGTGGTCGCATCAAGCGGTTGCAGCCTTACCTCGGCAATCAGGCGTTCATGCTCACGTGGGGCGACGGCGTTTCTGATATCAATCTGGCCAACCTGCTGGAATTCCATCGCTCGCACGGCAAATTGGCGACCATGACCGCGGTTCGGCCTCCTGCGCGTTTCGGTCATTTGAAATTCAACGGGTCCGGGCGCGTGAAGGAATTCTCCGAGAAACTCCAGACCGCCGAGGGCTGGATCAATGGCGCGTTCTTTGTCTTGGAACCCGGGATCTTCGATTATATCGAAGGCGACATGACAGCTTGGGAACGTGCTCCGATGGAAGCCCTGGCGCGCGACGGTCAACTCATGGCTTACGCCCACACCTCGTTCTGGCAGTGCATGGACACGCTCCGCGACAAGGTGTTGCTCGAAGAGCTCTGGCTCAGCGGCAAAGCCCCTTGGAAAACGTGGAAGGATTGAATATGCGTGTACTCGTTACAGGTCACAAAGGCTACATCGGGACCGTCATGGTGCCGATGTTGCTGGATGCCGGGCACGAAGTGGTCGGGATGGATTCCGATCTGTTCGAGGCCTGCACGTTCGGCAAAAACGGAATTCGGAAAATCCGTGACATGCGCAAGGATATCCGCGATGCCACGTCCGACGATCTTCGTGGATTCGACGCCATCATTCATCTCGCCGGGCTGTGTAACGATCCGCTCGGGGATTTGAATCCCGAACTGACGTACGACATCAACTACCGCGCTTCTGTCCGTCTGGCCCAACTCGCGAAGGAGGTCGGCGTTTCCCGTTTCATCTTCTCCTCTTCGTGCAGCAACTACGGCGCGGGCGGCGAGGACATGCTTACCGAGGAATCGCCCTTCAATCCCGTCACACCGTACGGAAAATCAAAGGTCATGGTCGAACAGGACGTCTCGAAATTGGCGGACGACGACTTTACTCCCACGTTCCTGCGTAATGCCACGGCCTTCGGTGTTTCGCCCCGGTTGCGGTTCGATCTGGTGCTTAACAATCTGGCCGCGTGGGCGCTGACGACCGGACGGATCTACATGAAGAGTGATGGCACGCCGTGGCGTCCCATCGTTCACATTGCCGACATCAGCCGCGCGTTCATCGCCGTGCTCGCCGCGCCGCGCGAACTGGTGCATAACCAGGCCTACAACGTCGGTCGCAACGAGGATAATTATCGTGTCCGCGAGTTGGCCGACATTGTGAAGGAAACCATTCCGGATTGCCGGATCGATTTCGCGGATGGAGCCGGGCCGGACAAACGGTGTTACCGGGTCGATTGCAGCAAAATCCTGCGGATGCTGCCGGAATTCAAGCCGCAGTGGAGCGCCCGCTCGGGCGCCCGCGAGCTTCACGCCGCCTACCAGCAGGTGGGCTTGACGGTTAAAGAATTCGAAGGCGAACGTTACAAGCGACTCGCACAAATCCAGAAGCTTCTGCGAGAAGGTCGCCTGGACGCTTCGCTGCGATGGAAGAATTGAGGGGAGGGCCACGCTCCGTCGTGGCCCATTTATGACCAAACGCATTTGCCCAAGTTGCGGTCACCGCGGAATGCGGATGTTTTACGAGTCGCGCGGGGTCTCCGCGCACAGCGTCCTGATTTTCAATACCCGCGAGGAAGCGATCAGCTATCCCAAAGGGGACATTGTTCTGGGCTTCTGCGGCGCGTGCGGGTTTGTCTCGAACGTCACGTTCGATCCTTCGCTCCATCAATACTCACAAAAGTACGAAGAGACGCAGGGGTTCTCGGCGAAGTTCCGGCAGTTCCATGAAGAATTGGCGGGCGACCTGATCAACCGCTACGACCTCCACAAAAAACGCATCATTGAAATCGGCTGCGGCAAGGGCGAATTCCTCAGTTTGCTCTGCGAAATGGGAAACAACCGCGGCGTGGGGTTCGATCCCGCGTACGTCGTCGAACGCAACCACAGCCCGGCGCGGGACCGGATGAAATTCGTCCAGGATTTCTATTCCGAGAAACACACGAAGTACCACGGCGATTTTGTCTGCTGCAAAATGACCCTCGAACACATTCATCCGACCGCGGAGTTTATGCGCACGGTGAGACGCTCGATCGGTGACCGCCCGGACACGGTGATTTTCTTTCAGGTGCCCGACCTGCCGCGCATTCTCCGCGAACGCGCCTTTTGGGACATTTATTACGAACACTGCTCGTATTTCGCACCCGGCTCGCTGGCGCGGTTGTTCCGACGCACCGGATTCGACGTGCTGGAAACGTGGACGGCTTACCAGAATCAATATCTCATGATCGAAGCTCGACCCGGCAAAGCCGTCGAGCCGTCCAACGAAGAAGACGACGAAGACGTGCGGGCGCTCTGGACGGAAATCGCCGACTTCGCAGCGCATTCTTCGGCGAAGATCGACGCGTGGAAAAATGACCTTGCGCAGATGAAACAACAAGGCCGGCGCGTCGTTGTCTGGGGCGGCGGCTCCAAAGGCGTCACGCTCCTGACCACACTCGGCGTCACCGATGAGATCGCCTACGCTGTCGATGTCAATCCGCACAAGCACGGCACGTTTATGGCGGGCACCGGCCACGAAGTCGTCTCACCGCAGTTCCTGAAAGATTACCGGCCCCACGTGGTGATCGTCATGAATCCCGTGTACGTCGAGGAAATTTCCCGCGATCTGCGAGATATGGGGTTGCGACCCCGATTGATTCCTGTGCAGTGAATGGAGGCGCAAAACAACTCGCCGCCATGGCGCGGCTGTAGCGAAACGTGGATGACACAGGGAGTTTGTTCTCCCACAACACGGAGCGTGCCTGATGAAGGCTGTTCGATTGCGCGTGAGCATTGGACTGCCGGTATACAACGGTGAGCGCTATGTGGCCGCAGCGCTCGAATCCCTCCTCTCTCAAACCTTCCGAGACTTCGAGCTGATCATCTCGGACAACGCCTCGTCGGACCGAACGGAACACATCTGCCGGCAGTATGCCGCACGGGATCGACGGATCCGTTATTATCGCAACGCGATCAATCTCGGAGCCGCCCCCAATTTCAACCGCACCGCGAAATTGGCGACGGGTGAATACTTCCAGTGGGCTTGTTACGATGACCTCTGGCTGCCCGAATGCCTCGAACGTTGTGTCGCAGTGCTGGACCGCGATCCCTCGATTGTCCTCTGCCATACACGGGTTCAGATGATTGACGAATTTGGCGCCCCGACACGGGTCTTTCAGCATCACGTTGTCAAACCCACCGCCGGCCCGCCGCCCAGCGCGTCCGCCTGCCGGCCCGAAGAGCGATTCAATCGGATGCTCTACGAGCGCGGTTGTTATTCCATTCTCGGGTTGATGCGGCTGAGTGCCCTGCGGCAAACGCGCGGCCATGAGGCGTACACGCATGGCGACGGTGTGCTGATGGCGCGGCTGGCTTTGCTGGGACGATACCACGAGATTCCGGAAGCTCTGTTTCTCAATCGCGATCATCCGGCCCGTTCTGCTCGCGTGGCCAAGCCGCAGTACCATACCTACGATGGATGGTTCGACACGAAGAAGGTTGGCCGCATCTCGCTGCCATACTGGCGCATGTGGTTTGGCTATCTGCAAGGCGTGTGGGAGACACCACTCAGTTTCAGGTCGCGGTTGTGGTGCCACTTCTATCTGCTGAATTGGATGCGGTGGACTCGCAAGAACCTGTTCAAGGATCTGAAACGCGTGGTGCGGCAGTGGATGTTGCAGGTTCTGGAACCCATCTCTTGGCCTTTTGTACGAATTGTGGAGGGACGCGCTCCGTTCCGAGACGTTGTAGCCACGCCGCTCAGCCGGCGTGCAGGGGCGGGAACGGACGTTGTACCCACGCCGCTCTGTCGGCGTGAATTCGCGGCGACTGAGCGCCGCGGCTACAGTTTGCCAGCGAAAGTAAAATGACCACCGTTCACAACTCCACGGATTGTCCGGTCTGTCGATTGACGGACACTGCGGTGCTCATCGAGACGCCGCCGGTGCCGGTGTACTGCAACGTCTTGTGGCCGACGCACGCCGACGCTCTCGCGGCGCCGACCGGCGAAATGCGTCTCTGCTGGTGTCGCGAATGCGGGCATTTCTTTAATGCCGCGTTTCGACCCGAGTTGATGGGTGGCTACGATCAACAGTACGAGAACTCGCTGCATTACTCGGAAAAGTTCAGGTCGTATGCGCAGGGGCTGGCCAAACGATTGGTCGAACGCTACGACTTGCGCGACAAGCACGTCGTCGACATCGGCTGCGGCAAAGGCGACTTCCTCCTCCTGTTGTGCGCGATGGGGCACAATCGCGGCATTGGTTACGATCACAGTTACGAGGAGCGCGAAATCGATCCCGCGCTGAAATCGCGTGTCCGGTTTATTCGCGACTTCTATCCGGCGAGACATCCGCAAAACACGGCCGACTTCATTTGCTGTCGGCAGGTCCTGGAACATTTGCAGCACCCCGTCGCTTTTTTGCAGGAGATCCGCAAAGGGATCGACGGCAAGAAGGACATGGTGGTATTCTTTGAAGTTCCCAATGTGATGTACACGTTGAAAGACCTCGGCATCTGGGACCTTATTTACGAACATTACTCGTATTTCTCCGCCCACTCGTTGGCGCGCGCATTCACGTCGGCTGGATTCCGCGTCGCCTCCTTGGAAGATGCTTTTGCAGGGCAATATCTCACGATCGAGGCGTTGCCAGTCACGGACACCGCGACTGCGGACGAGAACGGTGGGGCAGGGGAGATTCAAGAGATTAATTCTTACGTGGAAGTCTTTGCCGAGAAATATCACGAGAAGGTGGCCAGTTGGAGTCGTCAACTGGCGGAGATGAAACGTTTGGGAAAGAAAGTCGTCGTCTGGGGTGGGGGATCGAAAGGGATCATGTTCCTCAACCTGATGCGGAGTGACGCCGCGATTTCGTACGTGGTTGATCTCAACCGGCACAAGCACGGCCGGTTCGTGCCCGTAACCGGGCAGGAAGTCGTCCCACCCGAATTCTTGAAGGACTACCGCCCGGATGCCGTCATCACGATGAATCCGATCTACCGCGAAGAAATCGCCAACAAACTCCAGTCGATGAATGTAACCGCCGAATGCGTTGCGGCGTGAGAAGGGGGGAAGATTGGTGGGCCCGCCAGGATTCGAACCTGGGACCAAGGGATTATGAGTCCCCTGCTCTAACCAGCTGAGCTACGGGCCCGGGAAATTGCCAAGCGCACACACGTGCGCTTTTTTTGTGTTTGCATCTGTACTCTACGTGATTTCGAAGGGCGCTGGCAAGCCATCAGCCGATGGGTCGTATCCTGTTTTGGAGGGCCACCCACCCCGGCGGGATCGTGGCCGCATTTCCCGAACGGACGCGATACTTCGACGGCACTCAGCACAAGCTCCGCGCGTCCCTCGAGCCAGTAAATTTGGACATCGCCGCCGCGTCTGCCTACTCGCGTCCCCGAAACTCGTTGCGAATGAAATTGCCGATGCGCTTCACCCGGTTGCGCACGATCTGCAGCGGAGTTTGATCCACGAAATAGGTCGACAGAATGGAATCACGGGTCTCCACTTCCGGGCCGACCGTGTCCACCGAGTGATAGGCATCCCCGTCCACAGCAAACGCATATCCCGTATTCGGCAAGAAAGACATTTGCCGGGCTTTCTCGTACGAATTGTCTGCCACGCGCCTATGGAAAATCGTCCCCACGTGCTTGATCGAACCGTCCCGTGGCAGATACAACTGAATCGTCATGCCTTTCCAATGCGTGTCGGGATGGATGCTGATGTGATAACCCGGCACGTCCCTGGTCAAGATGGGAACCATTCCGCACCGATGGCAACTCTCGTCGGTACTATTCCGGTAAAGTCTTGGTCGGTGTGTGTGTCTATGGACATCAATTGTTTTCAATGCGGCGGAGTGGACAACGGATCCGGGCAATAAGGTAACATACGTCTTGGAAGTTGCCCGAGTCCGCACGGCGTCGCGACCGGGGCGAAAGAGGCAACTGCGGCCCCAAGGGACGTAAGCGGACGACATGCAGGGGCAGGTGCATGATCTCAAATCGGGCCTGCTCCCAATCCTCCTCACAGTGACCGGGTTCCTGTCCCCGTTCCTTGTAGAGCTCGAATGCGCGCTTCCGGATCAGGTCTTCTGACGGCATCCTGGCCTTCATGGGTCACCTTGTTCCTTTCCATGAAAACCGTAGCGCTGATCCGGGCGTGGGGAAATGCGCAGGCATCTGAACGTGTTCTGCGTTAACATCCGAGGCCCTGGTCGGCAATCATCCTGTCCACGACGAAACTGGGCGAAGCCGGGCGCTATCACGGCGCAGCGGCCCGAGTCGTCTAGAGACGCACCCGTGAAGGGTGCGACTACACGGGTATCGGTTTTGGCGGGCGGGCGGCGACCCTACCATTCTTTGGGGTAGCGGATTCGGCATTTTGCCGAATAGCTTTCACCGGCGGATAAAGTAAACTGAGGTTGCAACGGCAGAGCTCAGGCCGTTCGATGCGGTTCGCCGCATCAAACGAAACCAAACACTGCCGTTGTTCTTTTTGGGCAAAACGTAGATCGTGCTTCTCGGCTAACAGTTCGCATTTGTTGGTAATATTCTAATTTGGCGACTGGAGGAACGCCCAGAGCCTGTCCTGAGCAAAGCCGAAGGGTCGCGTCCGTTCGGAAAACGCGGCCACGATCCCGCCGGGGCGGGATGCCTCCAAATCAGGACGACTCCCATTTGTGTCGATTCGTGAATTCGTGGCGGAATCTGCATGCAGCCCGAAATTGGCCTTTGACTTTGCGGTGATTTGAGCGTCTACTGGTTTTAGCCAAGGTAGTAACACTCCGACCCACCTGGTTTGAGTCGCAACGGAGCGACGACATCTTGACCTAAAACTCGGAAGAAGTGTGTAGAATTATGACCAAGAAAGTACTTTTAACGACCGTGTGCCGCCCGATGGGGCCGCAGTGTGGCGATGCGCCCTCCGTTGGTTACGAATTGCTTTATCGGCAGGTGACGCGCGCCCAGGGCATTTTCAGCCCGCGCACGGTGAACATCCAATTTTCCCTCGAGTACATTGCGGAGAACCTCGACGCGCCAACGGTGGTTTTGCAATACCCATCCAAGCGTGAGTTGATCCACGAACTCAAGAAGGGCTACGACTACGTGGGCATTTCCTTCTTGATGGCGATTTTTCACAAGGTCAAAAACATGGTCGCCTTGATTCGCCGTTACGCGCCCCAGACCAAGATCGTCCTCGGCGGCTACGGCACGATTCTGACCGACGAAGAACTCACCCCCTATGCCGACTTCATCTGCCGCGAGGAAGGGGTCGGATTCATGCGCCGCTTGCTCGGCGAACCCGAAATTCCCATGCCGTACAAACATCCGTTGATTGTGAGCGATCTTAAGGTATTCGGTTGGCGCGTGTCGGGAACGGGCAAGGTTTTTGCCGGACTCGGTTGTCCCAACGGTTGCGATTTTTGCTGCACGTCGCACTTCTACAAGCGCAAGCACATCAAACTGCTGCCCGACGGCAAGGACATCTTTGCTGTCGTCGAGCGGTACCTCGACATGGACCCGAGTCTGGTCTTCCTAATCATCGACGAGGATTTTCTGCTGAACAAGAAACGGGCGATGCAATTCCGCGATTGCGTGATGAAGAGCGGCAAGACGCTGTCGATCTTCGCGTTTGCCAGTGTCAAGGCCATCAGCCAGTACACCGTCGAAGAAATCCTCGAAATGGGGATCGACGGTTTCTGGATTGGCTACGAAGGAACCCGTTCGGGCTACGCCAAACAACAGGGCCGTCCGATTGGGGACATCCTCACCGAGTTTCGCGAACACGGCATCACGGTGTTGGCGTCGATGATCCTTGGGTTCGATTACCAGACCCCCGAAATCGTGGCAGAGGAATTGGATGGCTTGATGAAGCTCAAGCCGTCGCTGGCGCAATTCCTCATTTACGGTCCCGTGCCCGGCACGCCCTTTGGCGAACGGGTCATGAAGGAAGGGCTGTTGCACGAGAAGTATGTGCGTGACCGCGAATCGATGTATCGGATCGCCGACGGATTCGCCGCGGCCATGAAACATCCGACGCTTTCCGCCGCAGAGATCGAGGGCTTGCAGCGCTGGTGTTTCGAGCAGGATTTCCAGCGGCTTGGCCCGAGCATCTTCCGCGTGCTCGAAGGCCGGTTCCTTGGTTACCAAAAACTGAAGAACTCACCGAATCCATTGCTGCGACGGAAGGCCGAGGTGTACGCCAATGATTTGCGGTGCGCTTACCCGGTATTCCTCGCGGGCCGGCTGCTGGGCCCCAACTCGGCAACGCGACGTTGGATTGGCGATTTGGAGCAACGGATTTGCGCCGAATTCGGACGCCCCACGTTGGCGGATCAGTCGAAGTCGGTGCTGGCTGTAGGCGCGGCGCTTTGGACCTGGACGACCCTGAAACTGGATCTCTTCCAGCATCCCCGACTGATAAGGACGATGTATCGCATGCCTGTCAAACGCTGGAGCGACTTCCGTCTCTGGGAAGAAATCCCTCATAAAATCTCGATTCCCGAACTCTCCATTCGCGTCGAACTTCAACACGCAAGGCAGGAGGTCTGGTTGCGATTGGAAGGCGCGCTCTCGAAGGCGCATACGGAAGGATTGGCGCAGCGCATCCACGATTCGCTGGCGCGAAGCAAGAATCGGCTGGTTCTCGACCTGAACAAACTTCATTGGGACAAGGTGGACGATTTGCGTCCCCTGCGAGAGAAACTCATGGCTTACCGGTCGCGCATCCAGCTTGTTCTGCCGAAGTTATCAGTGGCGCATCCCGAACTGATTCTGTTGGCCAGCATGTTCCACCATTACAAGGGATAGGAATGCGCTAGCGCTCTGTCAAAGTTGATTGGAAGGGTAGGGCGCGACCGCCGGGCGCGCCGCAACGGTCGGCCCGGCGGTCCGACCCTACCAACAACCCTTGCGATGTAGGTTGACGGAGCACTGGTGTTGCGACACACTTCATCCGAAGAGTAGTCGCACCTTGCCGCATACGACGGCGGCGTTTGCTGCCCGTTAGCCTTAGCGTCTCATTGGATTCGGCTCCGTCGAACTCGGCTTACGGGTGCGTTCGACCCGCGCAGGCTAAAGCCCTGGTCGCCTACGGCGCTGCCACAGGCAGATAAACCTGCGGCGTACAAAACAACCTTCCCAATCAAGTGTGTTGTGCCACTGGGCCACCGTGGCACGGGTGTCTAGCAAATATTCCTAGTCGTTGCGGCGGCCCGCGTTTGCGTCTTGTCCGAGTCGGTCTTATGTTTTCTGTAGCCGCAGAACGTCCATTCCTTTCTTCAATGGTTCGTTGTTGGAACCGGTGGGGAGAGGGGAGGTGAAAGAGAATGTATTACGAGTTGATCGTGCTCGGGTTAATCTGCCTGGCGGCGCCCTGGCTGGCGAAGATCGCAGGCTTCGAGACCGGTCGGAAACCGTTCGACCTGGTCGGCGTGGCCGGCATCTTCTTCCTGCTGGCGGCGGCGTTCGGTGTGGGCATGAGTCTGGTGATTGCGTTGGATCAAATCGGCAAGGCATTCATGCTGGTATCGTTGTTATTGGGCTGGATCGCACTGGGAGCTGGAGCAGTGTGGGGAACCGTCGATGTGATCCGTGAGCCGTATCACGTCCTGCATCATAAGGCATAGCAGTCAGTAAGAAGAACAGAAAACAAGGCGGGGGCGAAAGAGTTCTTTCGCTCCCGCTCTTTTTGCGGCCAGGAAATGGCCGGCATTGCCGGCGAATGAGCAGAATGTCCGACGAACGGTAGCGTCCGAATTTGCGGACTGGAGGGACGGGCAGAGCCTGTCCTGAGCAAAGCCGAAGGGTCGCGTCCGCCCAGGAAGCGTGGCCACGAGTCCGCCGGGGCGGAATGGTCCTCCCAAACAGGGCAATGCCCAAGGAACGGCGTGTTTGACGTGCGATGGTAACGCGGTTATTAGTGTTGCGTTCGAGGCCGCTTAACAAGTGGCACTACGATTCGCCGATCATGCACCGGATCACACAATTGCCCAGCGGCGTGCGCGTCACGACCGCCGAAATGCCGCACATGGAAAGCGTGACGGTCGGCGTCTGGGTTGGCGTGGGCGGCCGATACGAACCGGCGCGGTTGAGCGGCATCGCCCATTTTATCGAGCATCTCTTGTTCAAGGGCACTCGCCGGCGCAACGCCCGCCAGATCAGCCAGACGGTGGAAGGGATTGGCGGTTATCTCAATGCGTTCACGGGCGAAGAGACGACCTGTTATTATGCCAAGGCCAGCCATCGCCATCTCGATACATTACTCGATGTGCTCACCGACATGGTTCAGCACCCGCGGTTTGCCGCCGCCGATATCGATAAAGAACGCGGCGTGATCAAGGAAGAATTGTTGATGTACCGTGACCAGCCGGACCATTACGTGCATGAGCTGCTGACCGAAACGCTCTGGCCGGAACATCCGTTGGGCCGTTCGCTCACCGGCACGCCCCAGACGCTGGACGCGATGGATCGTCGGGCCTTTCTCGATTTCAAACAGAAGAAATACGTCGCGGCGAACACTGTGGTCGCCGTAGCCGGTCATTGCGAACACGACGATATCGTGAAGCGCGTACAGAAATGGCTGGAGCTTTCCAGGAATGGTCGTTCGCCGCAATTCGAGCCGGCCCGCACAGTCCAGCGGTCGCCGCGACTGCGGTTTTATACGAAGAATTGCGAACAATCCCATCTGGCCATCGGCATCCGCGGTTATTCCCGGCACGACGAGCGGCGCTACGCGCTGAAGTTGTTGAGCGTGATTCTCGGCGAAAACATGAGTTCCCGGCTGTTTCAGGTGATTCGCGAACAGCATGGACTGGCGTATTCTGTGCAGTCGTCCACAAGTTACTTTGACGACACCGGGGCGGTGGTGGTTTCGGCGGGACTCGATACCAAACGGCTGCAGCGCGCCCTGAAATTGATCCTGGCCGAGATGCGGAAGATCTCGAAGCAGCCGCCCTCGGCGCTCGAATTGCAGCGGGCGAAGGATTACGCCATCGGACAGATGCGACTCGGGTTGGAAAGCACGTCCAACCGGATGATGTGGCTTGGCGAGCATCTGCTCGCTTACGGCTTCATACCGACACCTGAGGAAATTGAGAAGCGCATGGCCGGAGTCACTCTGGAAGGCGTGCAGGAAGTCGCCAGCGAATTGTTCCGCGACCACCGGCTCAACGTGGCGGTTGTCACCCCCAGCAAGGACGAGCGCGCGATCCGCGATCTGTCGACGTTTTCGTGAGCTGCATGAAATCGTGACCGTTCCGCTCCATTCACTTGGCGCAGGCGTTCCTCCTTAGCTTGCAGCAACGCCTAACAGAACCGGTTTCCCTGTAGCCGCACCATTGCCGCATACGACGGCGGCGTCTCGTCGAACTCGGCTTACGGGTGCGTCTTCCCCGCGCAGGCTAAAGCCCTGGTCGCCTACGACGCTGCCACAGGTAGATAAACCTGCGGCTACAACAACCGGCGCGCCACTTCAAACGCCAGCGCCGGCAAGACCCAGGCCCACGGAGCGCGAAAGCCGCGCAGCTCATCCAGTATTTTCATGACCGCGTACAGATGACGGATCCGTTCGGGTCGGTCGTGATAGTAGGTGATGAAGTCGTACAACCAGATTCCCCAAAGCGCCCACGTAAACCGGAGCGATTCCAGCGCAAAAACGATGATCGCCAGAATGCCGTAGGCGAAAAACTCAGCTTTTTTGCGGTTGGGCAATTCATGCAGCACACGGCGCCGTTCTGCGGTCGCCATTTTAAAGCGCAGTTCGAAAACCTTCGCGCCAAGACCGAGCGGCGCCGCGGCGATCATCAGAAGGAGCCCACTCAACCAATCCCAGCCATGCACGCCGATCCAATGGATTTGTGCGAGGTTCAGAAGCAGGATCACCACAAACGCGGCGTTCATTATGCGTCGCCGCCGCCGGTCGTGTTCGGCTTCGGTCGGGTCGTACATGCGGGTCGCGCCGCGCATGCCGCCGGGCGCGGCATCGGGTGGACGCGGGGAAGCATTCATCATTGGCGTGGCTGATAATGGGCTATATTGTAGGTGGAAACAAGAACCCAGCGGCAGGAGGTGACGAGATGCAACTGGATCTTTCCGAGGAAGAACGCGTGAAATTGCTCGAGATGGTTCGCAACGAGCATGCGAACATTAATCCCGAATTCCATCACACAAGGAAACCGGCTTATCGGCAACGTTTGAAGAATCGGCAGGCGTTGTTGGAACGATTGCTCCACCAACTCGGCGGGAGTATTCGATCCTCAACGTGAGCCAATCCTCGATTGTCCCCACGCGCCCAGGAACCGAGTTCCCAAAATTGTTCGAGGAACTGGCGGGCAAGTCGCATTGCGTCTGGCTGGATACTGCCAGCGGCGGCGGTCGCTCGCTGTTGGCGGCCGAGCCGATCAAGATTTTTCGGGGGAAAGGCGAATGCAATGTGTTCGAGCGTCTCGGTGCCGAATTGGAAGCATGGCCCGGCTACGCCATCGGCTATTTCGGGTACGGTCTGAAAAACGACATTGAGCGATTGCCGACCCGCGCCGTGGACGACGTTCAGTTGCCGGATTGCTGGTTTGGGTTTTACGACGATGTGCATTTGTCCAAGGTAGGGCGCGACCGCCGGGCGCGCCGCGTCGTTGGTGACACCCACGGGCGGCCCGGCGGTCCGTCCCTACCAACGTCCAACTTCACTCGTGATGCCTACCGGGCGATGATTCTTCGTGCCAAGGAATACATCGCAGCCGGCGACGTTTATCAGGTGAACCTTTCGCAGCGCTTTCAATGCGAAGTGGACGCGTCGCCGGCCGACGTGTACCTGGCGTTGCGCGCAGCCAATCCGGCACCGTACTGCGCGTACCTCGACATCGGCGACGCGCAGATTCTGTCAACGTCCCCGGAATGTTTTCTCAAGATTCACGACCGGCACGTGGTCACTCGTCCAATCAAGGGTACGAGTCCACGCGAACGTGATCCGGACGAATTGTTGCGCGCGCCGAAGGACAACGCAGAGCTGTTGATGATCACCGATCTCGAACGCAATGACCTCGGCAAAGTGTGCGAATTCGGCAGCATCCGCGTGCGCGAACTAAAACGGGTCGAAACGTACGCGACGGTGCACCATCTGGTGGCGACGGTCGAAGGGACGTTGCGCGAGGGGGTACGCCATGCGGATTGCGTTCGAGCTTGTTTCCCCGGTGGTTCGATTACCGGTGCACCCAAGATTCGCGCGATGGAAATCATTGACGAACTTGAGCCGCATGCCCGTGGCGTGTACTGCGGCGCGATCGGATATTTCGGCCCGAACGGCGAATCGCAGTTCAACATCGCTATTCGCACGGTGGTGTACCAGAGAATAATCACAGGCAAGGACGCCGGTGCTACCGGAAATCAGGCTCATGGAAGATTGACATTTCATGCTGGCGGGGGCATCGTGGCCGACAGCGAGCCGGACGCCGAGTACAAGGAGACGCTCGCGAAAGCGCGGGGGATTTTCGATGGCATCGAGCTGTTACGCGTACGTGAACGGACGCTTCCGCCCTGAGGCGCAAGCCAGCGTGTCGATCTTTGACCGCGGATTTCTGTACGGTGACGGCGTGTTCGAAACCATGCGGACGTATGGCGGACGGCTTTTTCGCGCGGTCGAGCACATGGACCGGCTATTCGAAGGTCTGCAGGCGTTGGGAATCGAGTCGGTACTCTCGCCGGAAGAGTTGCGCGCAGTCTGTCGGTCCCTGACCGAAATGAACGACATAGCGGATGGCGTGGCTCGCGTGTACCGAACCCGCGATTCCATCGTGGTGACCGTTCGCCCGCACGAATTGGCGACGCGCAATCTGACGGCCCTGGTTTCCACGGTGCGCATTGATTCTCACCTCTCACAGCACAAGACGGCGAACCGGTTGCCATATGTTTTGGCACAACAGCAAGCTGCCATGGAAGGCGCGGATGAGGCGGTGCTGTTGAACGCGGCCGGCCGGGTTGTCGAATTCACCACCAGCAATCTTTTCGTGGTGAAAGATGGACAGTTGTATACACCGCCATTGTCGGAAGGACCTCTACCCGGCATTACCCGGCATGTTGTGTTGATGCTGGCCAAGGAAATGGGAATTCCCGTCAACGAGACCGGCTTCGGCCCGGAGTTTCTCGACTCTGCCGACGAAGTGTTTGCCACCAACAGTCTCATCGAGATCGCCCCAGTGACCAATTGGGGTCAGCCGCAGGAAGTGACGCGCCAACTGCAGGAAGGTTACCAACAATTGGTGGCCGAAGAATTGGGACTGGAATGAAGCATTTTGGCGGCGGAAATCAGTTATGGCGGGCTGAGGGCAGCCCTCCCTACCGAATTTACCGGTAGGGCGGGGTGCCCCACCGCGCCGCATAATAGTTCTCAGTACGCACGGGCCACAAGGACGCGCTGACTAGAGGCGCCGCCGGTGAGAATGCACCGTCCTTCGCCTTTGGCTTCGTCGGGAAGCTGGTCGGGGAAGGGGATGCAGCGAATCGTCGTTTCGAAGCGTTTGGCTATTTCGTCTTCGTGCTCGTGAGTGCCAGCCCAGTGAACCCAGGCAAATCCTCCGGGTGCATCCTTGGCAAAGAATCGTTCAAACTCTTCCATCGTGTTGAGGACTCGAGAATGTTTGGTGCGGAAAACCTTTGCGCGTTCCAGCAGTTCGCGCTGCATGGTGTCGAGCGTCGGCTTGATCGACGCCAGCGCTTGCGTACGTGGGAGGAACGTCTTGCGGCGCTTGCGCTGGTCTTGTTCCGTTTCACCTTCCTTCTCGAGCAGGAATCGGCGGACAAGGCAGAGGCTACCCTTCTCGAGATCTTTCGGACCGATTTCGATGCGGATCGGAACGCCTTTGGCCTCCCATTCGTAATACTTCGCGCCGGGCATGATGCCGTCGCGGTCGTCGAGTTTGACAGAAAGGCCTTGGGCTTTGAGTTCTGAAAAAACCTTGCTGGCTTCTTCGAGGACTTTGATTTTCTCGGCGTCGGTTTTGAATATGGGAACGACCGCGACGTGGATCGGCGCGAGTTTGGGTGGCAGGACCAGCCCGGTGTCGTCGGAATGGGTCATGATCAAAGCGCCGATGAGTCGGGTGGACACGCCCCAACTGGTGGCATAGACGTAGTCGCGTTTGCCGTCCTTGTTAAGGAAGGTGACGTCGGAGCTTTTCGCGAAATTCTGGCCGAGGTAATGGCTTGTGCCCATTTGGAGGGCTCTTCCGTCCTGCATCATCCCTTCGATGCAGAGCGTTTCGAGCGCGCCCGCAAAGCGTTCGCCGGGCGTCTTCTTGCCTTTGATGACCGGGACAGCGGCCACGTTTTCAGCGAAATCGGCATAGACGTCGAGCATTCGGTAGGTTTCTTCCAGCGCTTCAGCTTCCGAGGCATGAGCGGTATGACCTTCCTGCCAGAGGAATTCCGCGGTGCGCAGGAACAAGCGGGTGCGCATCTCCCAGCGAACGACATTGGCCCACTGGTTGATGAGAATCGGCAGGTCGCGGTAGCTTTGAATCCAGTTTTTGTATTGCGCCCAGATAATGGTTTCGCTGGTCGGACGAATGACGAGCGGTTCCTCCAGCTTGGATTCGGGATCGACCCCCACTTCGCCGTCGATGGATTTCAGGCGGTGATGCGTGACGACGGCGCATTCCTTGGCGAAACCGGCGGCGTGTTGTTCCTCCTTCGTGAGAAACGACAACGGAATGAAAAGCGGGAAATACGCGTTGACGTGGCCGGTGGCCTTGAAGCGGTCGTCCAATTCGCGTTGCATCTTTTCCCAGATCGCGTAGCCGTGGGGTTTGATGACCATGCAACCGCGCACGGGTGAATGCTCGGCGAGGTCGGCGCGTTTAATCACGTCGAGATACCACTGGGCATAGTCTTGCGCCCGGGGTGTAACAGCATTGTTGTTCGTTGCCATACCCGAGATTTAGGGGAATTTACCCAGAAAGGCAAAAGAGTTTTTGGCAAAAGCAAAGTCGGTGACAGTTGGAACCACGTCGCGGCTCCGTCAACCCAATCGTTCATTTCGGCTGCCGATTTCCGTCTTGCTGTGTCCGGTGGACGGACTACAATTCTTTCAGAGGGACATGCAACCGTTAGGGATCAATATGCCGAAACGCACAATCGAATTGCTGGATCAACTCTGCTCTCTGGGTTTTTCGGACGACGACTTTCGCGTCATTCACCACATGGCCAGTACCTCCATCCGCAGTACGCGAATCTATTGCCAGAAAATTGAGGCCTTCCCGGGCGATGGCGCAAACGAGGTGGTCCGCGAGAGGCTGGAACTGGTTCTGGCCCTGTTTGAAGCGGGACATTTTACCGAGCCAGCGAAGCCCGGCGTGTTCACTGGGCTGGCCCAAGCTGCGTTGGCAGAGATACCAAAATGATTGGTGTAAGACGTTGCTGGTGAATGGCCGACATGAAGATTTACCGGGGATGGAAAGACGTGCCTGAATTAGCCGGATTAACCCGGAGCCAGCGCCGCCAGGTGCTTCGCGATTGTTTCTTCAGATTTGGCTTCGGTCTCTGGCAGTTCTGGGTCGGCCAATTGGCCATCTTGGTTTTTGCCCTCTCAGGAGACATCATCGGCCTCATTCTGGAGTACGCGTTCGGTTTTCCCGCATCTATCGAGTGGATCTGCGGCATGGCTGGCGTCCTGATCGGCTGTGGGATTTATAGCGGGATTTACTACACTGTTTTGATGGATAAGCTTCGCCCGCATTTCCGTGAATACTTGCAGAACCATAGTTTCTAGATCCGATGAGCCGAACGCAGGCAGGCGTCGGATTTGATTTCCCCTTTCTGGGACGAGGCATATATTCACCGCGCGCCGAACGCCGGGCAATTCCGCGTCGTGACCGAATCCGGGCCCGTGTGCGGCAATTCCGAAGGTCAATGACCCGCATTGGTCCGTGGGTCATGGGAGGCGCTCCGAAGCGCCGGTGCTCTCTCCTTACAAGCCCGCCCTTGCCTTTGAGTGGACCTTGTTGTTCAATTCACTTAACGGATGAGCGATCCCGGCTGCGAGCTTGCGTCGCTTAGTTCGGGAGGAATCGCAAGGGTTCATCCTTTCGCGATTGAAAAATGAAATGATTAGGAAGCGTCAATGAAATGCCCAAAGTGCAATGTCGAGTTGGTGCCAACGAAACGCCACGGCGTCGAGGTTGAATACTGCCAATCCTGTAAGGGAATGTGGCTGGACTGTCGGGAATTGGAACAGCTCGAAGATGAGGTGTTCGATTTTGGCGACGATGAAAAAGGCACCTTGGTCTTCAGTTCCACCGGCACCACTCGTAGATGCCCTCAATGCGGCAAATGGCTCAAGAGATTCAAGTACCGGCTTTACGACCTCGAAATGGAATTCTGTGAGGATGGGCATGGCTACTGGCTGGATGAGGACGAAGATACAAGAGTTTTGGAAATCATGAAAAAGGAAGAAGCGGGTTTCCAAAGGAAATATCTTGCCGAAGATAAATGGGCCGCCCATCTCCGCCACATGCGCTCGGGCGCATTTCTGAGCAAGATCCGCGGTCTTTTTCGGTAACGACAGTAAGGTTTCCGATCCGGGTTCGACGTGGACGGAGCGCAGCGTAGTTTCGATGCCTGCGGCGGTTGCCCAAGTGGCGAACGCCTTGGTCACATGAATAACCTACTTGCCAGAATACTGGAGAAGATTACGGGGAAGGACGATTTGGAACGTGTCGCTTACAAGGAGGACCTTAATCTTTTCAGCCAGAAGAGCTGGAAGATTGGTGTGAGGAAAAGGACATAAAAAGCGCCTATCAACGACTCACCAATCACGGTGGCAGTGCGCCGGTGCGCCCTTGGCGAGTGTTTTTGAAGAAAAGTTTTGACCTTTTTGCCCCAAGTTGTATAAGTGCGTCGTGCCTTGAAGGCCACGTGGGGACGTGGCGAGCTTTCGGGGCATAACAAGGAGGTTTGGGGATGAATGCCGTTCTTGCAACCGGACTGTTGTATTCTTTTCAACAGGCCGACGTGCAGGGCAAGGTGATCGTGCTGCTGTTGACGCTCGGTTCCGCCTTGACCTGGTCGGTCATGCTAACCAAGTCACAGCAACTGAACCGCGCGCGGAAGACGGGCGACTCATTCCTGGGGCAATTCCGCCGTGAGCGCGACCCGCTGCATCTCTTCATCAATAATTACGAAATGACCGAGTGTCCCCTGTACAACATTTACCGGATGGGAGCCGAGGAAGTTTCCACGCAATTCGGCAACGGCAATCAACCCCGCAAAGTAGCTGGCGGTTACAAGGCGTTCGGCGGCAGCGGTACGACGACGCTGGCCGCCGTCGATTCCGAACTCGCCATTGCGGACCGAACGGTGGTGAATCTGGACACTTTGCGCGGTGCTCTCGGGCGAGCAATCGACGCCGAGGTGATGAAGCTCGAATCACACGTGAGCATTCTTTCCACGGCGGTAACGGGCGGACCTTTTCTTGGATTACTGGGCAGCGCGTGGGGCGTGATGAGCGTGTTTGCCGCCATGGGGGAATACGGCACGGTCCGGCTCGGGGCGGTGGCGCCAGGAATTTCGGCGGCGTTGCTGGCCACGGTAGTCGGCCTGCTGGTCGCCGTGCCGTCGCTGTTCGCCTACAACTGGCTTGCGCAACGGATCCGGCATTCCACGATGGAGATGGAGAGTTTTGCCGAAGAATTCGTCAACGCCGTCGAACACAACTACGTGACGAACTGATATGAGTCACATTTGGTTGAACCCTCACCCTGACCCTCTCCCTTACACGACAAGGGAGAGGGGATCGCATGGTTTTCCTCTCCCCCTCGGGGGAGAGGATCAAGGTGAGGGGGCGGAAGGAACGAAGTGAGTCGCCCCTCGCATCGGAGCAAACGGTACGGACATTTGCCCGAGTTGGGCGAGATCAATGTCATGCCGTTGGTCGATTTGTTCATGCAGCTTTTCATTGCCGTCATCATTTTCTTTCCGGTGGTCGAATACGGGATGAATATCAATCTGCCAAAAGGCACGACCGATCAGATTAAGCGCGAACAGACGCGCACGTTATCCGTCAACCGGCAGGGACACATTTTTCTCAACGACATCGCCCTCTCGCAGGCGCAGTTGCGCGTCGAATTGGAGCGATTGGCCAAGGTGAATCCACCGATCACAATTCTGGTGAAAGCTGATGAAGCGAACAATTACGGTGCGGTGATGGAAGTGCTCACGGAGTTGCACGCTGCGAAAATCACCCGCATCGCGCTGATGACGCAAGAAGAGACACCACCGAGGTTGTTCCCGACCACGTCGGGACGGACGCGGAGATGAGCGCAATTGAGAAAAGGTTTCGGCGCAATTTCATTCTGGCGTGCATTATCCATGGAGCGCTGGTCGTCGGAATCGTGGTGTTTGAAGGGTGGCTCTCCAATGCCCGGTCAAATATTCCGACGCCGGTGACGCTGATCACACCGGCTGACATTCTCGGGGATCTGCCCAAAGGTCCCGGAGTTGGACGCGGCAATTACGCCCCGCCACCAGCCGCACCCGAATCTTCTGCTGAGACGGGCGGTCCAAACCCGGCGACGCTCGCATCGGACGAACAACAGGCGACGCCAAAACCGAAGGTCGTATCCGAACCAACGAAGGATCCGAACGAAGTAGCGGTTCCCAGAAAGCGCACGACCCGCGAACCCAAGCCGATGGCTAACACAATTGCCAAGAAGACCAGCGTGAAGCCGACGAGCGCAGTGAAATCGACAGTCGCAGCGAAGGCGTTGACGAAAGCCAGCTCGACAAGCCGGGCCGAAAGCGCGGATGCGATTCGAAGGAGATTTGCCAGCGCCCTCACTGCGGCCGAAGACGGCACGCCGGGAGGGGATAATCGGTCGCCCGGCGGCGGCACCGGCGAGTCCAGGTACGGACGACTCGGGTCACCGAATGGCGCAGAAGACGGCATCGCGGGGGGCATCGGCAAAGGCTCGCCATTTTGGTCTTACTATTTGCAGGTTCACGACCGGATGTACGAGGCTTGGGAACAACCGGGGGAAGCGGTCCGGTTCGACAAGAAACTGGTAGCGACGATTGTGCTGCGGGTGGCGCGCGACGGACGGATTGATGGCGTGCGATTGGAGCATTCGTCGGGCAACAAATTGATGGATGATTCCGCACTGGCTGCGGCGCGCAGCGTGCCGCGTCTCGAGCCGCTGCCGGAGGGATTGGGCGGCGATTCCGCCGATATTTCCGTGAATTTCCGATTGGAGGGTTAGCAGAAATGGGTAATGGGAAATGGTTAATGGTCATTGGGTTCGCCTGGGTGACGGCAACATCGCACGCGCAGGTGAACGTGGTGAAGGGCCGACGTTCGTTTGGCGTTTCGGGATTTGGTGGAGACGCGGCGATTGCCGGGCAAGTAACCGAGGTGTTGAAAAACGATTTGCGGTTGTCCGGTTATTTTGCGTTGGCGCCAGCCAGCAGTGCTGAATTCGTCCAAAGCGGGGCCGTTCGCGGCGACCGCACCGGTCTATCCGTGGAATGCGTGGTCATGCAACAAGCCACCAAACGTGTGGTGCTCTCCAAATCTTACCAAGGGAGCGCCCAGGATCTGCGGCGGGTCGTGCACAAACTGACCGATGATATCGTGCAAACGATCACTGGACAGCGCGGGATTGCACAGACGAAGATCGCTTTCGTTTGGACCCGTGGCAGCGTGAAGGAGTTGGCCGTGATGGATTACGACGGTTACAACGCCCATCAGCTTACCTACGACAAATCGATCAGCGTCCGTCCGCGTTGGTCGCCTGATGGACGGAAGATCGTTTATACGAGCTACAAGAATCTTTTTCCCGACGTGCTGGAGGTCGATCTGTACACAGGACAGCGTCGACGGTTGGCCACGTTTCCCGGTTTGAACTCGGGTGCAACATTCTCGCCCGATGGAGCTACGATTGCCCTGACGCTGAGCAAGGACGGCAATCCGGAACTCTACACCATGAGCGCCACGGGCGGAGATTTGCACCGGCTGACGCACACCCGCGGCGGCGAATCATCGCCAACGTGGTCGCCGGATGGGCAGGCGATCACGTATGTCAGTGATGACAGTGGTGCCCCGCAGATCTGGATGATCAACCGGGCTGGCGGTGCGTCGTCGCGGCTGACGGTTTCGCCGAGCTACAACACGGAGCCGGATTGGTCCCGGCCGCCGGCGAACTCGGATATGAAGCCCATGTTGGCGTTGACGTCGCGCGTGGGTGGCCGGTTTCAAATCGGCTTGTTCGACAGCAGCACGGGAGCCGTACGGCCGGTTGTGGCGGACAGTGCGGACAACGAGGATCCGTCGTGGGCCCCGGATGGACGGCACCTCGTGTTTGCGAAGACGCAGCATTGGCGGACGCAACTGTATCTGCTTGACGTTGTGACCGGCGAACAAGTACAGTTGCCCGCGGTTGAAGGAGGGGCGTCCGAACCAGCGTGGGGACCGTAAGTTGCGGACGCAATGAAATAAGATTTCACCAGGAGGGAACAACCTCACATGAGGACGAAGATTTTAGCTCAAGTCGTTTTGATGGCGTTCATTGCGGCGTTTGGGTTGACCGGGTGTAAGAATCCGCCATGGAAAAAGGGCACCAGTGGTGGTGGCGGACTGGGCGCGGAATCACCGATTGCGCCGCTTGGTCCCGGCGGCGAGACGAGCGTTGGTCCGCGGCCGATGGTTGGTGAGGGCGGATTGCCGCAGAGTCAGTTTCAGCCCGTTTATTTCGACTATGACAGCGCGCGGATCAAGCCGAGCGAGGATTCGAAGCTGGAAGCAGTTGCCACTTACATGAAGTCCAACCCGGGTAAATTGGTGATTGAGGGATATTGTGACGAGCGTGGCACGGCGGAATATAATCGCGCTCTGGGAGAGCGGCGGGCCCTGGCTGCTCGCGAACAATTGATCAAACTGGGCGTGGACCCCAGCCGAATGTCAACGATCAGTTACGGAAAGGATCGGCCTGTGGATCTGGGGCATGATGAGGCGGCATGGGCGAAGAACCGCCGTGATGAGTTCGTGGTCGTGAACCAATGATACTTTGGTCACGTTGACAACTGGCCCCTCGTGGGCGTAAAGTGGCGGTAACCAAAGGACTGCTATGGAAATCGGTTGGACACAGATTCTGCTTGTACTTCTCATCGTCCTGATCCTGTTTGGTGCCAAACGGATCCCCGAAGTCATGAAGTCGATGGGGCAGGGCGTGAAGGAGTTCAAAAAGGCTGCCAAAGAGATCAGCAGCGATGATGAACCCTCGATCCCAGCGTCCAAGCAGGTATCTCCTCCCAAAGAAGAGTCGACAAAACACGCCTGACACCCTCTGCGGTCGGATCGCGCGAGAGTGCTGTGAGCTATGACAGACTCACGCGAGCCAGAGGATGTGGAACAGGGCGCGGTTAAGCCCTTTCTCGAGCATCTTGAAGACCTTCGCTGGATGCTCATCAAGATGTTGGCGACGCTCGGCGTGGCGATGGTGGCGTGCTTCTTTCTCGCGTCTCCACTCCTCAAGTTGCTGATCTATCCGCTGCAACGCGCGACAGGTAATGCAGAACCGTTTCTACGCACGTTGGAAGTGACGGGCGGATTTACCGTTGCGCTCAAGCTGGCGTTGTACGCTGGTATAGTCGTCTGCTGCCCCATTTTGCTGTACTTCCTGGCGCAGTTTCTTTTGCCGGCGTTGACCTCTCAGGAGAAAAGGATGCTGGCACCCGTGCTCGGGTTCGGTGTGGGGTTGTTCTTGGTGGGTGTGGCGATGGCCTATTTCGTTGTGATCCCGAACGCCCT
The DNA here is from genome assembly GCA_035516795.1 of Verrucomicrobiia bacterium. Taxonomy (GTDB): domain Bacteria; phylum Verrucomicrobiota; class Verrucomicrobiia; order Palsa-1439; family Palsa-1439; genus DATJBF01. The sequence continues at coordinate 39,615 of DATIZX010000054.1, forward strand.
GCGATTCTTCATCGGCTACAATCAAAGTTTGCACATCCGTTCCGAGTGGACGATTCAGAATTATGTTTCGTTTGTAACCGTGGTCTCGCTCGCGTTCGGGCTGGCGTTTGAGTTGCCTTTGGTCATCCTGGCTTTGGCGCGACTGGGCCTCGTGACACACAAGTTTCTGCGACAGAAACGGATCTACGCGATCCCGTTAATTTTCTTTATTGCCGCGGCGATTACTCCACCGGATTTGATGAGTCAGATCGTGTTGGGCACACCCATGTGCCTGCTTTACGAAGCCTGCATCTGGATTGCTTGGTGGATGGAAAGGAAGAAAAGACGGGCGGCAGAAAACACGGTTTAGTAACGAGTACGCCGCGTAAGGCAGGCGTTGCCCCGTATGCCGCAAGATTTGGACAGACACGCAGGTCTGTTCCGCCATTTACGAGACCACTTTTGCTTCAGGACAACTACTCGTACTTCTTGTGGAACTTGACTTTGTCTTCTTCGGACGAAACATCCGTCTTCGACGACGCTTCTCCAGACGGAGATGAGCCCGGCTCAGGACTCTGAGTCTCCGGTTTTTGTCCTTGGCCCTTCGTTCCCTGACCTTCTTTTGATTCCTCGACAAACATCAGGCGCAGATCGGTAAGCGTGGCCTGCAGCACCTTGGACTCGTCGGGAGTCAGGTTGCCCTTGGTCTTGTGCTCGAGCATCTCCAAAGTGTCGATGAACAGGCGGGCTGCCGGCAGGTTCTTCTCGGCCTTTCCAGTCGCCGGATTGGCCAGCTTGCCCAGAGCGATCATGGCTTGCGTGCCAAACAAACCAACCATATCCAGAAATCGCAGTGTGTCCTCAGTTGAACCTAACGTGTCTCTTTGAACTTCGGCCATGCTGTCTTCCTCCGCTGGCAAGCTTTCAACTTGCCGGTCTTAATGGATCGCAAGCTGGAAGCTCGCGCTACTTTGCCGCCGGTTCGACGACGACCATCGCGTGCGGTTTACCATCGAAATAACTCCGGGCTACACGCTTGACGTCGTCCACGGTGACCGCCCGGTACCTATCCTCCGCCGTCTTGAAGAAATCGTAGCCGAGTCCGTACAGTTCGTCCAGCCCAACCATCATGCTGAGTTGCGAATTGTCCTGCATTTGGACGCGGCGTTGGCCAAGCAGACTGCTCTTGGCGCGGCTCAACTCCTTGTCGCTCAGGCCGTTGGTCTTCAGCTTGTCCAACTCCGCAAGGATCTCCTTTTCGCAGGTGCCAACGTTTTGCGGAGTCGTGCCAACGTAGAAAACGAAGTAACCAGGATCGAGCCCGACCAATTCGTACGCTCCGACGTAATAACACAAGCCGAGTTCATCGCGAATGCGCAAGAACAGGGGCGAGCCCTGTCCCGAGTAAGCCTCGTCGAGCAACTCCAACGGGTAACGGTCCTTGTTGAATATGTCCGTCCCGCTGTAGCCAATGAGCAACACAGCCTGTTCCTTCGGCACGTTCTCGACCTTGTTCACGTCGGTTTTGAGCCGCTCAGGACCGATGCGCGGGAACTCCAACTTCACAGATTTCATCTCGCCAAATCTGGCTTCCACTTTCCGGCGCACCTCATCGGCTTTCACGTTGCCGAAAACGGTGAGCACAATATTGTTCGGCACAATGAAGCGGCGTTGGAAATTCGCGAGGTCAGTGCTCGTGATTCTCGCCAGGCTTTCGGGAGTGCCGAGGGCGTTGAGACGATAGGGATGCTCACGGTAGAGAGCTTCACGCAACAGTTGCTGGCCCTGTCGAATAATCTGGTCTTGCTCCGCCTTATATTCCGAGATTTGCACGTCGCGTTCCCGGGCGAGCATGTCTTGAGGGAACGTCGGGTTCTGCAGCACGTCCGCCAGCAAATCCAGCGTGCGGTCGAAATTCTCGCTCAACGATTCCGCCGACACGCCGAAACTGTTGTTGCCGGCAAAATAACTGATATCGCCCCCGCCTGACTCCATGGTTTCGGCGATCTGTTCGGCAGTGCGCGTTTTCGTGCCTTTCAACAACATGCGCGCGGTCATTCGGGTGATCCCATTGTCGGCAGCGGTCTCGGCGAGCACACCCCCCTTCATCACCGCCCGGAAATCGACGAGCGGCAGCTTGGGATCTTCGCGCACGAGCAAACGCAACCCGTTCGGAAATTCGAACTTCTGGATCTGAATCTCGGTCCGGACGGCCGCAGCCTCCTTCTCTTTGCCCAAGGTGCCGGTCGGATTCAACGAAGTGATCGTCAGATTGTTGTCGGTGAAATATCTTTGGATGACGCGCTGCAAATCGGCTTGCGTGACCTTTTTCAGGTTTTCCAAATACGTTTTGGAGAAATCGGGATCGTGGACGAGGAATTCGTTCTGCGCGATATCGTTCGCCTGCCCCTGCATCGTTTTGAGACGGTCGAGATAGCTGCTGATGCTGATGTTGATCGCCTTGTGCAATTCGGCGTCGCTAACCGGGTTTTCCGCCAGCGCCTTGACCTGTTCGCGAATGGCGGCAATCGCCGCTTCTCGTTTGTCCGGATCGGTCTTGGCATCAATTACGAAGATGCCCGGATAATCGGGCGTGTAGCTGCTGGTGTCGATCGAATGCACCAAGCCGCGCTTCTGAAGAAGTTCGACGTACAATCGCGAGCTCTTGCCCTGACCGAGGACGATGCTCAACACATCCAGCGGATACACGTCCGGGCTGGTAATCGAAGGGATGTGCCATGCCAGATCAATCTCCGAGAGCTGCGTGGACATTTCCTCATCGCGCTCGCGCAGACTCAGTTGCGGCGGCTCGGGGGGCACAAACGCCGGCTCGATGGCCCCCTTTTTGAAATCCTTGGTCAATTCGCGCAGCTTCTGCTCGACCTGTTGAGCATTCACATCGCCGCCGACCACGAAAACGATATTGTTCGGCAGATAATGCTCCTTGTAGTATGCGACGACGTCATCTCGTGTAACGCGGTTGTAGATGTCCGGATAGCCAATCACCGGGAATCGATAAGGATGAGTCGTATAGGCGGTCGCCCACAGAATCCGCTGGGCCCGCCGGTCTGGATCATCATTATTCATCGCCATCTCGCGGAGAATGACTTTTTTCTCCTTCAACAGTTCCGCCTCGGGAATGGTCGCGTGCTGCATGCAATCGGCCAGGATGTCTACGGCCGTGCCCCAGTTTTCCGACGGCATATTGATGTAGAAGACGGTTTGTTCAAAAGACGTGAAGGCGTTGATGTAACCGCCTTTGTCCTCGACCTCCTTCGCGATCTCGGCCACACCCCGGGTGGTTGTGCCTTTGAACAGCATGTGTTCCAGGACGTGCGACAAGCCCGCGCCCAGCCATTTGCCTTCGGTAATACTGCCGGCCCGCACCCACGCCTGCGCGCTCACAACCGGTGCACTGTGGTCTTCGCGCACCAGCAACGTCAGCCCATTGTCGAGGATGACTTTATGGACGGGTGGGGCGTTAAGGGTTTGGGCGCTAGTCATCAGACCTCCGGCCAAGAGCAATCCGGACACCGCCGCGGGGCTGCGCCGGAGATATTGAAATGCCATGCCGCTTCAGACACTCAATTGGTCCCGCCGCTCAGTTTCTTGGCGTCAGAAGAGCGACCGGCGACTTTGCTGCGGTAACGTTCGCCGTGGCCGTCCGTGCTTTCGGCGTGACGACGGCGGCGATGGCGCAGCGAGGGTCGGTAGGGTTTGACGAAGGCCTCTTCGAAATCGTAACCACCCTTGAAGTCTTCCGGGGTGTCTTGCTCGGTCTTGCCGAGAATGCCCTTGTCCACCATGTGAAAAACGATCGCGCCAAAATCTTCGCACTGCTTCACGCCCCAATAGGTGAGTACGGTTTTCGACATCGGCCCAAATTCCTCGAGGGCGAACCGGCGCAGACCCTCCAGCAGCTCTTGTCCGCTGACGTGGCGGCCGGTGCCGCGCGACTGTTTTTTGAGCAGTTTGATGGTGTAATCGAGTCCCTCCCGCACGAAATAATACGCATCTTTGTCGTACCGCCCGTCTTCCCTCACGATCTCGTCCACCGACTCGGCAAAGTTAAACTTTTGCATCTAACGGACCCTCATCTCCATTGTTTCCGAGCGCGCCGGCTTGGGATGCCGGGCGCGCCATTCCCGTACCGCTGTTCCCAATAGAAGCGCCGATAAGAAGAACGCCACAATCAATTGCTCTTGTCTCGTCAGCTTGAACATGGCGGACTCTCACACATGCCTCGCAACAATATTAACCATCTTCGCAGTCGCGACAACCAATTTTTTCATCCGAGGACAATGTGGGTTCTTCAACTGGCAACCACGTTGACCAGCTTGCCGGGCACGACGATAACTTTCCGGACTTGTTTGCCCGCGAGAAACTCCTGTATCCGTTGATTGGCCAGCGCCAGTCTTTCCAGTTCGGCTTGCGAAGTCTCAGCGGCAACGTCCATGCGGTCCCGCAGTTTGCCGTTCACCTGGACGACGACGGTGACCGTCTCCTCTTTCAGCAAGGCTTCGTCGTATTTTGGCCACGGCTCATACGTCAGGGATCGCTGATACCCCAGTTTCTCCCACAATTCCTCAGCCAGATGCGGCGCATAGGGCGCCAGGAGCAACACGAAAGGTTCCAGCAAAGCCCGCGGACGCGTCGCCTGCGCCGTGACTTCGTTGACGAAGATCATCATCTGGGAGATCGCGGTGTTGAACGCGAGCGCGTCGGTATCCTCGCCAACTTTCTTGATCGTTTGGTGCAAAGCTTTAACGAGCTGCGGATCGGGCGCAGAATCATCCACAAGCAATCCGCCGTCTTCATCGCAGAACAACCGCCACACGCGGCCGAGGAACCGATACACGCCCTGCAAACCTTCCGTGCTCCACGGTTTCGTTGCTTCTAGTGGTCCCATAAACATCTCGTACATGCGGAAGCTATCGGCGCCGTATTCCCGCACCACATCGTCGGGATTGATGACGTTGCCGCGCGACTTCGACATCTTCTGGTTATCTTCGCCCAGGATCATGCCCTGGTTGACCAAGCGCATGAATGGTTCCGGTGTCGAGACGTGACCGAGGTCGAAAAGCACCTTGTGCCAGAACCGGGAGTAAAGCAGGTGCAACACCGCATGCTCGGCGCCTCCGACGTACAGATCGACAAGAGCTTTGGGCATTGGGCTATAGGCTGTGGGCCGTTCACGCCTCATTGTGCCTGCCCAGTATCGTTCCTTCTCCTCTGCGCAGAATTCGCGATCATTTTTCGGATCAATGTAGCGCAGATAGTACCAACAACTGCCGGCCCACTGCGGCATCGTATTCGTCTCGCGCTTGGCGGGACCACCGCAGCAGGGACACTTCGTGTTGACCCAATCCGTCGCTTTCGCCAACGGCGGCTCGGCGTTACCAGTCGGCGTGTAATCCTTCATTTCAGGCAATTCCAGCGGCAACTGGTCCTCCGGCACCGGCACCGTCCCGCACTTCTCGCAATGGATGATCGGAATCGGCTCGCCCCAATAACGCTGACGCGAGAACAGCCAGTCGCGCAGTTTGTATTGCACGGTTGCTCTGCCGAGACCCTTCTCTTCGAGCCAAGTGGTGATCTTCTTCTTGGCCTCGGGCGTTGGCAGGCCGGTGATCAGACCGGAGTTGATGGAAACGCCGTCACCGGTGAAACCGTGAGGCTCGATGCCCTCAGGTGGTTGGACGACGGTGCGAATCTCCAACCCAAATTTCTTCGCGAACTCGAAGTCGCGGGTGTCGTGGGCCGGCACGGCCATGATCGCGCCGGTGCCGTAACCCATCATCACGTAATCGGCGACCCAGATCGGTATCTTCTCGTTGTTGACCGGATTGATCGCGTAACCGCCGGTGAAGACACCGGTCTTTTCCTTTTCCAACGCGGTGCGTTCCAATTCGCTCTTGCGCTGAGCTTCCGCACGGTACGCGGTCACAGCGGCGCGCTGAGCCGGCGTAGTGACCTGCTCGACGAGCGGGTGCTCCGGCGCCAGCACCATGTACGTCGCGCCAAAGAGCGTGTCGGGGCGGGTGGTGAAGACACGAATCCTGTCACAGGCAGGGACGCCTGTGCCACCGGCAATTTGGAAATCCACCTCCGCTCCCTCGCTCCGGCCGATCCAGTTGCGCTGTTGTTCTTTGATCGACTCGGGCCAGTTGACCAACTCCAAGTCGTTCAACAATCGCTCGGCATAAGCAGTGATCTTGAGGATCCACTGGCGGAGGGGTCGACGATAGACTTCCTTGTGTCCCTTGCGGTCGCAGGTGCCGTCGGCGTTGACTTCTTCGTTGGCGAGCACCGCCTTGCAGCCTTCGCACCACCAAACGGGCACCTCGGCCTCGTAGGCAAGACGTTCTGGTAGCGTAGGCGTCCCTGCCTGTGCAGTTTCCGCTGGGACAGCGGCCTCTACACCGACAACGGGCTTCGCCTTGTTTTCAACGGGATCGAAGTACGAATTGAAAATCTGCAGGAAGATCCACTGGGTCCATTTGAAATAGTTGGGGTCGGTGGTGTCGACCTCGCGGTCCCAATCGTAGCTGAACCCGAGCATCTGGATTTGGCGGCGGAACGTGTCGATGTTCTTACGCGTCGTAACCGCCGGATGTGTCCCGGTATCGATCGCGTACTGTTCGGCCGGCAAACCGAACGCATCCCAGCCCATGGGATGAAGGACGTTAAAACCGCGCATTCGTTGAAACCGGCAATAAATGTCGGTCGCGGTGTAGCCTTCCGGATGTCCCACATGTAATCCAGCGCCGCTGGGATAGGGGAACATGTCGAGGACGTACAGCTTTTCTCTTGGTGACTGGTGAACGCTGACTGGTGACTCGTGCGCCGCAAACGTTTTGTGCTCGGCCCAGTAGTGTTGCCATTTCGGTTCGATCTTATCGAATGGGTATTTCTTCCGGAGTTCAGGCATAAAATCAAAAAGCGACTATATCGGCGCGGCAGCCCGGTGACAAGTCAGCGAAGTGCAGTTTGCCTCTTCCGCAAAGCGTGCCGGTACACCTCGACGTATCGCTGCGCAGATTTTGGCCAGGAGAAATCCTGAACCATCGCCTGCTGGCGCAGCTTGACGATGTGTTGCGGACGGTCGAACCACGTGCTGACCGCCCAACCGATGCAGTAGTACAAGGCCGGGGCTGACGGCTCCCAGAATTTGAAGCCGGTTCCGTCTCCAGTAGCTTCGTTATAATTCTGGACGGTGTCATCGAGACCGCCAGTAGCGCGGACGACCGGTAGGGTGCCGTACTTGAGCGAATAGATCTGATTGAGACCGCAGGGTTCATACAGCGAAGGCATGAGAAAGAAATCGCTGCCCGCTTCAATCAGGTGACTCAAACCGATGTCGAATCCGATCTGCGCCCCCACGCGCCCCGGGTATGCCGAGCGCAACCAGCGGAAGAAATTTTCCGTGTCGGGATCACCGCTGCCCAGCACCACGAATTGCATCAGCATGTCGTCGAGCGCTGCCGGTAGCGCCGCACGCAACAAATTGAATCCCTTCTGATGCGCGAAGCGGCTGACAATGCCAAACAAGGGCAGCTTGTCAGTTGTCTCCAAATGCAAGCGTTCCTGCAACGCGCGTTTGCAAATGGCCTTGCCAGCCATGTCGTTGGTCGAGTAGCACGCCGGAATATGCCGATCGGTTTCCGGATTCCAGTGTTCGTAATCCCCGCCGTTGAGAATACCGAATAGGTCGGCGCGACGATTGTTCAAATACGGGGCATGTCCCATGCCGCCAACCGGATCAAGGATTTCTCGTGCATGGGTTGGTGAAACCGTGGTCAACGCATCGGCGAAGTAAATGCCGGCCTTCAAGAGGTTCGCCTTGCCGTGGTCCTCAAAAATGTCGGACGTGAAATACTGCGCACCAAGGCCCGCGTACACCAGAATACCGGCGTCATAAACGCCGGGGTAACCAACGTTGTGAATCGTCAGCACACTGGCTGTGTTCGACAGCGGCGACAAAAACCGGTCCCATGTCTTCAGGAAAACGGGGACCAAAGCGCTTGGCCAGTCGTGCCCGTGCATGACATGGGGAATCCATTGCTGGTCCTTGCAGATTTGCAGGGCGGCCTTTGACAGGAGCGCAAAACGGTAGGCGTTGTCTTGATAATGCCCGAACGGTCCATCGTAAATGCCGGGCCGGCCGAAGTAAGAGTCGAAGTCCAGAAACCATATGGGCACGGTGTCGTCCAGCATGGCTGTCTGCACACTGACCCAATGTTCGACCTTGCCGCCCATGTGCACGCACGCGCTCGTGAAGGGTTTTAGGCCATGCTTCGCGCGGTCGATTTGCGAATACAGCGGAATCAGCACGCGCGCGTCGTGGCCAAGTTGCCGCAAGGCTTTCGACAAACCCGCCACCATGTCGCCCAAGCCGCCGGTCTTCGCATACGGCGTGCACTCAGAGGAGACAAAGAGCACGCGTAACGATTCAGGAGTTTTCTTTGCAGCTTTCTCTTTTGGTTTCCTAGCCGCCATTTGACTTGCGGGAAAATACCGACAGTGAGTTCCAAACGCCAGCCGAAAGCGCAGCGGTGCCGGCACGCAGCCGCAAAACTGCGAGTTTCGGCAGCCAGGAGTTTTCACGAACGCCACAAATCACAGGCGCGTTGTTGTCGGGCTAACGGCTCAGTTTTCGCCTCCAGGCTACTAATGCCATTTGAATCACAACGCAAACCGCCAGTATCACCGCGCAAAAGAAGTAAGGCGCCCGCAGCGAACCGTGGTTGCCCACCCAGCCGGCCAACACGGGGCCGAAGAACATGCCGCTGCCGATCATCGCTTCGTGGAATCCACTGCCTTTGCCTTTCTCGGTCATTTCCTCCAGCGTGAAGTAAATACTAGCTTGATAAGCGTATCCCGACATTACGCCGCCGATGATCCAGGCAGTCGCGAACATCCAAATCGGGTGGGCCAAGCCGATCCATACGATGCTGGCAGCACAACAGAATTGAGCGATCCAGAGTGGCCAAAGACGCGTTCGCCAGAAGGATAAGAATTGCAGAGCGATAAAGGCCAGCAGTGCCGCACCACGTCCAGCGGCTAACAGGGCGCCGTGAACTTCTGCGGCAATACCGAGATGCGTGGCCAGGTCCGGGAACATGGCGCTCGTGCCGTTCAACGCAAAGTTGGTCGCAAACAGCGACAGCCACGCAGTTTTACGGAAACCGCGGCCAGCAGGGGTGTGCCCAACCTTTGGGAGCGGCCTCCCGGCCGCGACTGGTTCTGCCGGATAATCGGAATCGCGGCGGGGACGCCGCTCCCACGAGGCGGTATCGGCAAACAACAACCCCGCAATGATCAAAATCACGCCAGCCGACGCATAGAAAGCTACGTGGGGCCAGTGTTGGAAAATTGCGCCTGTACTGCCAAACCCCAGCAATATTCCGGCGTTCCACACCACCCCGAAAGTGGTCAGACGTTTTGCGAGTTGGGCCCCGCTGAGTCCTTCGCCGAGCCAGGCAATGATCGAGGGCCAGAAACAGGAAATGCCTGCGCCAATTCCCGCACTGAACAACAACAGCCACGGCACGCGCGTCGTAAACGCGCAGAGCAACGTCATGGCGGATGCGACCAGACATCCGAAGCTCGCCAGTTTGCGTCGGCCAATTCGGTCCGAAACGCGTCCCATGACGAGTGCCATT
>DATIZX010000055.1:0-89858 GCA_035516795.1 Verrucomicrobiia bacterium
CGTGGTGGGCGCGTTCCCCGACGGTCAATCGGCGCTGATGCTGGTGGCCGCCCGGCTGCGCCACATGGCCGGCACGAAATGGGGAACTCGACGCTACCTGGACATGGATCGACTCAAGGAGACGGCCACGATGGCCGCGTGAAACTTTTTGCCCTCCTCCTCGGAGGAGGGCAAGCAACGGACCAGATCAGGAACTCAAACCAAAGTGCGAAAGAAGCTGGACACTACCTGACACGAGAAAGCTTCCTCGAAGTAGCGGGCACACGTAACGGCGTGCTTTTGCTTCAAGCCGAAGGTTTTTTAGCACTACTTGCAATGCGGTTGTGCTTCTCGATGTAGCCTTTGACAGTCCGCCGATCGAGGTTGGTGCGGCGCGCAACTTCTTCGTAGGTGTTGTGTCGTTCGTGCAAGAGCGCACAGTAGAAAGCCAGAAGCGCCTCAGCATCCAGCACCCCGCTCTCAATGCCATCCAACAGCCGTCCGCGTAAATCCGGCGCGACCGCCCGGTGGTCACCGTCGTAACGCCGGGTCAGCAGAATCCGCCGCACGGATTGCTCCAGTTCGCGAACGTTGCCCGGCCAGGCGTAGTCTCGACCCAGTGATGAATCGATGACCGTGCGCACGGTTTGCACCATTTCCTCAGAAGATTGCCCCGTCAATCGCGTGACTATCAGGGCGATGAGATCGTTCAGTTCACGAACGTCCTCGCGGATTCGCTGACGCAACGGTGGCACGGTAATGACGTCTGAACACAACCGATAAAAGAAATCGTCACGGAACTGGCCGGCCCGTCGCAGTTGTTCCAACGGCTTGTTTGTGGCGGCAATCACCCGGCCACGAAACCGCAGTCTTTCGTGGCTGCCCACCGGCACAAAGGTTCGCTCCTGAAGCACCTGCAGCAGTTTGATCTGGACCGTAATTGCTGCGTCCCCAATCTCGTCGAGGAAGATGGCGCCATACGGACTGCAACGCGCAAACGCGCCTTGGTGATCGGCGACCGCGCCGGTGAAGCTGCCCTTCTTGTGGCCGAACAATTCCGACTCGATCAATGCCTCCGGAAACTGTGAAAGATTCAGGCCGAGAAACGTGCGGGTGAAACTCTCGGCGAAGCAGCCTCGCTTTTCATCGAAGGGAATGAAACCCGACCTGCCGATCGCGGCGGCTGCGGTGCCTTTGCCGGTGCCCGTCTCACCGAGCAGGAGAGTCGAGAAATCCTCCATGCGGTTCCAGAGATAACGTTCGTAGAACCGGATGTCGTGGGTGAAGACGTTGTTCCACAGACGGCGGCGCAACTCCTTCATGCACGGGCTGCAACCCACCAGTTCGTGATCAATGAAAAAGTACGCTCGACGAATCTGGTAGAAAATGGCGAAGTAGCGCCGAGCCTCCTCGGCACCAAACCCGCGCCGCGCGAACAATCTCAAGGCTTTTCCCACGAACGGCACTGGCACTGACCGCTCACCAGCGGCCAGTTGGTCAGCGATCAATTGATCGTAGGCTGCCAAAAAGCGGTGATAAATCTCATACAGAAATGCGTGGCGCAGGATTTCCCGGTCTTCGCCCTCGATTTGTTTGAAATCCGTCACGCCGGCCCCGTGCAATTTGTGAAGTTGCTCGTTCCAGCGCTCTACGGTCAGCTTGATTCGTTCCGCCTGCGGCGCCGCGGCATCGCAACCAGCGATTTTTAGTTGCAGGGCATCGAAATCATCGGTGAACGGATTGGCGAAAGCCGCGTGGGCTACGAGAGAAAGAAGCTCGCGCTGCTCCGCAGCGATTTCCAGCCCAGATGGCATACGGAAATTGTATATTTGGCCATCAGTAAATGTCTAGTACCATATCGAGTCCACGTTGTCGCTATTCTGTAATATATTGGTGGACAACAAGAAACACTAACGTCCCCTTTTTGGCACGACAGCGGCGTATGGGCCAGAACGGAGATAAAAACATAAAAATGTCCCAACGACTCCCAAGTGTAATGATGCTGAGCGTAGCCGCAACGCTGGTCGGAATTCCCATCCTGCGCTGCCCTCAACAATGGGAAATCAGACTCTGCGAACTCGATACCTTCTTCATCGCGTTCACACTCGTCTGCACCGCCCTTCTACTCTGGCCGCACAGCGAACCTGCAACAGTTCAACATTAGGAGGAGCAATGCCATGAGACGAATCACCTTAACGGCTGTCCTCGTGACCCTAGCTGTAGTGAGCACCGGCTGCGCCAGCACTCTTATTCGCGGTGCGCAGGGCCTCACCACAAGTCCAGAACCATTGGGCGCATATCCAGGTGTGCGAGCGGATGTGAGCGGAATCGTCTGCGCACCCGCCGCTGCACTGAAGGAGGATCCTTTTGCGCTCTGCTTGATCCCACTCTCTGCCGCCGATCTACCGCTTTCGGCTGTCGTAGATACCGGCCTGCTCCCCTTTGAGACGTGGAAGTTGTGGAGCCCGAGCGCAAAAGAACCGACGCAAAAACCGAAGAAAACGTGAGCCAGCGATGAGTCCACCCCGCTGAGACCAAACAGCAAAGACAGGAAAACCATGAAAGAACCTGCGAAACGAATTTTGTTCTGGACGCCGAGAATTCTCGGAATTCTGTATGCCGCATTCATCAGCATCTTCGCGCTTGATGTATTTGGCGCGGGCTACGGTTTCTGGGGAACGGTCGCGGCTCTGCTGATACATCTCATTCCAACTGGGTTACTCCTTCTCGCTCTGATCATTGCTTGGCGTTGGGAATGCGTGGGCGGACTTCTCTACATCGGGCTGGGCTTGTGGTATTCGTCCCTGGTCTGGCACCACCACCCCGGCTGGATCCAGGTAATCGCGGGCCCTGTGTTTCTAACCGGCATCTTGTTCTTCATAAATTGGCTGTACACGAAGGAACTTCCGACCGGCTCCTAACCCATCACCATGAGAATCTTACTCATACTGCCTGCCGGTGAGAACGTGCGTGTAACCCGGCAAAGACCGCGCGTGCCGAAACGCGCAATGCTCCGATTCAGCGTGTTGCCGCTGACGACTGTCGCGGCGCTCACGCCGCCGGAACATGAGGTGCAGATTGTGGACGAAAACGTCGAGGCATTGGACTTCAGCGCCGATTGCGATGTGGTCGGCATAACCCTGATGACGGCGTTGGCGCCGCGCGCATACGAGATCGCCCGCGAATTTCGTGCGCGCGGCAGGGTCGTGGTCGGCGGAGGATTTCACGTGACGCTGTGCCCCGATGAGGCGCGGCAACATTTCAATGCCATCGTAGTGGGGGACGCAGAGGGTGCCTGGCCGGCTTTATTGCGCGATGTCGAAGCGGGAAGGTTGCGGAAGATATATTCCAGCCCTCCCACTGGTAAAGTCGTTCTCTCTGCGCAGTCGCGATGGCAGTTATTGCGCCGCAACGCCAAACATTACGTGACGCTGAACGCCATCCAGGCCACTCGTGGCTGCTCGCACGGTTGCCGATATTGCTCGGTGACGGCGTTCCATCGGCGGATACACCGACAGCGGCCCGTGGCAGATGTCGTGGCGGAGTTGGAGCATATCGCGCGCAATTTCATGTTTGTCGACGATAACATCATTGCCCACCGCGCGTACGCTTGTGAATTGTTTCGGGCGATGACTCCGTTGCGCAAACGTTGGGTTACCCAGTGTTCTATCGAGATCGCCGACGACACTGAGCTTCTTCAGTTGGCGCGAGCCGCCGGCTGTCGCGGTTTGTTCATCGGTGTCGAAACGATCAGCGCGGAAAACCTCACGGCGATGGACAAGGGGTTCAATGACAGCCGGCGCTACCGCGAACGCCTTCACCAAATTCGCTGCGCCGGCATCGGTGTGGTGGCTGGCATCATTGTCGGACTGGATCGGGATGACGTGACGGTATTCCAGCGCACGTTACGCTTTCTGGAGTGGACAGGGGTAGACACGGTGCAGGTCAACATTTTGACGCCGCTGCCGGGCACGCCGTTGTTCGAGGATTTCGCGCGCACGGGCCGGATTCGCGACCGCGAGTGGAACCACTATGACTTCCGGCACTGCGTTATCGAGCCAGCCAGAATGTCTTCGCAGGAACTGCAGAATGGAGCTGACTGGCTGCGGGCCCAATTCTACCGCTTGGACCGGATTCTCGTCCGGTTCGCGCGCGGAATCTTCGTCATCGGCTGGATACCCGCGTTGCTCGGTCTAAAGTTGAATCTGACCTACCGCCGTGACAACCGGCGGGAGCAGATCGTCGGCCGCAACCCCGCACAGGCCGTGCGCGTGACCGCGGACAAGGTCGTCTTCGGTCAGGAGGCAGCATGCGTGGAAGGTTGAGATGGTTGTTGGTCAGCATTATCGCGTTGATGATGTTGGCGGTAGCCTTTGCCATTGTGGCGTATGCGACGCAACGTCACTGGCTACCCTATGCGATTGTCTCGGCCACAAATAACGGGCGGAACATCGGAATTTCCGACCGAAAACCACAGAGCGTGACGCGGCAAATGCGCGTCGAAGTCGGTCCGCCGGCCGCTTCGTTGTCCGTTTGGATTATTGATCCAACAACGAAAGCGAGCGGTACCATCTTCGTGCTGCATGGAATTCATGATCGCAAGACCTCGATGCTGGGGACCGGCAGGCTATTGGCGCGGCAGGGGTACCGCGCGGTTCTGGTAGACCTGCGCGGGCACGGAGAATCGAGCGGGAAATGGCTGACGTACGGGGCAGTGGAGTCCAGCGACCTGTCGCAGGTTTTGGACGCGCTGCAACGTGAGAATCTCGTCACCGGTCCGGTCGGCGTTTACGGAGCTTCCTATGGTGCGGCGTGCGCACTGATGTTTGCCGGACACGATCCGCGAGTACGTGCTGTGGTGAGCGTGGCGTCATTCGCGACAATGCGGGACGAGGTGCCCTATTTTATTCGTCATGCGTCGAGGATGCCGTCATGGTTGATTCCGGATGACAGCATCGCGCGCGCGATTACAGATGCCGGTCGGCTGGCGGGATTCGACCCGAAGAAAGCCAGTCCGCTCGCAGCAATTCAACGTACGCACGCTCAGGTATTGCTCATCCAGGGGGAGCCGGATGCGAAAGTGTCTGTCGACGACGCCCGGCAACTGCACGCCGTGGCAACGGACCACAGCCAATTAGTCGTAACCGCCAGCCCGGGGCACGATGCCTTCTTCCGCGATCGTGACGGATTGATTGCACGCGCGACAACAGTATGGTTTGCGAAGTGGCTGGGAAAACCGGCGGCAAAATGATAGGTCAGGAAACGACGCTCGTAGGAGGACAAGCCATGAAGAATCGCAAGTACGTGGCGTGGTTGTACGAACAATTGCCGGGACTAGTGAGCGAGGGTGTGCTGCCGACGGAATCAGCAGACGCGTTGCGGCGTCATTTCGGGGAAGCCGCAGCGGGTCGGAGTGGACGGCGCTGGTTGGTGGTCTTGTTCAGCATCATCGGCACAGCCTTGATCGGCGGCGGGATTATTCTATTGCTGGCCCACAACTGGGAGCAATTGTCACGGCCGGTGCGCGCAACGATTGCCTTTCTTCCACTGCTGGTCGCTCAAGGATTGGCCGCCTGGGTTTTGTGGAGCAGACGCCCGAGCACGGCACTGCGCGAAGGTGTCGGAACATTTCTTACCTTGTCCATTGGCGCCTGCATCTCACTCATTTCGCAGACCTACAATCTGGGGGGCGACTTCGGTGATTTCATGCTGACGTGGACATTGCTTGCTTTACCAGTGGCATATCTGCTGGGCGCGACCGTGCCGGCGTTGTTGTATCTGGTCGGCATCACTGTGTGGACGGGCACGGTTTGGGATGACGGCTGGAAATCTCTTGGTTACTGGCCGCTGCTCGCCGCAGCGATTCCGTTCCTCTGGTTGACCGCGCGCAAGAATCGCTATCATCCGCGGCCGGTTGTTTTTTGTTGGGTACTCACGTTGACGCTTCCGATTGCGCTGGGAGTGTCGCTACACAAGGTGCTCAACGCATCCAACGCGTGGCTCGTCGTGTACATCGCGTTGGGCGGGGTGCTGTTTCTTATCGGAAACCGTTGGTGGGGTGGAGCTACCGCCTTTTGGCAGCGTCCATTCCAGAGTCTGAGCGCGTTGGGAATGACCGGATGCGGAATTGCACTTTCTTTCAATGTAGTCTGGAAAGAGTTGGCGCATCCACATGGTTGGGCGCCAGTCATTGACGCCGTTGGCTGGGAATGGATTACTTGGGGCGTGATGGTGGCCTGGGTAATTGCGGCAGTGGCCCTGTGGGCAGATTGTCTATGGCGCCGCGATTGGGCCGTGTTGCCTATGGGAACGATGCCCTTGGTGGCGTTTGCCAGTTACGTTTTGGTTGAGACGAGCGAGCAGGCGGCGATTGGAGCCATCCTGTTCAACGTCTATCTGTTCCTCCTTGGCATGGGCACGCTGATGGCCGGCGTGCGCGAACGCCGGCTCGGCGTCGTGAATGGCGGGATGGTCGTGCTGGCAGCGTTGATTCTGGCACGGTTCTTCGATGCGGACATTGGCTTCGTCGCGCGCGGCGTGGCATTTATCGTCATCGGCGTTTTGTTTCTCACCACCAACCTCGGCCTGCTGCGCTGGAAAGGAGCGGTACAATGAACTCGCGAATTCCGTTCGGGATCTTTCTCGCGGTGGCACTGATCCAGTTGAGCATACCGGCGCAAATGATCTGGCGTCACGAGCGTTCGCTAACCAAGGGCCGGGCGTATCGGTTCCGCACCGCGCCGGTGGACCCCTACGACGCCTTTCGTGGTCGCTTCGTTGCCTTGCGGTTCGAACAGGAGAAAGCGCCGTGGAAAGACCGGCAGCCGGCACGGCGAGGGCAATCAGTCTATGCGCTAATCGAGGAAGGCTCGGACGGGTTCGCGCACTTCAGCGGGGCCACCGCTCACAAACCGGTCGCTGGCGATTACATCGTCGCGCATGTGAGTTGGCCCGAGGCAAACAACACCGTGCATCTGATTTTGCCATTTGACCGGTTCTACATGGAAGAAACGCTGGCGCCCGCCGCGGAACGCGCTTACCGGGAACACAACAGTCGGAGCAACCAAAACGCCTCCGCTGTGGTTCGCGTTCTTAATGGTCTCGGTGTGATCGAGAATGTCTTCGTCGCGAACAAACCAATCGGCGAGTTCATCCGCGACGCGAAACGGTGATCTGACGGGTAACCGTTACACTTACCGTGCCCGCGGCTTACTACGACCTCGCCTGGGGATCGCCGAACGCGTGGAGGCAAGCTGACGGAGAAAGCAACTTTCAACGCGTCGAGTGGGAAGTTGAATCTGCCGATACCGTGTCGACACAAAACATTCAAACAGCGGCTGCTCGTACGTTATGGTGTGCGGCATGAGCACGCTGACTGAAATCAAGGCCGCGCTGCCCAAGCTTTCCGAAGCTGAGTTGAAACAATTGGCTGAGGACCTTGACCGTCTTTTCCGAGAGCGCAAGGGCACGTCGATTTATCAGGACGCGCACGGAACGCTTAACGAAGCGGATCTGATTGTGGCTGCCGACCGCGCTTTCCAAGACTACGACAAAGCCGAGGAAGACGATGCCAATCGCAAAGCGCGGTGAAGTGTGGCAGGTTGACCTCGGTCTCGCGGCAAAAAACTCGCAGAAGGCGTTTGACGCCAATGCGCACGCATTGGTATCTCAATGTCGCCTTTGGCACTCTACCTTCAGCCGCACCGCTGCAATCTTCGTCTGGATCACCGTCAGTTTTCCTCTGCGACACCAGGAGCTTTTGGTGGCTCAAAATCTCTTGAAGTAGAAATCGTCGCGGGAAATGCCGAGGTCGTCGACGAGGTCGGCAATGATCCCGCGAGGTACGTCGCCGGGATGATAAGCAAAGGTGATGAGACGGTCAGGGTGAAACGGATTAGAGTAATGACGATGACTCCCTGACATGCGAACGAGTACGCATCCGATCTCGCGCAGACGGCGCTCCAGTTGGCGGCAGTTGTAGGAAGGATACTTGCCCACGGTCAGACCGTCAGGACAAACTTATCACGAAAGGCCGGCGGGATTGGTCTTCCGGTCTCCAGCAGTGCCTCCAGATGCGCCTTAGCCGCTTCCTGAAACCGCAAGATGGCTTCACCGCGGTCACGTCCGTGCGTATGACAGCCGGGCAGCAACTTGGACTTGGCGATCCACACGCCATCTTCGTCCCGGCGCACTTGAATCTTGGAGATCGGAACAATCATGTTGACAAGAGAATATCCGATGAACCACGCACGGTCAACTTCCTAGGAGCGACATCTCTGTCGCAACCGGCTCGCCATTCGCTGGATCGCCGAACGTGTGGAGGCAAGCTGACGAAGAAAACAACTTTCAACGTGTCGAGTGGAGAGCTGACCCTGCCGAGAAGCGATTCTGCGACTCGGCGCATACCCTGAGGTCGCCGGTTTCAGTTCTCTGTTCGTAGAACCGATCTCTTTGTCTGCGCAAGTAAGCTCTCTGCTCCGTCCAAAAGTACGGTTAACACTCTCTGCGAACGTAACGAGTCCAGGGGCTCAAAAACCAACGGATACTCATAGTGTTTGTTCTCGTACGAAATATGGAAGACCCGCAAAAAGTCGCGAAAGTCTTTGTGGGTTTGAAAAAACTCATCCAGTCCCGCCTGTTCGGCCTGTCTAAGTGCGTTGTCCAAGTTGTGACCGAATTGTTCTCTGTCGCTCAAGTCACCCATAGCCCAGCCCTTGGCTCGGAGAAAAGCTTTCAATGAAAGTTCAATTGAATGGCAGACTAGATAGAATGCAACGGTTCTGAGTTGTGGATTGGGCGCGACCATTTTGGCGGCCTCGGCGTACTCCCAAGCCAGAAAATAGAAATGTTCAGCCGGCGAACGATCAACAGGGTCGGCCATGATCGCATTCGACTTAGGGCATTCTACCGCACGAGCAACACTTGCCGGTGCGACCAGACACAAGTCTGCCGCAGTGGCGACATTTCAAGAGGTGCGACGAAACCGCCTCACCACAGTTGAAGCAGGGGCTACTGTCGCTAGGGTGGCCTCCAAGCCTGACGGCGTTCGCCTGCTTTCGAGGCTTCGCATCGCGAATGATTCTTTTCATGCGTGAACCATAAGCCTGCTCGCACCTGCGTCAAGTTGTTGAGCGACTACTTTTCTGAATGCTGTTTCTCCCGAAGTATTTCCTCGCACGCTTTCTTGGCCGTACTCGCCAGTTGAGGATCAAGCTTCTGAAGCTGCCTTAATGCTTCGGTTCCTTCGTCGGCCGGTCGCGCCCGGAAGGGCGCTCCCACAACCACAAAGCTCTATCGACCGAAGGTCTCCAAGGCTTGCTGGATGGGGAGACCTGATGGTCAAAAGAACCGGCGTGGTCGGGAGACCTGCGCCGAACAACGTTTTAACGTTTCCACGCCTTCAACGATTTCAACAGCGTCTCATGGCAAATCGGTATGGCCCATGAGGAAGCGGTCGCATTCGCGAGCGGCGCTACGGCCTTCGTTGAAGGCCCAGACGACGAGGCTCTGGCCGCGGCGGCAATCGCCGGCGGCGAAAACACCTTTCAGGCTCGTTCCGTACTTGCCGTAGTCGGCCTTGACGTTCGAGCGTTCGTCGCGTTCGACGCCGAGTTGTTTCAGTAACAGATCTTCCGGTCCGAGAAATCCCATCGCCAGCAACGCAAGCTGACACGGCACAGTCTTTTCCGTGCCGGGAATCTCTTTCGCGACGAACCGCCCCTTGTCGTCTTTCACCCACTCGATCTGGACGAGTACCACTTCTTTGAGTTGACTACTGGCGTCGCCAATGAATTTCTTGGCGGTGGTGCAATAAACGCGCGGATCATCGCCGAACTTGGCGCTGGCTTCTTCCTGGCCGTAATCGAGACGGTAGACCTTCGGCCATTCGGGCCAAGGATTATTAGCCGCGCGTTCCAGCGGCGGCTTCGGCAGAATTTCCACCTGAATCAGGCTCCGGCAGCCATGCCGTAGCGCTGTGCCCACACAGTCGGTGCCGGTATCACCTCCACCAATGACCATGACATCTTTGCCTTCGGCGGAGATAAAGTTGCCGTTCTTGTGTTTGTCGAGCAGGCTCTTGGTGTTCGCCGTGAGAAACTCCATTGCGAAGTGGATGCCTTTGAGGTTGCGGCCTTCAATCGGCAGATCGCGCGGCTTGGTTGCGCCCGTGCAGAGGACGACGGCATCGAATTCTTTCAGCAATTTGTCAGCGGGATAATTCTTGCCGACTTCGGTGTTGGCAACAAACTCGACGCCCTCCGCAGCCGTGAGATCGACACGGCGTTGGACGATGCTCTTGTCGAGTTTCATGTTGGGGATGCCGTACATCAACAATCCGCCGATCCGGTCGTCGCGTTCGAACACTGTTACGGCGTGGCCAGCCCTGTTGAGCTGCGCCGCAGCGCAGAGACCGGCAGGGCCGGAGCCGATCACCGCCACCTTTTTGCCAGTGCGCGCCTTGGGCGGATCAGCGGCAACCCAGCCCTCGTCCCAGCCGCGGTCGATGATGGCGACCTCGATGCTCTTGATGGTGACGGGCGGTTCGTTGATGCCGAGCACGCAGGAGCCTTCGCACGGCGCGGGACAAACGCGGCCGGTGAACTCGGGGAAATTGTTGGTCTTGTGCAGCCGCGCGAGCGCTTCCTTCCACAGGCCGCGATAGACCAGATCGTTCCATTCCGGGATCAGGTTGTTGATCGGACAACCAGATGCCATGCCGCTGAGGAGCTTTCCGGTATGACAAAACGGGATGCCACAATCCATGCAGCGCGCGCCCTGCTGCTGGAGTTTCTCGACGGGCAAGTGGAGGTGGAATTCCTGCCAATCTTTCACGCGTTCCGCCGGCGAACGGTCCGCCGGGAGTTCGCGTTTGATTTCGAGAAATCCGGTAGGTTTGCCCATGCTTAAATCTGCCGCTGTAAGCTCGCTTGGCTTCCGTAAATTGTAGGCCGACTCTGTGAGTCGGCGTGCCGCCGCTTCTCGCTTAATTGAACCGGATGCACTTCACCCGCAAAAGGCCAATCGCTCGCATTCTTTACCAGTCCGGCTCGAACCGGATTCTCAAGAACATACATCCACTTCACTTCATAGCTTTCCTCACTGCGCAGTAAGTGGTCAAAAAAACTCTCCTGCCAGAATGGGGATGTGCGCCCCTCCTTGCGCCAGCCAGCCGCGAGAAACTTCTTCAGACTGCTGACCCAGCGTGAAAGAACATCTGAACCTTCAGCGGCAACGAAAACATGAATATGGTCGGGCATGAGGACATACCGGCCGACCCAAACGCCCGCGGATTCAGGGGATCGCTGGCAAAAGGTGAGAAAACGTTCATGCGTTCCCATATTGTTCAAGAATCGCGCCCGATGCGCCGTGCAGATTGTCAAAAAGTAAACGGGGCAATCGGTGGCGTATACGATGTCCAAGCGGCGAAGGCGTTTCGGCAAGTGAAACGGAACGGATTTCGCCGACTCGCAGAGTCGGCCTACAGTTCGGATCGAAGGATGTGCTGTGCCCATACTAGTTTCCTCCGACCCGAGCCAGATCGTGGGCGTTTTGCTCGAAGGCCGCCATAACGGCTTCATCGCCGCTAAGTCCGGCTGCTCTCACGCGTTTGGTGGCTTCGAGCGCGCGCTTGTAATCCTTCGGCATGACCTTGACGAACTTGGGCGCCATTTCTTGCCACAACTTCAAGATGTTCTTGGCCCGTTCGCTGCCGGTGTATTCGGCATGTCGCTGAATCATCGCGCGGACCTCCCTAGTCTCCTCCGGGTCAGCCAGTTTCTCCAACCCCACCATGGCTGTGTTTACGCGCCCCGGGAAATCGCCCGTCACGTCGAGCACATAGGCGACACCGCCGCTCATGCCAGCGGCAAAATTGCGACCGGTATGACCCAGGACAACGACACAGCCACCAGTCATGTATTCGCAGCCGTGATCGCCAACGGCTTCGGCGACAGCGCGCACGCCGCTGTTGCGTACGCAGAATCGTTCGCCCGCCATGCCGTGGATATAAGCCTCACCGCTCGTCGCGCCATAGAAGGCGACGTTGCCAACGAGAATGTTTTCCTCGGGCACGAACGTCGAACCCGCCGGTGGGAACACGATAATCTTGCCTCCGCTCAATCCTTTGCCAATATAATCGTTGGAGTCGCCTTCGAGAATCAACGTCATTCCCTTTGGGGTGAACGCGCCAAAGCTCTGACCGGCGCTGCCTTTGAAGGACAATTGGATCGTATCCTCGGTCAAGCCTTCCGGTCCATAGCGACGAGTGACTTCGCTGCCGACGATTGTCCCGACGACGCGATTCGTGTTGTTGATTGGCAGCGACGCGGCCACTTTCTCTCCTCGTGCCAGCGCCGGCTGACAAAGTTTCCAAAGCACCTGTTTATCGAGCGACTTTTCCAGACGGTGATCCTGGTCGATCTGACGGAAACGACCGACATTGGCCGGAACAGGCGGCTGATAAAACACCTTTGAAAAATCCAGTCCGCGCGCCTTGTAATGATCGATGGCCTTTTTCACATCGACGCGATCAACGCGTCCAACCATTTCCTCGATGGTGCGGAACCCAAGCTGGGCCATCAACTCGCGGACTTCTTGGGCAACAAAGTGCATGAAGTTGACGACGTATTGAGGGTCACCAGTAAATTTCGCACGCAATTTCGGGTCCTGCGTGGCAACACCGACCGGACAGGTATTGAGATGGCAGACGCGCATCATGATGCAGCCGAGCGTCACCAGCGGCGCGGTCGAGAACCCGAATTCTTCAGCGCCAAGCAATGCCGCGACGACAACATCGCGTCCAGTTTTCAACTGGCCATCGGCCTCCACGTAAATCCGGCTGCGGAGATTGTTCAGCACAAGTGTCTGTTGCGTTTCCGCCAAACCGAGCTCCCATGGCGTGCCGGCATGCTTGATCGAGGAGAGCGGCGATGCACCCGTGCCGCCGTCGTGCCCACTGATGAGAACCACGTCGGCATGCGCCTTGGCAACGCCGGCAGCGACGGTGCCCACGCCGATCTCGCTGACGAGTTTTACGCTAATGCGGGCGCGTTCGTTGGCATTCTTAAGGTCGTGGATCAATTCCGCGAGATCCTCGATCGAATAAATGTCGTGATGCGGCGGCGGCGAGATGAGACCGACGCCGGGCGTTGAATACCGCACCTTGGCGATCCATGGGTAAACCTTCGCGCCGGGCAGTTCCCCACCTTCTCCGGGCTTGGCGCCTTGGGCCATCTTGATTTGTAGTTCTTTGGCTTGCGTCAGGTACTGACTGGTCACACCAAACCGGCCGCTGGCGACCTGTTTGATCGCGGAGTTCTTGCTATCGCCATTCGGCATTGGCTTGTAGCGTTCGGGGTCTTCGCCGCCCTCGCCGGTGTTCGATTTGCCGCCGATCCGGTTCATAGCAATTGCCAGCGCTTCGTGCGCCTCCTTGCTGATCGACCCGTAGCTCATGGCACCGGTCTTGAATCGTTTGACGATGCTCGCCACCGGCTCGACTTCCTCGAGCGGAATCGGCCGCGGCGCAAATTGAAACTCGAAGAGTCCGCGCAACGTGCAGAGGTTCTTCGACTGGTTGTTGACCAACTCGGAGTACTCTTTGAAAACCTTGTAGTTATCTGTCCGCGTCGCCACTTGCAGTTTGTGAATGGTCTCGGGATTGAAGAGATGATACTCGCCGTCGCTGCGCCATTGGTATTGGCCGCCAGGATCCAGAGTTGCACCGTTGACGCTGCGGTCGGGGAACGCATGCCGATGCCGTTGCCGGACTTCCTCGGCAATCGTATCGATCCCGATGCCCTCGATCTGCGATGCCGTCCACGTGAAATACTTGTCGATGACAGAATGATTCAGGCCAATGGCTTCGAAGATTTGCGCGCCGCAATAACTCGCCATCGTGGAAATGCCCATTTTGGCCATCGTCTTGATGACGCTCTTGGTCACAGCCTTGAGGTAATTTTTGACCGCCTTCTTGTGGTCGATGTCCTTGAGAATGCCCTGACGAATCATATCGTCGAGAGATTCGAAAGCTAGGTACGGATTAATCGCGCCCGCGCCATAGCCAATCAGCAAGGCGAAATGGTGAACCTCGCGCGGTTCGCCCGATTCGAGCACCAGTGCGACACGCGTACGCATGCCCTTGCGGATGAGATGATGGTGCATGCCAGACACGGCCAGCAAAGCCGGAATAGCAGCGTTCTCGGCATCAATACCGCGATCGGAAAGAACCAGAATGTTGTGTCCGTCCTTGATCGCTTTACTCGCCTTGGCAAACAATTTGTCGAGCGCCTTTTCCAATCCTTTGCCACCCTCTTCCACTTTGAAGAGAATCGGCAGCGTAATCGACTTGAAGCCCGGCTGCTGGATGTGGCGCAGCCTCTCGAACTCTTCGTTGCTAAGCACCGGACCTTTGAGCAGAATCTGGTGGCAGCTTTCTGGCCGAGGATCGAGCAAATTTCCCTCGGCGCCGATGGTTGTGTAGGTCGAAGTGATGATCTCTTCGCGGATACAATCGATGGGAGGATTGGTGACCTGAGCAAAGAGTTGTTTGAAATAGTTGTAAAGCAACTGTGGCCGTTGGGAGAGCACCGCGAGGGGCGTATCAGTTCCCATTGAACCGATCGGTTGAACGGCGTCGCGCGCCATGGGCGCGAGCAGAATGCGCAAGTCCTCGAACGTGTATCCGAACGCCTGCTGCCGCAACAAAACCGTGGCATGATCGGGTTGGTGTACGTGCAGGGGTTCCGGCAGACTTTCGAGATCGACGAGATTCTCCTTCAGCCAAAGACGATATGGGTGCTCGGTGGCAATTTTGTGTTTGATCTCTTCGTCGGAGACGATGCGGCCGAGTTCGGTATCAATCAGGAACATGCGACCCGGTTGAAGCCGTCCCTTCTGCAGGACCCGGTCGGGTGGTACATCCAGCACGCCGACCTCCGACGCCATGATGACCTGATCGTCCTTGGTCACATAATACCGCGACGGACGCAGGCCGTTGCGGTCCAGCACTGCGCCGATTTTCACGCCGTCGGTGAAGGCGATGGAGGCCGGACCGTCCCACGGCTCCATCAGGCACCCGTGGTATTCGTAGAACGCCTTCTTCTCGTCGCTCATGCTCTCGTGTCCCGTCCACGGCTCGGGAATCATCATCATCACGGCATGAGGCAGCGAGCGCCCACTGAGGACGAGAAACTCAAGGCAATTGTCGAACATCGCCGAATCACTGCCGTCCTCATTGATGATCGGCAAAAGCTTCTTGATGTCGCCGCCGAACAGATCTGATTCCAGCAGCGATTCGCGGGCGTGCGTCCAATTGATGTTGCCGCGGAGCGTGTTGATCTCGCCGTTGTGAGCCACGTACCGGTAGGGATGCGCCCGGTCCCAACTGGGAAAGGTGTTCGTGCTGAACCGGGAGTGTACCAGTACCAGCGCGGACTGCATCGCGGGGTCTGCCAGATCGGGATAAAACGGCTCGATCTGTTCCGGCATGAGCATTCCCTTGTACACGACGGTTTTGTAGGACAAACTGGAAATGTAGAAGCGATTGCCGCCGCTGATCCCCGAATAACGGATTCCTTTTTCGGCGATTTTCCGAACGACGTACAACTTGCGTTCGAATGCCATGTCGTCTTTGATCTTTCGGTCGCGACCGATGAAGACCTGCCGCACAATCGGCTCAGACGCGAGCGCCGTCTGCCCTAGCATAGTGTGATTGGTCGGAACGGTGCGCCAGCCCAGCAGGCGATGGCCTTCCGTCTCCACGATTTCCTCGAACAACTTCTCGCATTTGTAGCGCTCGGATTTGTCGGGAGGCAAATAGACCATGCCGACGCCGTACTCACCGTAATCAGGCAAGGCGATTTTTTGCTGAGCGCAGACTTTCTTCAGGAACTGATGCGGCGTCTGCATCAGGATGCCCGCTCCGTCACCGGTATTTGCTTCACAGCCGCAGGCGCCGCGATGGCGGAGATTCATCAGCACAGTGAGCGCCTGGCGTACGAGCTCATGCGACTTCCTTCCCTTCACGTTCACC
This sequence comes from Verrucomicrobiia bacterium, assembly GCA_035516795.1. Classification (GTDB taxonomy): domain Bacteria; phylum Verrucomicrobiota; class Verrucomicrobiia; order Palsa-1439; family Palsa-1439; genus DATJBF01. The sequence continues at coordinate 16,013 of DATIZX010000055.1, forward strand.
ACAAACCCCACCCCGCAGGAATCGTGTTCAAAACGCGGATCGTACAGCCCTTGCTTCCTGGGCCAACCGTAGGGTGTTATGATAGAGTTCCTCATTTTGCCGGCTGCCACTCTCGCCTTTGGGGGATCACTATATGACAACTTCGCTTTGAACTTTCAACGTCTTTGTGAGGCCGTGTCGCCTAATGACCCTTCAAAATTCGCGCCGCCTTTTTCGGATTATCAACCCGCAGAACCATGGCGCCCGTCGCGGCATGAGAAGGCGTGGCACTATAGGCGTACTCAATGTTGACCTTATGTCGGGCCAGCTTGGCGGCGATGCTGGCTAGTTCGCCGGGCTTATTGCGGCCTTCGAGCATCAACACGTCGCGTTCGACCACGAGCACTCCGTGCTCACCCAACAGATGCAACGCCTTTTGTGGATCACTGACCACCATTCGCACCACCGCATGGTCGACCGCATCGGAAACGGAAATGGCGTAGATGTTGATCTTCGCTGCGGCAAGCGCGCCACAGACCTTGGAGAGCGTACCGGGTTTATTTTCCAAGAAGAGAGCCAATTGTTTTACTGTTTTCATGGTGCAGTCTCCTTTGGGTTGATTATCGGGTCAATGAACTCGTGCGCACATCTCGCACGTTTTACATTTCGGCCACAAGTCGTCGATTCACTTCGGTAATCCGGCCGTACGAAATTATTCACAAATGCAACTTTAATGTTGAATTCTGCATGGAAAGTAGCAAAATTATGAACGAAAACAAGCGAAATCTTACCATTTGCTGAACAGTCCGATAGGAGCACACGCCAATGCGCATTCTGGATGAACAGGAGCGAGCCATCTTGAAAACTCTGATTCGCGACCCGCGTCAAAGTGATAATTACATCAGTAAGGTTACTGGCGTGCCCACGCCAAGTGTGAGGCGCAAACGTCACCGGCTGGAAAACGAGGGACTGCTCAGTTACTTCGCCGCAGTCGATCTCCAGGAAACCGGCACGGGAACTTTCGGCGCACGGCATCTGTACACCATCAAGTTTCGTATTGGCATTACGGTGAAACAGATTGTCGAAGAGATCAAGAGCGAGCCAAACGTGCGCTCGGTCTTTACCGATTTGATTTACGAATCTCATATTGCCGAAATGGATGGGCGCGTTGCCTTGGTGATGATTATCGAAGGGAAACACGACGCCGACATTATCGAGAACGTGCAGGGCAAAATCATCCCGTCGCTGCGCAAGAATCACGGGCCAGATTCTATCGAGGAGATCTCAACACTCCGGTTGCTCGGCCCGATTCGCATTTTTCACAACTACGTTCCCCTGGTGAATATGGAGAAAGGCGTATTGCGCAGCGATTGGACCGACGACGCGATCTTTGTGGGATAGACTTCGCTGGTCGGCTGTTTGCGGGCCGCTACTTCTTGCCACAGTCGCGATTGACAGCTTCTTTCAACAAATCAAAGATATCGGGGACAGCCGAAGTGACCCGGTTCCAATTCGAGATGAGAGGGATTCCCAAGGGATCGTGCAAGTATTCATCGGCTGCGATCCGGATGGCCTTGGTAAAGGCGCGCACGGCCAGCAATTCCTGGCGGCGGTCAAATGGCAAACCGTTGATCGCCGCGTCGTCTTCGTATTGCTTGACGGCATCTTGGGCTACCCGGAGATAGCGAACGATCAAGGTCTCAAACACGGCGCGGGACAACACCAAACCTTCGGTGGCCAAATTGCGAAAAATGGACTTGGCAATGTCGGCGCTCATTTTGGTGAGGCCCCGGCTCTCGTCCTCGGCGGAAAGTCTCTGATGCTTGTGATCGTATGTTTCGCAAAGCTCGACCTGGCAAATGCGCTTGGCCGTGCAATTGCGGAAGATTTCGCACAGAACACCCATTTCTAAACCCCAATCGCCCGGGATCCGGTTCACGCGGGCCAGATCCGCCAACATCGAAAACTCACCGGCCAAAGGATAGCGGAAGCTGTCGAGAAACACCAATAGCGGCACGTCGCGTCCAAGAATCTTCTGCAGCGCGCGAATCAGTGGTGTAACCAATAGGCGTGTGACCCGTCCACAGATGCGGTCCGAAACGCGGGCATAGAAACCTTTGCAGAACTCGTAATCCATGTGTGGGCTGGCGAGTGGAAAAACCAGGCGAGCCAGCAATTCGCGGTCGTAGGTGAGAATGTCCCAATCGTGCAGCGCGATGATCTTGCATTCTTCATCCGCCAGCACAAAACCGGAGGATAACCAAATGTTGCTGCCTTTACCGGGGCCGCCGACGGACACATCATTCTGCTCGATCAACTTCAGCAGCTTGCGGATCTTTGGGCCGTCACGCCATAAGATTCTCACTCGCTGAGGCAGCACGGAGAAAAATTTGCGCGCGTGCTCGAATCCTTTCCGATCCGCCCGGTCCAGTCCTACCACAACCTTACGGATGTACGAAACCTGACGAAGGTGATTGAGAATATTGCGCAAGGCCGTCCCTGCCAATTCGCTGTAAAGGCATGGCAATACCAGTGCAATCGGGCGATGTTCGGTGTATTCGGTCAACGTGATCTGAATGGCTTCCAGGTCGTACTTTCCCAGCCGATGGAACGTGGTGATGACGCCGCTTTGGTGAAAATCGCTCATAGCCTCACAAAATGCTTCGCGCGCGCGGGGCGCAACTGTAAGATTAGCTGTCCGTTGGGCATCAACGCAGTCCTTTTTGCCGAGGAGCAGATAATTCGCATGAGCGACATGAATGTGATCTTTTGGGATGTGTACGGCACGCTGATCGCCGCAGAACGTGGTGATTTGGATTCGCTGATCCGGCGCGAGGCCGAGTTGCGGACATCATTCGAGCGGACGGTGAAGAACTTCGGTCTCAGCATTTCGCCGGCGCGGCTACACGATCTCTTTCTGCGCAGCATCGAGGCGGAACGCGAGGCGCGCCGCGCCGAAGGGATCATGCATCCCGAAGTGCGGGTCGATGAGATTTGGTTCAAAATGCTGGAAAAACTCCAGCCGGATGCTTCCCTCACGGTCAATTTCGCGCGCGAGGTCGCGCTGTTCTTTGAGCGGCAGGCCAATCCGAAACAATGGCAGCCGCGTGCTTACGAGGTGTTGACCACTCTTCAGAATCGCCGTTTCCGCCAGGGAATCCTCTCCAATGCGCAGTTTTACACGCCCATCGAATTGTCAGCGTTGTTACGTCATGAAAGCGCGGGGGCGATCTGCACCTACGAATCCGTGTTTGATCCGCGACTCGTCTTTTTTTCGTTCGAGATGGGCGTGGCAAAGCCGGATCCCGCCGCGTTCCGTCCCGCCGTCGAAGCGCTGACCCGGGAGAATCTCGTGCCAGATAGCTGCGTTTTTATTGGGGATTCCCTCGTCAACGACATCGCGCCGGCGGAACATTTGGGATTCAGAACGGTGCTTTACGCCCCCGTGCGCGCTACTGAATCCCCAGTCAAACCCGATCTGGTCATCCACAATCTTTCGCAGCTTCTGGAATGGCTGTGATCCTAACGATCCTGCATTATCACTTGCGTCCCGCCGGAATCACGACTGTCATCCACAACACGCAGCAAGCCCTAGAGGCGAAATTTGATGTCAGAATCCTGGCCGATTTTGGCTACAACGAAAAACCCGCTCGCAGCCGCGAGCACTTTATGGATGAGGCCAGAAAGCTGATGAAGCGGCTGCCACGAATGGGCATTTCTGCACACGCACAACATCGGCTTGGGCAAGAACCCGCGTCTGGCCTACGCCGTCAAACTCCTCGCCCGAGAGTCTTCCATTCGCGTCATCAATCAGGTCCACGACTTTCCCGAAGACAATCGACCCGCGCAGTTGCACGCGTTGCGCTACTGCACCGGCCAACGCGATGACCAGTTCTGGCGTGAGATTTGTTATTACGACCGGCCCAACGTGATTTGGGCGACGCTGACGACGCACGACGCTGCCAAACTCGCGGCGTGCGGCGTGCCTGCGCACAAGATTCATGTGCTGCCGAATCCCATCGGTGATGAGTTCTTCTCGCGACCGGCAATCTCTCGAACCGAGACTCTGGAAAAGCTGGTGGCATACGCACAGCTTCATCGCTACCCGTTTGATCCGTGCCGACCGATTCTGCTCTCGCCAATGAAAGTCATGGTGCGGAAGAACAATGAGGAGGCGATCGAGTTGACCAAGCGACTCGGAAAATATCAGCTTGTGATCTCGCTCGACGCATCTTCACCGTCGGATTGCGCCTACAGCGAGCGGCTCAAACGGAAGATTCGACGGGAGCGGTTGCCGGTTGTTATTGGCGCCGGCTGCGCCTTCGGCAATCCTCGGCCACTGTTCGATGTCGCGCGTGCCGGCTTGACCACATCAAAGGTGGAAGGCTTCGGCTACGCCTTCATCGAGGGCTGGCTGCGAAACAAGCTGGTGTTGGGGCGTGACCTTCCGGAAGTCACAACCGATTTCGTTGCCGCCGGCATGGATTTGCGCCATCTGTACCGCGAGTTGGATGATCACGCAGTGCAACGGATTGCCAGACTATGGACTTCTGCACCACGCACGCTAATCGAAAGAAACCGCCGCATTGTGGTGCGGCAGTATTCGCTGGCGGCGTATGCCCGCCGTTACGAGAAGCTGCTGGCCTCCAAGCCATCGTGGCAATGATTCCGGGCCTCCGCCGCGATAGCGAAAAGCCCCTGCGAGATCACCACCCCAGGAAAACGCTTGCCGCAGGCGGAATGCCTCGTTAGCCTTGATTTTGTGAAACCTCTGGATGGCATCCGCGTGCTTGATCTTTCGCGCATTCTGGCAGGCCCTTACTGCTCGATGTTGCTGAGCGATTTCGGCGCGGAAATCATAAAAATCGAAAATCCCGACAAGGGGGACGACACGCGCGCTTACGGTCCACCGTTTGTGGACGGCGAGAGCGTGTATTTCCTGAGTGTCAATCGCGGCAAGAAGTCGCTCGCGCTGAACCTTAAATCAGCCGAAGGTCGCGAGGCGCTGAAGAAACTCATTGGCCGTTCCGATGTGCTCCTGGAGAACTTTCGGCGTGATTTTTTGCAGAGGATCGGCTTTGGCTACGACGAAGTTGCCCGGCTCAACCCGAAAATCATTTACGCTTCGGTGACGGGTTACGGCCACACGGGTCCGTGGGCGGATCGGCCCGGCTACGATCTCGCGGTCCAAGGCCAGGGCGGCATCATGAGCTTGACGGGCGATCCGAACGGTCCCCCGTACAAGACCGGCACTTCGTTCGCCGACATCACGGCGGGGATTTACGCGACCCTCGGTATTTTGCTGGCACTTCATGCGCGCAACCGGACGGGACGGGGCCAAAAAGTGGATGTGTCGCTACTCGATGGACAGGTCTCCTTTCTCACATACCAGGCCGGCATCTATTTCGGCACCGGCCGGTCACCGACCCGGAAAGGCAATCAGCATCCAACCATCGTTCCCTACGAGACGTTCAAAGCCCGTGACCGTTACTTCAATTTGGCAGTCGGCAACGACCGGCTGTGGCAGCAATTCTGTGACCTCATCGCAAAGCCGGATCTCAAGACGCACGAGAAGTTTGCTACCAATCCGCAACGCGTTCAGAATCACGCGGAGTTACTTCCCATTTTGCAGAAGGTGTTCGCCGAAAAACCTGCCGACCACTGGCTGGCGCTCTTCGAAAAGAATGGCATCCCTTGCGGCCCGATTTTTTCCGTCGCCGAGGTTCTGGAACATCCGCAGGTTCAGGCCCGCGAAATGGTCGTCGAGCGCCCACATCCGAAACTTGGCAAGGTGAAGATGACCGGCGTGCCCGTTAAACTTTCGGACACCCCCGGAGAGGCAGGTATCGCACCGCCTCTGCTCGGTCAGCACACGGACGAGGTGCTGGGCGAATTGGGATACAGTGCTGACGACATTGCGGGCCTCAGGAAGGCGGGCGCGATATGATCCAGGGAATCGACCACATCGGCATTGCCGTCAAAAGCATCGACGAAGCGAAAAAGTTCTGGGTCGATACGCTCGGCTTGAAATTGACGCACGTCGAAGAGGTGCCCGAGCAGAAGGTGCGCGTCGCGATGCTGGAAGCGGGCGCGGCCACCATTGAATTGCTCGAACCGACTTCACCTGACAGTCCCGTGGCCAAGTTCATCGAGAAACGGGGTGAGGGCCTGCATCACGTGACACTGCAAACTGATCAGTTGGCCGAGTGTCTGAAAGCGCTTAGGGCAGCGGGCGTGAGTTTGATCGACGAAAAGCCGCGCGTTGGCGCCGGCGGCTCCCGCATTGCTTTCCTGCACCCGAAATCCGCCCACGGCGTCTTGATTGAATTGTGCGAGTAACTACGCCATCGCTGAACGCCGCCTGAGGTCACGTGGCCTGCAAGATTCGGGCGCGGGAACCCGTACTTGATTTCTCTCCGCTCACAGATGTAGTATCAAGCTGCGCGTTGATTCAATAAAAGTAACACAATCATTCCCGGAGGTTCATCATGTCACTCCTGATCAAGAACGGCAACGTCATCACCGCCAGCGAGAACTACGTCGCTGATATTTTCTGCGAGGGCGAACAAGTCACCCGCATCGGCACCGGCCTTGAGGCGCCGCCGAATGCCACCGTCATCAATGCCACCGGCAAATACGTGTTCCCCGGGTTCATCGATCCGCATGTGCATATTTACCTGCCATTCATGGGTACGTTCTCCAAGGACACACACGAGACGGGCAGTAAAGCGGCACTCGTGGGCGGGACCACGACAATCATCGAAATGGTCTGTCAGGCGAAGGCGGAACAACCGCTCAAGGACGGCTTTGAACTCTGGCTTGGTAAAGCGCAGGGCCACAGCGCCTGTGATTTCACGTTCCATCAGACGGTCTCCCGGCTGGACAAAGAAGCCGAAGGACAGATCGCCGAAATCGTCAAGGCCGGCATTGCCAGCTTCAAGATTTTTCTCGCGTACAAAGGCGCGTTCAGTCTCACCGACGAAGAGCTGTATCACACCATGCGGTTGGCCAAAAAACTCGGTGTCATCGTCACCGCACATTGCGAAAACGCAGACCTCGTATTGGAATTACAGAAGAAACTGCTGAGCGAAGGTAAAACCGGTCCCGAATGGCATTACTGGAGCCGGCCGCCACGCGTCGAGGCCGAGGGCGTGCATCATCTGGCAACATTCGCCGAGATGCACGGCACGCACATTTACACGGTCCACACCAGTTGTGAAGAATCGCTTACCGAAGCCATGGCGGCGAAGGCACGCGGCGTGAAGATTTGGGTCGAGACGCTCATCCAATATCTCGTGCTCGACAAGAGCTACGCCGAATTGCCGAATTTCGAGGGTGCGAAGTTTGTCATGTCGCCGCCGTTACGCGACAAGAAGAACCAGGAAATCTATTGGAACGCGCTGCGGCAGCGCTTCGTCAGCACGGTTGCGACCGACCACGCCCCGTTCGATTACAAGACGCAAAAGCCGATGGGTAAAGACGATTTCACCAAGATTCCCAACGGCATTCCGTCGCTCGAAGACCGGGTGAATCTCCTCTACACGCACGGCGTCTGTGAGGGTCGGCTCGACCTGAATCAGTTCGTGGACTGCGGCAGCACGCAGGCGGCGAAGCTGTTCGGTTTATTCCCGCGCAAAGGCACGATTGCCATCGGCAGCGACGCTGACCTCGTCGTCTATGATCCCAAGTACAAGGGCAAGATTTCTGCCAAGACGCAGATGATCAACGTGGACTACAGCGCGTTCGAAGGCTGGGAGATCAAAGGACGCCCGAGCGTCGTTACTGTCCGCGGCGAAGTCGCTGTGAAAGACGGTAAGTTTGTTGGCCAACCCGGTCGCGGCAAACTTCTGAAACGCGAGCCTACGCATTTCTAGGCGGTGGCTGCGGTTCGTCTGGCTGGCATGCAGCACTGTTGGCAGTGTCGCGTGTGGACGTTGCGGGTTTCCTGTAGCGCAAGCATTGCGAGTAATAACTCGTTGTACCCGTTCCGTTCTGGAGCGGAACGCGTCGGCACCCTGGCGGAACGATCACACGGGTTGTGTACGCGTTGGTCCCTGTGACTCACTTCATCATTTCTGCGAGCGCGGGCTGCATGGCATCGGCCCAGATTTGATATCCCTTTGCGTTGGGGTGCAGCAAATCGGGCATAATGCTTCCGGGGAGCGTGCCATCCGCCTCAAGGAACTCCGGCCCAATATCCAGGAACTTCATCATTTTGCCGTCATCCAGCTTGGCCAGCGCCGTGTTGATCACCGCGACCTGGGCGCGTTGCGGGTCGTCGACAACTCCGCGCGGAAAAATCCCGAGGAGTAGAATCTTTGTCTCGGGCAGTCGAGCACGCAAACCTTTGACGACGGCAGTGACCCCTTCAATGACCTCAGGAATGCTGTTGCGGGGTTTGCCGTTCCGCTCCTTACCGGTATTGTTGGTGCCGATCATCAGCACGACAACCTTGGGCTTGAGACCGTCCAGTTCGCCATGCTGCAGGCGCCAAAGCACGTGCTGCGTGCGGTCACCGCCGATACCGAAGTTGGCGGCATGCAGTGGCGCATAACACTTGTTCCAAACATTCGAGCCTCGGGTGCGCCAGCCATCGGTAATCGAATCGCCCAGAAACAGAAGATTGATGCCACCCGCTTTGGTAAGCACCAGAAATCCTTCGTGACGCTTCAGCCATTTCGCATCGCGCGGCACAGGAATGATCGCCGTGTTGCCGGCAAGGACTTCCGACGGCTTAGGGGGAAGGTCGGCAGGACTTTGAGCAGTTGCCACCGTGAAGGCTGAGATCGTGGAGAAAAGGAGAATGGAAGAGAGCAAACGTAAAGCTTTCATGCGGTCATCCTAACATTTTGGGGGAAAAGAGACGACCAGGTTTCACGATTGCGGCTCGCGCCTTTATTTCAGAAGCAACCGGAGTAATTGAATGGCAACGCTCACCGCCGCGTCAGGACCGTTCTCAGAACCCGGGAAGAGCCACAAATTGCCGGTCCGCCCGACTGGCGGAAGACAGTCTTGCATCAGATCCAGATCGCCTTCTCGTTCCAGCTTCATGGCACGTTCGCTGTGATAATTGCTCTTGGCCAACGCCAGGAGCATATTCTGCAATTCGTTGGCGTCGAGCCACACCAGTGCACACGAATCGCAGCGGTCGATCTGAATCGCGCCGAGGCTCATGTAACCATATTTCTCCATCACTTTGCCGCAATCCGGGCAATGCAGGGCGGTCTCATTTTGCCAACCTTCAAGGGCATGAAACTGCATCTCCTCAGCCTGTTTCTCTGAAACAGAATGCCAGCTCGATTCCAGGATTCGCACCAAATCCGGGTGCGCCAATAGCAGGCCACGACCCGCCTGACAGAGCCGAACCTGAATCGTGTCAACCTGCGCGGTCTCGAGCGTCTTTTGGCACCGAGGACAACAGGCGCTCACACTTTTCTCCCGAATTTCTTCTCCAGTTCCGCGTACGAAATCTGGATCATCGTCGGGCGTCCGTGCGGACAGGTGTAAGGCAGGTCGCATTGGTGGAGCTGCTGGAGCAGCGCGCGCAGTTCCTCGCCGCGCAGGGGATCGTGCGCCTTGACCGCGTGACGGCAGACCGTTGTGGCGATCTTATCCTCACCGAGTCGACGCGCGTGAATTTGCTCACCGGTTTGCCGTAACTCATCGACGATGTCACGAAATGTTTGCGCGAGATTGGCCGTCGGAAAATACGGGGGCAAAGCATCAATAAGAAACGTTCGTTCGCCGAACTCGTTCACGCCGATGCCAAGCTTCTGGAGCACTTTCTCATTTGCCTGCAGGAACGCGGCGTCACGCGCATCGAGTTCGAGCGTCAAAGGGAGCAACAGCTTCTGCGAGGGTGCCGAATCGGTTTCGAGTTCCTTGAGCATCTTTTCGAACAGGACGCGTTCGTGGGCAGCATGTTGATCCATCAAGACCAAGCCTTCCGGAGATTCCAGCAGCACGTAGAGTTGCCCGATTACACCGACCACGCGCCAACCACCCTCAGCGGCGGGGACTTCGGCCGGAGTTTCAACCGGCGGCTCGAAATCCGACTGGATATAGTTTCGGCTGCCTCCAGCCAATTCCTCCGGTGCGGCTACTTCGCCAGGGACCGCTGCAGTTGCTGCTGGTCCGCTGGAAACAGCGGACCCTACAACTGCTCCGCCGGGGACGGCAGATACTACATCGATTCGCACTGGTCGCACTTCGCCTTTCGGTTCGAGCGCGGTGCGCACGGCGTCGATCACGGCCTGTCGCACGGCGAATTCGTCGCGGAAACGCACTTCACGTTTGGCAGGATGAATGTTTACGTCCACCAATTCCGGATCGATATCGATAAACAGGAATGTGACCGGGAATTTTCCTTTCATCAGTGCGGTGTGATACCCCTCAAGCAGAGCGTAGTTGATGCCCTTACTTTCGACCGGACGGCGGTTGACGAACAAATGCTGTTGGCTGCGATCGGACCGGCTCACACCCGGTCTGCCGATGAAGCCAGAAACCTGAATGGCAGATGCGACTTTCGGCGACGTGCTGGTCGCCCCGACTCTCGCCTCGAGGCTCCCACAAGACAAGCCTACCGGCACCAATTGTTCCACCAGTTGTGCACCGTTGAGTTCGCGCAGTCGATCGGGCAATTCTTTCGTCGGCGCGAGATTGAAGGTTTCGCGGCCATCAATGACGAGCTTGAACGCCACGTTGGGATGTGCCAGCGCGCACAAGGTCACGATGTGCTCGATGTGCGCGGTTTCCGTGGGCAACGAGCGCAGAAACTTACGGCGGGCCGGCAGGTTGAAGAACAAATTGCGTACTTCGACGACGGTACCCTCCGCCGCGCCGACGTCGATCACCGAAAGAATCTTACCGCCTGCAATTTCGATTTGTGTGCCGTTGAGCGTCCCGCGTTCCCGGCTGCTGAGCGTGAACCGGGACACCGCGGCGACGCTGGGAATGGCTTCGCCGCGAAAACCGAGCGAGGTGATGCTGTGCAGGTCCTCCGCTTTGGAAATCTTGCTGGTCGCGTGCCGTTCCAGCGCCAACAGCGCGTCGTCGCGTCCCATGCCGCACCCGTCATCAGAGACGTTGATGAGGGAGCGTCCTCCATTCTTGATCGTGACACTGATACGCCCTGCGCCTGCGTCCAGCGAGTTTTCAACCAGTTCTTTAACCACCGATGCCGGACGCTCGACGACCTCGCCGGCCGCGATTTGGTTGGCCACCTGTTCGGGTAGTAGTCGAATCCGGTTCACGGCGTGCAGTGTAGCGCCGCAGGATTTTCTTTTCCAAGGCTAAACCAAACCGTGACGCAGCATCGCTTGACCCTCGTTCTGGCGGAGGGTAAGATTGCTGCGCCGATTCGGGATGGTGGCTGTAGCTCAGCCTGGTTAGAGCCCCAGATTGTGGATCTGGTTGTCGCGGGTTCGAATCCCGTCAGCCACCCCATCCTTCACTCGAACTTGGGCTTCTTGATACAAACCATTAAAAGCACAATCACTTGCAACGGTTCTAACACCCTCTTTATCTTTAAAAGTAAATCCCCTTGGACTCAAAACCGCGAGCAGACGTTTCTTCGGTTCAACTGATAACTGAGAATAGAACGACTTCGCGTCACTCGTTCAGTGACGCTTTTGCAGCCACAGACTGGTTGCGAAGTCTTGCATGGCGAACCACCTTTTCCATCCTAATCGCGGTGCAGTTTGGACCACGGTGCAGCAAAGGCAGCGACACCGGTTAGGAAAAGGCTGAGAACCGAAACAACGATTCCAAGTCTGAGGACCGGCGGCGAGAAATGGACGACGATTCGACCGCTACCCGGTTCAGGAATGACCAGACCCTGAAATGCGCCGAAGACCTCCACAATCTTCAGGCGTCCATCGTTCGCCACCCACCCGGGATAAAATGACTGAGAGACGAAGATGATGCCCGGCTGACTAACCTTGTATTTGAGGGAATAGGTTTCGGGACGCGCGGTCTTGAACTGAACTACATCCGCCGCAATGGGCCTTTGCCGGAACTGTGCCTGCTGGCGCAGCGTCTCAGTGCCCACCGGTTTTACGACAGCGATTTCGTTGTTCCAATCAATCGTGCACCGTTCCAGTTCGCCGAGAAGGGTCGTGCGGGAATCCGATTGATGAATCCGGGAGAAAAACTTCGCGCGGGGGAGAGAGTTGGTGATGATGTCGACCCACGAATTACCTTGGGAGTCGAATTCAGTGGCCAGCGCAACGTTTTGGATGCCCAGTTTGGCTGCGCGGTTGGTGATGTTTTGGAATCTGGCAACGGAGTCCAGATAAAAACTCGTGTAGCCTTCCGGAACTTCCAAAAAATCGTGGAAATAAGCGAGGTTTCGCGGGCAGGTCAGTTCTTCTCGGACTTTGTCTCGAATGATTTGCGCGAAACGAAAGGGGTGGTACTGCCGGTGATAATCTTGAATGAAAGAGAGCAGTTCACTGCTTTGCGGATAAAACACATCGGGATTCTCTGCGCCGCATTGAAAATCCGCATATGAATGGTAAAAATCGACGAACAAAACCAACGGGATAGCCCAGAGACAAAACGTTTGGCCCCAGCTTCTTCGCACGTGCGTAGTCCCGTGGACGGCCAACGCGCAGAGTGCGCCTGCGGCGAGCGCGAACAACGATTCGTGCAGCGCCCAGCTCAATTTATCGGCATCACTGAGGCCAACTCCAAAGTGTTTCCCCCAGGAGAATAATACGAGACAAAGGCAGGCACACACTGCTGCCGGTAACCACGCCGGCCAGAATCGGGAGACTGCAGCAGGATACTTCAAAAACTCAATGGCTTGCGCGCAGAGGACCGCGGCCGCAAAGGTGGCAACACAAGACATCTTCGCCGGTCCACGGAACAGGGAGGCGCCGGGGAGGCTGTAATACAGGGCTTGGAACAAGCCGCCATATCGTCCCAACATAAACCAGACGCTGGCGAGCCATACGACGAGAAAAAATCCGACGGCGGCTTTCTTTTCGAGACATCTCCAATTAAAGAGCAGCAGAAAAATTGAGATCCAAAACAGTTGACCGGCGTAAGCGCCGAATTCCCAATACTGCCAATAGCCGGTCTGGGCTCGATAGGTCCCGGTTTGCATGACCGTCGGGCTGCGACGATCGTAGCCCCAGAAGGCACGCGGCGAGCCACCATCCAGGGACTCTCCGAAAAATCTCGGCACCAAGAGGGTTAAGAGCTGATCGCGGGGCAACGATGTGTCCGCAACTGTGACAAATGGCTGTCGTGAACGGCCTGTGTGCGACCAGTTTTGTATGGCCGGCAACACCATCACGGCGCCCAAACCAACAACCAGCAGGAACGTTGCAATCAGTCGCGGAATTTCCACTGTGGCAACCTGCCATATCGTTGCCCGCCAGTTCGCAGCAACTTTCCGCCGCGAGCACCAACTGCGGTACAACCAATAAGCGGCAACCAGGTACCAGCAATAAACGGTGGTTTGCTGATGACCTGCCAATAGCGACATCAGCGCGGCGCCGACGAAGCCCAGCCATGCCCAGCGCCCCCCACGCTCGGTCAATCTGTGCACACACATTAATTGCAGCGGAAGCCACACGTACACCTGAATCATCACGAAGTTAACAACCCTCAAGGAAGGGAAGCCGGAAAGACTGAAAACGAGCGCACCAGTCAATCCGGCAATGGGGCTGAGCTTGAGCTGTTTCAGAAACAAGTACATCAGGACGCCGCCCAAAGCGTAATGCAGGATAATGTATCTCTGATAAACCAAGAACGGCAAACGCCCATTGTGCACGAACGGAACCAAGAGCCATTGGAGCGGATAGAACACCGACATCTGTGGATCAGAATAAAAGGGCATCCCGTCGTGTACCCCTGGAAACCACAACGGAAACCGGCCGGCATGGATCGCCCGGGCGAAGTAGTTGATCCCGGGATAAAACTCCGTCAGTGTGTCCTCCCATATGAAGTGTGTCCCCATGAGGAAATCCCGATAGAAGAATGCCACGAACCCCATCAAAACGGCGATGGCGATAACGTCAGGAATGGCTGGCGCAGGTTTTTCTTTCCCCAATAGCAGAGCCTTGCGCATGCTTTAAAGCGGTTAGCCGCCCGAGAGGTCAGCGCTCGATCGATTCGGGGTGCTGGTTTCGGTTCGCCCTATCTGCATGCCCATCAATGCGCGCGCCGGTTGGAACGCGAGTAAGATCACGACTATCATGCTGAAGAGCGTAATTGCGATTCCCCATTTGAGCACCTGCGGCGAGAAACGCAAATGGATTTGGCCGGTTCCCGCTTGGGGAATGACAATGCCTTGGAATGCGCCAAAAGTCTCGATCAGTTGGTGGTGAGGACTTACCCCCCAACCCGGGTAAAATGTTTGCGAAATGAAGATGACCCCGGGCCGACTCACATTGTAGGTAATCAGATTGCTCTCGGGCGTGAGGCTCTCAAATTGGATCGAATCGTTGGTGCTCGCTTGTTGGCCATGCTCGTCCTCGTTCCCAACATCGAAACCGGGCATCTCGCAAACGGCTACTTCGTTTCGCCAGTCAAATTCGTCTTGAGCCAGCGCGTGTCGCAATTCATCTGGTGAATCGAAGTAACGGACTCGCGAAAAGAACCTGGCACGCGGGAATGAATTGGTCCGCGTGCCCAGCCAGTCCCTGCCCTGGGCATCTCGTTCCATGGTCACGCGGATATTTTGGATGGCAATCTTGGCTTCCTCATTGGTAATCCCTTGAAACTGGGCGACCGAATCCACGTAAAAACCGGTATAGCCTTCGGGAACTTCCAAGAAGTCATGGAAATACGGAAGATTTCGAAACGTTGCGATTTCCTCCCCAATTTTGCCGCGGATGATTTGTCCGAAGCGAAAGGGGCCGCGTTTTTCGCGATACTCCTTCAAGAGTACCAGCAGGCGGTTGCTCTTTGGATAATACTCGTCCGGACTCACGCGGCCAGAATGGAAACTCCCATACGCGTGCTGGAAATCGACGAACGAAATCACGATCGCGGCACCCAGGCAAGTGACCTGCATCCGGCTCCGCTCGATCCAGGCTGTGCCGGTCATCGTCAGGGCGCAAATGATAATCACGCCCAACGCATACAGGGTTTCGTGCCGCGCCCAAAGGAGCCTCTTGGTGTCATGCAATCCTACAGCCAGATGTTCCCCGCCGACGAACAACGCCAAGACCAGGCACCCATACGCTGCTGCCGGCAGAAACAGAGGCCAGGTTCGTAACCGCGTCCCGCGTCGTTGTAAGAGCAAATTGATCGCGTAAGCAGTCAACATCCCCGCAGCCAGTGCAGCCACAGAAGTCATTCTCGCCGCCCCGCGAAACAGGGCTGCGCCGGGCACGAGATAATAGGCGAGATTGAACAAACCGCCGTATCTTCCAAGCGCGAACCACATGGCGCCAAACCAGGCAACCGTGAAAAACCCGACGGTCCCTTTGTCCGTGACTCGCTTCCAATTAAATAGGATGAGGAGCAATGCCAACCAGAAGATTTGTCCGACATAGGCCCCGAACTCCCAGTACTGCCAGTAACCCGGCCCGGCATTTACCGGGTGGAGACGCCGGACATTGGGGCTCTGGGGATCGAATCCCCAAAAGGTCACGGGCGGTGTTACGTCAGCCGTAGTTGTAGTGCCGAAGAAGTTGGGCACAAAGAGAGTGAGCAATTCATGGTACGGCAATGACGGGTCAGCGATTTCCTGGAAGGGCAGCTTCGGACGCCCGGAAAGCCACCAGTTTTGTATCGTGGGGAGTACCATGATCGCCGCGATACCGAAAACCAATGCGTACGCGGCGAGCTGTCGTGGAAGCTCGACATGGGCCAACCGGCACAGAGCCACTTTCCATGACCGATCGTCCTTGTGGTGATGCCGCAGGGAGAGATACAGCCAATACGCGATGACCAGATACCACCCATAAAGCGTCGTTTGCGGAAATCCTGCAACGAGCGACATCAGCATGGCACTTAACAACCCCAGCCACGCCCACCGGCTGCCGGAACTTGTGAGACGATGGACAAGAAGAAGTTGCAGCGGGAGCCAGGCGTACACCTGAATTTTCACGAAACTCACGACCATTAGCGACGCGAAACCTGAAAAGCAGAAGACAAGCGCGCCGCCCAGGGCCGCCATCGGATCGAGCTTGAGCTGCTTGAGAAACGCATACATACACAGGCCCGCAAATAGGTAGTGCAAAACGATGTATCTCTGGTAGACCAGGAACGGCAACCGTCCATTCTGCACGAAGGGAATCAACAGCCATTGCGGCGGATAGTAGACGGCCATTTCCGGGTCCGAATAGAATGGCATCCCATCATGAACCCCCGGAATCCAGAGGGGAAACCGGCTCGCCTTGATCGATTTGGCGAAGTAGTTTACGCCCGGGTAAAACTCCGTCATGGTGTCATCCCAAATGAAACCGCGGCCCGTGAGAAAATCCCAATAGAAGAACGTCAGGAATAATGCCAGGACCGCTACCGCCAGGACATCAGGAGCGATTCGTCTGAGACGCTGTTGATCGAATGTCGGAGTCTCTTCCATCGACAAGGCTTGCGAACGATTTCAAACGCGTGCGACACGCCAGAGCAGCCACAGACCCAGCAATTCGAAAAGCAAATCTGGTGACCAGAGAATCGCTTCCGGGTACAGGTAGGGACGACTCTTGAGCGTAGCGGCCACAACGGTAACAAAATAAAACAAGAGCGCCAACCCGAGGCTAATCGCGATGCCGACGGAAGTTTCGCGCCGGCTCGTCTTCAGACCGAGAGGGATGCCAATCAGGGTGAACGCCAGACAAGCGACAGCTCCGGCCACCCGTTGGTGAGCTTCCATCAAGGCGGCTGCCGGATAAATGCCCCGTTCGCGCAAGCCGCGAATCTCTTCGCACAATTCGGAAAATAGCAGATCGCCGAGTTGGCGCGAGGCGTGCGCCTGTCGCAAGGCGCTGCTCAGGTCCAACTCGATCGGATACCGCCGGGCGGTGGTGCCCGGCCTGATCTTGCTAATATTGGTCGGGTCTTTGGGATCGCGGAGGTCGCTGCGCACGTTGTACAGATCGAGCAACAATTTGTGCTCGGCCGGCCGGGTGGTCACGATCCCCTTTTCCGCCCGCAGACTCTGCTCGACGTTGTTGTGTTCATCGAGCTTGTACAGCATGACGTCTTCAATCACGTTTCCCTTTTTTCGGCCCACGTAAATCACATAACCGGGAAAATCTTTGATGTAGGTTCCTTCTTTGATCAATGACATGGGCCGCTCGGAGCCGAGCCGCACGAACATGGTCTTGAATTGAAAACGGGACCAAGGGGCGACCGTGGCATTGATGAACAGACACACGAGGCTTACGATTGTGGCCAGGAGAATGATGGGGGCGACGATTTGTCCGAGGCTTACGCCACTGGCGCGCAGCGCCGTAATCTCGTTGTCGGCGCTCATTCGTCCGAATACCAGCAACGCGGTCGCCAGCATCGCCATCGGCAGTGAAAAGCTCAGCACGTTGGGCAACACCAGCAGGATAAACATGCCCACCACATCCAGGCCCACATCGCCGTTCACCAGCAGATCACTGAGTTGTCTCAAGATTCGCGCCAGCAAGAGCACGAAGGTGAACACGCCGATCGTAAAAAACAACGTGATGACCGCCTGGCGTGTGATATACTTCGGTAGAATTCTCATTCGCTGTGTGTACGACTAGCAACTTTTCCGTTCCAACGCCACGCAAAAGCTCTCTCAATCGTTTGGCCGAGGCGCTGGCCGAATGCTGCCGCACACAGTTGCTGCGCGAAAAATGGCTGTTGGTTCCCTCCTACCGCGTGGGGCAGCAATGGTTGGATGTGGTGGCTCGCGCTGGCCAGCCCGTGGTCAACGTCCACCTGAGAACTCTAGTGGCTCTTGCTCTGGAATTGGCCGGGCCCTCACTCGCCCGAGACGGACTGCGTCCGCTCTCGCCACTCGCTCGCTTCGTCACGATAGGACGGGTGTTGCAGCAACATCGCGAATTTGACTACCTCGGCTCTCCTCCGGTCGGTCTTTCTCGGATTCAACAACTCGCCGCTACGCTGAGCGACTTACGATTGGCCGGATTGGGCCCGGACGATCTGGAACGAGTTCCATACGAAGCCGCTCAGAAGGGGCGCGACCTCATCGGCTTGCTCCGCGCTTATCTGGATCGATTGCGTCAGGATAAAATCGCGGATGAAGCCGACGTGTTGCGTCGGGCGTTGGCGGCAAACCTCAAACAAGACGTTCTTGTGCTCGTGCCCGACGACCTCGAACTCCCCGCGCTCGGAAAAAAGCTGATCGGCGGAATTCCTGATTCGCAACGAATCGAGCTACCCGTTGATCCTCCGTCCAGCCGAAGCGTCGACGACGTGTTTCGCGCCCTGGGCGAAACCAATGAAGTGCGGGGAGTATTGCGGCGTTGTCTGGCCAATGGCTGGCCACTCGATCAGGTCGAAATGGTCTCCACGGATTCCGATCTTTACGGCGGACTCAGTTATGAAGTCGCGGCGGCTTTGCATCGTGAAGACTCTGTCACATTCGCCGACGGCATTCCCGTCCGCTACTCAAGGCCGGGGCGTGCGCTAACCGCGTGGCTGGCCTGGCGTCGCGCCGACTTCCCGCAGTCGTCGCTGGTAGCGATGGTCCGTGATGGACTCATCACAATCACCGAAGAAGTTTCGATTGCCCGTCTGGCTGGTGTCCTGCGGATCGTGCCGGTCGGCTTCGGACGCGAGCGCTACATGGCAAAGCTGGACGAATTTATCACCGGACTCACGCGCCAGTTTGCCGACGCGGATGAAGAACGCCGCCCTCATCTGGCACGTCGTCTCGAAATCGCGCGGTTGCTCCGTCCGATGATTGACGGTTTATTGCAGACCGCCAGCGGCCCATTGCTTTCGGATGCAGCCGTGTTTCTGCGGAACCATGCGCGCTGCGCTACCGAACTGGACAACAATGCTCGACAAGTGCTTCTCGAACGGATTGACGAAATGAGCCTGCTGCTGGCTCAGAACGAGACCGCTCCCGTTGACGAGTCGGAATGGTTGGAAATGCTCGCGCGGGAAACACACGTTCTCGGTTCGGGTCCGCGTCCCGGTTGTCTCCACGTTGCGAGTATTTGGTCTGGCGGTCATTCGGGCCGGCCCCACACGTTTATTCTGGGCCTGGACAGAGGACGATTTCCGCCAGCGGGCGGGCAGGATCCGGTGTTATTGGACGAAGAACGACGATCGCTCTCGAATCATCTTCCGACTTCCCGCCAACAACGGGACCGAGTGCTGCAGCGATGGTCGGAGTTGCTCGCGCGTTTGCGCGGCCGCGCCACACTGAGTTATTCCTGTCGCAATCTGGCGGACGACTCCGAAATGTTCCCCAGCAGCGCCGTCCTTCAGCAACTCCACAATCCCAAAGAATTGCCGAATGCCATGGCACTCGCGCCGTCGCATGCCGAGGAAAGTTTGGATGGAACCGAATGGTGGCTGTGGCGCTTATGCGTGGACCGACCCGTACGTGCGCCGCTGGCGCTACTGGGCGAATGCTTCCCGCGCTTGGGACGTGGGCTGCAGGCTGCGCGGCAGCGTGCCAGCGAAGCATTCACAGCCTACGATGGCTTCGTACCCGAAGCCGGGCCGAACCTCGATCCGGCTGGATTCCCCGACCGTCTGTTCTCGCCCAGTCGGCTGGAAACACTCGGCGCGTGTCCGCTGCGGTACTTCTATCAGTATGCGTTGGGATTGGAAGTGCCGGACGAATTGGAGATGGATCCGCATCGCTGGCTACCTCCCGCCGAATCCGGGCAATTGCTGCACGAAGTGTTTTGCCGGTTCCTGCGCGACGGTGGAAAGCTGACGGACATTTTGCAGGAGCGGATCGAGCATTTTCGGAAAAAGTTTCCTCCGCCGAATGCCGGCGTATTTCGTCGCGAGTGCCGGGAGTTGGAACGCGCCGGGCGTATCTTTTTGGCGGAAGAGGAAGAATTACATTCGCACTGCCGGCCGCTGGACTTCGAGAGAGAGATTAGTGACGTGCCGCTGCGCTTGCCGGACGGCACAGCCATTCACGTTCGGGGACGTATCGATCGCGTGGACGAAATGGATGGCGAACTCGCGCTGTGGGACTACAAAACCGGCAGTACGTTTCGTTTTCGCGATACGCGCAAAGATCCGTTCGCGCAAGGCCGCGTGCTGCAGCACGCGCTGTATCTGGCGCTGGCCGAAGCTTATTATGGTCGGTCCGTCGCGCAGTTTGGTTATTTCTTTCCAACGGAAAAAGGGCGCGGCGAACGGTTGGTCTTCACGCCCGCTCAACTCGCGGACGCGCCCGGCCTTCTCGCGCGGCTGCGGCAACTGATCGCGCGCGGCGCCTTCCCGGCCACCAACACGGTCGCCGACTGCGCGTTTTGCGATTACCAGGCGGTTTGCGGCGACGTCGAAAACACAATTGCCCACAGCAGCCAGAAACTGGCGTCAGCCACCAATGACGTTTTGCAGCCGTTCCGGCAATTGCGTCTCCCATGAAAGCACCGGATCAAAAGCAACGCGCATTGATTGAAACCCGGCTCGATGCCACGGTGCTGGTCGAGGCGGCCGCTGGCACAGGCAAGACCACCGCCATGGTTCACCGCATGCTCGCGCTGGTAAAAGCCGGTCGCTGCCGAGTCGAGGAGATGGCTGCGGTGACGTTCACGCGTAAAGCGGCCGCGGAACTGCAAGAGAGATTTCAAGCTGAACTGGCGAAGGTAGACGGACGGGACGCCGAGCCATGCTTTATCGGCACGGTCCATTCCTTTTGCGCGCGACTGCTGCGAGAGCGTCCCGTGGAAGCGGGCGTTGATCCATCGTTCGAGGAATTGGATGAGGAGCGGGACGCGCGTCTGCGGGAACGGGCCTGGGAAACCTTCGGCAACGAACTTTTTGCTAGCGACGATCCCGTGCTCGATGAACTGGAACGACTCGGCTTGACGCTGCCGGAACTTCGCGAGGCATTCCTGCAGTTTGCGGATTACCCGGATGTGGATGAATGGCCTGCGCCCGCGGTGTCGGCGCCGCCGTTGAAGCCGGCGGTGGAAGCGTTGCGCGACTACGCCGAGCACATGAAAGCCGTTTTGCCGGCGGAGCACGGTACGGATGAATTGTGCAGCCTGTTCCGCCGCGTCTTGCGGATGGTGCGGTCCCGCGACCTGAGTCGGCATTCTGACGTGGCAGAAATCTTCGAGCCCATCAAGCCGGAGCGAAAATGCACCCACAAGAATTGGCCGGGCGGCAAGGAACAGGCATTGCGTGAACACGAACGCTGGGACCGGTTCGCCATGGAAGTGGCCAAACCGTTTCTGGACGCCTGGCGGACACATCGGTATCCGACCGTGCTGAAAGTACTCCAGCGGGCGCGAGATGTTTACGACCGGCAACGACAGGCAGCGCATGGGTTGAACTTTCAAGATTTGCTGATGCGTGCTGCCGCCTTGTTGCGCGACCATCCTGAAATCCGCCGCTATTTCCGCCGGCGGTTTACCCACGTGCTGGTGGACGAATTCCAGGACACGGATCCGGTTCAGGCCGAAGTGCTGTTGTTACTCACGGCAGATAATCCAGACGAACGGGACTGGCGCAAATGCCGGCCGATGCCCGGCTCGCTGTTCATTGTGGGGGATCCGAAACAGTCCATTTACCGCTTTCGTCGCGCCGACATTGTGACTTACAACACTGTTAAGAACATCATTGCCAGCACGGGTGGCTTGTGTGTCACGCTGGCGGCCAATTTCCGTTGCGCCGAGCCTTTGGTGGATTGGGTGAACGCGACCTTCAGGACGGGGAGGTTTTTCCCTGAAACCGCGGATGATTTTTCTCCCCAATATGTGCCTCTGTTGGTGGGTCGTGAGGACGTTTCCAAAGCGCCCGGCGTTTTCAGGATGATCAGCACCGTGGCCAAAACCAAGCAAGATGACGTGGCCGCATACGAAGCCGATTTCCTGGCGCGTCATATCCGTGCCGCAATCGACAAAGGCGAGAGACGGCCGGGGGATTTTCTCGTTATCACCAGAACGAAAAAGCGCCTCAATGTGTATGCCACCGCGTTGCAGCGTCTCGGTATTCCGTACGAGGTGACGGGTGGAGGTTCTCTGAATGAGGTGCCGGAACTCGGTTTGTTGTACACCGCATTGCAGGCGGCGCTTGAGCCCGACAATCCCGTGGCACTGGTGACAGCGTTGCGTGGTGAATTATTCGGATTGAGCGATCAGCAGTTATACGCTTACCGGAACGCAGGGGGACGATTCGATTTCCGTCATCCTGTTGGCGATGGTTTTTTTCAAGATGCGTTCGCCGCTCTTTCGCGGTATGCCGACTGGCTCATCAATCTGGCGCCGATTGTGGCGATCGACCGTATTGCCAGCGATCTTGGTCTGGTTCCACGGGCCGCTGCTGCAGTTGGAGGCGACGTCCAGGCCGGCAGTCTTGGCAAAGCCATCGAATTGCTCCGCAGCGCCCAAGCCGACGCGCCGACCGCTACGGAATTGGTGTCGCAGTTGGGCCGGTTGCTCGATCAGGCCGAGCAATATGATGGTGTCCGCGCCACTTCGCCGGCGGAGTCTGTTGTGCGGTTGATGAACTTGCATAAAGTCAAGGGTCTTCAAGCGCCGGTCGTGTTTCTGGCCGATCCGTCCGGCGCCTCGGAACACGCAGTGAGACTTCACGTGGACCGGAGCCGAAGCCGCGTCACCGGCTACGTGGCGTTGTATGGCGAAACGAATGCATGGAGACAGGCTCCTCTACTGGCGCATCCACCAGATTGGGAATCGTTGGTCGCGCGGGAAGAGCAGTTTCAGGCTGCCGAGAATCACCGCCTGCTCTACGTCGCCGCCACACGCGCTCGGGATCAATTGGTTGTTTCGCTGCGCCGCCAGCGCGTGGAAGTCAATCCATGGCAGCCGTTGGAAATCAAACTGGACTCCGCCCCCCAACTGCCGGATCTTGGACCCCAGCCGGCACCGCCGGTCGAAAGCGTGAGCGTGGCAACTAATGACGTTATCAAGGAAATGGATCAGATTCGCGGTCGCTGGGAAACAACGCTGGCCTCGACGTATCTCTCCCACGCCGCGAAGCAGGTCAGTTTTCCGGGTACGCCAGTGGCCCCGCGCGATGAAACGAGAGGAGTGCGCTGGGGCGGCGTGATCCATTCCTTGTTGCAGGCCGCGATGAGCGCGCCGCAGACCCACTGGCCGGCGCTGGCTCCCGCCTTGCTGGAAGCTGCGGATTTGGACGGCTCGCTTGTCCAAGAAGCTGTGGAAACTGCTCGCAAGGTCATGAAGTCATCGGTCTGGCAACGGGCGATGCACAGCCAGCAGCGCTTTAGCGAATTACCATTTGTCGCACTCGGCGCCAACGACGGAGCCTTGGTGCGTGGCGTAATCGATCTCGCGTTTGAAGAGGCGGAGGGATGGGTCTTGGTGGACTACAAGACGGATCGGGCCTCGGAGCGGGAGTTGGATAAACTTGTGGAGAAGTATCATCTGCAGTTGGACGCGTATCGCGCCGCCTGGACACAAATCATGCGGCAGCCGGTGAAAGAAATGGGTTTATATTTCACGCACCCGGACCGGTATTTGACGGTGGCACTATGATCAAAGTGGATTTGCACATGCATTCCGGCGAGGATCCGGAAGACGGCTTGCGTTATCCGGCGACCGCGCTGGTGGACAAGGCTGTCGAGCTTGGATTTGGCGCCATTGCGATCACGTTGCATAGTAAGGTGCTCGAAGATGAGCGGGTCTTCGACTACGCCCGTAAGAAAAGGCTGCTGCTGATTCGCGCGGCGGAATGGAATCTGGAGCGCGTAGATGTGTTGCTCTACAACATCACGCAAGCCGAGGCCGAGAAGATCCACACCTTCGCGGATTTGCGGGCCTTCAAAAAAGATCGGGGGGACGACCTGCTGATCGTGGCTCCGCATCCTTATTATCCGATTGGCCACAGCCTGAAAGGCAAATTGGAGCGTCACATTGATTTGTTCGATGCGATTGAGTACTCCCAAGTTCACCTGCCTTGGTTGAATCCCAGCAAGCGGGCTGAGGTCATTGCGCGGAAATATCACAAGCCAGTTATCGCCAATTCGGACACGCATAGTCTCTGGATGTTTGGCCGACACTATACGGACGTGGATGCCGAGCCAACGATGCCTTCGATCTTTCTCGCGATCCGAGAGAATCGCGTCGAGTGGCATAGTCCGCACATTTCCGTCTGGGAATGTCTGCGGATGTTCGTGTTCGATCCCTTGCTCGTGCGCAGATGCGGCAAGACTGTCAACAGCTTCGATTGAAGCATCCGGTTCGCTCATGCAATGCCGAACCCATCCCCTGCGGTCTTGAGGTAAACTGATCGCCGCGGCGTTTTTGTAGTGTCCCAAAAAAATCCGAGATCTCATTGCTTTTTTTTGGACATTGTCCCACTGCTGGAGATATTGTTAAGAATCGTTCTGAAGCAGGCTGATCGGGGCCGGCGAGCGCAGTCGGAACGAAGGCGGAGACAATCCGCCTCTCTGCCGGGTTGATCTGGTTGAGGAGAGACGTAAAACCTAAGTCTTTCAGGCGATTCAAGCATGATGCATACACGGCCAATAATCGAATGGAAATGGCGGAAGGGCGCACGCTGCGCTTTTCTGGTGTTCGTGGTCGCCTGGCTATGCGCACCGCTCGAAATCAGAGCCTGGGCTGCCGATACAAATAATGGGCAGCAATCGGCAATTACCTCAACGGCGGCGTCAGGCCCCGCCCAGACGGCGCCCAAAGAGGCGCCCGCCTGGCAGAAACGACTGCAAGATTTCCGAGCGATGCTAACCCCGGTTCTCGGCCCGTGGATCAAGACACGACTATTCCTGGGGATCAGTTGGCTGCAAATCCTGCTGTCCGCGGGCGCGCTGGTGCTCGCAGCGATTGTCGACCTGATCTTGCGTTTCCTGCTACGTCGTCAGATTCGACGGGAGACCGCCCGGCCAAGTACTGAGAGAAAACGTTTCTCTTGGATCAAGCCCGCGCTGGAGGCCACCGTCGCGCCGCTGGTTTTATTCGTTTGGATTTGGGGACTCTACGCGGCCTTCTCAATTCTCTTCGCCCATCTGGAAGGCGAGCAGACCACGTTTGTTTTGAATGGTCTGGCCTGGCTCAACGAGGCCGGAGAAATCGTAGTGCTTTTCTGGTTCCTGTTTCGCATGGCCAATGTTGCGGACGAGGAATGGAAGAAGTGGGCCGCGTCCACCACGAGCAAGTGGGACGACATCATCGCGGCGGTGGCCGGACGCGCCGTACGCCTGATTTTGCCGTTGGTGGCCGCCATTTTGATTCTTCCGACTTTGCACATTTCGGCCGCGTCCCACGAGGTGTTTAAGGAAGGCATGAGCCTGCTGCTGATTTTCGCGGTGGGCTTCATCCTCTACGAAATGGTCAACGCAGTCGAGCAAGCCGTCCTCAATCAGTACCGGATCGACGTAAAAGATAACCTCGAAGCGCGCAAGGTATACACCCAGGTGAAAGTTCTGAAGAAAGTGGCGATCGTGGTCATCGCCATCTTCACCGTGGCCTCAATGCTGATGGTGTTCGACTCCGTCCGGCAATTGGGCACGAGCATTCTGGCGTCGGCTGGCATCGCCGGCATCATTTTGGGATTTGCCGCGCAACGCAGTCTCTCCACCTTGTTGGCGGGACTGCAGATCGCGATTACGCAACCGATCCGCCTCGACGACGTGGTGATCGTGGAAAACGAATGGGGACGCATCGAGGAGATTACACTTACCTACGTCGTCGTACGCATTTGGGATTTGCGGCGACTGATCGTGCCCATCAATTACTTCATCGAAAAGCCGTTTCAGAATTGGACTCGCGTCAGCGCGGATTTGTTGGGCAGTGTAATGTTATACGTGGATTACACCGTGCCACTGAAGGCGTTGCGCGATGAATTGGATCGGCTCCTGGAAAACTCCAAACGCTGGGATCGCAAAGTGAAGGTCATCCAGGTCACCGACGCCAAGCTGAACGGAATGGAAGTACGCGTGTTGGTAAGCGCACCCGACGCGTCCACGGCGTGGGATCTGCGGTGCGAATTGCGCGAGAAACTGATCGATTTCGTGCAACGCAATTATCCGCAGAGCCTGCCGCGGATGCGTGCAGAAATTCTCGATCTGAGGCTGGCAAAAGCTGGAGCGGCGTAACCTTCGGCTTCCGGTGGCTGGCCGTGGCCGAAAGAACGGTGCTGTGTTGGTTCCGTGGGAAACCGTAAAGGCGTTGGAAAAGATCGTGGGAAAACCGATACACGACAATTGTCGAGGGCGTCTCGCCGGCTGCCGACGGCGGACAGCTTCCGCTGAGACGGTCGCGCACAGCACGTTGCCGGCTGCCGAGGGGCGCGCTTTGTCGTTTGGCGGGACGGGGATCGATGCGACTCTCTGTCTATGGAAACATCTGATCAGGGGAGGAGTAAAAAGTCATGACGGCGCCCCGTCAACTTCGTAACGGTTTGACACCCGATCCGCACTGGTACAAGAGCGGGGTGATCTACGAACTGCACGTCCGTGCCTTTTACGACTGCGATGGTAATGGCATTGGCGATTTCCGCGGGCTGACCGAGAAGCTGGACTACCTCAAGGAACTCGGGGTGACCGCGCTTTGGCTCCTGCCGTTTTATCCATCGCCTCTCAAGGACGACGGTTACGACATCGCGGATTATTGTGCCGTGCATCCGATGTACGGCACGTTGGCAGATTTCAAAATGTTTCTGCGTGAAGCGCATCGCCGCGGATTGCGGGTCATCACAGAATTGGTATTGAATCACACTTCGGACCAACACGCCTGGTTTCAGCGGGCCCGTCGCGCCAAGCCCGGCAGCCGCCAACGTGACTTCTATGTCTGGAGCGACACGACGGGCAGGTACAAAGACGCTCGCATCATCTTCAAAGACGTCGAGTACTCGAATTGGACTTGGGACGCTGTCGCCAACGCCTACTACTGGCATCGTTTCTTTTCGCACCAGCCCGATCTCAATTATGAAAATCCCGAAGTTCACAAAGAAATGCTGAAGGTTGTGGATTTCTGGTTCGATCTGGGTGTGGACGGGCTGCGCCTGGATGCTGTCCCGTATCTTTACGAAAAGGAGGGGACCAGTTGCGAAAACCTGCCGGAAACGCATGCGTTCTTGAAGAAACTCCGTGCCCACGTGGACGGGAAGTATCGTGACAGGATGTTGCTCGCCGAGGCCAATCAATGGCCCGAAGATGCGGTAGCTTATTTCGGTCAAGCGCCGGGCGACGAATGTCACATGGCGTATCATTTCCCACTGATGCCCCGATTATTCATGGGTTTGCGGATGGAAGACCGCACGCCGATTGTGGACATTCTCGAACAAACACCCGCGATTCCCGAAGCCTGCCAGTGGGTGTTATTCCTGCGCAATCACGACGAACTAACCCTCGAGATGGTGACCGACGAAGAGCGCGATTACATGTACCGCATGTACGCCAAAACACATCAGGCGCGGCTTAATTTGGGCATCCGTCGTCGCCTGGCTCCGTTGTTGGGAAACGACCGCAAGCGCATCGAATTGCTCAATGCGCTTCTGTTTTCTCTGCCCGGCACGCCATCCTTGTACTACGGGGATGAGATCGGCATGGGTGAAAACATCTTCCTCGGCGACCGCAATGGCGTGCGCACGCCCATGCAATGGAGTTCCGATAAGAACGCCGGTTTCTCGCGTGCCAACCCACAGGGTCTGTATCTGCCGATCATTTACGACCCCGAATATCATTACGAAGCGATCAATGTGGACGCACAAGCGAAAAACCCGCATTCGCTGCTGTGGTGGATGCGGCGGCTGCTCGCTCTGCGCAAACGCTGGCGCGCGCTGGGCGAAGGTCGGTGTGAATTTCTGCGTCCCGAGAACCGCAAAATCCTCAGCTATATTTTGCGTCACGAAGACGAGACCATTCTGGTCGTGGCCAATCTCTCGCGATTCGTGCAACCGGTGGAGTTGGAATTATCGGCTTTCAAAGGCATGGTACCGACGGAGTTGTTTGGTCGGACCAGGTTTCCAGTGATCGCCGACCGCCCGTATTTCCTCACGCTTAGTCCGCACGCGTTTTATTGGTTTTCGCTGGAATCGCGACCTGTAGCGATCGTCCAGGCGTCGGTTCCTGCCGGCCACCAAGATGAACCGCGCGTCCTCGAGGTGGCAGACGAATGGGCGCTGGTGCTCGCCGAAAAGGAACGGGCGCAGCTCGAAGCCTTGTTGTCGGCGTGGCTGCCCGCACGACCTTGGTTTATCGCCAAGGGAAAAACCATCAAAGCGGTTACCATTGGAGAGTCCATTCCCGTACCGTGCGGCGCCGACACAGTTTTACTGGTGCTGGCGCAGGTCGAATACGTGGAAGGCGATACCGATCTTTACTCATTGCCGTTGGCCTTTGCCCGGGGCGACGAGGCCGCCCTGCTTCGCCAGGACACTCCTTGGTTCATCATTTGCGGCCTGAGAATATTGGCGACGGGAGAGAGCGGCGTCCTTTATGACGCGGTGGGCAGCAAGACTTTTGCGCGGACATTGCTGGAATTGATCTCTGGCCGCCGGCGCATCAAAACCGACCGGGTGGAAGTGCAGGCGCTGCGCACGCGAAATTTCCGCCGCCTACTGAACGACAACCCAGTGCCGGAGCCAATTGTTGGGAAGTTGGAGCGAAGCAATTCCTCCATTATTTTCGGCGATCGTTTCATCTTGAAATTGTTTCGCCGTCTCGACACGGGCACAAATCCGGACCTGGAACTCACCTGGTTTCTTACGGAACAGAAATTTCCGCACGCCCAGCAATTGGCCGGTGCCCTGGAGTTGTGCGGTCTCGCGGACGAACGGATCAGTCTGGCGATTCTCAATGGATTCATTTCCAATGCGCGCGGCGCTTGGGAATACACCCTCGACGGGCTCGGCCGGTATTACGACCGCGTCCTCACCTTTGTGGCGGAAGGCCGTGAGGTGCCGGCAGGTCAAACGCCGCTGGCGAGATTATTGCACGAAGAGCCGCCGGCGAAAATTGCCCAGGCGGTAGGGACCTATCTGGAATCAGCCCGCTTGTTGGGTGAGCGGACGGCCGGGATGCATCTGGCGTTGGCTGCGGGTACGGCCTATCGGGATCTGGCACCCGAACCGTTCACGCCGCATTACGTGCGTGGTCTGTTTCAATCCATGCGGAACCTCGCGACGCAAAATTTCCGCCTGCTGCGCACCCAACTCAAAACGCTGCCACCCAATGTCATCCCGCTGGCTCAGCGCGCACTGGAGCGGGAACAGGAGATCATCAGTTGCTACCGCCTGCTTTACACGCGCCGCATTACCGCGCGTCGCATCCGTTGTCACGGCGATTTTCACCTCGGGCAGATCCTCTATACCGGGAAAGATTTTGTCATGATCGATTTCGAGGGTGAGCCGCTCACGCCGCTCAGCGAGCGCCGCATCAAGCGTTCGGCGCTGCGCGACGTGTCCAGCATGGTGCGGTCGTTCCATTACGCGGCATGGACGGGTCTGTACGAGCATGTCCAGCGCGGTGGTGGCGACCCCCAGAGTTTGTCCAAATTTGAGCCCTGGGCGAACCTGTGGTATCAGGTGGTCAGCTCGGTTTATCTGCGAGCCTATTTGAAAGCGATGGGGCACTCGGAAGTCCTCCCTGATTCGGACGAGGAATTGCTGGCGATGTTGCCGGCCTACCTGCTGAACAAAGCGGTTTACGAAGTCGGCTACGAACTGAATAATCGGCCGGCGTGGTTGCACATCCCGCTATTGGGCATACTGCATTTGCTCGGGACGGAAGTGAAATGATCACAGTGATTCACAAACCAGCTTGGTTCAGTTCTGACGACCTGCACTGGTTTAACGAAGGGACGCATTCGCGGATTTATGAGAAATTCGGCGCGCAGCTTACCAGCCAGAATGGAAGTACGGGCGTCCACTTTGCCGTCTGGGCCCCGAATGCGGAGCGCGTGTCGGTCATCGGCAACTTCAACAGTTGGAGCAAATCGAAGAACCTATTGCAGGCCATCGGCGCCTCTGGCGTGTGGGCGGGGTTCGTCCCCGAAATCGCGCGCGGGACGACTTACAAATATCACATCGTGTCCCGTTACGATGGCTACGAAGTGGACAAGGCGGACCCCGTGGGATTTCGGCAGGAGACAGCCCCCAAAACGGCTTCATTGGTTTGGGATCTGGAGTATGCCTGGCAAGATCGAAATTGGATGAAGGTCCGCGGACAGCGTCAGAACCTGAGCCAACCCACCTCCATTTACGAAGTGCATCTGGGCTCTTGGATGCGCTTGCCGGAGGAAGGCAACCGCTGGCTCACGTATCGCGAATCGGCACCTCGGCTCGCCGAATACGTCCAACGGCTGGGGTTCACGCATGTCGAGTTCTTACCCGTCATGAAACACCCATTCTACGGTTCCTGGGGTTATCAAACCACGTGCTACTATGCGCCCACCGGCCGCTATGGAACGCCGCAGGATTTGATGTATCTGATTGACTACCTTCACCAGCACGAAATCGGCGTGATTCTGGATTGGGTACCGTCGCATTTTCCTGCCGACGAATATGGCCTGGCCTATTTCGATGGAACTCATCTGTATGAACACGGCGACCCGCGCCAGGGAGTCCAACCAGATTGGCATAGTTACATTTTCAATTACGGACGCCACGAGGTGCACAGCTTTCTGCTGAGCAACGCGTTGTTCTGGCTGGATAAATATCACGCCGATGGGTTGCGGGTAGACGCCGTGGCTTCCATGCTTTATCTGGACTATTCGCGCAAGCCCGGGGAATGGATCCCAAACCGCTTTGGTGGACGAGAAAATCTGGAGGCGATTGATTTCTTGCGACGGCTGAACGAGACCATTTATCGCGAGTATCCGGACGTGCAGACCTGTGCTGAAGAATCCACAGCTTGGCCTATGGTTTCGCGTCCGCTCTATGTGGGCGGATTGGGCTTCGGGTATAAATGGGACATGGGGTTTATGCACGACACCCTCAGCTACTTCAGCAAGGAGCCGGTGCACCGCAAGTACCATCACAGCCAGATCACCTTCCGCGCCATGTACGCCTTCTCGGAGAATTTTATCCTGCCCTTTTCTCACGACGAAGTCGTCTATGGCAAGGGCTCTCTGCTTGCCAAGATGCCCGGGGACGACTGGCAGAGATTTGCCAACCTGCGCCTGCTATTCGCCTACCTGTTTCTTCAGCCCGGCAAGAAGCTGCTGTTCATGGGCGATGAATTTGGCCAACGAAACGAATGGAATCACGAGACCAGTCTCGACTGGCGTTTGCTGCAATTTCCGCCGCATGCCGGCGTGCAACGATTGGTGAGCGATCTCAATCGCTTGTATCGGGGGCAACCCGCTCTGCATGAATGCGACACGTCCCCGGATGGCTTTGCGTGGGTGGACTGCAACGATTCGGAACAGAGCACTCTCAGTTGGCTGCGACGCGGGACGCAGCCCGACGATACGGTGGTGAGTGTTTTCAATTTCACGCCGGTGGTGCGTCACAATTTTCGCGTCGGCCTCCCGCAGGGCGGTTTTTGGAGTGAATTGCTAAATACCGACGCTGCCGATTATGGGGGGAGCGGTCAGGGAAATCTCGGCGGACTCGAAGCCGCGCCGTTTTCGTGGCATGGGCAACCGAATACGTTCAGCATCACCCTGCCGCCCTTGGGTGCAGTCTGTTTCAAACGAGCCCAGTCATGAGAGCATCCCGGGGAAGACCTCATCGAATTCGGAACCATCGTTTCCCATGTCACAAGGCCTGCAATGGGAAGGCCGGGAGTAGGGTTCCATGAGACGCATTTTGCCGGGCGAACCATATCCCCTGGGTGCGACTTGGGACGGCAGAGGGGTGAACTTTGCGATTTTCTCCGAGCGCGCCGAGCGGGTCGAACTCTGCCTCTTCGACTCACCCGCCTCGAGAAAGGAGTCGGTGCGGATTTCGCTTCCGGAAAGGACGGATCTCGTTTGGCATGGATACCTGCCGGGTATGCGCCCCGGCCAACTGTATGGCTACCGGGTCTGGGGCCCTTACGATCCGAAAAACGGACAACGCTTCAATCCCCACAAGGTGCTCTTTGATCCTTACGCCAAAGCCGTCGGACGCCCACTGCGCTGGGGCGATGAGTTGTTCGGGTACCGGATTGGGGATCACCACGAAGATCTCTCGTTTGATAAACGCGACGATGCAGCATCGGCCCCGTTGGGAACCGTTGTCGATCCTGATTTCGATTGGGAGAATGACCGGCCACTGCGCCACCGCTGGCGCGATACCGTGATTTACGAGACGCACGTGAAAGGCTTTACCCGTCGGCATCCGAAAGTGCCCGAAGCGCTGCGCGGGACGTATGCCGGGTTGGTTTCGAAACCGGCGATCGAGCATTTGAAAAACCTCGGCATCACGGCGGTGGAAATCATGCCGGTCCATCATTTCGTTGACGACCGGCATCTGCTGGAGCGCAAGCTCTCAAATTACTGGGGCTACAACACGCTCGGATTCTTTGCCTTGGAGCCTCGATATGCCTCTTCTCGAACTTCTCACGGCACGGTCCGAGAATTCAAAACGATGGTCAAAACCCTTCATCAGGCCGACCTCGAAGTCATTCTTGATGTGGCTTATAACCATACCGCCGAAGGCAATCACTTTGGCCCGACCCTTTCGTTTCGAGGTATCGACAATACCGCCTACTATCGACTCGTATCCGGCGACCGACGCTACTACATGGATTTCACCGGCTGCGGCAACACGCTGAACATGACACATCCACGCGTACTGCAGATCATCATGGATAGCCTACGGTATTGGGTGGTGGAAATGCACGTGGACGGCTTCCGATTCGATTTGGCGGCGGCGCTGGCGCGAGAGTTTTACGAAGTGGATCGTTTGGGAGCCTTCTTTGACATTATCCACCAAGATCCTGTTTTGTCGCAGGTGAAACTCATTGCCGAACCGTGGGACCTCGGCAAAGGCGGCTATCAGGTCGGCAATTTCCCGGTCGGCTGGACCGAGTGGAACGGCAAGTATCGCGATGCCATCCGCCGCTTTTGGAAGGGGGACAGCGGCGCCATGTCGGAGTTGGCCACTCGTCTTTGCGGCAGCAGCGATTTGTACGAACAGAGTGGGCGCCGTCCATCGGCGAGTATCAATTTCGTCACGAGCCACGACGGGTTCACACTCGAGGACCTCGTCAGCTACGATCACAAGCACAACGAAGCCAACGGCGAACAGAATCGTGATGGGACTGACCACAATCTTTCCTGGAACCACGGCGTGGAAGGGCTCACCGACAAGACGGCCATCCTCGATCTCCGCGAGCGCCAAAAGAGGAATTTTCTGGCCACGCTTCTTTTCTCGCAGGGTGTTCCGATGCTGAGCGGAGGTGACGAGATGGGACGCACCCAACGCGGGAACAACAACGCCTTTTGTCAGGACAATGAACTGACCTGGTACGACTGGGATCTGGACGATCGCCAGCGAGCGTTGCTGGATTTCACTCGCCGAATCATCCAATTCCGAAAACAACATGCGAACTTGCGCCGACGCAAGTTCTTTCAGGGTCGCTCCATTCGTGGCTCCAGAGCCAAAGACGTCGTCTGGCTGCGGGCAGACGGCACGGAGATGACCGACAAAGAGTGGGCGGCCCGGTGGATGCGTGCCCTTGGGATGCGTCTCGATGGCGACGCTCTGGAAGTCGTGGATGCGCGCGGTCAGCGGATTACGGACAACACATTGTTGCTATTGCTGAATGCCCATCACAAAGCGGTCTCTTTCACATTGCCGAAATTTGTACTGCACGCGCGCTGGTCCATGATTTTTGATACGAACCGGCCCAATTTGAAGGAAGGGGAGCAAATCGCGGCCGGGCGAACGTCGATTATTCTCGCCGCGCGTTCCCTGATGCTATTGCGTCATGTCGACTGAAGCCTCAAACTCCGGTTCGGTGGACTCGTTCGCGCGTGTTCCGCGTGCCACGTACCGGCTGCAATTCAATCACGAATTTACGTTACGCCAGGCGATCGAATTGGTTCCGTATCTGAATGACTTGGGCATCAGCCACCTTTATGCCTCGCCTCTGCTCAAGGCTTGTCCCGAGAGCATGCACGGCTATGACGTTTGCGATTACTCCCAGCTCAACCCAGAACTGGGAACAGAGGTGGAGTTGGAGGAGTTGGTGGCGCATTTGCGAAAGCACGACATGGGCTTGGTGCTCGACATCGTGCCGAATCACATGGGCATCAGCAGCCGCGAGAACCGGTGGTGGTGGGACGTGCTCAAGAACGGACGCGCCAGCCGCTTTGCGGATTTCTTTGATATCGACTGGGAGTCGCCGGACCCGCGACTGCGCGGCAAAGTGCTCGTGCCGGTGCTCGGCGATTTCTACGGTCGCATCCTGCAGCGCGGCGAATTGAAGCTGGCCTACGAGCAGGGGGAAATCGTGCTCTGCTATTACGATCATCGTTTCCCCATTTCATCCGAGACGTTGACCGTCGCGCCCGCTTCCCTTGCAGAATCGCTGGCAAAACTGAATGGGGACCTCACCGCGCTGGATGAGTTGATTCAAAAGCAGCATTACCGGCTTGCGGGCTGGCGGCATGGCAACGCGGAGTTGAACTACCGCCGCTTCTTCGATATCTCCACACTGGCCGGCATCCGCGTGGAAGACCCGCGTGTATTCGGGGCTGTCCACGCCCTCGGGCTCCGTTGGTATGCCAATGGATGGATTGACGGGTTTCGTGTGGATCATCCCGATGGCTTGCACGATCCGACGGAGTACTTCGAACGCCTGCGCGTTGCCGCGCCGTGCGCTTGGATCGTGGCGGAGAAAATACTCCAACCCGGCGAGGTGATGCCGGAGGATTGGCCGGTCGCCGGCACCACCGGTTACGAATTTATGCGCCGCGTCACGGGCTTGTTCATTGATCCCGAAAGCGAAAAACCGTTGACCGATGTCTATGTCGAGTTCACCGGCGAGCCAACGGACTATGGTTTCGTGGTGCGCGAAAAGCAGAAGCTGGTCCTGCGTGGCCTGCTCGAGGCCGAGGTCAACTGGTTGACCCGGTTGCTCGTGCGCATTGCGGGTCGGTACTGGCGTTATCGCGATCTCGCCGAGACGGATCTTCGGGAGACCCTGATTGAAGTGACGGCGCGGCTGCCGGTCTACTGCACGTATGTACAGGCACACCTCGGTCGCGTGCCAGACGCGGACGCAGCGGTGATTTCCGAGACGATCTCCTGGGCGCGACAACGCAGGTCGAATCTGCCGCCGGAAGGATTCGATTTCATTGAAGACCTGCTGCTGCTCCGCCTCAGCGGCGAAGTCGAGCACGAATTCGTGATGCGGTTTCAGCAACTCACCGGCCCGACGATGGCCAAGGGCGCCGAGGACACGGCGTGTTACTGTTTCAACCGGTTGATTGCCCTGAACATCGTGAGTGGTGACCCCGGCCGCTTTGGTCTGACGCCGCAGTCTTTTCACGAACGCTGCGCGCGCGCCCGGCGGCGCTGGCCTCATTCGATGCTTACCACTTCGACCCATGACACCAAACGCAGCGGAGATGTGCGGATGCGGATCTGTCTGCTTTCGGAAATCCCGCAGGAATGGCGCACCGCGGTCGTTCGCTGGTCCACGATGAATGAGAAACATCGCCGCGGCGAGTGGCCGGACCGTAATATTGAATATTTCTACTATCAAACCCTCGTTGGCGCGTGGCCTCTGCCGTTGGAACGGGCCCTCTTGGTCATGGAAAAGGCCGCACGCGAAGCCAAGCAGTATACTTCCTGGACCCGACCAAATTCGGGATACGATTCCGCCCTGCGCGAGTTTGTGAAGGGCACGCTCGGTGACCAACAATTCATTGCCGACCTGGAGCGCTTTATGGCGAAGTTGGTCGAACCCGGCCAGGTGAACTCGCTGGCGGAACTCCTTTTGAAGCTTACCACACCCGGTGTTCCCGATATTTATCAAGGCGATGAACTTTGGGACTTCAGCTTGGTTGACCCGGACAACCGACGTTCCATCGACTTTGCAATGCGTCGCCGGCTATTGGCCGAGTTGTCCGGATTATCCGTTGACCAGGTCTGGCGTCGGCGAAACGAGGGGCTGCCCAAAATTTGGCTGCTGCAAAAGACGCTCCATTTCCGACGCGATCACCCCGAACTACTCGGCGGCGAAAGCAGTTATGAGCCGTGCTCCGCCACCGGCGCCAAAGCTGAACACGTTGTGGCCTTCATTCGTAGCGCGCGCGTCGCTACAATTGTGCCGCGTCTCGTCGTACGCCTGAAGGGCGAATGGAACGATACCAGGCTGAGCTTGCCGGCCGGTAACTGGACCAACGAACTCACCGGTGAAGCGGTCGCCGGCGGCGTCTGTCACCTGGCCGATTTGTTGAAACATTTCCCGGTGGCATTACTTTCTAGGAAAGAACGGGATTGATGCACACGTTCCGCGTTTGGGCTCCCCTTCCCAAAAGAGTGGAGCTTCTCGTTCAGGGCCGACGCTCACCAATGCAGCGGGGCCAGGATGGGTGGTGGACGGCAACTAACCAATCTGCAGCGCCGGGCAGCGACTACGGTTTTTTCGTCGATAACGAGGGTCCATTCCCGGATCCGCGCTCCGCTTGGCAACCCTCCGGAGTGCATGCCTTGTCGCGGTTGGTCGATCATTCGGCTTTTCAGTGGACCGATGGGGGCTGGCAGGCGCCGCCACTCTCAAAAGGGATGGTTTACGAACTACACGTCGGGACCTTTACGCCCCAGGGAACATTCGCCGCCGCCATCGGGAAACTGAATCATCTGGTATCTCTCGGAGTGACTCATGTCCAATTGATGCCCGTGGTCGAATTCCCGGGGGCTTACGGTTGGGGATATGATGGCGTCGATGTATTTGCTCCTCGACACGTCTATGGCGGGCCGAGTGGACTCAAGCAGTTTGTGGACGCCTGCCATGCGGACGGTCTGGCTGTGCTCTTGGACGTTGTCTACAACCACTTGGGACCTTCTGGGAATTATCTCGCGAAGTATGCACCCTATTTCACACGGCGCTACCACACGCCGTGGGGCGACGCTGTGAATTTTGACGGGCCAGATAGCGACGAAGTGCGCCGCTTCTTTTGTGACAACACGCTGATGTGGCTCCGCGATTATCATTTCGATGGCGTGCGCTTGGACGCCGTGCATGCCATCAAGGACGCGTCCGCTTTCCCCTTTTTGGAGCAACTTGGACGGGAAGTAAAAGATCTGGAATCCTCGCTGGGACGGCCATTGGTCGTCATTCCGGAAAGCGACTTGAACGATCCCCGGCTTCTCTGGCCTTACGAGCACGGCGGTTTCAACCTCGATGCGCAATGGAGTGACGACTTTCATCACGCGCTGCACACGGTTCTGACGGGCGAGCGAACCGGTTACTACGAAGATTTCGGCACGTTGGCGGATGTGGCCAAGGCGCTGGAGAAGGCCTATGTTTATGCTGGGGGCTATTCCGTTCATCGTCGCCGCAGCCACGGTCGACCACCGATCGGCTTGGGCGGTAATCGCTTCTTGGGATATCTACAGAACCACGACCAGGTCGGTAATCGAGCCCGGGGGGAGCGCATCAGCCAACTCGTCAGCGTCGACCGCTTGAAGATCGGCGCGGCTTTGGTGATGACTTCACCATTCGTGCCGATGCTGTTCCAAGGGGAAGAATGGGGCGCTTCGACACCATTCCTCTATTTTACGGATCATCAGGAACCAGAACTCGCGAAAGCCGTGTGCGAAGGGCGACGCCGGGAATTCGCCGCTTTCGGCTGGAAACCAGAGGAGATTCCCGATCCGCAGGCGCCCGAAACATTTCAGCGGTCAAAGCTGAACTGGTCGGAACTTACGCGCGAGCCACACGCCGAGATTCTCGACTGGCATCGGCGTCTGATCCAGTTGCGTCGCTCCGAGCCTTCTTTGACGGACGGTCGGTTGGATCGTGTCCGTGTCCATTTCAACGAGCAGGATCGTTGGCTGGTGGTTGAACGCGGCCCGATCAGTGTGGTCTGTAACCTTGCGGACCGATCTCAGCGAATTCCGATACGCACGGGAACACATGAGGTACTGATGGCTTCGGCCGCAGGAAATGTAGTGGCCGGCGCGAGCGCAAATTTGCCGCCGGATGCAGTTGTGATTTTGAAATCATCTGAATCTCGGTCCGGTCTCTGCTGAATCCACTTGTCAGAGGTGAGGCCAAAACGTATGAGTCGAATATGCACGTTTTGAAAACGGCCCTACTCTAAGGCTTATGAGGACACGTCTAATTTGTGCATGGTTTTGTTTGTCAGCGGCAAGCGTCTTCGCGGAGCCGTTCTACGATTTAAGTTTTGACGCCGCGTCGAAAAAGGCGGCGCACACGGGCAAGATCGTTTTGGTGGATTTCTACGCGACCTGGTGTGGTCCATGCCGACTCTTGGATAAACGGACCTGGACCGATGCCGCTGTGATCAAGATGCTCGAACAAGAAACCGTTGCGTTACGCATCGACGCGGAAAAGCAAACGGACCTTGCTACACGCTACCACATCGACGCCTATCCCAGTGTGCTCCTCATTAAACCCAATGGAACAGAACTGGGGCGGTTGGTCGGTTACCGCGATCCCGAAACTTTTCTGGCCGATTTCAACGCTGCGCTTAAGGGAACCTTCCCTCCGGTCCATGTCGCACCTCTGGGAACCAACGATCCGATGGTTCGAATGGGGCAGGGCCACATGCTGGCCCAAAAGGGAAAGGATGCCGAAGCGTTGCAGGAGTATTTGTGGTGTTTTGATCACGGCAACGAAGTCAGTTCGTCTTTTGACTTGGTGCGCACCAGCATTCTGTTGGGTTACATCAAGGACTTGGGGCTTCGTTATCCTGCCGCGAAGAAGGCGATGGAAAGCGAGCGTGACGAGCGACAGGCCAAACTGCTGTCCGGCTCCGCCGATCAACATACCGTCTATGAAATCATACAACTCAATAGCGCGCTGGATCAAAGGGAGAAGAACTTGGCGGTGTTCGATCAACTTCCATCTGGAAGCGCTGATCGAGAGTATGTTTTGCCTTTGCTCATTGATCAGCTTTTGGGGGCTAAACGCTACGCCGATATTCTGGGCGGCAAGGACGGAAAATCTGCGTTTGCGGAGCTAGTTGACGGATACAATTACATGGTGGACACGCTGAACCCGAAGAATCCGCAGAGGGGCATGTACGAGAAATCCTATCGTAATTACACGGTAATGGCAGGCGCACACTTCTTCGAGGCCCTGGCCGGACTGAAGCGGAACGGCGAAGCCAAGGAGTTGGCGCAACAGATACTGAAGTTCGATTCGTCGAGGGCAACTCGCATCATACTGGCCGAAGCTGCAGAGCGAGCCGACAACGCCGAATTGGCGCAATACGTGAAGCAGCGGGGGATCGTCCGGAACCCGATGAGCGACCACGCCCAATGAGACACAGATCCTCTGCGTTGAAGGTTTGGTCAAACCACCCTAACTTAAAGCATGAACTTCGAATCCATCGAGAACCATGGGATTATTGGCGACCTGCAAACCTCTGCTCTGGTAGGCATCGATGGCTCGGTCGACTTCATGTGTTTCCCGCGGTTTGATTCCCCGACCGTCTTTGCGGCACTTCTGGACAGCAAGAATGGCGGACGGTTCCAAATCGCTCCGACGACTTCGGAAGAGTTTCAGCGCAAGCAGATCTATTTCCCAGACACAAACATGTTGTTGACTCGTTTCCTATCGAATGACGGTGTGGCTGAGATCTCTGACTTCATGCCGCTCGAGCACTTGGGGCACAGCCACGATCTCGTGCGCCGTGTGAAGGTCGTGCGCGGGCAACTCCGGCTGCGAATGGTTTGCGCGCCCCGCTTCGACTATGGCCGTGCCAAGCACAAGGTGGAAAAGCGGAAGGGCGAAGTGTTGTTCATTGCCGAAGGTAAAAAGGGCATAACCTTGCGGCTGCGCGCGAGTGTTCCCGTACGAATCAAGAACGGAGATGCCATCGCAGAATTCACCTTGAAGGCGGAGGAAAACGCCTCGTTTATTTTGGAACAGGTAGCGCCGCGGCAGGAATCTCCATCCACCCAACCTGACTACATCTCGGAATCTTTCAAGCAGACAATGAATTTCTGGCAGATGTGGGCGGGACGGTCCCAGTATCGCGGTCGCTGGCGCGAAATGATCACACGGTCCGCCCTCACCCTGAAGTTGTTAACCTACGCACCGTCTGGCTCCATAGTCGCGGCTCCAACCTTTGGCTTGCCAGAGGAAATTGGCGGCCCGCGCAATTGGGATTACCGGTACACCTGGGTCCGCGACGCATCCTTCACGCTCTATGCCTTGATGCGCCTTGGCTACACGGAGGAAGCGGCGGCCTTCATGCGCTGGATTGAGGAGCGTTGCCAGGAGACGACCGCATCCAATCCGCTGCAGGTGATGTATGGAATTGACGGTCGCCGCGACCTTGCGGAGATCGAGCTGCCACATTTCGAAGGGTACCGCCATTCCAAGCCGGTGCGCATCGGTAACGCGGCGTATCGCCAACTGCAGCTCGATATCTACGGCGAATTGATGGATTCCGTTTACATCTACAACAAATACGGCGAGCCCATCTCCTATGATTTTTGGATGAACCTCACACGACTGATCGACTGGGTGTGCGAGCATTGGCAGGAGCCCGACGATGGAATTTGGGAAGTTCGTGGGGGCCCACGGCTGTTTCTGTATTCACGGGTGTTGTGCTGGGTGGCGATCGACCGCGGAATTCGCCTGGCGCTCAAGCGGTCGTTTCCCGCGCCGCTGGGCCGCTGGCAACGCATTCGTGACGAGATTTATCAGGACGTATATCATAAGTTTTGGAACGCGAGATTGCGCGCTTTCGTGCAATTTAAAGGGGCCAAAACGGTGGATGCGTCGAGTCTGCTCATGCCGATGTTGAAATTCATCAGCCCGATGGACCCGCGTTGGTCCTCCCATCTGGCGACGGTAGAAAACAAGCTGGTGGAAGATTCGTTGGTGTACCGGTACAAAGTGCTCGAAGGAAGCCAGGACGGATTGCCGGGGAGCGAAGGCACTTTCACCATGTGCTCCTTCTGGTATGTCGAATGTCTGGCCCGCGCTGGCGATCTGAAACTGGCCCGGTTCATTCTCGAAAAGGCCTTTGGTTATGCCAACCACGTTGGGCTGTATGCGGAGGAACTGGGACATTGCGGTGAGCAACTGGGCAACTTCCCGCAAGCCTTTACCCATCTGGCGCTCATCAGTGCCTGCTCGTACCTGGACCGGAAACTGGGTCCCGGCGCTTAAATCCCACTCCAGCCTCGCTTATCGTATCGCCGGGTTCTTCTTGAGATGGAAACTGGCCTCAAATGAGTTGAACAGATCCAGATACTGCTCCAGGTAACGTGTGAGCAGAAAATGATTCGCGACGGTTTTGCGGGCGCTACGACCGAAGCGTTCCCGGAGCCGCTTGTCTTTCAGCAACTGGACGACGCGTCGCACCGTCTGTTCTACCGAGGAAACAAGGAAACCGTTGACCCCATCCCGGATCTGATAACGAATGCCACCAACGTTGCCACCGACGACCGGCGTGCCTTTCCACATCGCTTCGGTCACCGTCAGGCCAAATCCTTCGCGGATGGATTTTTGCAGAATCACTGCCGCCCGGCTTTGGATGGTGTTCACCAGCGCCGTATCGTCGCCATTGGGCAAAATGAGGATCCGTTCATCACGGGCATTCAACAGCGATTCGTAGATTTCTGCGCCCTCCGGATCGTCGGAAGCGAAATTGCCGAGCATGACCAGCGCGCAATCCACTTCCTTTCGGATCAGCCGAAAGGCTTCGATGACCCCGCGCGGATCCTTCCAGGGATCGAAACGCGAAACCCGGGCGATGATGGGAAGGTCTGTCGGGATACCGTAGTACGCAAGACGCCCATCCATTTCTCGATCTTGCAGTCGCTGGTTTTTCGTGGTGAACGGATCAATGGCTGGCAGGAAAAACAGTTGCGGCGGTCTCAGTTTCCGCGCGTACTCGGGAATACCAAGGATGACGGCGTCGTGCTGCTCGATGAAGCGCGCCAGGTAGTGGGGATGAGAGAGATCGATGTGGCAACGCCAGATCCACGGCGCCCTTTTTGTATTTTTGTATAATGGCGGATAAGCGGGAGCGGCTGCGGATCGTGAACGACCACCAGATCA
Organism: Verrucomicrobiia bacterium; assembly: GCA_035516795.1. Lineage (GTDB taxonomy): Bacteria > Verrucomicrobiota > Verrucomicrobiia > Palsa-1439 > Palsa-1439 > DATJBF01. The sequence goes on from DATIZX010000055.1 coordinate 58,245, forward strand.
TGATTGAAATGGTTCCGAATGGAATTCTCGAAGACGACCTTTTCGTAAATCTGGCGAACCCTGCAACACGCGCCAGCCGGCTTCCAGGCCGAGCCCGTTCATCAACAACGTCATCGAGGACAACAGCTCGGCAACACCTCCGCCGTAATAAGTCGAATTGATGTTGGTGAAGCGGAATCCGCGCAAGGCCTCGGCTTTGGAGAGAATTCGATCGACCGCTTTGGCACCGATGAATGGCGCGTAATCCTCAACCTTTGGCAGTTTGTATCGCACGACAGGTCTTCCGTGAACGAGATCGGCATGTTGCCCGGTCACTACGATGGCAACTTAGTCCAACCCCAAGTTAGAAAGCAAGTGGAGTGCCCGGACACAACAGCCTAACGTCTTCGTGGAATGCTATCCTTTCGTGGCTCCAGCGGTGAGACCTTGGATGATTCGTTTCTGGAAGACTACGACCAGCCCAATCAGTGGCAGCGTGCTCACCACGACCGCGGCCGCGATGGCGCCCCAGGGGATTTCATAGATGCTCCCACCGCTCAGACTCGCGACGCCGGCGGTCACCGTTTTGGCCGAGTCGCGGGTCATGAACGTCAGCGCCAGCAGGAATTCATTCCAGCAAAAGATGAAGATCAAAATGGCGGTGGTCGCCAACGCAGGCGCAGACAGTGGCATGATGATTTTCATGAGAATCTGCCAGCGATTGAATCCATCCACTTTGGCGGCTTCCTCGATATCGAGCGAGATGGTACGGAAGAACGCCGTTAGAATCAGCGTCGCGAATGGAAGATTGAAGGTGATGTAGGGAACGATCAGCGCGATGGGATTGTTGGCCATGCCCGTTCGTCGCACCAGTTCGTACAACGGGAAAAAGAAGATGATGGTTGGGAAAAATGAAATGGAGATCAGTCCGACTTGCAGCCCTCTCGCGCCACGCACTTTAAGTCGTGAAAAACTGTAGGCCGCCATCGCGCTGACCAGCACACAGACAACTGTTGACACGCTCGAAATCAAGAAACTGTTCCACAAATAACGCGCGAACGGTTTACGGCTGAATAGCTCTTGATAATGGCCCCAAGTCGGATGCACCGGAGCATAAATGGTGGGGATGTGAGCGATCTCCGCATTGGTCTTCAGCGAGGTGATGATCTGCCAGGCAAACGGTGCAAGACACCACACCACCGCCAGCCAAATCAGAATTTGCTGCAGCGTCTTTTTCACATGGCCTCGGATTTTTCCACGGCGCGCTCCGTCGCCAGAGCGCGTGCACCGCGTGTTCGCGACAGTGGCCAGTAAATCAACAGGCAAATTCCGCTCGTAATCAGGAATGTCACCACGATCATCGCCGCACCGTAGCCGAAATCCAGGTAGCGCAGAAAGGTACGGTAATTGTAAATCGCAACGGTTTCAGTGGCGCCACCCGGGCCGCCACCGGTCATCACGAAGATCAGGTCGAAGATTCCAAAGGACTGGATGGTTCGAAACAACAGGGCCAGCATGATCGACGGCATCAACATCGGCAGCGTGATTAAACGAAAGCTGTTCCAGGCGCGGGCGCCATCGATTTGGACCGCTTCGTACAGATCCTCGGGAATGTTCTGCAGCCCGGCCAGCAGGATAATCATCATGAACGGTGTTGTCTTCCAAACGTCGGCAAAGATCACTGAGAACATGGCGGTGGGACCGCTGCCGAGCCAGGCCACAGGGCGCGAGAGCAAGCCCAAGCGCATCATCAAATCGTTGAAGACACCAGATTGATCGTTGAAGATCCAGGCCCACGCCAAGGCGAGCACCGCCGTCGGTAACGCCCAGGGAATGAGCGTTGCCGTCCGCGCAAAGGAGCGACCGTGAAATTTCTCATTAAGCAGAAGAGCGAACCACAATCCAAGCAGTAGTTCCGTGCTGACGGCAATAAATGTGAAAACAGTTGTTGTCATCATGGTCTGCCAGTAATGCCCGTCCTTCAGCAGACGGACGTAATTGAGCGTACCGCTGAATTGCGGATGCAAGCCGGTGCCGAGATTCTGGGTAAAGAAGCTTAACCAAAGAATTCGCAGAACCGGATACACGGCCACGACCAACACAAATATCGCTGCTGGCCATAGCATGAGATATCCAAACGCTTGGTCTTCCAAACGCATCTTCTTGTTGTGTGCGGGTGTCCTCATCGAAGTTGAGCCATTGGAAACGCGTGGGAATCGCGGCCTTTTGAAGTCCTGGTCCGTCGCAATAGCAATCGTGTCTCGCTGGCTGCTCCGCGCATTGCCTGTTTGGGAGTGAGCCGTCCCGTTAAGGCGGCGCTGACATACCGCTGCAAAATATCGGAAGCTTGCGCGTATTGTGGCACAGGAGGACGAGGAACGGTGGTTTGCAGCACCCGATAAATGGCCTGCTGCACGGGATCGGGACTGTTCTCGTAGAAACTTTTCAGTGCCGGCTGAATGGCGGTGGCTTGGTTGATTCTGCGGATTTGCGGCAAGGCACTGATGAATTCGCAAAACTTCCACGCTGCGTCTTGGTGGTGACTGCTTTTGGCAATGGCAAAGCCGTATCCGCCTAGGGTCGAGGCTGGTCGTCCGTCGTCCGATTTTGGCATTGGCGCCAGGCCCACCTTGCCTTTGATCGGCGATTCTTCCCGCTGCGACAGCGGCCAGACGTATGGCCAATTGCGAAGGAAAATTGCCCGCCCGCTCTGAAATAGTTGACGGCTCTGTTCCTCCGCATACGTCGTCACGCCCGGCGGCGAAATCTTCCACTTCTGCACGCAGTCGGTCAGGAACGTCAGCGCCGCCACGCCCGCAGGCTGATCGAGTCCGACCTGATCCGTGTCCGGGTTGATCCAAAATCCACCGTAACCGATCAGCACTTCCAGAAAATCACACGCCAGCCCCTCGTATTGTTTTCCCTGCCAAACAAAGCCCCAGAGTTGGGGTGGATGCTGCAATTTCTGCGAAATTTGGGCCAAATCATCGAAGGTCGCAGGCGGTCGCTCGCCCGCCTTTGCCAGCAAATCTTTACGGTAAAAAAGCACGGCGCCGTCGATCTGTGTCGGCACACGGTAAATGCGTCCCCGATACTTGCTGCCTTCGATCGAACCGCTGATGAACCGATCCCACTCGGACGGGCTCCAGCGGTCTGTCAAATCTTCCAGCCAACCGGCCGCGGCAAATTTCGGAATCCACACCACATCGGCGTACACCAGATCATAAGCAGACTCGCCACTGAGAAACGAGGTCGTATAAAGATCTTCGCGAGCATCGGTCGCCGTCGGTCCTTCGACGTGGTGGATCTGAATTCCCGGATTCCTTTCGTGGAACTCGGCAAACAATTTCCGCCAAATGCCGGTGGTGTCCGGCTCCATTAAAACATTCAGCACCACCACGCCTTCTGTCGATTCGGCCCTTTTTTCGCAGCCGACCAAAGACGCCGCGAACAGCAGCAACAATCCCATCCAAAACCGAGAATCCCACGTCCTGAATCGCATCACAGTTTCTCCTCGGTCTGCGAATTGAAAAAGTGGAGTCGAGATTCATCGGGCTGCAACGGAATGGCGCCGCTCCAATCGCCATGCGGCTCGACCAGAACCTGCAGCTTCTGGCCCTCAACACGCACATTCAGAACGGTGAAGGCACCAAGCGGTTCAATCACTTCTACCTTGCCCGTCAAAGTCCCCTGGCCGACACGCATGTTTTCCGGACGCACGCCGACCAGCACTTCCTTTTGTCCTTGCAGAGTCTCCAGTCGCGACCGGCTTAGCGGGATTTTCTGGTTGCCTAACTTCAGTCCGTCCTCGGTCACGCGACATTTAAGAATGTTGATGCGCGGACTGCCGACGAAGTTGGCCACGAAGACGTTCGCGGGTTGATGATAAATCTCCTCAGGTGTGCCGAGTTGTTGGACGCGGGCGTTGTAAATCACGGCAATGCGGGAAGACATGGTCATCGCCTCGGTCTGGTCGTGCGTGACATAGATCACCGTCGCGCCGAGGTCCGCGAACAGACGTTTCAATTCCGCGCGCATTCGTTCCCGCAGAATGGCGTCGAGGTTGGAGAGTGGTTCATCGAGGAGAAACGCCTTCGGCTTGCGAATGATGGCGCGTCCGAGCGCCACCCGCTGCCGTTGGCCGCCGCTCAACGCCCGCGGCTTGCGATCCAACAACGCTTCGATGTCGAGCAGCCGTGCGGTCTCTTTGACCCGGTGTTGGATTTCGCTCGCTGAAATTTCCCTGAGCCTGAGATTGACCGCGATGTTTTCGTAGACCGTCATGTGCGGATAAAGCGCATAACTTTGAAACACCATCGCGATGTCGCGGTCGGACGGATGCACATGATTGACCCGGCGCTCGCCGATGAAAATCTCACCGTCGGTCACGGTTTCCAGGCCCGCGATCATGCGCAGAATCGTGGATTTCCCGCATCCCGACGGCCCGAGCAAGGTCAAAAATCCCTTGTCCTCGACTTCAAAACTGACCGACCGAACGGGAGTGACGCCCGGTGCGAAGGTCTTGGTAAGATTATGCACGAACACCCGTGCCATGGCTGTTCTCCCTTGTTAACGCAAGGCGTTTAAGCTCTGTGGGAAGCATTTTCACACAAGCAGGAACAACCCGAAAGACAAAATCCGGTTTAATCAGCCAAGCTGAAAGCTATTGGGCCCGAGAGGAGCTCGTCATCCTTGCGGCGCGGTTCCACCTCACGGTTTTCGGAGGATCAGGAACACATGCATTCGCTCTGCCAGGGGAAGTCACTTCTCGAGTAATGCCGCAAGACTTCGGTACGATTCCCATCTCAACAAGCTCAGGCCGAGGAACTCCGAGCGCGGCTCAGCGTCAGTCGGCCCTGAGCCACGATTTCCCCGCCGACGCGCAAAACGGTTTCGAATTGAGAGAGCGCCCCGAAGTCTTTCGCGAGCATCACTTCAATTTCCAGCGTCTGATCGGGCAATACCGGCTTGATGAATCGGAACTGCGTCACCGCCGCGAGAAAAGCGGCGCCCGGTTGCTGCCAAAGTACACCGGCCGCTTGCGCGGCGCATTCGATCAGCAGCACGCCCGGCATCAGGGGATTGCCGGGAAAATGGTCGGCAAAAAACGGCGCGGCCGGGTCGAGCCATTTGCGTCCGCGTCCACGTTTTCCAGCGTCAAGAACCTCGAACGCATCGATGAACGAAAATCCGGGACCATGTGGGGTCAAGCTCATTCTTGAGGCACCTCGAAAACTTTCTTGTCCAGCGGCTGGTTGCGGCGTACGCGATCAAAATCATAGATGATATAGCTGTTCAGAATCAGCCCGATCCGCATCGATTGGATATCCATCGACGGCCACGTCATCACATTTTCCACCGAGCATAGCGGAAACATTTGGAGGCGGTGTTTGGGGGTCAATGTGACCGTCCTCGTGTTGTTACTGCTGCTGGTGCTCGCGTCGAACAGCCCGGCAAAATTCGTACAACCGTTTTGGAAAAAGCTCAGCAAGAACTGGACGTTCTGTGTGGGTTTCCCGTGGCGCACTTCCAACTTGTACTTGGCGAGCCGTTTCCTGTCACGCTTGATGTACAATTCGTCGCCGCGGACCAGCACGAGTTCGGGCGCGGGATTCGTGAATACAATGGCGAGAAGATCGGGCGCCTGGTAGCAGATGTGGCCCAGGCTGACGACGTGCCGCGGTGGAAATGTCCAATGGAACGTTTGCCGCAGATCCGCCTCGAAGGTTCGCGTCGCGACCTGATGCGCGACAAAAACGTCGGCATCGGTGTCGGCCCGGGCGAACGGTCGGTTCGCGAGCAGGATCAGGGCTGCGCCAACGGTGCGAATTGATACCATTGATCGGGATGATTGCATATTGATTCTCGAAATCGGCCGGCCAGTTCGATCGTGTGTGCGCGCACCTCGGCCTGGCGGTCAGGACCCCGCCACTTGGGCCGAAACGGCGGAAGCGCTTCCATGGCGTACTTGCCGGATGGCGTCGCCAGAATGGTGGCAGGCACGAGGGGCGCGCCTGTCAACAAGCTCAGCCAAACGGGCCCCGTAGAAAACGCCACGTTTCCATGGGGAAGCTCCAGCCAAACGGCATCGGCGTTGCCGTGCGGGCGATCCATCAACATGGCGACGCATTTGCCCTGGGCGAGCTGATGGGCGATTTCCACAAAGCTGAACTCGTTGTCTCCGACCTCCAGCGTTTCTGCGCCCCAACGTTGACGGTAGGCGGCGCGCCACCGTCCCAGGGCCAGACTCGGCTCCGGCAACGATAACACGACCAGCGGGAGGTGAAATTGCTCCATCAGCAAACCGCCGAGTTCAAACAACCCGGAATGAACCGTGACCAGCAACGCGCCCTTGCCGTCCGCCAATGCATTTTGCAGGTGCTCGAAACCATGTCGCGTCTCCATCAATGCCAGCGCTTCTTCGCGGGTCCGGGCGCCGAGTTGGAAATAATCGGCCAACGTCGCCCCAAAGTTGTGAAACGTGCGCCGTACCGTTTCTTCGTGAAGGTCTGGGCCACAAACAAGCGCTAGGTTGCGGCGCAACGTCAGTTGCACGTGGGGATGGGTCCAGCGGTAAACTTCGGCCAATCCGCGGCCCAGTCGGCGAGCGCGTCCGATTCCGAGCGCGCGCGCCAGCGCTACGCCGGCCTCAAACCAGAGAGCTCGGTAAAATGTCTGGGAATAATGCGGTTTCAAGACTCAGAGTAATCGAGCCGCGGCACGATCGGCACGCGTCGATGAATGGCACAAACGAAATGGAATAATTTGACCCGCCACCACACCTTGAACATGCGATGAAAATTCCCGGCCAGAACCGAGTTCACGGCGGGCACCATACCCAAACCGCCCCGGGGATACATCAACACTTCAAATGCGCGATTGTCGTAATACATTTCCACCATCTCGCGATAAACGTCCATATAGCGATGCACGTGGCGCGAATAATCTTGTTGTTCCCGGATGCTCAAAGCCCGGCCTTGCGCGTGCGCGCCGCAAATGAGCCGCGTCGCCAACTGCGCTGATTTCGTGGCGATGTGCACGCCGGACGAAAAAATCGGGTCGATGAACCCGGCCGCGTCGCCGATCAACAGGGCGCGGTCCGTGGCCAGTTGCTCGTGATAGTAACTGTAATCGCTGGCTTTGTAGAAGGGGCTGATCTGCAGAGCCTCATTCATCCGCTGCCGCAATTCGCGGCTAAGAGCGATCGTTTTTGCGAACCATTCTTCGACGGTGCCACCAAACCGTTTGAAATCATCGAGCGATCGCACCATGCCGACCGACATTTTTCCGTTTGTCAGGGGAATCAACCAGAACCAGCCGTCTTTGATGCGCACGATGGTGATGTGACCTTCCGCGTCGCCGGGATTTCGGTAGACGCCTTTGAAATGCGCATAGACCGCGATACGTTTCGGCAGGTTCATCGGTTTTCGGGCCACGCCCAGCGTCCGAGTAAGAAAAGCGTCGCATCCGCTGGCATCGATCAACCACCGGCTGCGCGCCTCGCCTTCGCGGTACACTATCCGCCACTCGTCGCCATCCCGACTGACGGTTTTCGCTTCACAGCCTTCGCGCACTTCGCAACCACAACTGGCGGCGTGGTCGAGCAAGACCTCGTCGAACCGGGCACGCTCGACCTGGAATGTCTGTCCGTAGCCGGGTACCAATCCGCGGGCGAACCAGAAACGCTGCCACCGGGACCCGTTGCCGACAAAAAACTCTGCACCGTGTTTCGGCTGGAACCCGGCCGCTTCGATCTTCGGCCACGCGCCGCTTTCTTTGAGGACATCGTTGCCAAACGGCAACAGCGACTCGCCAATGTGAAAACGTGGAAAAACTTCTTTCTCCAAAATCAACACCCGCCGACCGGCCTTGGCCAGAAACGCCCCGGCCGTGCTGCCGCCGGGCCCGCCGCCGATAACGATTGTGTCGTAAACCATCGGCGCACTCATGGAACGACCCTACTGTTTTGCGCCGGGCGGTGGCTGTTGCGCCAGCCAACGACGCAGAGTACCCAAAGATTGCATGACCTGGCGCGCGACTTCCGCGTCGTTGATCACGATACCATAATGCTTCTCAATCGCCACGGTGAGTTGGAGCGCGTCCAGTGAATCCAGTCCGACACCTTTGGGGCCGAATAATGGAGTATCCTCAAGGATCTCACCAGGTTGGACCCTGAGAATACAGTTTTCGACAACCAGTTTTTTCAATTCGTCCAGAGAAATATCAGCCATTTGTCGAGCCTCACGCTCCTGTATGTAAATTATCCGCCAGCCAAAAGCAAAGCCGAAGATTCGCCATTGAGCCCCCACACGGGTAGCAGTATTTCGCGCCGCTGGTTGCGGGCAAGTTCGGCGGCGTGCACTGTATTCCAAGCTGCCGACGCCGTAAAGGCCTCACCGTGGTAGGGAAACGCGGCTGGTGTCCCTTTCATCATTTCCCTTTCGATTTCTCCCAACCAACTATGCTGCGCGGTGTGGCAGACCGCGATGTCCGCAGGGAAATGTGCGAAACAATCCTGCGCCGCCTGCCGGACTTCCGCGCGGGCGCGATAAGTGAAGCCACCGGCCATTTGCGCGATGCGCACCCCTTGTTGCACATTGGATTTTTGCAGTAACAACGCGGCAGCGCCTTCGCTGGGCACAAATCCCGTTCGACCGTGCGGCGGCAGCCAGCCGCCAACCGCATAGGCATCAATCGAGATCGGGTCGAGTTCGGTCGCGCCGATCACCAGGGCGTATTCGACCAGTTGATTGGCCAACCACACCTCCGCCACCCGCAAGGCGCCCACCCAGGCCGCATCATCGCTCACCAACGAATAACAGGGCCCACCAACGCCGAGGATAGCGGCAACGTGACTCGTCGCAGAGTTAAAAACTGTTTCTGGAAAAACATTCGGGCTGGCGAACCGCTGGCCGTTCTTCAGAATTCCTTCAAAAAACCGACGGGTCGGCACAACCACGCCCGTGTTGAAAGCCGCAACGATTCCCAGTCGGTCAGGCCGCAGCGTCGGTTCTGCAGCCATTGCCTGTTGCGCCGCACCGAGCATGAACAACGTGATGGGGCTGGCCCGTCGCACGCGCATTTCGTTCTGAAGTTTTGCCAGCGGCTCGCGCGTCTGATCCACGCAGAACACCGTGTGCTCACCGCTGGCGACGCTAAGACCTTTCATGCGTTGCGGGGTTTCCGAAGGCAGCACCGCACCCAGGCCAACGATGGTTAGCGTTGAACGGGCCTCGTGCCTGTTTGGGGCAACCACCGACAGGCGGGAGGCGTGTCCAACGTTTTCCTCATACCGTTTGAATACCAAGGCGGCATTTGACCCGCCGAACCCCAGGTTCATGGATAAGACTGCGTTCATTTCGGGGTGGCTTTCGCCAACCGCCACCAGATTGGTTGCGACGCGCGGCTCCGGCCGCCGCACGTTCAGATTTGGCGGCAAATGACCTGACCGCAGAGCCGCAATGACGAACAGCGCTTCAATGCTGCCCGCTGCGCCCAGCGTGTGCCCGATGGCGGCTTTGGTCGAACTGATCCGAATCGATTTTGGAATTGGCGAATCAGGCTGTGCGGAATCGCCGTTTCCAAAGACTGTGGCGAACGCCGCACATTCACTCGCATCGTTCAGCAGCGTGCCCGTTCCATGCGCGTTCACATAACTGATTTCCGACGCATCGCATTGCGCTCTTGCGAGGGCCTCTCGCATCGCTCTCACCGCCGGCGCTCCGCATGGATCCGGCTGCGTGAGATGGTGCAAATCGGTCGTATGTCCGTAGCCGGCCAACTCGCACAGCATGTGGGCACCTCGCGCGCGAGCATGCGATTCCGATTCGAGAACCGCAAAGGCGGCCGCCTCGCCGAGCATCAGTCCGTTGCGTCCCAAATCGAACGGGCAACAACGCTCGGGGCTCATGGTTTGTAGACAGTCGAAACCCACGTAGATCAACTCGGTCAAGGCTTCAAAGCCTCCCGCCAAGACGCAGTCATGCGCGCCGGCACGAATGAGATCGGCGCCATGACCAATCGCATTGGCGCCGCTGGCGCAGGCGTTGGCGATAATGGTGATCGGCCCGCGAAAACCGAGGTGCCGTTGGAGGTCGTGGATTTGGTGATGCGCCTGATAACGCACGATGTACGGATACAATCCGGCGTTATCCTGCTGCGCCAACATGGCTCGTAGAAACTTTTCGCCCCAGGCCATCCCGCCGCCGGTCGTGCTTACGGAAAGAGGCAGCCACGCGAACTTTGATCGTCCAGCTTCGTCCAACAATCCGGCTTGCGCCAGTGCTTCCCGCGCGGCAGGCAGAGCGAGACGCGCGGCCCGCGACAACCGGGACAGTTGTTTGGGAGTGAGATCCGGAAGTCCCGGCAGTTGTGCCGACGCGGCCCGTTTGCAGCGGCATCCGGCCACATCAAACAGGGTCACCGGCGCGGCGGCGCTTTCTCCGGCGACGATTCGTTGCCACGAGGTCTGGAAATCAAAGCCCAGCGGCGTCACCGCTCCCATTCCGGTGACAACGACGCGGGTTTGGGGATGAGCGACCATCGGACTACGTCAGCCGCTGAAGCGCCGGGTAATATTCCCAGAGCGGACCCACCACTCCACGGTGGCGGAGTCGGTCAGACAACGGGACAAAGGACGTTGGGGGATTGCCGATGAGCCAGTTGGGGCCTTGCTGGCGGAATTCCTCCAACTGTTGCAGCAATTCCTCTTTGGTAAGAGCCGGAGAAATGTAGTAAACGGGGCGAAGCAGATCCGCGTCGGCTGACAGCAGTCCCTCGCGCACGGCGCGCGCGAACAAGGGCGTGCCGGGGTAAATGCGCATACCCGCCAGGGCAAAAATGACCGCGCCAGGCAGCCGCTTCGAATTGGCAAATGTGGTCTGTAGCGTCTCGCGGGTTTCGCCCGGCCCGCCGCAGATCAGGAAGTGTCCGTAGTGGATGCCGGCGGCCCGCGCCAGTGTGCTGGACTTCAAAATGTCTTCAAAGGTGATCGCTTTACCGTACTCCGCCAGTACCGAATCGCAGAGGCTATCGGCACCGAATTCGATATGCGTCAGTCCGGCTCGCGCCATCAAATTCATCAGCTCGGCCGTCAACCCTTTCGGGCGGAGAAAACAGGTCCAGGTCACTTCGACACCCCGCCGCAGTATGGCTTCACAAACACGGGCGATGTGATCGTTTTGCAGGTTAAAAACCGCATCGACAATAAACACGTGTTTCGTTCCCTGGCGTTGGAGCGTCATCAGCTCAGCCGCGATCGCCTCGGGCTCCCGGCGGCGGATTCGCCGACCTTCGATCAAGGGATAGGTGCAATAACAGCACGGCATACTACAACCCCGTTGCGTCTCGATGTTCAACATGGCGCTGTGCTGTAGATAATAGTTCATCAACTCCGGTGGCCGCTCCGCTGTGAAGGCGTAAATCGGCTCCTCGGGATCACATGGGTTGACGACGATCTGATCCCCGCGCCGGTACACCAGTCCCGGAATGCCGCTGGAGTCGTCCCCAGTGGTGATCGCCTTGATCAACTGGACAAACGCGACTTCGCCGGGACCTTGGACACCAAAATCGGCACCGCTCAACCTCAAAAGCTTTTCGGGGAAAATAGAAAACGCAGTGCCGCCGAGGACGATCGGGGAAGGGCTGCAGCTACGCACTTTATGGCTGAGTGCGATCGCATCGTCGTAATAGGTTTCCTGGCTCTGGAACTGCACATCATCCACGTTGCGAATGGAAATCCCAATCACGTGAGGTTGGAATTCAGCGATGGCTTGTTCGAGCGGCACGTTCATCGCCTGCCGATCCACCCAGCAGGTCGTGTGGCCAGCGTGGCGGAGCGCGGATTCCAAGTGGGCCAACCCCAGCGGGAATACAGGGTATGGCTGGTCACAGCGGTTGCTGCTGATCAATAGAACCCGTCGCGAATCCATCGCCGCATTGTAAAAACAGAACTCCTGAAAGCAATCCGTAAATTCCCTTTTCATTCCCCTCGATGGCAAACTGTCCGAGCGCCTGGCGCCAGTAATCTTCTTGACGGCAAGTGTGGCCCGCTGTATCTGACGCCACGCAAGTTGCGCATTTCACGGCGGGAACAAATCAATGTTTGAATGCCAGTAGGAAATTGCCAAATCGTGCGGAAAAGCCGTCTCGCCCAATCATGGCACGTCCTCCTCCCAGCAAGCAATCGATCTGGGAGATTCTTGGTGTTTCTCCCCTTGATTTTCTTGGCCCTGCTAACTGCCGCTTGCCGCACATCGGCAACCCGTCAGGTTTGGGGTGTCAATCCAGCCATCGCCCGTCTCCAAGCGGGCCACAATCTTCAATCTGAAGTCGACGCGTTGGCGCAACCGCTGTTGGACAGCGGAGAGGCCTACGGCATGGTCATCGGAGTCGTCCTGCCAGACGGAACCACCCAGACGTTCTGTTATGGCCACAATGATGGTCCCGGCGATCCCCGCCCACTGAATGCCGATTCCTTGTTCCAGATCGGCTCGGTCTCAAAGGTTTTCCTCGCGACGCTGGTCGTGCGCTTGGTGGAACAAGGTCGGTTGCGCTACGACGAGACCGTTCGCAGTATCTTGCCGACCAACATCGTCGTCAGTGCCGACGCGGGCCGCCTGACCGTCTACGAACTGCTCACGCACACGAGCGGCCTTTCCCGTGAACTCTGGTGGCCGAACCAGGTCGGTTCTGTGATTGCCTACTTCGTGTTGGGACGAAATGTTTACGCGCACCTCACCACGCCTTTTCTCTACAATTACCTGCGGGTCTGCCATCTGCACGTACAGAAACCGCCCCAGTTCAAGTATTCAAACATTGGCTTTGGTTTGCTGGCGAACCTGGTCGCGGTGAAGACGGGTCGCCCCGCAACTGATTTGATTGAGGAGGAAATCTGCCGGCCACTCAACATGACGAATTCCGTCTTCTTCCTGGACGACAAGCAGAAACGACGCCTGGCTGTTGGCCATGTCGGCAACCAAGCGTGCTGGAGATTTCGCTCGGCGCGGATGGCTCCCTGGGACATGGGCGATTTGATGCGTCCGGTGAGCGGCATGTACTCGAGCGTCAACGACCTTTTGATTTTTGCGAAGGCCAACCTGGGAATGTTGCATCTTCCCCTGGAATCCACGCTGGCCGCCACCCATCAGGTACAGATTGAAAGCGCTCGAGGCGGCGAAGCGTTCGGCTGGATCGTAAGTCGTTTCGACGAAGGACGGCAGATCCTCACCTTCAAAGACGGCATGGTTTCGGGTTATCGAGCCTACATCGGGATGGATCTCAATGCTCGCGTCGCCGTCGTGGTGCTCAACAACCAGTTCGATTGGGACGACAAGATCGGACACAATCTGCTGCTCCGTCTTGCCGGCGCCTACGGCCGGAAAAACTCAGCACTGCAAGCCCGTTCCCATCTTTCAAACACACCATTGACTCCCTCCCGGTAAAACTTTAGCCTGCACCCGAGGTTTGACCCGGCATGCGAGTTCTGTTGATCGCCCCACGCTTTGCCCGCAATTTGTGGACGTACGAGCGGGCGCTCGCCCTAATTGGACGCAAATCGACTCTGCCACCCCTGGGTCTGATCACGGTCGCCGCTCTCCTGCCGCAAGATTGGGAGTTCCGCTTGGTGGACCGCAATGTGAGCGAAGTCGCCCAGGCGGATTGGGCTTGGGCGGAACTAATTCTTCTTTCCGGGATGACCACTCAACGGGAGGATTTCCTGGCGCTCGTTCGCGAAGCCAAACAGCGCGGCAAGCGCGTCGCCGTGGGCGGTCCTTATCCCACCACGCTGCCGGGTGAAGTCGCGGCTGCAGGCGCCGACTATCTCGCGCTGGGTGAAGGTGAATTGACCATCCCCGCGTTCGTCGCTGCGCTCCAGCAGGGCGAGAAGGAGGGGTGTTTCAGTCCGAATGGAGAGTTTGCTGACCTGTCGCACACCGTCGTGCCCCGGTTTGATCTACTTGATCTCCGTGCCTACGAAAGCATGTCAGTGCAGTTCTCGCGCGGCTGTCCGTTCCGTTGTGAGTTTTGCGAGATCGGAGTGCTTTTCGGTTCCCGTGCTCGGGCCAAGACTCCCGCACAGATGTTGGCTGAGTTCGACCGGCTCCGCGAACTCGGTTGGCGCCGCTCGATCTTCGTTGTGGACGACAATTTCGTCGGCAACCGCGTGAAAGTCCGCGACCTGTTGCGGGAGTTGAAGCCGTGGCAAAAGCGGCACGGCTATCCCTTCACGCTCAATACCGAGGCGTCGATGGATCTGGCTTCCGACCGGGAATTGCTCGATCTGATGGCCGACTGCAATTTCAACGGTGTGTTCCTCGGTATCGAAACGCCAGACGACGCCAGCCTCAAACGGGCCGGCAAATTGCAGAACACCCGCTTGCCGCTGGAAACGGCGGTCGAGACCATCACCCGCGCCGGGCTCTGCGTCATGGGTTCCTTTATCCTTGGCTTCGACGGCGAACAACCCGGCGCCGGCGAACGGATCTGTGAGTTTATGGAGCGGACTTCCATCCCGACGACCGTGGTTTCCATGCTCCAGGCGTTGCCGCGGACGACGCTGTGGGAGCGGCTGAAGCGCGAAGGACGGTTACGTGGTGAGGACGCACGGCTGAACCTCGAAACGTTGATGAACTTCGAGCCCACCCGGCCGATGGATGAAATTGCCCGCGAATATTCCGCGGCGCTGTGGCAGATTTACGACCCGGTCCGGTTTCTCGACCGCACCTACCATCATTTCCAAATGCTCGCTCCGCCCCGTTGGGATTTGAAGGAGCGCACGCCGGACGAACATGGTTGGCAGGACATCCGCGCCTTGCTGACACTCTGTTGGCGACAAGGAATCAAACGGCGTAGCCGCTGGAAATTCTGGCAGTACCTGTTCAGGATTGGACGGAATAATCCGCGCGTGGTCGGCCATTACATCTGTACCCTGGCCCATCTCGAACATTTCCTCTGGATCCGCAAATCCGTTCGCCATCAGGTCGAGACCCAATTGGGTGTTCATTCGCTGCCCCAACAAGCCGCGCCACGCAAAACGAGTCCTCGCCCCGATTCACCCGCTCCGGTGATTTGAACGAAAGCTTGGCAAACCGGAAAGGCTTTTGTTCGAAGGCAAGTATTCACTTGTTTTCGAATTTCCCACGTATAGGATTGTCTCCAACTCCTACAACCCACCGGAGGAAGAACTATGAAGCGTTGGATCGTATCTGTGATTCTATGTTCGACACTGGCTGCCGTAGTCGACGCCGCCTCGACGAAGGACAAACAAAAGGCTCTCGACCGGGCAAACTATGTTGCCTATCAGGGAGAGCAACAAGCCTGGCCGACCAGCGACCAGAATGTGCCCAACACCATCGAGACCAAGCAAGGGGTAACCATTTACCGGAGTTTGCCGAGTCGCCTCTATGAAATCCTGGGCGTCATTCAGGTCACGCACGATGACAAGGTAGCCAAACGCGTTTCGGCAGCCGCCCACGCCGCCGGCGCCAATGCAGTTCTGGTGTGCGCAGATGACGCCTTCGTGAAAGCGGGTATTACCATTCAGCCGAGTTTGGTCATCGAAGGCAAGAAAGCCAGTGGCATAACTTCCCTCACCGGTTTTCTCATCCGCTGGAAGCTGGTTCCGAGCGGTACAAGCGCTTCGCCCACTAATGGGCCCGCTACTCCGCCTGCCCCTTCGTCGTAACCTGTCGTTTGCCGCTGCTTTGCAATCCGAAACGCTGGAATGTCACTTTGTCGTCCAGCGAACTAGAATGGCGCACATCCGGGTGACGCGAATGGTAGGGTGTTCGTCCTTAGTCGTCAACGCCTCCGGGTGATCGAGTCGCGAAACAGTGGTCGGGCCTCGCGGATCGGGAATTTCGGCATTCTCCATTAGCTGCGGACTAACTTTCAGTCCGGCGTCTGCAAAGGCTTTGTCACCGACAATGAGGAGCGCATCGGCTTCGATCAAACGGGCCGCCTCGACCACGTGCTTGACGGCGTGATCGCCTTCATCGCTCATCGTCCCCAGCACCTCATAGGGACGGCTCGGCAGTTTTTCATAAATGGGCAGGCCATAGCGCGTTTTAACGAGCGCGATCGGCTCGGTGGAACGTGGCCAGTCCTTCTGCTCTCCGGCATATTGCTCGTAATGAACTTTTGACAGAACTTTGGAGGGGCTGGACGCCACCAGAAGGCGACTCGGGAAAAACGCCGTCGAAACCAGTACCAAACAGATGGGAATTCTGTTCGATTTCATGAGACAACTTCTCCTTTCTTTGAGCGGAAGTATTCCGCTAACAGCCAGCTTGGTCAAGTCGCGTGTCACCCTGTTTTCCTGAACAAACGAGCTTGTCAATATCTCTCCATGGCCTACAATCCCGTCGGATCTCAAAAATCAATCAAACTACAGGAGAGCGAGTATGAAGAAGCTGGCCTCGGTGCTTTGCGTCGTGTGTCTATTCGTCAGTTGGCTTTCGGCAACGGCGGTTGCCGCGGGAGAAAAACTGACCAACGCCTCAGTAGTCGAGATGCACAAACTCGGCCTCGGCGATAATGTCGTAATCGAGAAAATCAAGGTTTCGGCCTGCAACTTCGACGTCGGCCTTGACGCCCTGAAGCAACTCAAGGATGACGGCATCTCGGATGCGATCATTCAAGCGATGATTGCGGTCGGCTCTCCCACCAAACCAGAAACTGCGGCTACCGTGGGCACGGTCGCCGGCGATCCCAATGACCCGCAAGCCGCTCATGAAACCGGTATCTGGTTATTCCAGCAGTTGGACGGCAAGAATAAGATGACCATGCTCACTCCGAATACATTTGATCAAGTCACCACTGGAGGTGGTTGGGGCGTCGCCTGGGGCGGCACCGCCAAGAGCCGCGCAGTTCTGCAAGGCGAGCATGCCGATCTCCAGATTCCCAGTTCCGTGCCGGTATTTTACTTTTATTTCGATAGGAGCGGCAGCAGTTTGAGCAGCGCTTCCAAAGTCGCCACTGCTCCGAATGATTTTTCGCTGGTCCAGATGGAAATCCGCAAATCGAAGCATCAGCGGCGCTTGGAGATTGGCAAGGTCAATCTCGGCGGATCCAAGCAGGGCCTCAGCCCCAAGGTGATTCGCGCGATTCAATCCGAGAAAGTCGGCGATGGCATTTACAAAGTCACCCCGCAAGAAAACCTCAAGGATGGAGAATACGCTTTTGTTTACAATGCCAGCCAATATGGCGGCAAGGTGTTCGACTTTGGCGTCGAAGCTGGAATGGAAGCGTCAAGGAAGTGAATTGGGCTTTGACCTGAACAACGGTCTGTTCTGTCCGAAACCGCAAAGGCGACCAGTGAAGCGAGCGTAGTCAAACGCACCGCTCGGAACAGTTTTGCGAAGTGGTTTTATGTGCCGGCTTCGCTGCAGCGGTATAAGTTCCACCAGATCCGCCGTTGCGACCGGAACACGACCGGCCACGGGAGCCAGCAAGCGAGCCAGGTGAGCGCTCGCAGCCCGCTCCAGCCCGCCAACACCGGCGCGTCGCGCAGCCGCGGCGCACAGCCAACTCGGGCACATAACCGGGCCGCAACCAGCGCTTCCAACAGCACCGTCACACCCAAGCCGGTCCAGGTCCACCACGCTGTCGGTTGCCACAACACCGCTCCGAGCCAGCCGAGCACGGGTGTAATGATCAACTCCGCCGCGTAGCCTGCGGGCCGACACCACCGCACCGTCTTGTGCCAACGCAGGTAATGCAGGACGGCATCGGTCCACCGGGTTTCCGCGGACAAGGTTTCCAGTGTCACGCTGCTGATGTGGACCGGCGCGAGCCGTCGGCCCAGGAGATTGTCCTCGGCCATGCGGGCACCTAGCTCGTCCCAGGGCAGGCGCTGTTGGAGGTCGTCGGCGTCGAACAACATCGCTGCGCCAAATGCGAAACTCGGTTTGCCCCACGCCCGACAGGCCAGCACGCCGGGATAGAATTCGGCGTTTACAAACAGTGCTTCCAACCACATCGGCCGCAGCGTCACCCGGCGGATGACGTACGGACAGGTCACCAGTCCTGAGTTGGTTGCCGACTGCTCGCCGCGCAAAGTCGTCAACAATCCGGGGACTGCAATCATGTCCGCATCGCTCCACAACCAGAGTCGCCCCTGCGCCCGACCGGCCAAAGCATGCCACCACGAGCTTTTCGGACTACGGAAGGTGGCCGGCCGCGGCTGACACACGACCGTAAACCGCGCCTTCGAATAGCGCCGCCGCCATGCGGCAAAAATCGGTTCCCAGGCCGCGGCGTCCTGCTGTTCCACACCGAACAACACTTCCGCGCCGTCACCGGTTTGCGCAACGAAGGACTCGAGCGCGGCAACAAGTTTGGACGAAGGCACCGGCGTGCGCAACGCGCAGAGCGGTTTGAAAACGGTGAGCGTCTGGGCTGACCCGGTCGTCGGGGTGGGGGAGGCGGCACCTTCGTTTTCGGCCGTCATGCGACAGCGAACCAATCGGAGGGCGTAAATCCACCAACCTGCGGCCAGCGCAGTCCAGCCGACCAACAGCCACTCAAGCCGCGGCCACATCTGGTTTCACACGAGATGCGACACTGGCGGTGGCTGCGTCAGAATCCAATCGAAGGCGAAACCAATCGACCGCCTCGCGCACGGTGGCTCGGGCCGGACGCTGGGGCTGCCAACCCAATTCTTCAGCCGCTTTCCGGCAGGAATAGCGTGCGCGGCGCCGCGCATGGAGCGCTGTTTCCCAACACAAACGATCGTTCCCGGCGGTTTCGCCAATGGCGCCCGCCACGGCGATGATGCCCCACGGCAGGCAAATCCGTGGCGCATCTTGTGCCGTGCACCCGGCCAGCAACTGCAACAACTCGAACAGCGTCAAATGATGATGCCCCAGCAGGTAACGTTCGCCGCGACGACCTCGTTCCGCCACGACCAGAATGCCTTCGGCCAGTTCGCTGACATTGATCACATTCAGACTCGTGTGCGTTGCGAACGGGAAGCGTCCCCGCAAAAAATCCAAAACCATTCGACCCGTGGGAGTCGGTTCCTCATCCTCGGCGCCAAGCGGCGCCACGGGGT
Source organism: Verrucomicrobiia bacterium (assembly GCA_035516795.1). Lineage (GTDB taxonomy): Bacteria > Verrucomicrobiota > Verrucomicrobiia > Palsa-1439 > Palsa-1439 > DATJBF01. Next base: position 77,278 of record DATIZX010000055.1, read on the forward strand.
TGGCGATGACGACGTCCAGTCCCCGCCGAGACCAATCCAGCGCCACGCGTTCCCCGAGCCATTTGGAACGACGATAATGTTGCCCGGCCGCGACGCGCTCGGGGAAATCCCGCTCGGTGACCAGGCCGTTGCGCGACTCCAGCACGCTGCACGAACTGACGTGTACGAACCGTTCGACCCGTTGGTCCCAGGCCGCCCGCAACATATTCTCCGTGCCCCGATGGTTGGCGGCTTCCATCGAAAGCCGGTGGCGCCGGCCAAAGCGGTACAAGCCGCCCAGATGAATCACCGTCTGCACGCCGCGAGCCGCCTGCTGACAGCAGACCGGTTCCAACAAATCGCCCACCAGAATTTCCACGCGGTCGCCAAACAATCTCCGCGCCTTGAATTCGTTGCGGCAGAGAAGCCGGACCGTGGCGCCCCGACTGAGAAGCTTGCGGACGACGAACCGCCCAATAAACCCGGTGCCACCCGTGATGAGAGTTTGCGTCGACCCATGCATTGGGGCAGAATCTACGATAATAATGCACGACGGAAAAGTGATTTTCGTGGCTGACGATTTCGGGATGGACGCGGAGACCAATCGCGCCATTCTCCACGCTCACCATCACGGGGCGCTGCAGGGGGCCAGTTTGATGATGGGACAACAGGCGACCGACGACGCGGTGCGCCGGGCTCGTGAAAATCCCTCGCTGCAAATCGGTTGGCATCTTCATCTCTGCGATTCGCAACCCGTGACGTGCCACTCGTGGCCGTGGGGCAATGCGTACGTTCAGGCAGGCTGGAGGATTGGGCTGATGCCCGGCGCGCGTCGCTTGATGCGCCGCGAAGTCGCCGCGCAATGGGAGTTGTATCAACAAACAGGCTTGCCCTGCGCGTTCGTCAATTCCCATCACCATCTTCATGCCCATCCCATGGTCTACGCCGCGCTGCTGGAAGTCTTGCCGCGACCGTTCAACGGCTGGCTGCGTCTGGGCAGGCCCTGTTTCTTTGGGCCAACTGAGAACCAGCACCTTTATAGTTGGGCGGACGGAATTTTCATGCGGACCCGCCGCCGCCATTGTCCCTTTCGTTGCAGTGACACAATCTGGGGACTCGGGCGGACTTATCGAATGCAGGCACAGGAAGTCATTGAGGCTGTGCAACGCTTGCCCGAGGGTTTGCATGAGTTTTATTTTCATCCGCGCTCGAAGGACGATGCCGATACACAATGTTTGCTGGAGTTAAGAAAATGCGGATTCTAATCGCCCTGTCATTGGCCGCGGTCCTGACCGGATGCGCGACTGTTTCGCCGACTGCCGGACCCGGGCGTCCGTTCGATTTCCGACGCGACACATTCGCGTTCCACAATGAACTCGTATTCAAATCCTCGGATCCGTCCTCGGTTTCTGGCGTCGCCACGACGCTGCAGAAATTGGAGCATCCCTACACGCGGCGTTGTTTCATCATGGCGGCCGGCGTCGTGCAATTCTGGAAACATGCGCGCTTCGATCCGTCGGCGCCGCCCGTGGCGGAGAGCGAACTGGCTCGTCGCATCCGCGAGGTCCGCGATGACGCGGCTTGGTGGCCCGGTGAACCGCCCACCAAACGCGTCGTGTTTCCCGGATTTGCCGGCTTGCGCGACCTCAGCCAGCGCGAGGGCCGGTTGCTGCGGGCCAACATGGGCGCGGGCTGGACCACGTATTTTCATCTGCGCAAATTCCCCATGCCGTTCGTGCCTTCGCGCACCCATCAGGCGCGCTTGTGCCAGGAAGTGCGCGCCTGGCTTCGCTCAGGCCATCCCATGGTTCTCTGGCTCTATAATTTTCCCGACGTCAACATCAACCACGCCGTGACCGTCTTCGAGGAAATCGCGCCGCCCAATCCCGATCAGATCGCCTTTCACGTCTACGACCCGAACTACACTGATGCACCGCGCACGCTCATATTTGACCGGGCCACCAGTGCGTTTTATTACGAGAAGACTTTCTATTTCCCCGGCGGGCTCGTCCACGCTCGGCAGATGTTCACCAGCTTGCTGAGATGATGGCCCGTGGCCGTTTTTGTCCGTCCTCTAGGATTCTTTCCTGTCGAAAAATCAGGTGTTTGGATAATTGACCGCTCTTGCGTCCTGCGGAAGGTTTTCATGTGTTAGGTCGCATTGCAATCGGTGAGAGGAGTCGCACTTGAAGATTCGAAACGGATTGCTAACGATCGGGATACTTCTGGCAGTCATGACGCTGGCGTGTCGCGCCGATCAAGCATCCTGGTACGGGAAGGAGCATCGCGGCCGGTTGATGGCGAACGGCCACCGCTTCGATCCCGACAAGCTCACTGCGGCTTCGTGGGCGTATGACCTTGGTACCAAGGTGGTCGTCACCCACGACGGCCGCAGCGTGCTGGTGGAAATCACCGACCGCGGCCCGGCCAAGCGGCTGGTCGAGCAGGGACGCATCATCGATCTGAGTCGCGCCGCCTTCGCGAAGCTGGCGCCTCTCGAACTTGGCCTCATCGACGTCACGGTCAAGAAGCAAAAAGGCATTGAGCAATGAGCTTTGAGCAATGCGCTCAGAGGCTGTTGAAAAAGTGGTTGAACCTGCGGATCCGGGTTGTAGGCCGACTCTGTGAGTCGGCGATCCCTTCGAGAATGCCGCCGCTTCGCAGAAGCGGCCTACAGTTAGACGGCTGGAATGTGAGTTTTTCAACAGCCTCCTCAGATGTGACCGTGACATTGCTGGAAGCTTCGTGGCGTTTGGTGGTGAGCGGCATTCGGAGCTGTGCTTTATCCGTACAATCCGCGCTCTAAGACGGTTCGGTGTCGCAGTGATTCTCGTTCAGTGTTCGGCGTTCTACGTTCAATGTTCGACGTTCGTGCGTCTGATTGTCGCGCCCAGCTCGGCATGCGCGGCCATGAACCGTTTCACGCGGCGCGCGTCGACCGGCTTGTTCCAGCGTCCGTCCACCTTGAAGTAGGATCCCACGATGAATCCGTCCGCGGCATCGTAGAACGTGGGCAGATTCTCCGCCGTGATGCCGGAACCGAGATACACCGGCAATCGACAATGACGTTTGGCGTCGGTGACGTCGATCAGTTGCGGCGCATCGCCGGTGACCGATCCCGTCACAATCACCGCATCGCCCCGCATAAACTCCACCGCTTCCGCCGTCGCCGCAATGTCCACGTCGGCGGTAATCGCATGGGAACTGTGTTTCTTCTTCACGTCCGCCCAGACCTGCACGCGGTCGGCGCCAATTTGTTTCCGATACCGCAATAACTTTGCCGCCGACGACTGGATCAATCCTTCGTCGGCGACGTGGGCAAACGCGAATCCCTCGGCGCGGATGAAATCGAGCCCGGCCGTATGCGCGACGGCCATCGCTTCGAGGTTGGCGCCGGCCAACACCTGCACGCCGCAGGGTAATCCGCTGGCCTCTTTCATCGCGCGGGCAATGAGCGTCATCGCGGCGACGATCTCGGGGCCGACCTCGCCGCGGAGGTACGGCGTGTCGTGCATGTTCTCCAACATCAATCCGTGCACGCCCGCCGACCGGTAGAGTTTGGCCTCCCGCACCGCGTCGGCTTCGAGTTGCGCCAGATTGAATCGCGCCGCCGGCGTGCCGGGCAGCGCGCCCACGTGAATCATGGCAATGACAGGTTTCTTCGCTGAAAAGCGCATGACGCGGGATTATAGCCGTCCGCCGACGCGAACCAAGCCGTAAACCACGAAGTCGACCTGCTGTGGCGGGGAGGCGAAGTCTTCACCCAAAGGAACACGAATCGACGCGAAGAGGCAGCGCGCCTTTTGTTCGGAGTCTGCCTTCTATTTTCTTTCAAGATTCCAGTAGCGCTTCCACCTTCCACCCAGTATGATGGCGCCAGTGATTCAGAGAAGTATGGTGTGGTTGTTCGCTTTTGCGAGCCTGTTCTTATCGTCGGTGGCCTGGGCCGGACCAGATCCGTTGGTGAGGCTGAAGGGTTTCAGCGAGTTTCCATCCGTCAACATCCAAGACCTCCTCAAGGGCGAGATTCTGAGCGAGCCGGGTGCGCTCATGGACTTCAAAAACGGGATTTCGGCACAGACCTGTTACGCCGTGTTCGTGCCAGCCCAACAAGCGGCCCGAAAACTCCAACTTTGGAATCCGTCCCTTCACCAGGACTTGAAGATCTTCAAGTTTCACCCCGTCAACGAGCCCTCCGCACCGATGGATTTTCGGGACATGAGTCTGAAATCAAACCAACGCCCGATCCGCTGGTTGCTGGATAAGACGCGCGCGACAACACCAACGCAATCGGACCTGAACTTGTCAAAGGAGGAAGCCGAGCAACTGGCCGCTTGCGTGAAGAACCACCCCGACCCTCAAGCCGTCAGCGCCTGCTGGGCGCAGTTGCTGCAGCAACGCGCGCTGGCGTTCGAGCAGCAGGGCTTCGCCGGCGTCGCGCCCTACGAAACCGGCGGCGAGACCATGTCTCCGGTAACGCAGCTTCGAACCATGTTGCGCGAGCAGCCTGCCGTCGCCACTGAATTCGCCCCGATGCTGCGAGAAAGCGGCGTCCTCGGGCAAGAGGGCAAGCTCGATCCGTTTCATTATTGGGGCATGTACGAAGCCGATCACCGCGCCGTATTGAATTTGGGAGCGGTGTATCTGCTGCCGGTGGGCAACCGCTACCAACTGATGGACGCGCAGTATTATGTCAGCGGCGTCTATTATTCATTTGTCACGCTGTACGAGGTTTGGCCCATTCAACTCGGCAACCAGGCGGCTTCGCTGATTTGGCGAGGTGACTTCTTTGCGGCCCCTGTGCTACAGTTCACCAGTGGATTTGAAAGGCTCGCGTACGGCGCGGTCATGGTCCAGGAACTCAAGAAGGCGATTCGCGCCTTTCAAGATGACGTGAAAACGAAACCTTAAACACCGGTCCCCACCCGTCATGACCCGTTGGTGCCCACAAACGCCAGGGGCGGCTTTCCTTCTCACGCTACTCGCCTTGCCGTTCCTCCTGTCCAACACCAACGCGGCCTCCCCCTTGATGGCCACGGCGCAGGAATTCGACGCCGACTTTGATTACGTGGCGGGCGCGCCCACGCACCTGCGGGGCGCGAACATCGGTTCCGTCGAAGAATTCAACGCGGCCGCCCGCTATGCCGTTTCCCCGGCGATTACGAAGCGCTTGCTGCTGCGGCTCGGTGCGGAATGGCAGCGCTCCGATCTGCGGGTGCCGGACAACGTCCCGCTGCCCAAGACGCTCCAACAAGCCAGCGCGATTGTCGGCCTGGACTGCCAACTCACAGACCAATGGCTCTTGCGCACGGAACTCGACCCCGGCATTTACAGCGATTTCAAGGACGTGAGTTGGCGCGACGTCAATGCGCCGTTCCTGCTCACCGCGGCGTGCGTGGTGGACGCCGATTTCCAATGGTTCGTCGGGCTGCGCCTCAACCTCTACAGCCAATATCCCGTCTGGCCCGTGCTCGGCCTGCGCTGGAAATTCGCTGATGAATGGACCTTGAACCTGATCCTGCCGCACCCGCGGCTGGAGTACGACGTGAACGAACGGTTGAAGCTTTACCTCGGCGGACGAGTCCAGGGCGGCACCTACCGGGTCAGCGACGACTTCGGGACCGACCACGGCGACCCCCGGCTCAACCACGAACTGTTGGATCAATATGAATTGCGAGTCGGCCCCGGCGTTTCGTGGAGACTGCTTCGCAACATGACCATCGACCTCGACGTCGGCTACATGGTTTATCGGGAGTTCAACTTCTTCGATCACCACGTTGTGCTGCGAAGCAATCCCGCGCCTTACGGCCAAATCGCCTGGCACCTCCGTTTTTGAATGGACAGGAAGTTCTTGACCGCGAATGCGCGCGACTGCGCAAATATTCCCTCACTCGCCGGCGCAAACGACAGCGTATCCGGCCTCTCCCTCAACCAAGGGAGAGGGAACGGTGAGAGGCTGTTGAAAAAGTGGTTGAACCTGCGGATCCGGGTTGTAGGCCGACTCTGTGAGTCGGCGATCCCTTCGAGAATTCCGCCGCTTCGCAGAAGCGGCCTACAGTTAGACGGCTGGAATGTGAGTTTTTCAACGGTTTCGTGAGGGTTGCCCCCCTTGTCGCGATGTAGCTTCATGCGAAGGCGGATGCTATACTTCGCGGCTCATGCATCTCGCGAAACGAATCATGTCCTGCAGGCGTCGAGTCACCGTGGGATTGGTTGGCCTTCGAGCGGCCAACAAAACCATGCGGCTCGTAACGGCACGGTTTGCCGGCGCACCTTTGCTGCGCAGGCTAAAGCCTGCGGCTACAGTTTTGTTGGGCGCTCTTCTGCTCCTCGGCGCGGGCCGTTTGCCCGCTGCGGCGCCGGCCGACGACGAGCAAACGGGATTTCTCGCTGTCACCGATGAGAACGATTCGTTCGCCAATATGTTCGGCGACCATCAAGATCGCCATTACACGGCGGGACTCAAGATACTTCTGATGGGCGGCGACGATTTCGCCACCAACCTGACCGGGCGCCTCAATCGCCTGGAGAACTGGGGAATCGTGCCCGAAGCCGCCGACCTTGGCTGGATTATTCTCGGCCAGAACATTTACACGCCGCAAGACATCCTCAACCCGGACCCGATCCACGAAGACCGGCCCTACGCCGGCTGGCTGTACACGGGCGCCGTTTACCAGCGCCGCGGCGCGCTCGCCACCAATCTGTTCGTGATGGAGAATTTCGAGATTAACATCGGCATGGTGGGCGAGGACTCGTTGGCCGAGGAAGCGCAGAAAACGATCCATCGCTGGTGGTTTCCCGACGACATCCCGAAAGGGTGGGGGCACCAACTCCGCGACGAACCCGGCCTCGTATTGAAGTATGCGCGTTTGTGGCGTTACTCGCCTACGACCGAAACGGCGCGGCATATGGACCTGATTCCCTACGTCGGCGGCGACTTGGGCAACGTGTTCACCTTCGCCACCGCGGGCGCGACCGCACGCGTCGGGTTCAATCTGCCCGACGACTTCGGGATGCAGATCATCGACTCGCCCGCATCCGTCAACGGCGGGTTGACGCGCCAGGCGCCCTCGTGGTCGGCGTACGCGTTTGGCGGAATGGCCGGCCGTTTGGTGGCGCACGACATTACGCTCGACGGCAATTCCTTCCGTGGCGGCCCGAGCGTCGAGAAGCGGAACCTGGTGGGCGACCTGAGTTGGGGCGGCGCGATCCGCTTGTTCCGTCACGTCGAAGTCGCTTACACGCACACCGAGCGGACGATCGAATTTCGCGGTCAACACGGCGACGACAAGTTCGGCTCGATCACCGTCAAAGGCATGTTTTGCTTTTAATCCACTGATTACACGGATTGCACGGATTCGTTTGTAGGGCGCGAATGCCCGAAGGGTTTCGCGCCTAAGCTCCGTCGTGATGCTGTTTCCAAAGACAGCGGCGCGATACCTACACCACAGGCATCGCGCCCTACAATCATTTGCCTGCACGGCTATATCCAGATGCGCATCTTCTTCGGATTGCCTCTTGTTTTCGGTGATGCTACTTTGGACAATCATTCAAAACAGGAGGCAACATGGGTCTTTATCTCGTCGAACACAGGCACACTGCCGAGACGTGTCCGCGTCGGAGCAAGGAGACAGTGAACCAACTGTTTACCCATCTCACGCCGTACAACGCCGCCAAGCTTGGCGTGCAAATCCTCGGCGACTGGGTGAACGACGACGAGCATCATCTCGTGTTGATTTTGGAAGCGTCCGATCAAGACACGGTGGCACGCTTCGTCAATCCGCTGGCGGCGATTGGCTCGGTGGCGATTCACCAGGGGACGGTCTGCTCGGAAGTGTCGGAGCAATGCCTGGCCGCTGAATCCAAATCCACCACAAAGTAAAACGAATTCACAACGGTCTGCTGATTTCCATGTAGCCGCACCGTTGCCGCAGACAACAGCGGCTGACAAAACTGTAGTCGCAGGCTTTAGCCTGCGCGGGGAAGACGCACCCATAAAGGGTACGGCTACACGGAAATCGGTTTTGTTAGGCGCTCTAAGCCGAAAACTGCACCAGCAGCTTGAGACGACATGACGACGTTTTCACGGCAACCCTGCGGCTACAGTTCTGTTGGTTGTATTCGGCTTCGCCCCGCGGACCGGAACCGGTGACGGTTCCGGTCTTCCAATTGTAGGGCGCGAACGCCTGAAAGGTTTCGCGCCGCGGAGCGGAACGTGTGAACGTTCCGTTCGTCTCAGCGTTCCGTTATTTTCTGATTCACGGCCAGCCTCTTCCAGCCTAACCGCATTCATCTCACAGAAGCAAACGAAGCAAACGAAGTTCTTCCTCCGATTCCTTGCCTCTTCTTCCTTCGTCCAATGCTTTCCTGATCTTTTCCATCACCTTCTGGATTCTGACTTCTGGCTCCTGACTCCTGTTCGAGGCCAACTCATGTTCCCAAATCCGCACCACGCGCCATCCTCGCCTCCGCAATTCCCGGTTCACGAACCGGTCGCGCGCGATGTTCGCCGCCATCTTCTCACGCCAGAACGCCTTGCCGGTTCTTTGCGTCTTTGCGCCTTGGCGTGAACCAGCCGTTGTCGGCATTGCGCTTTTCTTCAGCCATTTCTTTGGATGTGAATACTTCGGACAGCCGTGCCAGAAACAACCGTCCACGAAGACCGCGACGCGCTCTTTGGGAAACAGGAAATCAATCCCGACGTTGGTAGGGCGTGCTGCCCCAGCGCGCCGCTTCTGACCTTCGATTCTCAGTCTCTGCTGTCGTCTCCATCCGGTGATGCCGTGAGCGCGCAGCAGTCTGGTGAGTGCAAGCTCCGTGTCCTTGTTGCCGCTTCCGCGAATCCGCGACATTACCTCGGAGCGTTTGTGCTACCAGTTGCCGGCTCCGAAGCAATTCCCGTCAGCATCAATAATTGAGCCATCCGGCAAGACATCGACCTCGACAACGTACTCCTCAATTGTCGCTGCGTCCTCAAAATCGCGCTCGCCGTCGAGAAATTGCTGGAATCGTTCGATGGCCTCTTTTGCCATTTCGCGCTGGACATCAGCCAAACTTTGGTAAACGACTGGGTTGCCTAGTTCGTCACGCCACAGAGGCACAGGGCCCGCACAGACCGTATCGACGTATATGCAGAATCCCGCTCGGTTCATTTTCTTCGCTTCGTTGCGACGCCTATTCTCGATCGCCGGCCGGATTGTTTTTCGACTTGCTCGCGAATTTGCTTAAGAATGGATCGGTAATGCCGAGCGATATTCTCCGCCTCTTCCGCGTCCCTGCACTCTTCGGGCATGAAATACTCATCAGGCGACTCGCCGTTTCGCATGTAAAAGGCTGTGTCCTCCCAAGCCTTGGCACGAACCTCAAGTCCGTCAACTGCTTGGCCGAGGTCGTTCGAATCCAGTTCGATGTGTAGTTTCCGTCCCATACTTGGACTTTCCTTTCCATCCGATGAATTGGTTTTCGGACTTTCATGTTGGAGGGTCTTTCCCCACAATGGTTGCATGACCAAAGCGCCGAGCGTTAAATGGACGCGCGAACACGAACTCATCGCGCTGAATCTTTACTGCAAGCTGCCCTTCGGGACATTTCATCATCACAACCCAATCATCATCGAAGTCGCCCGCAAGATGGGGCGGACGGCAAATAGTCTCGCGATGAAATTGTGCAACTTCACTTCGCTTGACCCCGTACAAAAAGCACGAGGCATTAAGGGACTTGAAGGCGCCTCCAAACAAGACAGGCTCATGTGGAGTGAGTTTCAATCTGATGCTGCAAAACTCGCTCCCACGAGCGAACAGTTGCTCCATGACCTCTTCACGCAGGACGATGACAAGGAACTGAATTTCCTCACCCGTGATAAAGTGCGATTGGAGAGACCGGTAAGTTATGTGACGCCGACTGGACCTACAGAAGGAAAAGCGACGGTTCGGGTCCGCCGCGGGCAACAGTTCTTTCGACAAGCCATCCTCAATGCCTATGACGTCAGTTGCTGTATTACCGGAATTGCCGTGCCACGTTTGCTTGTGGCCAGCCATATCAAGCCGTGGCGGGATTTCCCGAGAGAGCGGTTGGACCCGCGAAACGGTCTGTGTCTTTCGTCGCTTCACGATGCCGCGTTTGACGACGGCCTCATCACGCTCGATGAGAGATTTCGCGTGGTGCTCAGCAAGCGATTGAAGGGCTATCTTCCTCAGCCTGCGTTGTCGAAGAATTTCGTCGCGTATGAGGGCAAGATGATCCGCTTGCCTGAAAAACTGGCTGAACCCGCTCCAGAATTCTTGGAATACCACCGCAGCAAAATTTTTGAGGATTGAAACCCTGCCCTGCTCAATACCGCTGAAGTAGGTTTGGTCAAGGTCGGCCTTTTCGGCAAGCGCCTCTTGAGTTAGTCCTCGTGCCTCACGTTGCTTGCGGACGTTGAGGCCGAACGCGATGAGAACAGGGTGTCGCTTCGCCATGACTCATAGTCTAAGGAGTCGCCACGAAATGCCCATAGACGATGAGTCATATTGTTCGGACAGGTGAAAAGTGGAGAGGAGCGGCGGTCAGCCCTCAGTTGCACGAAGCGTTGAACCGGGTACATCGTCTTGCGACGGCTGAGCAGCGAGTCCTGACAAGCCGAGTTCGACGAGACGCCGTTGAAGTTTACGGCAACTGCGCTCCTGCCAAGGCCGCATGGGGATGGACCTCCTTGCGTTACTCAGCCGCTGCATTTCTTTGCGAGATCAAGTCATCTCCACCTATTCGTGTCCATTCGTGTGCATTCGTGGTGGAAAACTCTGCATTCTCTGCACCTCTGCGGTGAACAAGAACCCGGTCGCGGCGGGACGCTGCTCCCACGAAAAATGAGACGCGGGAAAACGGCTCTCTACAGGCTCTCATCGCCGTTCTGATGCCGAACGATAGAAATCAGCGGCGCGGCGATCGCCGCACTGATTGGTAAGACGGCCGCGCCGTCATCACTCATCGCCTGTCACTTTCGAGTACAACACGCTAACTCCCCAGCCAATCAGCCCGCCCAGTATCATGCAATAAATTGCGGCGCATAGCCAACCCAGCAACGCCGTGCTCCCATCACTCAACCCAAAAATCTTCTGAGCCAGCCACATCGCGAACTCGACCGGCTTGAGTACGATGCGCTGAACGAAAAGCGTCTTCTTGTCCTCAGTTGCAATAGACGCCAGCCCAATCAAGAAGCCGACAGCAGCGCCTTTGCATATCGGGCCGAGATGTTTGGTGATGCTCATCGCGCCGAACGAGAGAACTCAGCCACGCCGGGCCGCATGGTTCACGATGTCTTCTTCAGCACAACATAACAGATGGTCGCCGCCATCGCCGCAACGGCGGTCACCCCTATGGCCATGGGCCAAACCGGCTTAAAGACAAGAGCCCAGAGCGCCATAAACGCGACGAGACACGCCGTGCAACTGGCGATAATGATCTGTTTGGTTCGCTGTCGCTCCGCGTTCGTGGACTCTTTTTCGGTGGGTGGTTGAGTGGCATCGTTCATATCGTGCGCTTGGTAGTCTAACTATTGGATAGGTTGCATTGCGTTTTCGCCAAACCGAAGTGGCAATCGTCGTAGGAAGCGCTTATCGAAACGGCGCATTCCGCATTCTCCCGGACTCGAATTGTAGGACTTTGATAGGACGGAGCAAGCGCAAATGCTCATTCGCGGGAAACACTCTGCGTCCTTGGCGCCTTGGCGAGAGACGACAGCAGCCGGACCGGTTGCCCTACAGTTTAATACTGAACAGAAGCTAACAAAGCAAACGAAGATCTTCGTTACCTTCGTTGCCTTCTGTTCAAATTCATCCACTTCGATTCGCGTTCATTGGCGGGAAGACATTCTTCACGGCGGCTGGCCACTTAACAACGCCCCAGCTCAGCGATGGGCGCCGTAAATGGGCGTTGCTGGCAAGATAAGCTCGAGGAAATCATAAAACGGTCAAGCGCCCGGCGCGGGGCACACGTTTGTTGTAGCGCGCATGGTTAGACCGGGCCTGCGCCTGGTAAGGAGATAGAGATAGCGCGTTAAGACAACCGCAGGCGCATTGTAAATGAGTTCAAAGATGGCCCAAGCCACAGCCCACACATAACATCTACGTTGCGCGTCGAACAGACCGGAAAGCGCCGCTCTATGGGCGAAGTAGAGATAAAACATGATGAGCATCAGCACCAAGGCCGAACATGCCGCATGAGTGTTACTGGCCAAAAGATGCCGCCGGTGATCAAAGCCTTTGTTCTTTGCCCAAGAGTTTATGAGCGGATTCCAGAATCGCTTCCGGTAAAGCCGGCAGAACAGGAGGTGGAAAACTCCGCGCAGATTCTTGTTGCGGGAAAAACCCATTTCCGCGATCGGCCAATAAATCGATGGTACCTGGAAGGACATGCGAGCCCCAACTATTGTTTATGTTGCATTGCGTTTACGCCAAACCGATCTGGCAATCGTCGCCTGAAGCATTTACCGCAACGGCGCATTCCGCATTCTCCCTGAGTAGTGGTACAGTTCGCTGTAGCGGCGCTCTGCGAGCGTCGAATCATAAGCGTCGGCGGTCGTAGACCGCCGCTACAATTCCCAAACTTTAGCAATGCCTCTC
>DATIZX010000056.1:0-2465 GCA_035516795.1 Verrucomicrobiia bacterium
GGATTTTTATGCTTACGACGGCAACACCGTGGGACCGCTGCCCTTCAAGCGCATGGGAACCTATCCGTATCCGGGCAAGTCGTTCCCGAATGACGATGACCACATGAAGTACATGCTCGAATACAACACGCGATTCGTTTCCGGACACGAACCGCAGGGCTACAGTTACGATTTCCAGACTGAATCGCCGAAGAGGAGATAGCGCAGGGCCCACACCATGCTTTCTGGCGGCTGATGGCTTGATGAATCGTTTTAATCATTGACTTTTTTTACTCTGCCCCGTTCAATACGCCAAGATGGAAACCGTCGCGACCGCCTCCGCACCTCCACGTCTAAAACGCGTCCTCAGCCTTTGGGACCTGATCTTTTACGGCATCGTGCTGATTCAGCCGATCGCCCCGGTTCCACTTTACGGAGTCGCGCAAAAACTGTCTGACGGCCACTTCGTCACGATCATTCTGATCGCGCTCTTCGCCATGCTGATCACCGCGGTCAGCTACGGCCGGATGGGCGCGCTGTATCCTTCCGCGGGCTCTGCCTACACCTACGTTGGCAAAGGGCTCAATCCGCACCTGGGTTTCCTTGCCGGATGGGCGATGATTCTCGACTACATCCTCCAGCCGCTGATCAACACCGTTTGGATTTCAACCGCGCTGCATGAGCGTTATGTTCATCAGGTTCCCTACGTCGTATGGGCGCTCGTTATTGCGGGTGTGATGACTGTGCTGAACCTGATCGGTGTGAAGGCTTCGGCAAACGCAAATAAAGTGTTGCTCGCGGTCATGACCGTCGTAGTGGCTGCGTTCATCGTGTTGGCTTTGAAGTTTTTGTATGGCGGGCAAGGCTGGGCCGGAGTCTTCTCATTGCAGCCGCTCTATGACCCACAGACATTCGATTGGCAAAAGATTAAGACCGCTACTTCGTTTGCCGCTCTTACCTATATCGGGTTCGACGGCGTCACTACCCTCGCTGAGGACGTAGAGAATCCGAAGCGCAATGTGCTGCTCGCGGTCGTGCTGACCTGCATCTTCGCCGGCATCTCCAGTGGGGTGGAGGCTTATCTCGGAGCTCGCGTGTGGCCGAACTGGCACACCTTTCCCAATCTTGAAACTGCCTTCATGGACATTTGCAGCCGAGTCGGCGGACGGCTTCTTTTCAATGCCATGGGAACGATTTTGATCGTCGCGGCGTTCGGCAGCGGGCTGACCGGAACGCTCGGAGCCGCGCGTCTGCTGTTTGGCATGGGGCGCGACGGTGTTCTGCCCAGGAAATTCTTCTCAAAACTCAAGCCAGGCACGAACACTCCGACCAATAACATCATATTGATTGGCGCACTGGCGTTCGCGGGCGCCGAGTTGCTGTATCACATTGGTAATGCGTACGAGCATGCGGGCGAACTGTTGAACTTTGGTGCTTTTCTCGCCTTCACGGGCGTAAACCTGGCCTGCTTCTGGCAATTCACCGTGCATGCCCAAAAAAGGGGCGAGAAGTGGCGCCTTCTGCAGGACGCCGTGCTGCCGCTGATCGGTTTTTTTGTGTGCGGATACATCTGGTGGAACTTAAATAGTCTGGCGAAGACGGTTGGCGGCATCTGGTTCGCAGTTGGGATTCTTTACGTCGGATACAAGACCAACTGGTTCCGCTCTGCGCCGGTGATGATTGACTTCAGTGACTCGTAAATCAATTAACCACGAAGGACACGAAGGTGCACGAAGTGGCGCGGGCTCCTCATCCGTCCTGTCCGCGCTCAATCCTCTGTGGTTTTCTCCGTTGAGACTTCGTGTCCTCAGTGGTAGGTTTTTTCGTCAAATACAGGTGGTCAATCCAAATTGAACCCACTCACCTCAACCGCAGGCATCGCAGTTCCAAGTTCGCTTGCGTGATAAGTCGCCGTCAGTTCCCGTTTTTCTCCCGGCAGCAACGAAACGTAGTTGTCTTGCCAGAGCACCGGCAAAACTTCCTCGCCCCCTTTGCCCTTATCCACTTTCAGTCGCACAAAGAACGCCAGACTTTTCGTCGGATTCTCGAGTGTCACATGGGTGACCTCATTCCCACCTTCGCGCTGGCTGTGTTCGGTCACATTGAGATGTACTTTCGGTAGCTGCGACAACGCCGTGAAGTCCGCGTACGTAAGGGTTGGCGTCATGTTCCAGTTCGATTTCGCCCAGTCAAGCGTCTCCTGCTTGGTTGAGAGCCAATAAAAATTCGATCCGAGTTCTTTCCCGCTCGCGTCCGAAATCTTCAGGATCACAAAATAGGTCGGGCTCAGTCCCGAAATTTCCGGCAGGCTGACCACCTTCACCACGCCATCTTCCGGAACATCAACCGTGCTCTCGTTCGAGAACTTCTCGCTCATATCGAGATTGAGCACTTTGGTAGAAACCCGCAGTCCAGTTTCGGCTTCGTAGCGGCTGTTCACGACGTAAATGCTGCTATCGTCGTATCCGTAAACCGGATCCAACGGC
>DATIZX010000057.1:0-49652 GCA_035516795.1 Verrucomicrobiia bacterium
TTGACTGTAAAACAAACAGACGTTACCTCGCAAGGCGTGTTGTTCTCTGCGGTGGTCATCTACTTCATGAATCTGTTGGTGATGATTCTCACGGCGACGGCCTTGTCGCATTCCATTACATTCCTTGCGGTTGGACAGTCATTGGCGGGTACTTTGGCTTCCGCGTATGCTTGGACTCTCGACAAGCTTGCCTCCTTGTGGCAAGATGCGTTCGCATTCGTGCGGCACGCATCACATCACTAATTGCTCCACCACAGACGCCATGAATTTCACCGAACTTTTGGGATTACAGCAGATCGTGCCGCGTCTTTCCGCAACGGACCGATGGGCGGTGATCGATCAATTGATCGACGTGCTCGTGCGCACCGGCAAAATTCGCGCCGAGGACCGGGAAACCGTCCGCAAAGCGGTTAAAGATCGCGAGACCACCAAGACGACCGGCATCGGCTACGGCATCGCCCTGCCGCACGCCAGCGTCGGCTGCATTCAGGACGTGGTTGCGGCCTTTGGACGTCCCGTGCAAGGCGTCGATTTTCAGGCACTGGACAATCAACCCGTGACGATGTGCGTGCTGTTTCTCACGCCGCAGGGACAATTTCAAAAGCATCTGGTCACGCTTTCGACGTTTGCCCGTCTCCTGAGCAACAAGGAAATCCGCCAGAAGCTCGAAGCGGCGCAGAACCCCGAAGAAATTCTCGCCATCTTTCGTGCCGCAGCCTAAGCTCCCGCGTCATGTCCTCCGCGCCTGAGATGATTGCCGAGGCCGTCGAACGCGCTCTCGGCGCGCCGGCGATGATTCGTCCCTGCGCCGATCCGAAATTCGGTGATTACCAAGCCAATGGCGTGATGGCCGTTGCCAAGCAGCGGAAAGAGAATCCGCGCGCCCTGGCCGAAAAGGTCATGGGCCAACTGCAGCTTTCCGAGGTTTGTGAACCACCGACTCTTGCCGGCGCGGGGTTTATCAATTTCCGACTCAAACCTGCATTTGTGGCGCAGCAGCTTTCTCGCGTTGCGGCAGACAGCCGACTCGGTGTCCCCGTTGTCGCCAGGTCCAAAACGATTGTGATCGATTTCAGTTCGCCGAACGTTGCCAAGCCGATGCACGTCGGCCATATTCGTTCGACGATTATCGGCGATTGTCTTGCTCGCGTCCTGCGTTTTCTCGGCCACCAGGTCATTACCGATAACCACATTGGCGACTGGGGCACACAATTCGGCATGCTCATTGTGGGTTGGAAGAAATTCCGCGACGACGCGGCGTTGGCCAAGGATCCCATTGGCGAACTGGAGCGGCTCTATAAGTTCGTTAACGGTCGGGAAGATTTGCGGGACGAAGCCAAAGCCGAATTGGTCAAGCTACAGAAGGGGGACGCGGAAAATCGTGTCATCTGGCAGAAGATCATCGATCTGTCGAAGCAGGAGTTCGAGAAAACCTATCGGCGACTCGGCGTGAATTTCGACCACACGCTCGGCGAAAGTTTCTACAATCCGATGCTGAAGGGCATTGTTGAAGATTTGAAACAGACCGGCATTGCCCGTGAAAGCGAAGGCGCCATCTGTATTTTCTTTGAGGATGATCCGGAACTGAAAAATGCCGCGCCGCTCATTATCCAGAAGGCCGACGGGGCCTTTCTCTACGGCACAACCGATCTGGCGACGCTTAAGTATCGCATCAACCAATGGCATCCAGACGAAATCATTTACGTCACCGACCCTCGGCAGCAACTGCATTTCAAACAGGTCTTCGCGGCGGCGCGGAAATGGTGGAAAAAGATTCCCGATTTGCGGCACGTTTATTTCGGCTCGATCCTTGGCGAGGACGGCAAACCGTTGAAAACCCGCGAGGGAACGCCGGTCAAGCTCGGCGATCTGCTGGATGAAGCGGAGGAACGAGCGCTGGCGGTCGTCACGGAGAAAAATCCAGAATTACCAGTGGAAACGCGGAAACAAATCGCTCGGGCAGTGGGAATCGGCGCGGTCAAGTATGCCGACCTTTCGCAGAACCGGACAACCGATTACGTATTCAGTTGGCCGAAAATGCTGGCGATGACCGGTAACACGGCTCCATACATGCAGTATGCTTACGTTCGCGTTCAAAGCATCTTTCGGAAGAATGCCGCTCAATGTCGGAGCGTTCTGCCGGGCGCGACGAATGAAGACCACGCCTCGAAAGGCGCTGCCACAATTACCCTCGCTCACCCTTCCGAACTCGACTTGGCCAAACACATTCTGCGCTTTCCAGAGACCCTTCAGGCCCTCGCTGACGACGACAAGCCCAATTGGCTGACGAGTTATCTCTACGATCTGGCAGGTAAATTCAGCGCGTTCTACGACAATTGTCCCGTGCTGCAATCCGAAGAACCCACCCGTTCTTCGCGTCTCACGCTCTGCCGGCTCACAGCCGATGTCATGAAGCATGGGTTGAACCTGCTCGGCATCGACGTGATCGAGCAGATGTAGATAAAAAATTTTTCCGGATTCGCATTTTTTCGCACGGTTTTCTCTTTTGATGAACTGATCGACTGGTGGCGGGCGAGCTTGGTGCGGGAAGAAAAACCGTGGGCAGTGTTTCTATCCTTTACCCCGACATCATGGGAGCGAAATAAATGGAACGGTGGTGCTGTAGCCGCAGGCTTTACGCCTGCCTTCGCATCCATACCGGCGTGTTGTTTTGCGAATGGTGCAAGACGTAAACGCTGCGCTTACAGTTTTCACTGAAGCCGTCAAAGCGGCCATCGGTGCTGAGCTGTGCACCGTCAAAGTTATGACATATGAGACGCGATCACTTTTTTCTCGCCAGTTGACTTCCATCTGGTGCGATTGTTATCCTCACACTCCGCACCCAGAATTGGTAAGCGGAGTTACAGTATGCAATACCGAATTTTTGGTCCGGTTGAATTGCCGCGTAATGAATATGGACTACTTACGCGCGATGCGGGAGCCAAAGCTGAGTTCTGGAATTACGTTGATGGCTTCGTACCAAGCCTCTCAGAGGCCTGCGGCTGCTATGTTATCTCAGTGCGAAGTGTTGTCTGGTATGTTGGCGTTGCCGCCCGCCAGCCATTTAAGCGAGAATGTTTCGCTCCTCATACGATCACGAAAATTGATGAGGCTATCTCACGAGGCAAAGGTAACGCGATGCTGCATTTTTTGGCTAAGATTACTCCACAAGGTCGATTTGCTCACCCAAGTCCAAATGGACACAGAAGCGCCGCTATGCTGGAGACCCTGTTTATTGGAATTGGCCTGCAGCGCAATGAGCATCTGCTCAACAAAAGCGATACCGCGATTTTGCGAGAAATAGTCGTGCCTGGTTTCTACAATAGCCCACAAGGATCGGCCAGAGCATCAAGCGTCCAAGCACTGAAGCGGGTCATGGGCGTTTGAAATCGTCATTAGGATCAGCTCTATAAAATGTAAACCTGCACGCCGGTGTTACAGACTACCGAGTTGTACCTGCTTCCCACACTCACCCCGACGAGGACAGGATTACTCCGGTTTTAGAACATCTGGCGCCATCTCTAGGATGTCTCGTGCAAGTTGCTCCGTAATATCGACACAGGAAACTTTCTGTCCAAGGCCCGAACTCAGGATGGTCACAGGGTTAACGCTACCGGGTATCTGTTCCGTGAAAACACTTGAGCGACTAATCGTGCTAGTTACCGAATCAACAAGACGCTTTCGTTTAAGCAGTAAAGGTGGCGAGGTGTTCTGTAGCAGACTCACAGGTTTAACACCTATGAAGCCATGCTTATTCTCACGAGCGAGTTGCTTATTCGCTTCTCTTTGCATCGATTCGCTTCTTCCATTCAAGTAGAGGTCTTCGTCGCATCGTGGAATTGGCCAATCATCAATAAATGGGTGAACTGTGAAAAGCGGATACTCAGATGCATCAATTAACTCTAGGATCGATCCGAGCAAACATTCGCAAAGCATGTGGCTGTGCAGAGTCTGAGGAATCTTTCTTTCGCGGACGCCTGCTTCGCGTCTTGCTCGGATGCCCATCCGGACAACATTCCCTGCCCGTCCGTAAGCTTCGACAACGTTCCTCAATCTATGGCTTTTAAGATTTGCATATCGGGCGTAGATGGCCACGGGCTGTGCCGACAATACCCGCGCTAATTTCAGGGACGTAGAATGCCCGAGTTCATTGTTCTTCCGCGGAGTTTTGTTGGACAGAGCCGCCAATTTATCGCAAGCCGCAAATATGGCGTCTTCGTCTGCTTGTTCATACCTTACACAAACACCCAAGAAGTGGCAGCGTTCGGCGTTTGGGCTAAACGATGGCGTACCGCATTCATCGAAAAGCAATATAATGTTTTTAGGACAAGCGATAATTGCTAACATGGCATGTCCAATCTACCAGCGTACGCGTGAGCCAGCAACCACAGCTAAATCATTGGGGCGCACCTCTAAAAAACGTAAATCTGAACACCCGGATTTACAGACTTTATTGCCCCCTCCTTACCCCCTGCCGGCAAAGGCTTCGTTGGGGCGCAAATCTCGTTTTTCTGTAATCTATGATTGTGTAGTCGGAGTCACACGGGCACGCGGATGTACGACCACACTCGACACAGGGCGGCATTGCGTTTACAGTTCCGTCGTCACGGTGATGGCAAGTAAACATTTTTCGAGGAGCAAATCATGACTGGCATCGAAACTCTTCAAGTATCCGACGAAGTGCAATTCAGCAGGGATTGCGAAGGCACCCAGATTCCCAGTGGCATGCGGATCGTTGTACCCAAGGGCACGACGGCGTACGTAGGCCAAACCCTCGGCGGCAACGTCACCCTGCAAGTGCCGACAGTAGGCCTGGTGCAGATTGCCGGGCGAAACCTTGACGCGCTGCTCAAGGACGGCGTGCCCGTTGCCGAACCATCGGCATCAGCCGATGCCGGCGCCGAAGAACACAAAGGACCCGCTGACGAGAAGGCGTTGTGGGAAGCGATGAAACAATGTTACGACCCCGAAATCCCGTGCAACGTCGTTGATCTCGGCCTGATTTACGATGTGAAAACCACACCCGCACCGACCGGCCGCAGCCGGGTCGATGTGAAAATGACGTTGACCGCGATGGGTTGTGGCATGGGACCCGCGATTGCTGCACAGGTACGTGACCGGTTGCTCGAAGTGCCGGGCGTTGAAGAAGCCGACGTGCAGATCGTCTGGGATCCACCGTGGAACCAAAGCATGATTACCGACGACGGCAAGAAACGACTCGGCTTGTGGTGAGCGAAGAGCGCATCCTGATACCACCACCGAGAAATGCCGGAAACTGTAGGCCGCTTCTGCGAAGCGGCGCTCTGGGTGGGATTGACAGCCGCCGACTCACAGAGTCGGCCTACAATGGCGGCAGTGCTCAGATGCAGCCGTGAGCGAAGTCATCATCTAGTGCGCCACTGGCACTTGCTCGCTCGTCACGGATTTTGTAAGACTGACCTGTTTTCGACGAAGCGCCGCGAAGCCAACCAGCGATAATTCCACGACCACAAACGCCGCGACGTATCCAAACCCGCCCACGCCGAAACCGTAGCTGTGTAATCCCTTGCCCAGCACGAAGTTCACGCCGTACCAGGCCATCAACACCGACAGGAAACACACCACGCTGGCCACCGAGAGTGCAAAGTTGCTCAACCACCCGGCCAGTCGCCCGTGCAATGGAATCAGATAGCTGACAAGCGCAATCAACGCCCACGTTTCTTTCGGGTCCCAACCCCAGAACCGTCCCCAGGCATAATGCGCCCAGATGCCGCCGAGAATTGTGCCGGCCGCCAGAAACAGCACGCCGATTTGCATCGCCCGATAAACGAAGTTCTCCAACTTGGCGATGGTTGGTCGGGACGATGGTGAAAACACGTAGTAGCCCAACGCGATGTGTCCCACGGCCATCGCCACCGCAAACGCCGCATAGCCAAGCGTAATCGTCGGCACGTGGATGCTCAGCCAGAAGTTATCGCGCAGAACCGGCACCAGCGGCCCGATGCTTGGATCGAGCACGGCGGGAAATTGATCGGCCAACAACAGCATCAGGACCGACAACGGTGCGACAGCGACGACATAGTAGCGCGGACGATAGATGAGTTCGAGGATCAAAGCGAAAAACGCGGCGCCAAAACTGACCCACACCACCGATTCGTACATGTTCGTGATCGGCGGTCGTCCCGAAATCATGATCCGCAAATAAAAACCGTAGGCATGGACCACTACACCGGCGATGAAGGCAGCCACGCCCAGCCAGTAAACCCACGGTTTTCGCGAGCGCCACGTCGCCAACAGCCACACGAACGCCGCCAGATAAAGCATCCACGCCTTGCGGAACGGGTGAAACGAATTGTAATGAACCTCGCGCTGAAGGGTTGTGAATTCAGGATAAACCGTCGGGCTCAGCGATGCCAGGAAAGTGCGGAGTTGTCCGGACGCAGTGGCGAACGCACCTGGATCGCGCTGCAGATAGGCTGTGGACAGCGCTTTGAAAATGGTCTGCAATTCCGCTTCCTTATCACCGCTGTAATATTTCGCTATATCTGTCACCGGCACCCAGGCGCCTTTCGGATCGCTCGGATGCGGGACGACGGCCAGCCTGTCCGGGCCGACCGCCTCGACCAGAGTAGCCAGACGCTGCTGGAGATTTTGCGCTTCGCGCTCTTCATGCGTCAGGTCGACTTTTTGTTTCCCCTGTTCCTTCTCTGAAATGTGCGCGATCATTTCCTGAAACTGCGGGGTCGCAATCTGGTTATAGTTGAAATAGGTCTGATCGGCCGGCAGCCCGAGTTTCGCCTTCAGCGATTGGAATTTGAGCAGGATGATCGGCACCTTCGACCAATCGCGCGTCTGCAGCCACATCGACACCATCACGTCCATCGCCGGCATCTTGCGACCGCTTTCTGGATCGGTGAACGTTTTCTTCCCGGTCAACTTCTCCACTGTCTCGATGGCCACCGTGTCCAGCGGCTTTTTCCGTCCGTCCTTTTGGACGGCAATGTATTTGAGCGCGGTGAAATCCAGGTCGTCGGCGAAGGCACCAGGCACAATGGGCAGCAAACAAAGCAATGTCATTCCGAGCAAGGCGAGGAATCTCTGTTGTTTCCGCCGCCGTCGCTCCGCAGAACCGTTGCCATTATTGTAGTTCAACTTCACGCCGTCACCGCCTCTCTCGTTTCTCGTTCCTTGCCTTTCCCTCTTCTTCTTTCCGCTCTCGGCTTTTCGTTCTCCTCCCGTTTCTGCAACCATCCGCGTCCCCAAAACATCAGCGCAATGCCGCCGATGATCAGTATGGCACCCGTCCAGGTCAGGTACGCCATCCACATCGGGTCTTTTTTCACTTGCAACGCGGTGTACTTCAGATCGTTCGGGTTCCACGAGGCTTGCGAAAACTTGTAGCCTTTGAACCAGGCGGGGTGATTCATCCAGATCGATGCGCGCTGCGTCAAACCACGCACGTCGTCGCGGAAGATCACCTTGCTCGTCCAACCGGCCACGTCCGTACTGCCCTCATCGCGTTCGACAATGAAATCTTCCAGTTCAACCGTGAACGGCAATTGCATGGAATCCCAGCCATACATCACGTCCACGGTCTTTCCGCCCACGATCAGGGCCACCGGTTGACCGAACCGCACCCAGGCCGACTGTTGTTGATCGCCAGAGTGCGCGGTTACTTGCAGAGCCGGCCAATTTGCGTCGGGAACGGCGGTCGCCGGTTCGATCCGGTCCGCCGCGATCGCGTTGGCGACGAATTTGACCGGGGTGAATTCAAAATCCATCCAGCCGGTCGCCACCGGTTCGCCCACCTTCACGGGACCCGACTTGAAGCCCTCCTTCGCTGTGACCGCGTAATGCAATGTTCCATCCGGTGCCAGAACCACGGTTATCACGCCGCTGGGTTGTTTCGGCGTGGCGCCACTGAGCTGGACCTGTGCGCCAATGCTATTTCCTTTGATGACGCGAATGATCGGATCTCCTTTTCCTGTCGCGAAAACGAACTGCCGTTCCTCGTCTTCGCCCCGGCTGAGGATGACCACTGCGGCGGGATTGTTCGGCTCGTTGGAGGCGGTCGCCGGTTTGTGATTCTCATCCAACTTGAAGTCGGGCCAGTAACCGGCGATGTGGGCGCTCACATCGGTGTCACCGAGTCTGAGAGGCTTGTCCACGTTTTTAGCCGCGTTGAAACCGAAATCCTTTCCGTCCACCCGAATCGTGATGGTTGGCTCCTGGCTGCCGTTTTCGGGTGGGGCCAGCAGATTTTTCACTTCGGCCTCGTTCTTCGCCACGACAAACTCGAACTGCGCCGGACCAATGCTCGCATGGTTCCGTTCGGGCGACGCGGCCAGCAGCCAATCAGACACGTCCTGCCCGGCCATGTCGCTTTTCAACCTGAATTGCAGCGCCGGATTGAATTCCTCGCCACCGTCTTTCACGAGTTGCGTCACCCGTGTATTGGGCAAAAACTTGTCGAGCGTCAGCCGTAAATCTTTTTCGACCCGAATGGCAGCGGGTTTGACGGTATCGTTGTTGTTGATGCGCAGGACGGTCTGGGATCGCCCGCCGGTCTCCGGCACTACCACTGTCAGGGCTTGGTCGTCGATCCGCACCAGGTTGGACGGCGGATCGCCCACGCGCCGTTCCATCATCCCTTCCGTGCCGTAATGATACGCCGCGCTGCATCCGCCCAGGAGAATGATAATGCCGGCGTGCGTGATGACAAATCCCACGTGGCGGCGCTTCCACGGCCAACGCGTCAGCGCTGCCGCCGCCACATTGATGGCCAGCAGCGCCATCAGCCCGTTAAACCACCAACTGCGGTACACGACCTCGGCGGCCACGCGTGAACTTTCGCGGGATTCGAGAATCGTGCCCGCGGCCATCCCCATCGCCAATAATAGCAATACGACGACCGCCAGCTTGAGCGAGCCCAATAATCTCAGAAGCCGATTTTGCATTGCGAACCCGACGCCATCTTACCACTGGCGCGCAACGTTACACAAGCGCACCGACAAGTCAACGCACGGTGGTTGCATTACCCCAGAGAAATACCCGTGGACGCCGAGGTTTCTACTGGACAAGGCGGATGCGGTAATAACCTGCGGAAGTATTGGTGGCGGCGCCGAGGTCGAGGAAATTGGTGGCGGTGCCGACGGTGTTGGTGACGATGAAGATGTCGGAGAAATTGGTGCTGTAGCTACCGGTCGCGCCCGAGGTGAACTGTAACGCGTTGGTACGATCGGCTCCCATTGACCAGGTGATGCGCAGATTGTTGCCTTCGGGCACAATCGACGTGATACGGAAGGCCGAGGCGGTATTGGTCGGATCAGTGCCCGCGAGAAATTCGGCAAGATTGTTCTGGCCGTCGCCGTCGGGGTCGGCGGTTGCGGTGGCTGAGCCATTGGTGCTGCCAAAGTATTGAATTTGCCAGGCTTGGAACGTCGTGAGCGATGTAATGTAACCCGCCTGGAAATTGGTGCTGACGCCGTCGGAGCCGCTGACGACGAGCGTGACGTTGTACGTGCCGGCCGCGTAGGTGTGGGCCACGACATTGGTGGTGATATTGGTCGTGCCACCGTCGCCAAAGTCCCAAAATCGATTGGTGATGCTACCCGTCGAGGTGTCACTGAAGGTCACGTTGAGCGGTGCGGTGCCGGCCGTCGGGCTGCCGGTAAAGCTGGCCACGGGTGGAGTCGCGCCGGTAAGGAAGTTGTAGACGCTCGCGTAATCGCTCGCCGCGCAGACCTTGCTGATGCCCGCGCCGACTGTAGCGAGCGAACCGTTCTTGCTTTCTGTCAGAATCAGCGATTGTAGAATCGTAGCCGGCGTAATGCCAGAGCCGCCACTAGCCGTCAGGTATGGCGTCTGTTGGTCAAGCACGCCGCTCGTCGGGCTGACGTAAACGATCGTGTTCGTGCCCAGGGGGTCGGTACGGAGAATCACGCGATATGAAATGCCGTAACTGAGCCGGGTCGTGCCAAACACAAATGGAGCCGCAGGCTCGTCGGTGGTCCGCGCTCCCAAGACATAGTTTGTGTTGCCGCTGTCGCCAGCCTTGGCCGTCAGTTGGTAGGTGGCTATCGCAGTATCGTCGGTCGGACTAACCAGCGCCATGAAATATGACGGAGTACCACTATCCGCGATGGGTGCGTTGGTAACGTTCACCACCATGCCCGCAAACACCGTAACGTTCGTCGTCAACTGGAAGTCCTTCAAGACATCCGGCTTGATCGCCATTGAGCCGCCAGGAATCCAAGCGACTCCTCCGCCGATTTGAATCGATGTGGCGGCCAGCCTGGAAACAAGGAAATTATCCACGCGATCCGTACCGGTCGACCCGACATTTCCGCCGCCCGCGTTGGTGGTCGAATTGTCAACGAGGCGGAAATACACGGTGGATTGATTCTCGATTGCGGTGATGCTGCTGAGGTCAGCGGTATAATGATCGGCCGGCTCGTAGATGTTGAAATTCCAAGCATAGCGTACACCGTTGGAAACGTTGGCGTTTACGGAGTACGCGTTTATCGTTGCAAACGTTGTGCCGTTGGTGCTCCACTGGAGCAGAAAATCGCGCGGGCCGGTGCTGCTGCTGACTTGATCCCAATCGAGCTTGATGCCGGCGATTCCCAGAGTGCTCACCTGGAATTGGAAGAAGTCGCCCACGCCCCAGTGATTCACGCTCCAGGAGCTTGCCGAACCGTTCCCCGAGACCGCGGTCCAAGCCGAAGAAGCATTCGCATGCATTCCCGACGCGACACCGGAGCCAACGTCAGCCGCAATGTCCCCAACGACGGTCGTTGTCATGCCCGCGTAGGCATTTGTGCTGTCGCCCTCGAAAGTCCACAGGACATTCGTGATGCCTGACTCCTGCCATTCCGACTGTCCGACGAGGTCGCCCGAGCTAAAGCTGCCAAAGTCGTCGAAGAATCCGAAGTTAACGACGTCGAGACTCACGTCGCGCACGGCGTCGCCGCCGTGATTGGTCGTGTTGGTGAATCCGAGCTCGTCGGTGTAGTTGCCCTGAGCCAGATTGATGGCATTGCTACTGATCGTAACCGTGACCACCGTGCTCGAACCACCTGCCAATGTGCCGCTCGTCGCCGATAAACTCAACCACGACGCTGTGGCGTTCGCCGTCCAGTTCATCGAGAGGCTACCCGTGTTGCTCAACGTGTAATCTTGCGATAACGAAGCATATGGCCCTCCGACCTGCGCCGTCGCCTCGAACGTCTTGACCGGGGTGACAGACAGATAGCCGGGAGCGAGCACCGTCAAGTTCACACTTCGTGCCACCCAGCCTCCCGTCATTGAGTTACTAAATGTGACCGTGTCAGAATACATTCCGCCCAGAAGTGAGGCGGCTGCGCTGTTCACGGTTACAGTGATATCGGTGCTTCCGCCGCCGGCGAGCGTGCCGCTGGATGCCGACAGGTCAAGCCACGTCGCGTTTTTGCCGGCGGCCCAATTCAACGTCGTCGCATTGGTATTGTTCAACGTGTACACCTGGGTCGTTGGGCTGAACGGGCCGCCCTGATCTCCGCTGCTGCTGAATGTACCGGTAGGCGTGATGGTGAAGTCGGGAACGACCGGGGTCGTGACCGTGAAGCTGGAAGCGCTGGTCGTGCTGCCGCCCAGTCCCTTCACAGTGATCTGTCCGGAAGACGCACCCGGTGGAACCAGCGCGGTGATTTGGTTGGTGGCGGTAATGGTGTAGGACGCAACCGTGCCGTTGAAGGTGACGTTGGTAATCGTATCCAAGGCTACGCCGGTGATGGTGACGCTGTTGCTGGGCGGGCCGCTCGACGGGGAGAAGCTGGCAATGGACGGCGCGGTGGGTGTCTGGCCATCGACTTTGCTTCGGAGCACCCAGGCAAGGTTGTTCGGCAAGGCGTTGAAGAATGTAAACCCGGTATTATATCCGACTTGTTTGGCAGACGTAACATAGTTCGTCCATGAGGAGAGGCTCGGAGCGGCGTTCGTAACGTCGATGGCAATCACGCGGATGGAAGCGGGATTGGCGTTGGTAATGCGGCTGAGCGCAGTCCCGATGCCCAAAGGAGCGCAGACGACGATCTTCCAGTTATACGAAGGAACGTACACATGACCGCTGGCAATTGTCGTTCCATCAAAGCCTCTTGGCCCGCACGTGATCAATAGCTCGCTGGTGGAAAGCATCGAGCGGCAGTAGCCCTCAAAGTCGCCCCACAGACCCGAATTCAGGCTCGAGTTTTGCGGGATGATGTTCGACATTAGGAACACCTCATTGTTGTCCGTCGCATTATCCGTGCGGTCGGCAGAAGGGCACATGTGACCGCGGTCCCAACCAGAACCGCTATAAGAATTGGGCGGAACCACGTAAAAGCCCGCAGGGAGACTTGTGTCAGCGTAGAAAGTCGAGGAACGACCGGAAGAGCCGAGATCGCTGGAAGTCAAATCCCAACTTGTCCAGTTCGGCTCGCCCAGGTTATCGCTGTAATCCAAGGCTTCGACCGTACGCTGAATCAGGTAATGATTGTGATTGGTGGGATCGGCCGTAGCGCCACTGGGATTTCCAAGTTGCATCTGCAAATTGGCATCGATGATGGCCGAAGCCCGGAATGCAGTTCCGAATATGGTCACAAACACGACAGCAACTGAGGACAGAATTGGCGCGAACGATTTCCGAATGGATCCCATAAAGCCTAGATCCTGCAACTGAAGGTGGTGGCGGGCGAGAAGTGTTCTGCGAACAGCAGAACAGCAGCAACGGTAATGCGTCTTGGCATTCTCAAAATTATCCCGGTTGAGCCCCAACGGCCTTGAACGCTTTCATAGTACATTCTCCTATGCGCTTTTCAAGTAAATAGCAGGCTTCGCGCCCACAAAAAACG
Organism: Verrucomicrobiia bacterium; assembly: GCA_035516795.1. GTDB lineage: Bacteria > Verrucomicrobiota > Verrucomicrobiia > Palsa-1439 > Palsa-1439 > DATJBF01. The sequence goes on from DATIZX010000057.1 coordinate 12,849, forward strand.
TACCAAGCGTGGATATTGGGGGCTTGGACAACAAGACCACTACCGGTGGCGTGCCGACTGGCTCTTTTCACTGCATTTTGTTGGACTCCGTCCTACGAACGAGTCGCGGCCAGCCAACCGGTTGTTCTGGTTGGAATCAGAGCCCATCGGTCGATCGCGTAGAACTATGACCTGTGAGATGCGACCAGATGGAGCGGCAACTTGGAACCGACTACGAACGTCTCCCCGCCTGCCAAACGATCATCAGGCGCTCATCACGACTCTTGCCTCAGACTGAAGTGGCGTGTCGTACGGGTCCAACAGATTTGGGAAGAACAATAGAATCTGCATCAATAGGACCAACGACGATACTGACGCGGCAATGCGCTGTCACCTGCCGACGACTTCAGGTTCTCCCGATGCTGCATGGGACCGTTAGTAGAATCGCTGCTGTCTGGATGGCAAAGCCGATCGAAAGGACTCCAAAGAGCTCACGGCGAACCCCCGGTCTTGTCCCGATGATGAAAAACAAAGACGTTATTCTCGTCGAAAATTAGCTGGTAATTGGTGTTGGTGTAAAACGACATGAAGAGATCGCGAGTCACCAGTTCTTGGGGGAACCGTCGCTCGTTGGCATCCAAGATCACATAATCCAATGTATACATTTTTTCTCGCGGCCATGTCTCCTTGTTGGGCTGATTGGGGTCAAACTGCAACAGCAAGACCGCGACATCCCGATCAGCGAAATGTCCGATCATGGTATGCGGCGAAAGCACCGAGGCGTTCGGCGGGATCAATTGCAGAACCTTCTTCAATGTTGGATAATAGGCCTGGGGAATGTATTCGTTCGGGTTGAACCAGAGCGGCCAACTGGCCACCGATAGCGCCGCCACGGCAAAGGCCAACGTCCGCTCGGCATGTTCCCAATGCCAGCGTTTCTCGATCCGGTCGGCCAGCTTCTTCACGCCAAATACAGCCGCGACGCAAAGCATGGCCCCAACGGTCGGATTGTAGTGCCACGGGATAACGCGGAAGGACGACTCGCTAATGATGAGATTCAAGGCCAAACTCGGCAGGGCCAGCACGATTGCCCAGCTGCAAAGCGGAAGGATCCACAGAAGCGGTTGCAGCATCTTCAACAGGTAAAACGCGCGGTCGAGATCAAAGACGGTCGCAATGACTTTCCACGGCTGGGTCAAACAATTCTTTATGGCTTCGCCGGGAGTATGGCCGAGCGCACCCAAATAGCTAGATTCGTAATAGGTGTGTCCTCCAGCGAAATACGGAATCGCTACATCGAATACGAACAGCCCGTACGCCAGCGCCATCACGATCGGTGTGATGACCCATTTCGCCGGCCGTTTGCAGATCAAGGCGTAGACTCCGAAAATCCCAATCGTCAACGGCAGGTTTTCCAGAGCGGTCATCGTGAGAAACGCGCAGAGCAGGAACATCCAAAAACGCTCCTCCAAAAAGAACCACACCGCGCCGATCAAAAACGGCAATGCCAGATGTTCGAACGCGACTTGATTGACATGGTTCGTTACCACCGTGGGGTAAAACAAATAGCCGATGGTCATGCACCAGGCTGCCAATTCCGACTTGAGGACCTTTCGGCTAACGAGGAAAAACGGGATGCCCGAAGCCGTGATTACCAAGGTTTGCAGGAGTAGCAATGTCTCGGCGTGCGGAAACAGCGCGAAAAATGGCGTAAACAACAAGATCAAGTAGGTCGCGTGCACTCCGAGATGATTCATCCCCGCAGAAATCGTATAGAACAGCTTGCCGTGAATGGTGTGCCAGAAGGCGTTTACGCTAATGGCGACGTTGCCATTATCGGAATTCATGATGCTGAACTTGCGGTAGGCAAGCCCGAAGAATACCAAGGCGTACGCCGCCAAGAAGATGAAAAGCGGGCGCAACGATCCGTCGGCAGCACTCTCGGGTTTTGATTTTGGCTTCATCGGCTTGGAAGTTTATCGGTCCAAGAACGCAAAGTCCACCTGTTCCGAGGGGGACGTCGCGGAGCGGCAGGAAAGGTCTTGCGATGATGCGGATGACTGCCCGGACGCGAAGAACACCCTGATGTCGAACGCAATCTTTTGTCCTTGTATACTCGACACCTGAGATTCGACCCTGTTCAAGAATAGCTGCGCTTCCTCGTTTCGCATAAGGGGGCGTAGCATAACATTCGGCGCGCGAGAACGAGGCCCCCGCAAAGGAACGTTCAGTACGTTACGGCACCAGCCGCACGCGATAGAATCGAGACGGCGCGTTCGTTGCGCCGCCAAGATGAATGACACCGAAGGTCGATTCACCGGTGCCGGGGGCGATGATGACCGGCTCCAATTCGATGAAATCGTTCGTGTATTCACCCGCTACTGTTTGCACCGCGTACTTCTTGCCGCCGACCGTGGTCCACGTCAGCAGCACGTCGTCATTGGTCGGTGCGATCTCCACAATTCGGAATGCCGATTCCGGATCGGCCGGATCCGTGCCCGCTTGGAATTCGGCAAAATCGCTTTGTCCATCGCCATCGTAATCCGCGTTGGCATCCGCCGCATCGAGCGGGTCGCGGCCATGCGCCTGTTCCCAGTCGTTGGGAACGCCATCGTCGTCGCGATCGGGATCGAGCACGGCGGCGCTGTAAATCAACGTCCCACCGCTGCGAACGAACTGCGCACAGGCATTGGTCATCACAAACCGGTCAACCAGTAGCGTGCCGCCATTCAGGACGAGTCTGTCGCGACGAACTTCAAAGACCGCGTTCGTGCTGGCATTGGTGACAATGATGCTCCCACTGTCCATTTGAACAAGGTTGTTACAATTGTCGGAGGACTCGCCAATAATGAGGCCGGTTGCAGAGACTGAGCCTTCGGCCACATATACTGTATTGCTCGATCTTCCTTGGCCGATGTGCAAGGTGCCGTTCTGCCACATTCCCCCAGCTACGACTCGCACGTTGGAGCTATCAAAAGCTCCTGGCCCATTTACTACACGGCCACCATTGCTAATTACCAAGCTACTAGTCGAGCGAGCTTCATCGAATGTCAGACCTATGTCGCAATTCCAAATTGCGCCGGTACCGATGACCACAACGCTATTGCGGCCGTACGGCATGGCGCCTGCCGCAGCGTTTACAAGACAATTTCCACTGAACACTTTGCCCCCATTACGGACCTGCAGAGTATTATCGGGAGCCATATTCCCAATGGTTAAGCTTGAACGGTTGGTCCAGACCGATGTGAGACCAGTGACAATCACACGGTTGCCTGAGGACAGCCCGATGCACCCGGCCTTGTCCACTACGAGACCACCGTTGCTGATAGTCAAACTGTTATAAAGACTTCCGCTCCCTCCAATGATGAGGGAATCCGTGTTGCTCTAAACCGAGTCGGGATCCGTGACTAGGACGCTATTGTTGCTGCTACCAGAGTTAACACCGACTTCTCCGGACACGTCGAGAAACTCCGACGGCCCGCTCACGACTCGCCCGCCATTGCTGATCACCAGGGAATTGCCGCAACCCGAAAAACCAACATACACAGCACTGTGGTTTTTCCATACGGAGCCGGGATCGGTAACGAAAACGCTGTTGTTGCTGCTGCCTGAATCGTAGCCAACACAACTGGATCCGTCGAATAAACTGGCGCCCCAGCTATGCACCAAGCCATGATCGCTGATCACCAAGCTATTGCCCGCGCCCGACCGGCCAATCACCGTCCCAGAAAGATTGCTCCAAACGGAACCAAAACCGGTGACCCAAACGCTATTGTTGCTGCTACCGGCATTGTATCCCCACGCAGGCGTCGAGGCCGTCGATCACTCGGCCACCACTGCTAATTGTGAGGCTGTTGTTCATGCCAGAGTAGCCAACGGATATGCTGGAAAACCATCCGCAGTCCCAGATTGAGCCGGTGCCGGTAACCAATACCGTGTTGTTGCTGCTGCTGGTCTCGTAACCGAGAGCTACATTCAAGCCGAACCCGATCGACAGCGCACCGGTATCTTGAATCAGCAGCACATCGGCAAAGGTGTTGGAGCCGATGAGGTAATCTCCCGTCCCGTTGCTGGCCACGCCGCTGATGGTGATGGTCTGGAAATCGGTGGTGTATTGCGCGTTGGAAGCATGGGGGCAGAGAATAATCCCAGTGAAAAATCCCAAAATCAGGCCGGTACGATTCATCGACTTGCCCGCAATTCTCCTGCCTCAAGGGTGAAACAGCGTCGGACAACCCCGTGATATTGGCCGGACGGCTGCGAGCACTCAAGCCAAATAACTCCTGGCTTTGCGCCACGATACATCAAACCACAGAGACACAGAGCACACCGAGAGGTTCGCGCCGAACGGCGAATTGCCAATGCTCGGCGGTCACACTCGACGCCGCGGAGAGGCCGAGGGGTCACGGGCGGCAAACCGCCGCTACAATTGAAGCTTGGCTTGTTTTGCGGCGCAGCGGGCGTTTAGAATGCGCGGCCAATGAATTTGCCGAACCGGCTAACGCTCGGCCGCATTCTCCTGACGGTGTTCTTCGTCATGGCCCTGCTCTTGCCGTCGGGAGGCTGGGTGCTCACGCATTTCCCATTCGCCAAAACCACGGCGCTCGTCATTTTCATCGTCGCCAGCCTGACGGATTGGTGGGACGGCTGGTATGCGCGCCGTCACAAACTCGAAACGAATTTCGGAATGCTGCTTGACCCGTTGGCCGATAAGATCCTGACCGCCGCTGCATTTATTTGTTTCGTCGAACAACCCAGTGACCAGCCCGGTGTGCCGCTGGTCCAAGCGTGGATGGTCCTGGTGATCGTCGCCCGCGACTTTTTAGTCACCGGACTGCGCTTGATCGCGGCGCAACAAGGAGTCGTGTTGCGCGCGGAACAACTCGGCAAACACAAAACCGCCTCGCAAATGGTGGCAATCATCCTGATTTTGATCGGATTGGCCGCGCGTGAAGACTGGGATTGTTTCGGGATGGAGCGCCGCAGATTCGATGTGCTCTTTTCGCAGGTAACTTTTGTGCTCATGCTGATCACAGTCGGGCTGACGGTCTTGTCGGGCGTCATCTATTTGTACAAGAACCGAGAACGATTCCTTCGCGATGCGTGAGCGGCTCATCAGGTTCCTGGCCACCGGCTTTGGCGTCGGCTACATCCCGGCCGCGCCCGGCACTGCGGGATCGGTGCTGGGGATCGGATTCTGGTGGGCGTTGACGCAACTCCGTAGCGCGTGGCTCGCCGGTTTGGTATTTGTCGTCGCAGTCGTCTTCGCGGTGTGGTGCGCCGGTGCCGCTGCCGAGGCGATGCGTCATCCCGATCCACCCAGCGTCGTCATCGACGAAATTGTGGCCATGCCGTTGGCCATGATGGGAGTGGTCGGGTTGTGGTGGCACGTGCTCGTGGCCTTCGCCTTGTTTCGGCTGTTTGATATTTGGAAACCGCCTCCCGTAGGCGATGCCCAGAGTTTTTCCGGCGGCATCGGCATCGTGCTCGACGATTTGCTGGCGGCGGCTTACGCCTGCTTGGGAACACATCTGGTCGTATGGGCTGCCGGCCGCTTCGGCTGAAATCCTCACGACCAGCATTTATCCCTTTGGGAGAACAGCTTGGATCCGCTGCGAAATCGCAGCGATCACATCTGCATGACTTTGTATTTCTGGGCCAACAGATGGACCAAGCCGTCTTGGCCCACCAGGTGGCCGGCCCCGACGACAACGAAGTAAGTTTTGGAGGTGTTCAGGTAGCCGGCCAGTTTCTCTGCCATTCCGCGATTACGATCTTCGATGAGCTTCTTGAAGATCGGTTTGAATTTTGGCTCCTCTTGAAGCTGGTGGTTCATCAGTTTGTCGATCGCGGCGGCATCGCCTCGTCGCCAAGCGGCGATGACCTTTTCAACGTCAGCAATCGTGGTGTCCATCTGTTCGATGGTCGATTCCAGTAACAGTTCCTGCTCTTGAGAGGAGAGGCCGCTCATAAGCTGAATCTGCGCTTCACCTCCTTCCAGTTCGAGAATGGGTTTTTGAGTGGCGTTGGCTTCCGTGATGAAATGCATGTCCAGCCCGTTCTCCGCGGTGAACCCGGCCTGCTGGAGTTGCAGCATGGGAATGGTCATCGCCAGAAACCACGGCCGGCAGGACTCGAAGAACGTCAGCGGTAGTCCCAGCTTATCGAGCGCGTTGGTCAGCATCGTCATCGTGGCAGGAGCGAGATGCTTCTCGATGTTGTCATCGGACGGATACATCCCTTGGGCCATTGTCTGCCCCAACATGCCCAGCAGGTTCTGCGCATCACCTACGTTGGCTTCGACCACCAGCACATCCGAGGTGGCGAAGGCTTGTTCGATTTGCGGGTTAAGCGGGTAGAGATCGGGTTTGGCGGCGTGGATCGATCCCAGCAAATAGGCCGTGCCCTTGGCGGCGGTCACCTTCCATAAGAAAAGCGAATGTTGTTTGTTGGTGGACGCACCCTGCGCAAGGACCGCGCCCGACAACACCATCCCTGCCAAAACCGTGCATCCAATCCGCGCAAACCTTTGTTTCATTGTCAGCTCTTCTTTATGTCAAGACTGGGTTTCCATCGTGATCTTGAGTGTGAACCATTCGCCGACCGATTTCCATGTTGAAGACAGCGAAATGCAGCGGCGACACTATCTCATGAGCCTGGTTGACGAGCCAGACCATGCCGCACGCGAAACTTCTGCAGAAAGAACGCGGCGACAAAGAATAGGAACGCGCTCAGCACAATTCCTGGTCCCGGGGGAACATTTGTCACGTTGGACACGATCATTCCGGCTACCGTCGCGGCCACGGCCACGGCGATAGAGAGCGCCAAGATCATCGCCATGCTGCGCGCCGACAGGGTGCCGATCGCGCCGGGAAGAATCAACATGGCCATGACCAACAACGCGCCCACGACTTCGATCGACAACACCACGGTGGCCGCCACGACAACCAGCAAACCATACCGCAACCATCCGGTGGGTATGCCCGACGCCCGGGCCAGTTCTTCATCAAACGTCCACGCACCCAGCCAGCGCCAGCAACAGCCGCACCCCACAGCGACCAATACCCCCAACCCCAACAACAACCGGCACTCCAGCACATTCACGGCAAGAATGCTGCCGAAAAGATAATCCTCCAAATGGGCCGTGTAGGATTGGCGCAAAGACAGCATCAGAATTCCCAGCGCGAAGGCGGCGACAAAACACGCGCCCACGGCTGTGTCGGCGTGCACACGTTCTTCAGACGAGAAATACGCAATGGCCAGCCCGACACCACAGGTGAAGACAAAACTGGCGGCGTAACTGGCCAGTCCCGGGGTGGGTCCGGTTTCAAACAGCAACAATCCCACCGCCAGGCCGCCAATGGATGCGTGCGCCAAACCGTCTGCCGAAAATGAAAGTCGGCGCAACACAACAAAGGGCGACAGAATCCCGCACGCCAGACTCATCAGCAGGCCGGCCATCAGTGCGCGCTGCAGGAATCCGTAGTGCCAGAACGCATCCAGCTGGAGCACCGTGGCGATCACGGTTGACCTTTCCCGGGAGACTTGCCGGTGTACGTCTCAATTCCCCAAGCGATGGCTTTGGCCAGGACGTCGCGGTACTCGGACGTCAGAATCTTCGCCTCCTCAGAGCGATTGCTGAGAAACCCCGCCTCGACCAGAATCGCGGGACAGACTGCGTTCCTGAGCACGTAGAACCGGGCGCGCCGTACGCCCCGGTCGTTGGCATGCGTAGCCTGCAACAGGCATTTTTGGACGCAATGTGCCAGCCAGACGTTTTGCTCGTCGAAGCGATTGTTGGTCACCGCTGCGTTGGCGCCCGTGGCTTCCGTCTCCCCTTCGTAAGGCGCATGAGCGGTGATCGGCGCACCGGCAGGCGGGACGCAATACGTTTCAATGCCGTCGGCAGTTCCGCCGGAATTGAAATGCAAACTCACGTAAAGATCAGCGTGCTCCGAGCGGGAAAACTCAACGCGATCTTCCAAGGGCGTTGTCACATCGGCGGTGCGGGTCAACAGCACATGGAGGCCGGGGACGCCGGCCAGATCCCGTTTAACACGTTTCGCCAGATCCAACGTCATGTCCTTTTCCCGACTGTTTGCACCGTGGGTTCCTTCGTCGGCGCCGCCGTGGCCGGGATCGATGACAACGGTTTCGGTCGCCGACCGGCCCTCCGTCCGCCCGCGACGAAGAATCGGATCGATCGTCTTCAACACATCCAACGGAGTCATCCAGAATTGGTCACGTGCGGACAACACCGGAGCGCTCAACCAATGCTTCACGTTGTCGAGTTGGATTTCGCGGCTATCGGCTTCGACCGCCAAACTCGAGGCGGCGGTCCGATACTCAACTCCTCGATCGTCATGTCGAACGCCTCGTCCCAAGTGATAGTAGCCCGCCACATCAGCGACGGTCACGTACAACTTTCCTTCCAGTCGATGGGACCGCAGCGGCGCTGTCTCAGCCAACGTCGTCACGCTCATCGCGAGGACGATCCCGATCCACATCCAGTTGCCTTGTCGCGCGCGTCTCATGAAACATGCTTTCGGTGAGTCGAGGCATCGTAGTTTTCCAGTTCGCAGCGATACGCCTGGTGAACGATTTCGTCGGTCAACTCGCGAGCTGCGCCGTGCCAGTGCAACGATACGGAAAGACAGGCGATCCGGTCGGCATACTCGGCGATCAAGGGGATATCGTGACTGACCAGCAGAATGGCAATCCCGTGATTCGTCAGATCACGCAGGATGGAACAGATTTGGTCCTGGCCCTGGGCATCAACACCGGCCGTCGGTTCGTCGATGAGCAAGACTTTCGGGTTGTCCATCAACGCGCGCGCCACCAATGCCCGCCGTTGTTGACCGCCCGATAACACCGCGAACGGAGTGTTGGCCTCGGCTTCCAAACCGACACGCCGCAACGAGGCTTCGGCCTGCCGACGCAACTCCCGCCCTCGGGCACCCCATCTCGGGAGCGCGCCCTCACTCCCCTGGGTCACAATTTCCAGTGTACGCAATGGATAGTTTCTATCCACGCCGCTGCGCTGCGGTACGTAACCGATACCCGGTTTGCCAGCAGTGACGGGATCACGCCAGATCACTTCGCCACAGGTCGGCGCCAGGATCCCGAGGATCACCCGCAACAGCGAAGTCTTGCCGCCTCCATTCGGGCCGATCAATCCGAGAAACTCGCCGGTTTTCAAATCGAGGTTGATGTCCTGTAAGATCCGTCTCTGCGAAAGCGTCAATCCCAAACCGTTCACCGTCAACAATCGTTGGCCGCGGAGGGGGACGGAGGATTCTTCGCAGTGAGGCGCGTGCATGTTGGCTTATGGTGTCCCACCGTCGAGGGCCTCACGTAAAACCCGGATATTGCGTTGCTGCCGCTCCAAATACGTGGCGCTCGGATCTTCGGAAAGAATGGTTTCGCAGGGATCGAGTTTTTCGACGCGCCCGCTCACCTCTTGGGCGATGATTTTGGCCGCCCGATCCGGCAACTCCGGCTCCGCGAAGATGATACGCTGATGCAACTGTCGCATGGTATCCACCAAGGCGCGCAGGTAAGCCGCCGATGGTTCCTTGCCGGGAAACTCCTCAATGACACCGGCCACCTTCAACCCGTACCGATGGAAAAGGTAGGCAAAGGCGCCATGAAACGTCACTACCTCCTTTTCTTTGAAGTGCGTTGCCGCCTCTTTGTATTCTTGATCCAACTTTTGGAGTTGGCCCAGATACGCATCGCGGCGTGCGTCGATATCCGCGCGGTGGTCAGGTGCAGTCCCTGCCAGGGCCACTGCAATCCGCTTGACGATTTCCTGCGCCAATACCGGATCGAGCCAGACATGCGGGTCGACCTCGTCGGGGTTGACGCGGGCCGATGCATCTGCCAATTCGCTGAGCAACGCCTTGCCCATGGTGTGGGTCGGCAATGCCTCGCCAAGACGGACGACGTGAGACTTATGCTCGGCCGTTGCGAGCTTCTGCACCCACCCATCCATCCCCAATCCCAATAGCAGCACCAGATCGGCATTGGCTACCTGGCGCGCGGCATCGGGCGTGGCTTCGATCTCGTGCGGGTCGGCACCGACCGGGACCAGGCATTTCACCTCGAAGTCCGGTCCCCCGACCTGACGTGCGAAATCGTACAGTGGAAAGAAACTCGCCACGACCAGCGGGGGTTTCTCGGAAGCAGCGTCAACGTTTTCCTGCCCGTGGCAAACCGGGACGACCAGGACCAGCAGCCAGCAGGACAGGACCGACATAATAATGCGTTTATTCATTGCATTTTCCAAGCGTGCATTTGGCCCATCTCGGCAATCGCATCGCGGTGCTGAGTCCGACATAGCACGCGCGGCTCAGCATTGCGCAGGCAAAAACCGTGGTTTGTTGTGCGAGACCGACCACAGCACCGCTCATTGCTGTTTCGCAGCCAAGGCGGTCTTCGGCGGTCGGGGCCGACGCACCCCGATTGTTATTGCAAACAATATGCAATAATAATCCGCCGGCTGCAAGCCGAATCTTCCCATTGCAGAAAGCCTCCTAACGCGGTATCTAGTTTTCATGCGACAGTCATCCGTAGGATTGGAAAAGGCGTTGACCGCGTTGCGCAGGCGAAAGCATCGCATTACCGGGCCTCGAAGAGATATTTTGGCGGTCCTTGCGGCGTCGCACGGGCCGTTCACGATCGAACAGATTCACAAGCGCCTGAAAAAAGAGTCCTGTGATCTTGTCACCGTGTACCGGAATCTCGCCACGCTCGAAGAATTGGGTTTGGTGCGACGTTGTGATTTCGGCGATGGAACATGTCGCTACGAACTCCAAGGCGAGGAAGATCATCACCACCACATTATCTGCCGCGTCTGCTCGAAAGTGGAGACGATCGATCTCTGCGTCGCCGACGCCTTGGAACAACTGGCGCGACAAATGGGGTACACGAGCGTAACGCACTCGACAGAGTTGTTTGGCGTTTGCCCAAAGTGCCGGAAGGCGCGCGCCGGATAGTTCGTGCATCATGTACGTGTCTGCTCCTCAAACCGGAGCAGCCGGGCGCTGTTCAACAGAACGAAGAAAGCACCGAATTCGTGGATGAACGCGGCCACGATCGGTGTGACCCAACCCAGACTGCTGGCAATGATCGCCAGGACGACGAACACAAGCCCGGCCAAGAGATTCATGTGGATGATCTGCAACGTGCGGCGCGACAGTGCCAGCAGCACCGGCAGGCGCCCGATGTCCTCGGTCATCAATGCCGCGTCGGCGGTCTGAATCGCCACGTCACTGCCCAGCGCGCCCATCGCCACGCCGAGATCGCCGGCGGCGAGCGCGGGAGCGTCGTTGATGCCGTCGCCGATCACCAACACTCGACGGCCTTCGTGCTTCAGTTCGTTGACGACTTCCAGTTTATGCTGCGGCAGACACTCCGCGCGGACTTCGGTAATTCCCAAGTTGGCGGCGACTGCCTCCGCGACATTCTGGCGATCGCCCGTGAGCATGATGAGGCGTTTGATGCCTAGGCGACCGAGGTGCGTGGCGGTGTCGCCCGCTTCGGCGCGAACGCTGTCGCTGAGATAAATCGCCCCCGCGAGTTCACCATTCACGGCGAGGTGCAGGACGCTCAGGTTGTGGGCCTCGCGCGGGTTGAGGCTGACAGACACTCCTTGGGCGGCCAGCCACGAGGCGCGACCAAGAAGCACCTTGCGCTTGTCGAGTTGAGCGGCCACACCATGGCCGTGCGCTTCCTCAACAGCCGTCGCCTCCGTCAACGCCAGCTTGCGGTTCTGTGCCTCGGCCACAAGAGCGCGGGCCACCGGATGAGAGGAGTGACTCTCTACGCTGGCGGCCAGCATCAGCAACTCCTGTTCGCTCAACCCGCCGGTGGGTTGGATGCGTTCCACCAACAATTGACCCGTGGTCAACGTGCCTGTCTTGTCGAAGACGACAGTGTCGATCGACGCCGCCTGTTCCAGGAACCGCACGCTCTTGATCAGGATGCCGAGCCGCGAAGAGCAGGCCAGCGCCGCAATCATGGCCGCCGGACTGGCCAACACAAACGCGCAGGGAATGCTGACGATGATAACCGAGATGGCACGGGTCGCGTCGCGGGTGAAGAACAGGACGAAACCCGCAATGATGAGAATTAATGGCGTGTAATATCGAGCGTATTCCTCCGTGAGCCGCATGATCGGAGCGCGCGAGGTCTGCGCTTCCTCCACGATGTGGCGAACATGTCCCAAAACCGTTTGGTCGCCGGTCTTGGTAACCTCGACCTCGATTGAACCGGTCAAATTGGATGTGCCGGCGAAAACTTCGTCACCATCTTCGACTTCGACCGGAACCGATTCGCCTGTGATCGTTGCCTGGTTGATCGTGGAATGGCCGCTGATCACCCGTCCGTCCGCCGGCACGGTGTCGCCCGGGCGCACGCGCACGCGGTCACCAGAAGCGAGTTGATCGGAATCGACTTCCTCTTCGACGCCGTTGAGCAACCGTCGAGCCCGGACCTTGGCAAGCGTGGCGAGCCGATCCAGTGCTTCCTGGGCGCCCAACATGGTGCGTTCTTCCAGAACCTGTCCGACCACGAGGATGATCGCCACCAGCCCGCCAGTGACGTATTGGCCGATGGCAAAGCACGCGACGACCGCCAACGTGATGAACTGGTCCATGTAGAATTTGGTTGCGGCAAAGCCTTCAGATTTCAGACCAACAATGGAATCCCACAGGACCGGCAGCGCGACGATGGCCGTGCCGATCATGGCCCATACGGCAGCGACATCGTGCTGGTCGGGGCGAGCGAGGCGAATCAAACCATCCACGCCGAGGCACAACGCGCCGAATAGCACCAAACTGAGACGAAGACGGAGATTGCTGTCATCGCCGTGGTGACAGCAGCCGGCGTCGGCCAGACGCGAATGGCCGTGCTCGTGTGTATGTGGGGTTGTTGTCATTCGTTATTGCGAATTGATTGCGGTGTAGGCAACAATTGCGGATTGTAGCTTGGTTGCAGCAACAGCTTGAGGCTGCCGCCCGACGGTTGGAAAATCGTACCAGATTGCAGTTGATGTAAGATGACTTCCATCGCGTCGGCATACAGGCGCGTGCGCATCAACTCCGGGGCCAGCCGGTACTGCTGGTCAATCGCCTCAAACGCCGACGCCTCGCCGGTCGCCTGCGCCACCAGGTCCTGCGAATAAGCGTCCGCCTCTTGCTTGATGCGATAGGCGTCCGCTCGCGCCCCGGGCAATTCGGAAGCGCGATAACTATTCGCCTGCTCGATGAGCGTGCGGGATTCGACGCGGGCGCTGACGACGTCTTCAAACGCCGGCAGCACCTGCTGCGCGGGAATAATTTCGTGCACTTCAAACGCCAACAAACGGATCCCCATTCCAAGTTGATCGAGTTGCGTCTGGGCGGCGCGCAACGTTCGCTCGCGCAACTCCTCCAGCCCGGCGGCGAGCACGTCGTCCACTTTCATCTGTGCGATCACGCCCGTCGCCGCTTGATACAAAACCGCTTCGAGCAGGACCGGTTGATTCTTCACCGTCAGAGCGTAGGCAATGGGGTCGGAAACCTGGTAGCGTGCAGAAAATCTCGCTCGAATAATGTTGGCATCGCCCGTCAAAGTGTAACCGTCTTGCACCGGATCCAAGGTTTCGCCGAGATTGGCCGCGGGCATTTGCGCCAGGTCGGCCGTTGAGATCGCCGGTGCCCAGGCGTCGAGTTGAATCTCCTGAACGCTGCGCGTCGGCACTTTGACCACTTCGTCGATGGGCTGCGGCAAGGCGATCAGCAGGCCCGATCCATGCAAGCCGGGCTGCAACTTACCGAAACGCAAGACGAACGCAGTCTCATTCGGCCCGACCACGGTCACCCCCGAAGCCAAATAGATCAATGCCAGCAGCAACAAGCCCCAGCGGAGAAGTCTCACGCTGGATTTCATCGTCTGTAGGACCGCAGACGGACCGGATCCGAGGTCTCGTTCTGAGTTGGGTTGCGTCATTTCATTCGCCTTTGAGCGCCGGATGCAGCAGATCGAACGGCGGCGTCGCCGTGTCCAAGACGACCGTCGTGTTGGTGGCGGTGATTTGTTTCAGTGCATCCAGTTCGCGGATGAACCGGTAAAACGACGGGTCTTTCTCGTGGGCCGTCCGATAGATGCGGGCGGCTTCGGCTTCGCCCTTGCCTCGCGTTTCCTCGGCGTACTTGCGAGCGTCGGCCAGGATCACCGTTTTATCCGCATCCGTCTTGGCGCGAACTTCGTCGGCTTGCTGTTGGCCTTCGGCCCGGTACTGCGCCGCAAATTGCGCGCGCTCGGCCCGCATCCGCTCGAAGACGAACTGCGTGTTGGCTTGGGGCAGCGTCAGCCGCTTGATGCCGACCTGCTCGATTGCGATGCCGAAAGATTCTTTCGCTTGTTGGGCCACGAAGTCGGTGATGGTGTGCTCGATCTCGGGGATTTTGACTTCGTCGCGGTTGGTGGACACCAACTGATTGAAGTCGTAGCCCCCGAGCACGGTGTTGCGGGCGCTGGTGACCAACCCGTCCAGTTTGTTGCGTGCATTCTCCGCGCTGCCCAACGACTGGAGGAATTTCAGTGGATCCTCGATGCGCCAGGCGACGTACACCGGGATAATGACGTTGCGTTTGTCGCGTGTCAGCGCTTCGGAAATGCGGGCGTCGTAGAAATCCAAGCGCGCGTCAAAGCGATTGACGGTTTCGATGGGCCAGGGCCATTTGGCGTACAGCCCCGGTGCAACCAGCACGCGCACCGGTTTGCCGAAGCGGGTCAGCACGACGCGCTCGTTCTGGCGAACCTGAAACGTCAGCATCACATATAGCATCAGCGCGCCGACCAGGGCACCGATGAGACCACGAATGACGATTTGTGTCTTCATAAATTCGATAAATCTTTAGGGAATGGGCAGGCCTGCGAGGCCGCGCAGATCGAGGTAGTATTGCTCGTTGGTAGCGGCCGCTTGACTGAGTATTACTTTCTGCGGTTGGGCAAGAGCCTGTTCCAGTGCCTCCAATCGCAGACGGAGGCGAAACAGGTTCGTATTTGCTGCGTCGGCGCTGGCGAGCATCAGGAATCGCGCGGACTCGCCCTCGGCTTGCGCGGTCCGCTGCTTGAACATGGCGTCCGCCGTGATTCGCAGCCGGTTGGACTGCTGTCCGGCTTGCGCCATGGTCTGAAAATGGTAGGCCGCAGCCTTGTGAAGATCCGCTTCCTTTTCTTCCTCGGCACTGACCACATCCTGAAACGCCGGCGCAACCGCCACCGGCGGATGGATGTCCTTCAAGCCGACGTACACAATCTGTAACCCGAGACGCATGTGGTCGACCTCTTGTTGCAGGGATTTCTTCAGCGCCTGGCTGATCGCCTGCCGTTCGACCGTCATCACACGAAAACTGTCCCGCCCCTGCGTCACCGCGAGGAGTTGCCGATAGGCAAGGCTAATCAACGCCTGCCGTGCGTCGGTGGTGGTTTGCAGATAGGCGAGCGGATCGCGGATGCGGTAGAAAACCGGTACGCTGATCGACAGCAGTTCCTCGCCGTTGCCGACCAACAAATTCTGCTCGCCTTCATAGTGGGGCTCCGTCCAGAGCATCGGCCCGCCGAGGTCGTGCTCGTATCCCAAGGCGATTTGTTCGACCCGCTCCGTGGGCACAATAGCGATTCGTTCTGCCGGCCACGGCCACGTCACGTACAGGCCCGGCCCCACGGCCGGTGTCAAATATCGTCCCCAAAGCACGCGGACGCCGTGGCTTTGCGGCGGCACCGCGGTAAAGCAGGTGGAGAGCCAGAGCAGGACGACGCCCACCAGTATGGCCGGCTCGATCGTCCGCCGCAGGAATGGCACAATCCAGCTCTCCCCGACTTTCACCCCGAATGAGGTTTCCACGTGATGGACCAGCGCGTCCCATGGGCTGCCCTTGCGAAAGAGAATTTCCAGAGCCAACCCGCCGCCCAAGGGCATTTTCTCCTCCACGAAAGAACGAGGTTGAAACGTTCCCATTCCAGCGCGAATCCAAGCATCGACGATAAGGAGGATCGTCACCACGCCAATCAGCCGTCCGATCCATAGCCCCACGTCGCGGTTTGCGTACAAGAACGCAAAAAGGCCGCCCGCGTTAATCAGGCAAATCCAGAATCCCAAACGCGCCAGATGCAACGGCGCATTGAGCGTCCGCATGTTCTGCTGCGACTGGATCAACGACACATAGCGGCTGAGAAAGTACAGGCCAAAAGCCATCGCCAGGAACAGGATACCCGCAAGTCGAATCGTGGCCGACTCTCCGGTTGACAACGCTGTGCTCATCCGCAAACTACCCTGGAGCACGGCCAGCAGCACCAGACCGCCAACAATCAAACAGGCCACCTGGCCTTGGCGTTGGAACCAAGGCAACCACGGCTCGCGCTGAATGCGCGCTTCGCTGCGCAGGACCACGGTTTTGGCCATTTCGCCTTCTTCAACGTCCGAAGCCTCAAACCGAAGAAATAAGAAATGGATGAATGCAATCAGTGCGCCCCACGCCAGAAAACAATCCGTGTTCCAGAGCAGCCCCGAGTTCAGCCGCGAGGCCATGACGCCCGCGGCGATCATCGATCCGGCGAACACTCCCAACAACCACAGCGCTGCCAGCGCCATACGCCTGATGTCCTCAAGCGTGCGGCCAGCCTTCAGCGGAGGTGAGGGCGCTTTGTTCTCAGCTGTAATTTCCGGGCTCAAGACGGCGCTTGTTGACCAACCAATCCTTGACGAGTCGAACTTGTCTGCATTGCCATATTTATCAACATTTTTACGAGGAAAACGATAGCATAGATAATCCCCAACAACACGACATCCGTCGGGCCGACGGGCAAATCCCACTGGTACGCGATCCAGAAGCCGACGAACGACGCCATGCCGCCCAGCAACGACGCTACAAAGGTGAACTGGCGCATGTTGCGCGCGAACAGGTGCGCCGTCAATGCCGGAATGAGCAGGAAGCCAAAGGCGATTAGCGGCCCGACGCTGAGTACCGCCATCGATACGGTCAGGCCGATCAATGTGTACAACACAACGTCCCAGAACACGACATTCTTGCGTAGCGTGATGGCCAGCGTCCGGTCGAACGAGACGAGGGAGATCTCTTTGTGGAACAATCCCAAAACCGCCAGCACGACTGCCAACGCCATGGCTGTTAGCGCCAGATCGAAGTTGGAAATGGTAATGACTTCGCCTTTCAACAAATCGAGCCACCCCAACTCGGCGTAGCGATTCTTGGAGAGGATCAAAATGCTCGCCGCCGCCGCCACGACGTAGGCCGTCCCCAACCGGCCCTCCGGCAAGCCACGGGCGCGACGCTCCAAAAGCGCCAGGATCAAGATGGCGACCAGCGAAAACACGACCGAGCCCACAAAGGCCAGCACGTGTTCGCTGTGGGGACCGTGCATCGTCATCCGCAGCCCCAGCCAGAGCGGCAATGACAGTGCGACGGCCACGCCGGTCGAGGAAATCTGCGGCAAGGCAACGCCCATGAAGATGAGCCGCCGTAACACGAGATAGACGCCGACCAACGGGCACGCAAAACCGACCAGCACGCTCGTGTAGACAGAATTGCGCAGCAAAAAATCCAGCGACAGAATCTGACGGAGTGATTCCATGTTAGTCTGTCGTGTTTGTCATTCTGAAGGAAGCGCAGAATCTCTTGCTGCAACGACAGAGACCCTTCATTTCGCTCAGGGTGAGAAGACCTTTGTGGGACGCGTGCAGGTTCATCAAAGCTCCATTTCAAAAACCTCGGCCATGTGTTCGGGCGAGAGCAGTTCGTTCACGGTTCCATGCAACACCCGACC
Source organism: Verrucomicrobiia bacterium (assembly GCA_035516795.1). Classification (GTDB taxonomy): domain Bacteria; phylum Verrucomicrobiota; class Verrucomicrobiia; order Palsa-1439; family Palsa-1439; genus DATJBF01. Next base: position 30,660 of record DATIZX010000057.1, read on the forward strand.
CTGATGCAGCCAGATAACTTCCTGGGCGTGTTCGCGGACAATCGGCAAATCATGTGTGACCAACAGAATCGTGATTTTCTTTTCGTCATGGATTTTGGAGATGAACTCCAGTACCGCGTGTGTCGCGACGGCGTCCACGCCGGCGGTGGGTTCGTCGAGCACCAGCACGTCCGGACGCGTCACCAACGCGCGGGCGATGAGCACGCGCTGTTTTTGGCCGCCGGACAGTTCGGCAAATCGCTTTTGCGCGAAGCCGTCAGCACCGGCCGCCGCGAGGCACTGATGGGTGAAAGTCCGCTCATTGTGCGGGACGAAACGACCCGGACGAAGACGCCCGAAGGCGCCCATGAGCGCCACATCAAAACCCGTGAATGGATACAGCGGGTCCAAGTCGAAAGACTGCGGCACGTAACCAAACACGAGAGGCGCGTCGCCATCCACGGCGAAGCGGATGCGGCCAGCCAGCGGCGGAATCAACCCGAGTAATGTTTTGAGCATGGTCGATTTGCCGGAGCCATTGGCGCCGAGGATCGAAGTGAAACTGGCGCGAGCGATAGCCAACGAAATACCGCGGAGCACCGGCTGATTGTTATAGCCAATACTCAGGTTATCCAACGTAATCAAAGATTCTCTCATGGCTCTGCCAGGCGGGGTCTGCCCCAATCTTTTGGAGCAGACCCGAGCCTTCTTTGTTCATTTGTTGACCGCTGCAACCATCGTCTTGACGATGTAATCCATCATTTCAATGTACGTACCTGTGTCCGGTACGCCGCCCGGCATGATGGGCAGTTTCACCAACGTCGCGCCGGTTTGCTCGGCAATCAACCTCGGCACTTTCTCCGGGAACTGCGGCTCGCGGACCACGATGGCAACGTGGTCGGCTTTCATCGAGGAGATCAAGTCCTCGATGTGACGCGCCGTCGGGTCAATGCCCGGCCGCAGCTCGATGGTGCCGAAGTAATCCATCCCGAAGCGGGCCGCAAAATACGGCCAGTGCTCGTGATAGGAAACGAACTTCACTCCCTTCAAAGGCGCAGCCTCTTTTTTCCACTCGGCGATTTTCGCGTCGAGTTTCGCGATGTACGCGTCCCGATTGTCGGTGAAATCTGCTGCGTACTGCGGTGCGAACGCTACCAGCGCGTTGTAGATATTCTGGGCCGCAGTCTTCGCCAGCAGCGGGTCGAGCAGGTAATGGGGATTGCCATAGGGATGCACGTCGCCTTCGGAGTGATCCGTGGACTTGGGTACTTCCACGGGGATAATGCCCTGAGAACAGTCCACGTATCCAGAATGACCGTATTCAATCCGCGGATTCTTGCTGGCTTCGATCAGCGCGGGCAGAAAGGCGTGCTCGCAATCGAAACCCACCAGCAACAACAGGTCGGCCCGGTTCATCAACGGGACGAAGCTCGGCTTCATCGGCACGCCGTGCGTATCTTCGACGCCCGTGGCCAGACTGTGCACTTCGACATGGTTCCCGCCGATGTTGCGGGCGAGGTCAGCTAGATCCGTGAGCGTGGCGACCACGCGGACTTTGGCGGCGCGCACCGGTGCCCCCGCGGCCAGGGCTGCGAACAACAACAGGCAAACGAATTTCGATTTCATCGTTAGATTTCCTTTCGGTTAGCGTTGTTGCCACCCGTGCGAGTGCGCGCCGATAATCCATGCCCATTGCAGATACACAGCGTCATCGTCCTTCAGGCCGGATACGGCATTGTGGTCGGTGTGTGTGTATTGCAGGCGCAGTTGATTCCAGTGGCTGATGGCCCATGTGAGGTAGGGCGAATAGGCGTACGTGCGGTCCTGTTCATTCGCCGCATCTTGCAGGTAGTCGAACAGGAAGCCCGTCGACCATTGCCGGTGAAATTTCCACGTGAGATACGAATACAATCCGAGTGATCCGACGCTGTGCGAGAACTCGTCGCCGTTGCCAGGGATACCGTCTGGATCGAGGAGATAACGGTTGTCACTGTAGAGCAACTCCGTACCCCACGTTACGCTGCGAAACTGGTTGTCCCGCAACGGCACGTAGCGCAGCGAGAAGTCCAGTCCCCCGAGCCGCCGTTCGCGTTCGGTCAGCGGAACGCCGCCGGATCCCGTAAAAGAATCCACGCCGCCACGATCGTTGGTGCGGGGATTCAACAAACCGGACACGCCCATCTCGGCCTGCCAATTCGGAGTCAGGTCGAAGTACGTGGATAACCGTCCCCAGAAGTTCAACTCGTCGGCGCTGCGGAAATCGCCCGGATTGTTTGGATTCGGGCTATCAGCGCCGAACTGATCGCCCACGCCGAGCGTCAAGCTGACGTAGTGCTCGATGGGCACCAGCCAGTTGAGCTGTAGGCCGTCCGAGCGCGATTCCCCGCCGATGTACTGGTCCAGCACCAGTGGACGATTCACAAATGGCAGTTCGTGATCGTGAATATAGGCCAGCCGTCCGAACTCTCCGAAGAACCGGCCCGCTTTCAGCGTCAGATTCCACGGCAACGACTCCGTCTGGAGCGCGGCTTCCTCGACGCCGAGCGAAGCTTCCCCCGTGACCGGATCCGCCGAGGCGTTGATAACCGCGTACCCTTTCGCGAACGGATCGACCGCTGCGGCAATATTCAATTCAACCGAGCGCTGGTTCACGTCAAAGCCACCGGGCCGATCGCTTCCCGTCGCGTTGGAACCCTGCGACCGGTACGAAAACACAGTTTCCCCGACCAGCCCGATGGACGGGTTGAACTCACTCGGTAAGACCTTCCGTTGCGCCTCTGCCACCTGATTCACTTTTTCGTTCAACTGCCTCAACTGTTCTGGTGTTACTGCTTCCGCTGGTGCTGGCGCCGTGACGGCGGCCGGCGGCGCGGACGTTCGGCCGGCCTCCAAATCCTGGATCTTCTGCTGTAATTCCTGCATTTGTTGCTGCATCTGCTGCATTTGCTGCTTCAACGCGTCGAGGGCGCCATCGCCCACATCGGCGCGCACGGCGGGCGGCGCCAGCAGCGCCGTCGCCACGACAATTCGGCAAAGATATTTCTTCACCTTGGCTTTCCTCCTGTGAAAGTTGTTGGAGCCGCGAAAAGCTACGCGTATCGCGAGCGTGATTCGCAGCCACGGTTTATGTTGGAATGACCCGAGCTATGCCGGGTTGACAGGAGGCGCGCGACTGAGACAGAAAGCAAAAGATACAACGGAATGCGGCGCGCAATCGGCGAGCAAAAGCGGGCGCTCGACCACCGGCACGAAGATCAGAGGACGGACGAGCGGCACATCGGTGACGGCGGCGATGTGCCAAGTGCATGCTGGGCAATCATGGTGGTCGCTGAGCGGTTTGTCATGCTCGTGATGATGGATGACCCCGAAGACGAGGGCCACACTCAGGTACAGCAACCCTACCAAAACGGTCAGGAAACGAGATTTCGTCACGCCGGCGCCGAATTTGCCGTCAGGCCTCACGAAAGTCAAGTGTGGTTCGAGCCGCCTCGGCGTTCCGTTCATATTGCAAATTATATGCAATAAGAATCCGCCGGGTACAAGCCAAATCGTCGGTGGCGCGACCGTCTAAGTTGCGGCCGTTCTGCCTCTCATCGCCCCTCCGTAGCCAGCAAGCTGAACAGAATCATACCCGTTGCCAATAACACCACGAACACCGTCACAAGAATCACCAGCCCACGATCCGCTTTCACGCGGCCTTCGTCAATGCAGCGGTTGACAACGTGGTAGCGCCAGACGGCCAGAATCGCGAGGAGCGCGCCCAAGGCCATCAAGGCTACGCCCACAATGATCGATTTGTGACTCGGCAAGGGCAGCGCGCGTTGACTGGGCTCAGATTCACGCAGCCAGAAGGCAAATCGGCTGATCACAAATCCGGCGCCAATGACCGCGATGCTGGTCCTGATCCACGCCAGAAACGTGCGTTCGTTGGCGAGGTATTCTGTCGCCCGTTTTTCTTCGGGCACACGGGCGTGCGGCGGTTTGATATGTCGTTCTGGCATTGAGTTCTTTGGTGGTCAAATCGTCTGCGAATGGGACAACTTAAGAGGGCCGAGTGCGCTCGTCAATTCTCAGCGACGGGGAGCGTGCCTTAACTGAGCCGTCAGCATGGAATCGTGACCGATCGCCGAAAACGACATCAGCGTCTGGCAGACTCGGCCCCCACTTCGGCGGAGCGAAACGCGTTGGCGTCCCATTTGGCACCTTCGTTGCCGTCGTGCACTTGCCGATGCGGGTGGAGGCGAGGTACTGTGACTTTGTGGATAACATTGCGCACGGATTAACGGGGGCGCTCATTGGGTACTGCGGATTTCGACAACGTGGCGGAACCCAATCCGGACGCGCAGCGCTCTGGACCTGCATTGCGGCGGCGGAATTTCCCGATATCGACATTGCGATAGCCTCTTTGGGAGAGAACACCTATCTTCGTTGGCACCACAGCTTCACCCACTCGGCCGTGCTGCTGCCGGTGTGGGCGGCGCTGGTGGCCTGGGCGTTCTGGCAACTCTCGGGAAGGAAAAAGTTCAGGTTGCTTTATGCAGCCTCGGTGGCCGGAATGCTGTCCCATCTGTTTCTTGATTGGATCACCAATTACGGGACCGAATTGCTCTGGCCGTTAACCGACGCGCGTTTCGCGCTGAGTTGGGTATTCATTGTCGACCCGTATGTGTGGGTGATGCTGACCCTTGGCTTGGCGGCCGCGATCCTCACACAACAGGCGAGGGTTGCGCGGGTTGGGCTGGCCGTCGTTGGCGGTTACTTCCTCCTATGCGGTGTGTCGCGAGCGGATGCGCTCCGTCAAGCCCCACGAACGGCGGCGACGCAAAGAATCGACGCATTTCCCCAACCGCTGAATCCGTTGCGATGGACGATTGTTCGCGATGATGGGGTGGCGGTTCATTGGATCAGCGGCGCGCGCGACGACACGTTTGTGCAATTTCACGACGACAAACTGCTGCCCAAAGCGGGGGTAACGGAGGCGGTCAAACTGTTCCGTTGGTTCGCTGTCTTCCCGGTCGTCGAGAAAATTCAAAAAAACGGCTGCACGGTGCTCCGCTTTCGCGACCTGCGTTTTCGCACCGTGTTCCCGAACGGACGGATCAGTAGCGGCATGTTTGTCGTGGCAAAAGTGACCTTCGACTCGCATGGCGACGTAATCGCGTCGAGACTGGGAAATGATGTGGAATGACGGAGCGTCTAACAAAATGACTCGAGCATTGTTGTCGCCGCGACTTTCAATCGTCGAGAGCCACACATCGACAGAGCAGTGTGGCTATAAATCAACCATATGGCTGTTCAGTGAACGGTTATGGTGAACTGCCGGCTGCTGGTGAGACATCCATCGCTGACGGTAGCCGTCAAATCGTACTGACCGATCTGGTAAGGCAAAGGTCTCCACACCAATGTGCGCCGATTCAGTACGGCACCTGCCGGTAACGGATAGATGGAATAAGTAAGCGCGTCATGATCGCGATCCCTGGCTTTCAATTTGATCCGGATTCGTCGGCCCGCGTGGACCCGCTTGTTTTTCACCCGCCTGAGGACGGGCGCCGAGTTGTTCGGGCGGTAGAGAGTTTGGATTTGAAACGCCGTCAGCGGACGTCCGAAAATCATCAGGTTGTCGATGACCCCGTCGAAGTAATAGCCGCCTTCGTCTCCGATTCTGTTGTTGGTGGCGGTGGGGTCCATGATGAAATCGCCCCCCCAATCGGCGCTGCCTCGAGCCACTCCATTGAGATAAACAGTGAGCTTGGATTGATCGTATGCGACCGCCACGTGGTACCACACACCGTTCGAAATGGCGTTGTCGGCGAAAGAGGTGTACTGCCATCCGGCGGTGGTTTGTCCCTCCAGTTCCAGCGAATTTTCGTAGACGAAAAATCGAAAGCCGCTATTTTTGAAGGACGAGCGGACCGAGAGAAAGGCGCCATGCACCATGGCGTTCTGCGGCTTGATCCAGGTCACTACAGTAAAGCCATTCGTCAGATAAAGCTGATTGCCGTCAATACCCACATAGTCCTTAACCCCATCGAAGGCCAACCCACGATCTTTATGGGCTCGCCCCCAGGGCGAAGTAGGGGTGAAGTCAAAGTTTACCAACGTTCCATTATTGGTTCCCGCTGAATCAGCGGCGGTGGTCCCGGAGACCTCGTCAAGTTTCCAATGAGCGATCAATCCATCGAACACCGAACCCGCCACCGTCACGGTGACCGTGTTGGATGTGCTGGCGCCCTGGTCATCGGTAGCGACAAATGTGATGTCGTAAGGTCCGGACGCCCCCGTAGTTGGTGTCCATGAGAACGTGCGTGCGTTCGGATCGAAAGTGGCGCCTGAAGGAAGTTGAGCCGCGGAATAGGTGATTGGGTCATTGTCGGGATCTGTTGCCGAGATCGTGAACTGGAGAGTTTGACCCGCGATCACGCTTTGAGTGGGGAGGGAGTCGAAGACGGGAGCAAGGTTGGTAACGGTCGCAATCTTTGATCGAACGGTCCGTAACAACTCCAAAGCATCGGGACTGCTGGAAAAGAAGAGCACTGGCTCTTCGGAAAGAGCTGTAACCGCGACGGGACGCCCGAAGATGTCGGTGGCTGATGGGAGCCCGCTGGCCACCAGAGGAACAGATTGGCCTTCCAAAGCCCACGCAACGAGCAGCGACGTATTATCCGGTCGTTGCCACGCATACAGGAACACGTTGGAGCCAGGAATTCGATAGTCGACAAACGAAGCATTTTGCAGCCAGTAAGAGGTCATTAAAGCAGCAGAGACTTTGGGATGTGGCCCACGCCCATTGAATTCCCAGCCGAAAATCTCGACATTGTTGTTCGTGTCAGTCCCCGATTCAATAATCACGTGCGGTACAACGCCAAGCACTCCCCCGGCGCGGTACATCACCATCATTTTCACGGCCCGGTTCATGCCGCGATACCACGACAGGTCGCTCGAAAGAGTGATGGTGTTTGTATTCGCGCTCGTGTTTGGAATGCCCAGCGCACTTTGGCCGTAGAAGGCGCCTTCGTTCATAAAAAGGTCGCGGGACCCGAAGAGCGAACGATACTTCGCGACAATCTGGTCAATTCGTGGTCGCAGGCCGTCCGACAGAAGCGTAGCCTGATCGGGCGGTGAAACACGCATATAGTAATCATGGAACGTGAATCCATCCAGGTATGACTGGCCGCCCAACGCGGCGAATTCTTCGATGAAATCCTCCGTGATCGGTGTGGTCCAGCCCGCGCCATACACCTTGATGTTTGGATTGACACCTTTAATGGTGAAGTAGGCGTTACTCAGCACGTTGATGTAGGCGGCGGGTACCTCCGCGGCCGAATTCTCGAACGGCAGCCACTCGGAGGGAGAGTCTGGCCAGCGGGCACGCGAGTTGGGCTCGTTCCAGATTTCGATGGCATACAGCTTGTCGCCGTAGCGCGAACACAGTTGGCGAAGATACTCGCAGTACAGTGGGATAAACTCGTCGTCATTGGTGAGCCACGTCGGCCGCAGCCACGCCGTCAAGATCAGCTTGGCGCCATTCTGGTAGCACAAGTCCACATTCCGATCCAGTGTATCCCAATCCCAGACTCCCCGTTGAGGTTCCGCTTCCAGCCAGGTGTTGCCACTGGATAGCGCTCGGGACCAACCAGGCTGAATCTCCTGCAATGTCTGAAGGCCGGATGAGTTCCACTCAGCTTCCACACCGAAAGATGGCGCGCCATGGTAATCTCCCGGCAACACGGCGAATTGTGTCTTGTCATCGGTGGTCTCAACGAAGTAATGGCCGCGCGTCAACTGTAGCGCCGTCGGAGGGCCTTCGTAGACGATGGTGCCATCCAGAGTCGACACCTGCACCGCCGAAGCGTCTGCATTGCTGAGAGTGATGATATCCGATTCAAGGAACAGCCCGTTGCGGGACACTGGTAAAGTAAACAGCTTGTTCGTCGACAAATCGATCTGGGCAAAGGCAGTGGTCCCCGGTATCGCCACGTTCAGCACCCAAGCAGCCAGAACGGCGCCGAGCGACACCTTGGCGAGCTTCAAATGCGAGAAACCGATGGGATGATTCAAGGCTTTGCGTCCTGTCAATTCTGGCCCAAACGAAAGCAGTTAGCGAACCAACCCGGCGCCCTCCCACCACTATCGCAATTGCCCTTCCTGCGACGGGTTGAGTCGGCACGAAAAAAGATGCTCGGGATCTCAAGATTGACAAAGATGAATGCCGAAACCGAAACCGAGAAACAACCGCAGCAAGGAGAGGCCTCGTTCCTCACCGGCCAATGGCCTTGGCAAAGGTTTCCACGGTGATATCAGAGAACAGAAGGGGTTCCTCACCAAGAGAGTGTCCCTGAATCTTGCTCCCGAAAATATCTGTGGGGCGCAAGACCTCATCCGGCCGCCAGGTTACCGTATGTCCTTCCGTACACCAAGCAAAAAGCAATTTCCGCCCATTAGCAAGTTCCCATTCGTAAAGAAAAACCTTGTCATCGATGATCCGCTTCGCCGTGAGTCGGGCCCCGTTCAGCCTGTAGCCGGTCATTAGGAATGCGGTGGTTTTGGGATGCGGGCCGCGGTTACCGTATTCCCAACCGAGGACCTCGTTGTTTCGCCCTGGGTCGTTCGCCCAATTCGTTAAAACATGCGCGATCACTGCCTGAACTCCCGCGGCTCGATACATGACCGTGAACTTGATCGTACGGTTCATCCCGCGTCGCCAATCTAGGTTGCTGAGCAAGGCGCTACGGCCGTTTTCCTGGGTATTCGGGATGCCCAATGCGCTTCGCCCGTAAAGACCCCCTTCGTTCATCACCAGGTTCCGACCACTATACAGCGAGCGATATTTCGCCACAACCTGATCGATCCGTGGACGCAATCCGTCAGGCAGCAGGGCGCTCTGATCAGGTGGTGCGTCCCGCATGGAATAGTCGTGAAACGTAAATCCATCCAGATATCGCCGCCCCCCCAGTGCCGCCAACTGTTCAATGAAACCCTCGGTAATCGGTGTCCCCCACCCCGCCCCGTAGACTTTGACGTGGGGATCAATACCCTTGATGGTGAGATACGCGTTGCTCAGGACATTCAGATACGCGGCCGGTACCTCCGCCGCCGATTTTTCAAATGGCAGCCATTCCGCGGGCGAGTCCGGCCAACGCGCACGCGAGTTCGGCTCATTCCAGATTTCGATGGCGTACAACTGGTCGCCGTAGCGTAGACACAATTGGCGAAGATATTGGCAATACAGCGGAATGAATTCAGTATCTTCCGTGAGCCAGGTCGGTCGCAGCCAAGCCGTCAAGATCAGTTTGCTGTTGCTTTGTTGGCAACCGGCGACCACCGTATCCAATTTTTGCCAATCCCATACACCGCGTTGGGGTTCGACTTCATGCCAGGTATTGCCATTGTACAACGCGCGCGACCAGCCAGGGCCGATTTGCTGAAGCAATTGTGCGACCGAACCGTCCCAGTTCGCTTCTGTGCCCAGAAACGATACGCCCGTGTAATCGCTGGGCAAGACCGCAAATTGCGTCTTGTCCTTGGCCGTCTCGACAAAGTAATGGCCGACGGGCAATCGCGGCAGTGTTCCAGGTGGGCCGTCATAAACAACGGCTCCGCGCAAATTGAGCACCCGGATCCAAGTGTCGCGGCTGGTTCTCACAACGATGCGCTCCTTTTCGCGATACAATTCATTCCTCGCAGAAGGGAGGATCGTGATCCTGGGTGAGTCTGGATTGAAGGGCTGTGCAAGGACTCGGGTGTGCCGGAATTGCGGAGCCGGACCTGTAATCTGGCTGCATGAGCTTGTCAGAACAGAGAGGGCCGCCAAAATGCCAACTTTGCGGAGCATGCTGTGAACCGGTAGACTACTTTCGACGCGGCGGCAACAAGTTTTCTGGATTTTTGCTCTCAGCCTTGCCAATCCCGTTTTGAATGTTAGACTGCACGCTCACTGTGAACGGTCCCCCCGAGGTCATCAAGGATTCACCGCCAGGAGCCGTGCGAAGCTGGTTCGCGCGATTCCTGGAACGAGAGACCGTTCGCTACTTTCTCGGCCAGGGGTTGTATTTGTTCCCGCTGAATTTTCTGGGTTTGGTATTGGGATTCGTTTCCACTGTTTTGTATGCGCGGTTTTTGTCTGCCGACCAATACGGGGAATACAGCTACGTTTTCGCCACGGCGACACTACTGAATTTTCTATCGTTGCCCGGGTTGGGTACGGCAATCGCTCAAGCGACTGCGCAGGATTTCGATGGGGTGTACCCTCGCGCCACACACCTTCGCCAACGGTTCTCCTTGCTTGGGTCCGTGGTGATCGCCGGAGTGGGGATTGCCTGTTGGAAGACCAAGGGGACAGAAGTCATGTGGGCGTTTTTTTTGGCGGCGATCCTTTTCCCTCTTTACTATGCCACGGATACGTTTTGGTCCATGCTCACCGGTAAGAAAAGATTCGGAACATTGTCCCTGTTCCGTCTAATACAGATGTTGGCCGTAGCAGGCATGACGTGGTTCACATTGGTGTCGACTCAGCGGGTGCCGTTGGTATTTGCCGCCAACTTTGGGACCATGGGGCTGACAAACCTTGCTTTTTATCTCTGGACACGGCGCCTTTGTCAAAACGATCGGGTCAATCCCAAATCTTTTGGCTATGGACAACGATTGTCCGCGCTGAGCGTATTGATGAGCGCAGAAGCGCGCGCAGACCATGTCATGGTCGGGACTTTCCTTCCATTCCACGAACTCGGGTGGTTCCAAATGGGCGATCGAATTAGCGATGCCTTGATGAAAGGAACCTGGACCATCACTTCCCAGTTGCTCTTCCCGCGTTTGGCAGAAGTCTCCGCGGCGGAGGCCCGGCGCCGTGTGCGGGCATGGGGTGTGTACTTGCTGGTGGTGTTCGCTGTGCTGGCAGCCGGCTTCTGGATGGTTGCCCCTTGGCTGTTGCCGTGGATCTTGGGCAGCAAGTATTTGCAGAGCGTGCGGCTGGCTCGCTGGCTGGTGTTGATCGCCTTGATCGGAGTGCCGTGGTCACTCTTTGAGGTTTATTGCCAAGCCCGCGCCGACGAGAAAGGGCTATGGATCACACGGCTGACAGTCGCGGCAACTCACTTGGGAACCATGCCACTGTTATTGAAATGGTGGGGACTGCTGGGTGTATTGGTCTCCCTCGCCATGTCTCGCGTTGTTTGTGTGATCGTCTGCGTGGTACTCTTTCGAAAAAAGAACTGATGAGTAAGCTTATTCTTGAAGAAGTCTCCTGCAACTTGTGCGGCGGTATGGAGCATCGCCTCCTTTACGAAGGGATGGACAATCGCTACCTCGAAACCCCACGTGAAAAGTTTCGACTGGTGCGTTGCTCTCGATGCGGGCTGGTGTATTTAAATCCGCGACCGACCGCAGAGAGTTTGGCCCTCTTCTATCCACCCTGCTACTCTCCATACCAACAAAAGGTTGGAGTTGAAACTCCTCGATTAAGAGGCCTCAGAGGACTTGGTAGGAAGATTTGGCTGTGGATTGGTGAGCGGAGGCACGAAGAGAGACGGTCCCTGATTAACCGGCTGTATCCTTTACCGGGTCGACTCCTTGGCGTGGGATGCGCGACGGGACGATTTCTGGCTCAGATGCAACCACACGGCTGGCAAGTGGCGGGAGTGGAATGGAACGCACAGGCGGCGGCTCGTGCCCGCGAGGCGCTCGGAGCGGAGGTGCACACAGGCGATGTGCTTTCGTGCCCCTGGCCGGACGCCAGCTTTGATGTGGTGACGCTGTGGCATGTGTTAGAGCACTTGCCCGATCCCAAAGCTGCCTTGGAGAAAATTATCCAACTGTTGCGGCCGGGCGGGCGCGTCGTAATTCTCGCACCTAGCGCTGCTAACGCGGAATTCTGGCTGCTGGGACGGCTCGATCATCATCCGGTCGACATACCCCGCCATCTCTATCATTTCTCTCCGTCGACCCTGACGGCGCTCTTGAAGCAAACGGGCTTTCAAATCGAGCGAACCAAGACGTTCAGTTGGAACGTCACTCCACGTTTGACAAGCGTGCTGCAAGAACAGTGTCAAAGACGGCAATCGCAAGCCTTGGTAGGTCGTGCCATCCGTTCAGTGGGGATGCTTTCGGCTTGGGGAATCGGCATGGCGACCGCGGCTTTATTGGGCTTGTTCGCCAAAGGACCGGGCTTTATTATAGTTGGCCGTAAAGCGGCGCATTAAGACGAACCAATTCCTCACAGACTAGGAGATCCGATATCGCTGAGATCTAGAACATGAGACTGTGAAATGAAGATCGCCGTCATCACAAACAGTTTCCCCAAACTTTGCGAAACCTACGTTCTTGATCACATCACTGGTTTGATTGATCGGGGTCATGATGTCCAGGTGATCGCCCGATCCGATCCGCAGGAGCCGTTCGCACACGGCAAGATTCAAATCTACGGATTGAGTTCCAAGACGGTGTACGTTGATCCCCCGACCAATTGGCCGACACGCCTACGATATGCACTTCGAATCTTCTCCCGACACGTACGCACTCATCGGCGGGAACTGATCAAAGCATTGGATGTGCGGACTTATGGAAGGGCTGCGCTGACTCTTCAAACTACGTTCTTCTTGGAGCCGTTCCTCGACACCACGTTCGACGTGGTGCATTGCCACTTTGGACGCAATGGTCTGCTGTTCGCGTTCTTGAAGGACCTGTTTGACGGATTCCCCTTGGTAGTAACGTACCACGGCGGAGACATCATGAAGCGGCAGTACCAAACCCCGGGCCTTTATACGAATATGTTCCGCAAGGCCGACCTAATCACAGCCGGCTCTCATTTCGCGCTGCAAAAGGTCATCCAAGCTGGTTGCCCCGCCGAGAAGGCTACGAGAATACCGATGGGTGTTGACGTTGAGCTTTATCGTCTCGCCGAACGACACCCTCCCGAGGATGGGATGGTGCGGATCCTGACGACAGCGCGTTTGATTGAAGTCAAAGGCCACCGGTATGCGATACAAGCGATTGGTGAACTCTCGCGCCGATATCGTCTGCGATATGACATCGTGGGCGACGGCCCCTTGGAATCGGAACTCAGACAAATGGTGGCGCATCTTGGACTGGAGAATACCGTCTTTCTACTCGGACAAAAGACCCGACAAGAATTGATCGACTTATACCATCAGGCCCACATCTTCCTCATGGCGAGCTATACAACAGAAGGCAGCGTCGCTGAGAGTCAGAATGTGACCTTGATCGAAGCCCAGGCGACAGGATTGCCGGTCGTGGCCACACGGCACAATGGCTTTCCGGATTCCGTGGTTGAAGGACAAACAGCCTTTCTGGCCGCAGAGAAGGATGCCGGTGCTCTGGCGAAAGAAATCGAACGAATGATCCAAGTCGCCGACCGGTGGCCTGAAATGGGACGTGCAGGACGCGCGTTTGTGGTCAAAAACTTCGATCATCACAAGCTGGCTGAGCAATGGGAGAGTCACTACAACGTGCTGATTCGGCGCTGCCGCAGCAAAGAAATGGACCTTTGCGTGGAGGAGCGCGCTTGAGTCGCCCTGGTTGGGCGCGGATGAACACGCGAAGCAGTTCGACCCTTCCGTGTTTTTCCTTTCTCCGCGTCGATTCATCGAGCTTTTGAAAGCCCCCAGGTTTGCTGACTAGAGGATTGGAAAGTTCCGGAATGCGAAACACGTGCACGACATTGTGATTGCGCGCAAACGGTCGACCAGCTAGGCGGGATTCGCACGCGGTGACTTCCGTGTCACCTTGACAAAGCTGATTTTCATGACGCCCCACTGCTTCTCGAATTGATCCATTGGCTTCAGGATTTTCACCTCGTAAGCACTGGCATCAAGACCATGAACAATCGACTGGCAACCGGCGCCGTCGAGGTGGGGTGGCGGGTCGGTATAATGGTCGTCAAAAATCACCACGGTGTGTGCCCCCATCACCTTCTGCGTGTTGATCCAGTCGGACTGGATGGTCGGAATGGAATGCCCTCCGTCGATCAGTACAAAGTCCATCTGCGGGAGCGAAGTCACCAAGGGGGGAAGGACCACCGTGCTGTTCCCCTTGTAGAGGTGGATGTGCACTCCCTGCCCGGCAAAACACTTGAGCTTCCCACGCACTTCCTCGACGCTTGGGGGAGACTTGCCGACCTCTCTGGCGAGCACATCCGGCTCGGCGTCTTCAAACAGATCGAAGCCGTAATAGGAGATTTCCTCGGGTCGATGCCACTTGAGGGCCTCTTGAATCATCATGCGGGCATGATTGCCGTTCCATGTGCCGATCTCCATGATTTTGCTACACCGATTGCGCCCGATTTCACGGTCCAGATGCCCATACCGATTGCGCATGCCGTATCGGATGCGATTGAGGACGTGAAAGGCTCGAAACTTAGACCAATATGTTCTGAGGGAATCTCTCATGGAATCATCCAACAGGAAATTGAGCCATAGCCTATGTACACACCCTTGGAAAGCAAGGACAAAGGAATAGCGCTGAGCCAAGCGGAGGCCTCTCTGCGCGGCCTCGGCGATGAGCAGCGATGGTACAATTTGGAAATTGCGGCGGGCCATGGACCATGACCGCCAGCAACTGAACATCCTGGCTCCCCCGGCACTCGCAGAACGCCGCTGCAGGAAACCATGCCATCACCGATGCGGCTTGCGAATTTTACCTGCATCACTAGAATCCCTCTCCTCGTGAAAGAGGCGCTGCCGAAACCATCTCCAACTTCCAGTCCTGCTTCTGTCACAGCACGGCAATGGTGGACGCATGTACGGACCAGTGACACGGTGCGCTATTTCATCGGCAAGGGAGCTTATCTGATGCCGCTGAACTTCTTGGGACAGGCATTGGGATTTGTCTCAGCGATTTTGTATGCACACTTTCTCTCACCTGCTCAATACGGTCGGTACAGCTATGTCTATTCAACCGTCGGCGTGCTCAGCTTCCTGTCCCTGCCCGGTATCGCCACGGCGATCACTCAGGCCGCGGCGCAGGATTTCGACGGCTTCTTTTCCCGTGGCACGCGCGTGCGGCTCCGCTTCAGTTTGGTGGGATGTATTGCAATTGTCGCAATCGGTTTCGCGTGTTGGAGGTCCAAGGGTAACGAGATCATGATTTCTTTCCTGTTGGCTGCGGTGCTGTTTCCTTTCTTCTATGCGATGGATAGCTTTTGGTCGGTGCTCAGCGCCAAGAAACAGTTTGAGCGCTTGGCCACCTTTCGCGCCATCCAGATGTTGTGCGTAGCATCCATGACCTGGACCGTGGTGGTGCTGACACAGTGGATACCCCTGGTGTTTCTTGCCAATTTCGGCACCACCGCCCTCACCAATCTGATCTTTTACCGGTGGACGCTGCGCCATCAGATACACAACGATCGGGTGCGACCGGACTCGCTCGGGTATGGGAAACGCCTTTCCGTGCTCAACGTCCTGTACAGCATCGAATCACGAATAGATAATGTGATGTTGGGGACGTTTCTGCCGTTCCAAACTCTGGGCTGGTTCACCATGGCGGATCGTCTCGATGATGCCTCTACCAAAGGGCTATGGACAATCACTTCACAAATGCTGTTTCCGAGGTTGGCCGAGGTGAACGAAGCCGAAGCTCGACGGCGGGTGCGCGTTTGGGGAGTTTACTTTTGGGCGGGCTTTTTGGTCGTAGCTCTGTTGTTTTGGTTGCTGGCACCCTGGGTCCTTCCGATAATCCTGGGTTCCAAATATCAAAAGAGCATTGAACTCGCAAAGTGGCTGGTACTGTTCGCGGCAATTGGGACGCCCGCTGCTGTTTTCGAAGTGTATTGCCAAGCACGCGTCGCGGAAAAATCTTTGTGGCTCTTGCGCATCAGCATGACCGCGGCGCACCTGGGAACCTTGCCGTGGATGCTGAAGCTCTGGGGCGTGTACGGCGTGGTCGCCTCGATCAGCGTGTCTCGGGTAGTGCCCATGCTTGCTTCGTTTCTCTTGTTCAAGGCGCGGGTCCGATGACTGCCACGAAATTGATTGTCACCGTCGACACCGAAGCCGATAACCAATGGGCCCTCGGTCGCCCCCAGACCCTCAATAATCTCGATTGGCTGCCCCGGTTTCAGTCGTTGTGTACGCGGTTCGGCTTCAAACCCACTTACTTGTGCACCTATGAAGTCGTGCAATCCGAACGCTTCGATCGTTTACTACGGCCCTGGCACGAGCAAGGTTTGGCGGAAATCGGCGCCCATTTGCACCCGTGGTCGAATCCCCCATACGAAATGAACCCTCCCAATTTTGACGAGCGTCCCTATCCTTCCGAACTGCCTGAGGAAATGTTCGCACGCAAGATGGAAGCTCTGACCCAGGCTCTTGTCGCAAAGCTTCGTCAGCAACCAGTAAGTTATCGGGCAGGCCGTTGGGGTTTTTCCCATCTGCAGATTCCTGCGCTGTTGCGATTGGGGTACAAGGTGGATTCCTCAGTGACGCCGCTCGTCTCATGGGAACACACGAAAGGCAGAAGCAAAGGTGGTCCCGATTTTCGCCATGCTCCGGTCGAGCCGTACTTTCTGGACGCCAGCAATGCCCGCACCAAGGGCGACTCCGGATTATATGAAGTGCCGGTGACCATTCTTTACACGACGCGAATGATCAGGAATCGCGAAGGTTTCCGCGAATGGATTCTTCAACATCGACACGACCCATTGGGCAAAACTCTCAACACGTTGTTTCCTGCAGCGCCGCAGTGGCTTCGTCCTTCCCCATCCATGACGAGTGCAAAACTGAAAGCCGTGTGTCGTGCCGCGACGCGTCTCGGCTTGCCGGTTTTGGTGATGATGCTCCATTCCAGCGAGTTGATGCCCGGCGGTTCCCCCCGACTGCCCACCGCGGAATCCGTAGAACGACTCGTTGCGAATTTGGGCGAACTCCTCGAATATTTGGCTGGCAACCAATGCCACGGTGAAACACTTTCAGAATTTGCGCAACACCAGTTCTCTTCGGACTGAAGATCCCGAGATCAACGAGGGGGCGACGCGGCATTGCGGTGAAACTCGACCGTCCGCCGAATGATATCGTCCAGCGTTTGTGTGGGTTGCCAACCGAGTGCCCGTCGAATTTTGTCCGTACTTGGCTTGCGTCGTGGCATATCCTCAAATCCTTTTGCATACGCTTGGTCGTAGGGGATAAAGCGCAGTTCCGACTGACTGCCTGTGGCGTCTTTGATGCGCTGGGCCAGCTCTAGAATGGTAATCTCTTCTGTGCTGCCGATATTATAAACTTCGCCGATCGACTCGGAATGATTGGGCAATTCAGTAAGTGCCCGAACCACGTCGCTGACATGGCAAAAACAGCGGGATTGTTTCCCGTCGCCATAAATCGAAAGCGGTTCGCCGCGCAGGGCTTGCTGGACGAAACGGGGCAGCACCATGCCGTAGCGGCCTGTTTGACGCGGTCCAACGGTGTTGAAGAGCCGCACGATATGCACGGGCAGCTTTCTTTCTCGCCAGTAGGCGACCGCCAGAAACTCGTCCAATAGCTTGGAACAAGCGTAACTCCACCGCCCTAGTGTGGGACGGCCAATCAGTAAATCATCATTTTCATGGAACGATGGCTTGCTGCTTTTGCCGTAAACCTCAGACGTCGAAGTCAGCAGCACGCCGACGTCACATTTGCTCGCCTCCTCCAATACACTCTCGGAGCCCCGGACATTTGCCTCGATCGTATGGACGGGACTCTTCACCACCAATTCCACGCCGACGGCCGCCGCAAGATGATACGTAAAATCGACCTGTCTCATCAGGCTTCCAACAACCGTCCGGTCTAGGACCGTTCCCTTGGTAAAATGAAACTTCGGATTCGACTGCAGATGATCGATGTTGACAAGCGAGCCGGTGCTGAGGTCGTCGATGACGAATACCTCCTTGCCTTGAGCCAGCAGTGCCTCACCCAAGTGCGAACCGATGAAACCCGCCCCTCCTGTGATCAGAAATCTTTGCATGGGTTCGGAGTATAGCGGCCTTGGTATCCATCTCAACTTCAAACTGCCTGAAAACGGTTGACATTGTCCTTTGCGTACGGAAAAATTTCTAAATGAGACTGGGCATAATAACTCACAAGCGCTTCGAGACGGACGGAGACTCCTTTGCCAGTCGGGGAGGGTTCGGTCGATCGGTGGAAGTGCTGGGGGATTACTTCGACGAGGTACTGCTTTTCGTGCCGGTCCATCTGGCTGAGAAACCAGTGGGTTATGTTATCCAACGGAAGAACTTCCGCTACGTGCCTTTGCCTCCGAACAATGGTCGAACCGATGAATTGCGTCATTTGCATCGCACATATTCAATCCTGCGGGACGGGATCAAAGACTGCGATGTGTTGCAGGTTCGTGTTGGAAGCATCATTGCCGCTGCCGGTCTGTTGGCGGCGCGGCAAGCACGAAAACCCTTCTTTGTTTCCATCGCGACGGATGACATGAGCGTGCGGCGCGCGCACGGGCCATTTCTAAAAATTCTGCCGATGGGCCCGATCTCGTTGGCCACAGAACTGGTCACTCGGAATTTGGCACGTGGGCAGTTTTGTTTTGTGCTGGGTTCGGCACTGCACGATCTCTACGGGCGCTATACCCCCTTTGTTCATGAAACTGTCGAAACGGTGCTTGGCATGCGTGATTTGCTTCCTCCACGGCCCCGTTGCGAGAAAGACCGTGTGCGCATACTATTTGTCGGGCGCTTGAGTCGCGAAAAAGGGTTAACATATTTGGTGGATGCGCTGACGCTGACGCGTCCGAACGTGTGTTTGGACATCGTTGGTGACGGCGGTGAAGGAGCTTCCTTGCAGGCGCAGGTAATGGGACGAGGCCTGCAGGAGCGGGTGACGTTTTGTGGCTATGTGCCCATGGGGGAACGCTTGTGGCAACATTATGAGAAGGCGGATATTTTTGTTCTCCCATCGTTGTCCGAGGCTCAAGGCAAAGTGATCCTGGAGGCCCAAGCCCGCTCCGTTCCAGTGATTGCATCCAAGGTGGGCGGGATCCCCACCTTGATCCAAGATCGGAGTAACGGCCTGCTGGTCC
>DATIZX010000058.1:0-9323 GCA_035516795.1 Verrucomicrobiia bacterium
GACCTGCGGGAGAAAGTCACCATGTTATATCTCAACGAAAAAGACCTGAAGAAAATCGGACTGAATTGGAATGCAACCATCGACAACATCGAGTTGGCCGTCCATTGCCTGGAAAAGAAGGACTTCGTCCAGCCCATCAAACCGTACCTGCGTTATCGCGACCTGACGAACCGGATCATCGCGTTGATCGCTTTCGTCGGCGGCAAGATCAATCTGGCCGGCATCAAATGGATCGCCAGTTTCCCCGACAACATCAACCACGGCTTGCCCCGCGCGCACAGCGTGGTGATTCTGAACGAGGCCGACACAGGCGTCCCGCTCAGCGTGATCAACACCGCGTTGCTCAGCATCGTCCGCACGGCGTCCGTTTCCGGTTTGATGATTCGCCACTTTCTGAAAGCCCGGCCCAAGACCAATCTCGTGGTTTCGATCATGGGTTGGGGTCCCATCGGCCAGCACCATTACAAAATGGTTTGCGACACCCTGAAGGACAAAATTGCGAAGATTTACCTGTACGACCTGCGCGGGATCAAGCCGGAGACGATCACCGGCCCGTACAAAGACAAAACTGTCGTCGCCAAGAACTGGCAGGAAGCGTATCGCGATGCGGACATCTTCATCACCTGCACCGTTTCCAAGGCGCCGTATGTCGATGAGAAGCCGAAGGCCGGCTCGCTGCAGTTGAACTGCTCGCTGCGCGATTACAAGACCAACATCCTCGATTACACCAAGAACATCATCGTGGACGACTGGGAAGAAGTTTGCCGCGAGAAGACCGACATCGAGATGATGCACAAAGAACGCGGGCTGCAGGCCAAGGATACGAAATCGATTGTGGACGTGGTCTGCAAAAACTGCATGGCGAGTTATCCGAAGGACGAAGCGGTCATGTTCAATCCCATGGGCATGGGCGTGTTTGATATCGCTACGGGCCGGTACTATCTCGATATCGCCAAGAAAATGAAGGTCGGTACGGAACTGGAATAATGGGTTTTTGTAGGGCGCGAACGCCTGTTGTTTAGGTTTCGCGCCGTAGCCAATCTCGGTTAAGTAGCCGCAGGCTTTACGCCTGCGTGGGAAATGTGGAAGGTAGGGGCCCGAGTGCCGCTGGTAGCCGCAGGGTTGCCATAAACGACAATGGCGTCTAGTCTGAATCGGCTTACGCCTGCGTCCGAACGCACCTGTAAAAGGTGCGGCTACAAGGGATGGAATAACATGAAAAACAAAAAGATTCACGATAGCGTATTGGAATTGATCGGTAACACGCCGATGGTCCGGCTCAACCGGATTGGCAAAGGAATGCAGTCCGAGATTCTGGTGAAGCTGGAGTACATGAATCCTTCCGGCAGCCTCAAGGATCGGATTGCCATCACGATGATCGAGCAGGCCGAAAAGGAAGGGAAGATCAAGCCCGGCTATACGATTATCGAGTCGAGCACCGGCAACACCGGCTTCGGATTGTCGTCCGTCGGAAAGTTGAAGGGCTACAAAGTCTGCATCTACGAGACCATGCCGGGCAAAGCCGGCGCCGAAAAACAGACGATGATGCACAACGTCGGCGCCGAAGTCCGCTTGATGGAACCGAAGGATCTGCAAGGCCTGAAAGAACGCAGCGTGGCCGGCTCGGAAGTCGAACTTCCGGGAAGAATGTTGTGCCTCGAAGACGAACGCGCCCATCCCGACAAGATCTGGTGGGCCCGCCAATTCGCCAACCGCGCCAACGTTGATGCCCATCACGTCACCGCCAGGGAAATTCTCGAACAGACCGACGGCAAAGTGGATGTGTTCATCCAATCCATCGGCACCGGCGGCAGCCTGATGGGAGTTGCCGAAGTTTTGAAGAAGGAATGCAAGAACGTGAAGGTCATCGGGATTCAGCCGGCCAGCTCGAAGGAACTCTGGCATCCGGGCATGGATTTTCCGGTCACCGAAACCAAAGGCGGCATTGTCTCCGCGATGCTCAAGGCGAAGGGTTTGATCGACGAGCTGGTCCGGATTACCGACGTCGAGGCCCGGGCGATGACGCATCGGTTGTGGGAGGAGGAAGGTCTGTACTGCGGCGTGTCGTCCGGGGCCAACGTTCATTTTGCTTACGAAGAAGCCAAGAAAGCCGGCGGCTCCAAGAAGTCCATCGTCACTCTTCTCAACGACCACATGAACCGCTACCTGACCGAAGAGCGCTACGTGACCTGAGCGATGGTCCCGGCATCATGCCTAACGACAGTCAATGGTCGGGCATCATTGGGCCGCACGGCGGCTACCGGAAACTCAAATCTTACCAGAACGCTGAGATCGTCTACGATGCCACCATCGTGTTCTGTGACCGGTTCGTAGAGCGCCGGTCACGGACGCACGACCAGATGGTGCAAGCGGCTCGTAGCGGCAAGCAAAACATCGCCGAAGGCAGCATGGCTTCCGGCACATCGAAGAAGACCGAACTCAAACTCGTCGGCGTGGCTCGCGCCAGCCTCGAAGAATTGCTCCTCGATTATCAGGATTTCCTTCGGCAACACAGCCTACCGCTCTGGGGCAAGTCTCACCCCGAAGCCCAGCAGGTTCGAAGACTCGCCTACGCTGAGAATAGGTCTTATGAGACTTATAGGCCCTATGTTGAGCAGTCCTCCCCCGAAACCGCCGCCAACACGCTGATCTGCCTGATTCACCAAGCCAACTACCTGCTCGACCAACAACTTCGCCAACTAGACAAACAATTCCTCGAAGAAGGCGGCTTCACCGAAAAACTTTACCGCGCCCGCAGCCAGACACGGTAAACGATGCCGCATCGCCACTGAATTTTCGCCTGCACTCAGAGCTTGTTGCAGTGCTGGTGGAACTCTAGACTGTGGAAGAGCGACATGAAAATCAAAGAGGTCATCGTCAACCTCAATCAAATGCGGGCCGATGGAGTCATCGACAACTATGCGATTGGCGGCGCGGTCGGGGCGACCTTCTACCTTGAACCAACCGCGACGCTGGACGTGGATGTCTTCATCGACTTCAAATCGGAACCCGGAAGACTTCTTGCCGATCCCAAGCACGTTTTCGATTATCTGGTTGCGCACGGTGGCAAACTTGAAGGTGAACACGTGGTCATCGCTGGCTGGCCCGTCCAATTCCTGCCGCCGACCGGTCCGCTCGTCGAAGAAGCCCTTGCTCAGGCTGTAACGATGGATATCGAGGGAACACCGTCACGAGTCTTCACTGCTGAGCATCTCGCAGCCATCGCACTACAGACGGGACGGGCGAAAGACAAAGCCCGCCTCCTGCAATTTGTCGAAGCAGGCGCACTGGATGCGAAACGCTTCGAAGCAATTCTGGCCAAGCACGGCTTACTTGACCAGTGGCACAAGTTTGATCGACAATTCTTGAAAGAAGGATGAAGTAAGAATGCAGAAAGAGGAGAGCGACTTGCGAAATCGGACCAAAGACTTCGCTCTGGGTATCGTCCGTATGTTCGGAGCGCTGCCGAAAACGACAGTAGCCCAGGTGCTCGGCAAGCAGGTGCTGCGTTCGGGGACATCTGTCGGTGCGAACTATCGCGAAGCCTATCGTGGACGGAGCAAGGCTGAATTCATTGCCAAGTGTGGCGACTGTCTGCGCGAATTGGAGGAGACTGACTATTGGCTGGAACTTCTTGTCGAGGGCAGTCTTGTCCCTGCTGTCACGCTGTCCACCTTGCGGCAGGAATGCGACGAATTGACCGCAATCTTCGTGACCATCATCAAACACTCTAGGGAGACATGAGCCGTTTTCCTAACTCTTCCTTCAGCCTTCTTCATTTCGACACATGACACTTGACCTCTCCCGTATTCTCGCAGGCAAACGCGCTATGCGCGAGAAACTGGCTCACCTTCCGCTGGCCGAAAAACTGCGGATGCTCGACGAACTCCGCGAACGCACGCTTACGATCCGACGTGCGGGCGCGCAGTCGAAATCTGCCCCCGCCGTTAGAGAACGCTCACCGAAATACCGGTCCCGCTAACACAGCTCACCGCTGAGGCGCAGAGTCAGCGAGGTTTTCGGTAGGGCGCGCTGGCCTCAGCGCAACGCAGAATCCTTAACCACGAATTCACGCGAATGATCGCGAACCAGAAGTTGTTCTCGTAGCCGCAGGCTTTACGCCTGCGTTCTGTCGTTTCCTTTCTCCCCCAGCAACGCATCCAAATCCAGTGGGCGCGTGAACATGTTGACGCCACCCTCGGATGTCCGCGGCCATTGCTCGCGTGGCCGATCCCAGTACAACTCCACCCCGTTCCCGTCCGGATCGCGCAGATACAACGCCTCGCTGACGCCGTGGTCACTCGCCCCTTCCAGCGCAATGCCTGCCTTGGTTAACAGCCGTAACGCATCCGCCAGCGCCGCGCGTGTCGGATACACGATGGCCAAATGATACAACCCGGTCGTGCCCGCCGGAGGCGGCGCACCGCCCGCACTTTCCCAGGTGTTCAACCCGATATGATGATGATATCCGCCCGCCGACACGAATGCCGCCTGCGTCCCGTAGCGTTGGGTCAATTCAAACCCGAGCACGCCGACGTAGAAATCGAGCGCCCGTTGCAGATCGGCGACTTTGAGATGGACGTGACCTATGCGCACCTGCGGATGAATCGGTTTGTTTGTCGTCATCGCGCTACGAGTACGTCAGAACAATCGGCCGGTCAACTGGACCACCGGGCGCGTCGCCGACTCTGCTTAACCGCGAATCACACGAATTGACGCGAATCATGCATGTCCGTTCCGGCAACTGGACAAACAATTCCTCGTCCCGCTTCGAGCGGGGCGGCTTCATGGCGCGTTGCGCGCTATTCACCGATCAGATCTATCGTGCCCGCAGCCGGACCCGACGCCGGTAGGGCATGACCACCGGGCACCGCGTTGCCTGCTAGGAGAACGTGGTTGTCGACGGCAAACGGAGGTAGCTTCGGGCAATCGAGCAACATTTGCGGGATACTCCCATACTGCGTTGATCGAAATTCGAGACGCTTGGGTTCGGGCCATATTGTTTTGCCTGCACAAGTGCTCGGAGCAGCATTTGAGAAAACCAGCAAGCATGTACGTCCGATTTGCGGCTTGGCTCATTCGAAAGCGGCTTGAAGCTGGGCTTGAAGGTGACCCAATCAGCATGCTTTCTTTGAATTGGGACAGCCTCATTGAAGACTCGGTCTTTCATGTCGTACGACAGCTCGGGTTACTCATTACCCGACGCAGATTATCACTTGCGGGCTTTATTGATTCGAGCAATTCGCCCCGCTACACAAGTAAGCGTTGTGCTTACGAGGAATGACGACCCCGCCGAACACAGTTCTCCCGAGGTGCGCGAAACATTACCGGAACGACGGTACCGTCGGCTGTTTGGCGACGCAGTTACCTTCGATTATTTGGGTGTGGCATCTCTCATAGAACGCATTTCGCCCGGTGGCGTCGATGCAGACCTGCAGTGGATAAATGATCGAATGGCTGCTCCAGCATAGGTCGGCATCAGCTACTTCTTCGCGCCGGCAACTTTGGCCACGGCGTCGCTGACGACGCTGCAGATCCGGTCGGCTTCGACGGCGGAAGGCGTCAGCGGTTGAATGCCTTCCGTGAACCGCGACCCTTGAACGTCAATTCAGCGATGCCGGATTTGTCGAGTTCGCCGAGGCCAAACTGCGTCATTTTCTTGAACTGCTTGTAGGTGGCCGCTGCGAGCGGGAGATTCAACTTCGACTGCTTTGCCAGCGTCAACGCAATCCCCGAATCTTTGGCCGCGTGCGCCGCGCTGAAGAAACAGGCGTGTTCGCGGTTGACCATGTCTTCGCCATCGGTCACGAGCACGCGCGAGTTCGCTCCAGTCTGCGAGAAAATCTCCAGCAACATCTTGAGATCGAGTCCGAGCGCCGCGCCCAATCCGAGTCCTTCGGCTAATCCGGCGGTGTTGATGTTCATCACCATGTTCAGGAGCGCTTTGACTTGCGCCGCTTGACCGGCCGCGCCGATGTAACGCAGCAGTTTGCCGTTGTCGCTCAGCTTTCGCAGGATCGGGCGGACCTTGTCGAAGACCGGCCTTCGCCCGGCGCACATGAGATAGAGCGTGCCAGCCCGCGCCTGGTTGATGCTCGACGCCATGCAACATTCGAGGGTGGCGGCACGGGCTTTCTGCGCAATCTTTTCGAGTTTCACGTGCGTCGACGGCGTGATAGTCGCACAGTTGATGAAGATCTTGCCGGCAGCGCCTTTCAAGAGGTTGTCACGCTTGTTCGTGAAAATCTGCAACTGCGCTTGGTCGTCGGTGACAACCGTGAAAACCACATCCGACAGCGCCGTCACGCGAGCGAGCGTGTCGCACGCCTCACACCCAAGCTCGCGCGCGAGAGTTTTCGCAGCAGACTTTCGGACGTCGTACACCGCCGTGACCGGATAGCCGACGTCCCGGAGACGCCGCGCCATGTTCGCGCCCATCCGCCCGACACCGACGAAGCCAATGCGTTTCATTTAGATTCCTCTTGTAGCCGCACCCTTCGCGGGTGCGTGTTCTCTCGTAGCCGCAGCTTTTATAGCTGCGTTCGGACGCAGGCTGAAGTCTGCGGCTACACCCTTAAGCCCGCGCAGACATAAAGTCTGCGGCTACATCGCTCAGACCCACGCAGGCGTAAGCCGAGTCAGACGAGACGCCGCTGTCGTCTGTGGCAACCCTGCGGCTACAGAAATCCGCGGTCAACTCTTTTTGACCTTGCTCACCGCCTCGCTGACGACATCGCAAATCTTGTCGGCTTCGGCGGCGGTAAGCGTCAGCGGCGGCTGGAGGCGAATGACGTTGGCAAACGTGCCGCCCGCGCCCACCAACACACCGGCTTCGCGGCACAGCCGACGCACTTCCTTGGTCTCGGCTGCCGCCGGGGTCTTCTGCTTATCCTTCACCAGTTCGACGCCGATCATGAGCCCTTTGCCTCGGACATCACCGATCAACGCAGCCGAATCGGCTGTGTTACGCAACCGTTTCATGATCTGTTCGCCGCGAGCCGCCGCGTTCTCCGGCAACTTCTCGTTGAGCATCACTTCAATGTTGGCCAACGCCGCCGCGCAACTGACCGGGTTGCCGCCGAACGTCGAAAGATGGTCGCCGGGCTTGAACGCCCCGCCCACATCTGCTCGCGCCGTGAACGCGCCGAGCGGAAATCCGTCGGCAATGCCTTTGGCAGTCGTCATGATGTCGGGGTCGACGCCGTAATGTTCGATGGCGAACATCTTGCCGGTGCGACCGAATCCGCTCTGGACTTCGTCGCAGATGAACAGGATGCCATGCTTGTCGCAGACGGCTTTGGCGTATTTGAAATAGTTGTCGGGCGGAACGATGATACCGCCTTCGCCGAGGACCGACTCGGCGATGAACGCCGCCACGTCGCCGCTCGTCTGCGAACGAATCGTTTCTTCAATCGCCTCGGCGCACGCCGCGGCGCATTCGTCGGGCGTTTTGGTTTTGAACGGGCATCGGTAGAAATGCGGGGCCGGCGCGAAGCCGACGCCAGACATATACGGGCCCGAACCTTTCTTGCGTCCATAATTGCCGGTGATGGATAGCGTGCCGACTGTCCGACCGTGGAAACTTTGCGCCAGCGCGACGAGTTCTTTCTTGCCGGTAAATTGTTTGGCCAACCGCATCGCGCCTTCGACGGCTTCCGCGCCGCTGTTGCCGAAAAAGGTTTTCTGCAGTTTGCCGGGCGTGATTTCAGCCAGACGCTTCGCCAAGAGCGCCGCGGGCGGGTTGTAGTACACGTAGGTGCAGCAGTGAACCAGTTTGTCCATCTGCGCTTTCGCTGCCGCGATGACCTTGGGATGACCGTGACCGGCGTTGACGACGGAAATGCCGCTGAAACAATCGAGATACGTTTTACCGTCGCTGCCGGTGATGGTCGTGCCGTGGGCTTGTTCGACTTCGATTGGCTCGAAGCCCACCACCATGGTCGTAATCATGTATTGGTCATAAAGTTCTTTCGTCGTCATTCATTTTCTCCCATCCCCGCATGTTATCAATTCTTTGGCCAAATGTAAGCAGTTCTGTAGCCGAAGCGTCAGCTTCGGTAGGCCGGTCCCTGTATGAAACTAATTGCCGAAGCTGACGCTTCGGCTACAAAATATGGCCTGTGGAACACGTTCACAAACACCTTCACCGGTTGTCGATTACCCTCCCGCTTGAAACAGGCATTATCTACTTTGTCACAGGCTGCACCCGTTACCGGCGCGAGATCTTCGTCACGGACGCGCGGGTAAAGATGGTAATTGCGGAAATCGGCGCGTCTCGCGACCGGTTGCGCTGGCTTGTCGGCGGAGTTGTCGTGATGCCCGATCACTTCCATCTGTTTTGCAGTCCACTCGACCGTCAAGATCATGACCTGTCACGTTTCACGGGAGCCTGGAGATCGGCGGTGAGCCGGAAGTTGAAACAGGACGGCGTGGCGACACCAATCTGGCAGAAGAGTTTCCATGATCATCTTCTTCGCTCCGATGAATCATATGGCAACAAGTGGGACTATGTCCGATCCAATCCGGAACGTGCAGCGTTGAACGATTTTCAACGGTGGTTTGAACTTGATCGGCTGGAACGTTGAAGCTGTAGCCGAAGCGTGAGCTTCGACAGGTTTCTTACCGACAAACGCAGAACCGAAGCCGACGCTTCGGTCACAGAACAACGCCAGACCACGAAACCGAAGCTCACGCTTCGGCTACAGGACTTCACCCGGATATTTTCTCACGGCAATTGTCTGACCCGATAAAACCGGTTGGTTTGCGAAGCGGCATCGGGATCAGTAACCGTCACGGTGCCGCCGGTGCCGGGGACATTGTTCGTCAGCGTCGTCCACGACGGATTGTCGAGTGAATCGGTCATCTCGACGAGGTAAAGTTGGTTCGACGCGGTGGTGAACTGGACTTGGAAATCGGTCCCCGCGAAATCGGCGGCGGCGACGGCTGGGCGGATGGGGAGGATGACGTAGTTGGTGTACGAACCGATCTGAGCCGCCAGCGTGTCGCTACCACCGTAAGCCAGCCCGGCGTGGGCGAGGATTTCCTGTTCGCTGAAATCCGCCACGTTCGCGCCGTAGCCGAGACGGAACGCCTCCAGTGCCATGTTGGCGAACAACCCCTGGATCGTGGTGTGCGGATGCGCCTTGTCGGCGACGAAAGCCGCCGTTCGATTGGGACTGTTGGTCGGATTGGTGTCGCTTTGCTGGAGGTGGATGGCGACGTTGCCGATGGTGAGCGTGGTCAGCAGATTGGTGTTGGAACCGAAGATGACTTGTTGCAATCCAAACGCGTCCACGAGCGGGAGCTGATATTTCTGGGCGAGA
>DATIZX010000059.1:0-2077 GCA_035516795.1 Verrucomicrobiia bacterium
GTGCCGACGCCGAACACGACCGAGAGCGCGAGACACGCCATCGCCGCGACGCGCATGCCGTCGTTGGAAAATTCCACGCCCGAGGCCACCCAGGCCAGCAGCGCCAAGGTCGCCAGCACCAGATAAGTGCTGGCGCTTGCCACGAATTCCAGCGCCCTCGTCGCCGCGTCGCTTTGCGTGCCGTTCATGGCGCGATTCCCGGAAATTTCCCTTAGCCTAGCAAAGAGACAGTCAGCTTTCAGTGCCGAAAACCGCAATCGTGCGCCGTCGATCACAATATTGTTAGTCACTATTCCATTGACTTTTCCGTTGACATACGTCACTATTGGCGTGACTAAAAATGATACATCAAGTCTGGCGCTTAAGCGAAGGTGGCGCCCACAATCTCGGCCTCGCCTGTACCAATGACGGCCTTTATCTAGGTCGCACACCGCTGATTGAACGGTACGGCGATCATTTCCTCGTGCGTAACCGAATTGAGATCGAACGGCTCCTAGGCCACGCCTTCGAACGCGTTCTGCCGGTGGAACAGCTCATGCGCGGGCTTGCGACCGTGGCTGCCGCCTTGAACGCCAATGACCAAGGTCTGGCGAGGATCGCCGCGGTCCATCTGCGCATCCCCGATCTTCCCGATCAAGCCGCGCGCGATCGCATGGAGGCGGCCGATGTGCTGATCAAATATGCGCGCGACGGGGGCGGGAGCAGCAACTGGAATCCGGCCCTGCATCCCCGCACCGGCACACCACCCAATCCCGGCTGGTTCGCTCCCACGGATAACGCCGACCAAGAATCATATCCGGTCCGAACCGCGCAGAACGAAGAACCGACGCAACGCTCGGATGCGGCGCCTGCGGCAAAGGACGACTGGGTGAGGCTACGGCCCAGAGAAGGGCGGATCGACGAACTCGCCGACTTCCTGGAATGGATCGCAAACGCCCAACCGCAAGATGCGCCGGCGATTCGCACGGAGATCAAAAGATACTTCGAGGATGTCGGCTGGGAGTCGGCTGCCAAGGACCTCAATCGGAAGCTCGCCATTGTCCTCCGACCCGGAACCACGAAGGACACGCGCCAACAAGTCCTCAATGCCATCGATACTTATAGCGACGCCGACCCGGCCCAGTACGTTCGAAACTTTGGCATCACAGTTGCCGGAGCAACCGCCGTCGGCGGCGTTCCGCCGGTCGTGGCTGAAACCAGAGCCGCAGGCACGGCCGTGGGCGAGACCGCCGCAGCTGTTGGCACTGTGGCGATCAAATCACCAGCAGAGGCCTGGAAAGCTGGTTGGGCGGCGCGAGGCCGCTATTTTGAAGAACAGCTTGGCCGCACGCTGCATCCGAATTTTCCGGTTATCGACAAAATGCCTGGTGGCATTGCGACCAGCATTAAATCCGTAGACCTGAACGCCGCTACTTATCAAAACGCTGCGCAATTAACATATCGACTCAACAAATACGTCGACGAGGTCGTAGAGTTCAAGGGTGCCAAATGGGCAAACGATGTAGTGAAGCTTTCCGATATTAGGGGTCGTGCGGTAAGCTTGACAATTCCTTCAGGGAGCATGACGGCAGTCCAACGGGCAGCGATCGAGGCGGTACGAGAGCGGGCTAAGTCGGGCGAGTCGCCCGTGGAAATCTTTGTTACGGAGTTTTAGGTACCACATGCTATTCAACGTATATCTTAGACATGGCGTTGTGTATGTGCCAACCGTGGCGAAGCGGGACATCGCGGTCTACACGGATATTGAACCTGTCGCGGTTGTGCCAGTTACAAATGGGGAAGGCTTACGTTGCGCGTTATTGGACACGATTGCGAGGAAAAACGTTGCAGTCCCGGTTCCGAAGGGCAAATGGCCTCCCCCTGTCCTCCTGAAATATTCGGGAGTAAAGACTTGGTCGGCCTTTGCCCGCGGTGCAAGCACCTGGAACATCGAGGAGAAAGACGGCAAATATCAGATCGAAGGCTATCGGACGCACCCTAAAGGTTATTGGGAGGAAGACCCTGATCAGAAAATCGAATTTCCTGCCGGGACAAGCGTTGATACTGTGATCGAACGCATGATTGGCATCCTGCAGGA
>DATIZX010000060.1:0-56615 GCA_035516795.1 Verrucomicrobiia bacterium
ATGACGTTCGGGTCGAAGGTAACCTGGCTGACCTCGGCATGGCCCGTTTTGCCGGAGCAAACCTGTTCGTAGGACGGATTGGCGACTGTGCCGCCAGAATAACCCGACTCGACTTTGGTGACACCTTTCAATTGCTCGAAGATCGCTTCGGTGCACCAGAAACAGCCGCCGCCGAGCGTGATGGTTTCAGTTGGTTGTGGACTTGCGGCATTTGAATTCATGGTCATTACGCCTCCCAGAGACAGGATGATAGATGTGAGTAGGATTCCGATCTTCGACAAGACTATAGCCACAGGGTTGCCATCTGCGGATGGCGTCTCGCGGCCTCGGCTTAGCCTGCGTGGGAATTGCGCACCTGTAAGCCGAGTCCGCGAGACGGGCTTCTCGGACGCACCCGTGAAGGGTGCGGCTACATGAAGGGCGGTTCTGTTGGGCGAAAGGTGAATGTTGCCATTCATGCCTTCACCCTGCGTGCCATTAGCCAACGCTCCACGGGATGCAGCACGAGCCAGAAAACAAAAAAGACCAGAAACAGTTTGCCAGTGCAAAGGACGTTGTCGAACGTGCAATGATGATACGGTTGCAATAAGCCCTCGGCAAAAACGTCGAAGATCACCGCGACGCAGTAGAACTTGGTGACGAACAGGGTCAGCCGTCGCCATTCTTTGAAGAGCCAGAATGTCAGCACCGCCACGAAGAGGAGCGTCGTTCCCACAAACTGCCAGTAATCCACGATGGGATTCCAGATGAGATGAGCAAAGGCACTGACCAAAGTGAAGCCGACCGCCACGAGCAATTCGCGTCTGCCGAAGCGCCTCATGGTCGCTCGTACGGCACAAATTTCAGCGCGACGGAATTGATGCAATAACGCAAACCGGTTGGTTTCGGACCGTCGTCGAACACGTGACCGAGATGCGCTCCGCAGCGTTTGCAGAGCAGTTCCGTGCGATGCATGCCGAAGGAATTGTCGGGACGCTCTTCGATATTCTCTTCTGCAATCGGCTGAAAGAAACTTGGCCAACCCGTTCCCGATTTGAATTTCGCGTCGGACCGGAACAATGCCGTCCCGCAGCAGATGCAGCGATAAACCCCCGGCTCGTGCTCGTTCAGGTAGCCGCCGCAGAACGCGGGTTCCGTCCCGCTGTTGCGAGTCACGCGATACTCTTCGGGCGTGAGTTGTTTGCGCCATTCCTCATCGGTTTTGACGATGCGATCGACCGTTTCCGTGCCGATCTTCTCTCCTGCATCGTTGAATTCGACGATGGTGACTTTTTGATTCATGCCCGGAGCCTCCGTTTCGCCCACCGATTGCGCGCAGCCCCCCGCGGCCAATGCCACTGCCGTGATTAAGAGTAGGTGACCTCTTCTCATCATGAAATGCAACCCTTTGGTTCGATGCGGCTGAGACCTGAAAAGTTTCAGTCGAGAGCATCTAGCCTGTCCCGCTTCGTGGCGGTCACACCTGTGTGGGTGCGTTGTTCCTGCACAGGCTAAAGCCTGCGGCTACATTTTTGCAGGCGTTGACGGCGCGTTCGCATGAAACTTTTTGAATCTTTTCAGAGTCGTGTTAGGGTTCCTTCAGGTTAAAGGGTCGCAGTACGGATCGTCCGCGGGGGCGGGTGACCGTCAACCCGAACCAAGAAGGAGTGTGTGTCATGATCGTCGGGATTAATCACAACATCACCGATCCAAAGAAGTGGGATCAAGTCACGAGCCAAATCCGTCCGATGGTGGAGCAGGGGAAATTGCCGAGCGGAATCAAACCGCTTTTTTACATGCCTGCGAAGGATGGCCGCCGGGCAGTGTGTGCGTGGGAGGCCAATTCTGTGCAGGATTTGAAACGATTCCTTGATCCCCTCACTTCGCCCGGGGCGCGTAACGAGTACTTTGAGGTGAACGCGGAGGAGTCGATGGGTTTGCCGATGGGCGAACACGCCGCCGCGGCTCGCTGATTTGCCCGTGACCAAGACGCAACGGAATCGACGCTCGGCGGTCGATTGATGAAAATCGCCATTGGATCCGATCACGCGGGCTTTCGTTACAAGGAGATGCTCAAACAACATCTGGCCGCGCAAGGACACGAAGTGCGCGATTTCGGAACCGACTCGACCCAGCCGGTCGATTATCCAAAATTCATTCGGCCCGTGGCTGAGGCGGTGGCTCGCGGAGAATACGATCGCGGCATCGTCCTCGGCGGCTCCGGCAATGGAGAGGCAATTGTGGCGAACCGCGTGCGCGGCATCCGCTGCAGTGTTTGCTGGAGTCTCGAGTCCGCGCGGTTGGCCCGCGCCCACAACAACGCCAATGTCTTGTCGTTGGGCGAACGCCTGATCTCGATGCAAGATGCCATTGCGATTGTCGATGTCTGGATGACGACACCCTTCGACGGTGGCCGGCACCAGCGACGGATTGATATGATTGATGAAGACCGAAATTTCCCGACAGAATCGTAGCCGCAAGCTTTGGCCTGCGTTCGAACGCACCCATAAAGGGTGCGGCTACATTTGGATTTATCCGTAAGGCGAGTCGGCGGTGTGGGGGAAAGCTATCGCCGAGCGAAATCGCCGCTACAATGTCTTGCCCGGCACGTAAGCTTTCAAGGCGCGTGTCTTCTCAACCAGCGGCAAGATGGTGTAATGCCCGAGAGAGGCCGGTAACAAGGCAAACTCACCGATGTTGATGCGTTCCTTTTTTCCTTCGGGCGTCAGCAAATTGACCGCGCCTTCGACACAAGCGATTACGTGAAATGACGAACCATCGCAATCATCAACCCAATCGCCGCGTAAGTCGAGTTGGTGAACGTGAAAGTACTCGCCCTCAACGAGCCGCCGCAGTTCGTTGACGCCTTTGGACTCGACTTTGGGGTGTTGCTTCTGGGGTTCGAAGTCGTCGAAATTGATGCACGCCAACGATTCCTTCACGTGAAGCTGACGCGGTTTGCCGTCGAGTCCGACGCGTCCCCAATCGTAAACGCGATAGGTGGTATCCGAATTTTGCTGAATTTCTACCAGCACGACACCGGCATCGATGGCGTGGAGCCGTCCGGAGGGAACGAAAAAGCAATCGCCGAAGCTGACTGGAAATCGATAGACGCAATCCTCAATCTTTACTGCATCCGGGTGTTGCACCAAGGACCGTATGAAATCGGCGCGGGTCACGCCGCGGCGTAGACCGGCGATGAGATGCGCATCACGATCCGCTGCGAGCACGTACCACATTTCTGTTTTGGGCTCGCCATCGAGCTTGTGTGCCACGGCTTCGGGAGGATGGACCTGAAGCGAAAGACGTTCGCGGGCGTCGAGGAGTTTGATGAGGAGGGGAAAACGAAGCGTTCCAGCATGAGTCGAAACATTTGTGCCGAGGAGCGTATTGCCCTCTAACTCGACCAGTTCACGCAACGTCTTCCCCGCATCGGGACCGTTTGCAACAACAGATTCGACGTCTTCGCGGTCGCTGATTTCCCAGGATTCGCCGATGCGTTTGCCGTCCGGCACGGGTTTGCCGTACCGCCGCAGGGTGTTGCCACCCCAAACCCGCTCAATGAGCGTCGGAATGAATTTATACGGATAAAACACTTGTTCCTTGCAGTTATTGACGATTTCCCATACACTCCTCAGCGCAAGGAGGATTTGCAATAATTTTCTATGGGGAAGGAATCCAAGCATTCCGGCGGTCGTGAGATTTGGGCCGTCGTTCTCGTCGGACTATCGCTGCTGCTGCTGCTGAGCTTGATTTCGTACAATCCGTACGATGTTGGCCATGTGGCGGCGAGCGGACGCAAACCAGTTGCCAACTTCATCGGGCCGGTCGGCGCGTGGATCGCATTCAGCACGTTCCAAACGTTCGGTCTCGCGGCTTACGGGCTGATGGCCGTGCTGGCGGTGCTCGGTGGCATGCTCCTGCTCGGAAAGGAATTGCCGTGGCGCGGGAAGGTGGGCGCCGGCGTCTTGCTGCTGGTGTCGCTCAGTTGTCTTTTGCATGTAGCGGGCCTCGAACGCGCCCAACGCGCTTTGAATCTGCCTGCCAGCGCCGGTGGTTTCCTCGGCCTGCTGGTGGCCGGGTTATTCCAGAAAATCCTCGGCACGGTGGGGACCACGATTATTTTCATTGTCCTATATCTCGTCAGCCTGATCCTGCTCATCAATTTCCGTCCCAGCTACTGGGTGGCGTTGACCGTGGGCGGGGCGCTGGATTTCTGGAAAAGGCGGCATGGCGGCAAATCCAAGCCGAGCGTTGAAGAGCAACTTCGCGAACGGGAACGCGAATTAACGATCAAGGAATTCCAGACCGATCGTGAACTGGCTCGCAAAGAACGCGAAGCGCGCAAACTCGAACGCTCGAACGGCGAAACGGTTCCCGAGCGCGAACGCCGACCCGAACCAAAGTTTGAAGATTATACCGTGCAGCGACCACAGAACGGCGCGAAGAAACCAGCCGAGGAAGAGACGGCCGTTTTGAAAACCAAACCGTCCAAAGCAGGCGGTACGCCTGCGGCTCCGGCTTTCGCTGGCTCCGAGTCGGGCGGCGCGGCGCCAGCCGCCAGGCCGAAACGCAGCAAACCGGCACCCGAGAAGGCAGCCGTCCTCGGTAGTATCGGCGCGGCGTCAGGTGAAGAATTTGTCCTGCCGCCTTTGGATTTGCTGGAACAGCCTCCCGCGCTGGCGCGACGGGACGTGATGGAAGATTTGAAAGCCAGCGCGAAGGTCTTGCGTGAGACCTTGCAGGAATTCGGTATCGACGTGGAATCGGGCGACGTGACGAAGGGGCCAACCGTCACGTTGTTCGAACTGTATCCGGCAGCCGGCGTGCGCGTGGAGAAGATTTCGTCACTGTCGAACAATATCGCCATGACCATGCGCGCCGAAAAGGTGCGGATTTTGGCGCCAGTGCCGGGCAAGGGAACGGTTGGGATCGAGGTGCCCAACTCATCACGAACGACGGTGTACCTGCGCGATTTGCTGGAATCGGACGAGTGGCTTAATTCGCCGGCGACGATTCCGATCGCGCTGGGCCGTGATGTGAAAGGCAATCCGATTCTCGGTGACCTGGCAAACATGCCGCACCTGCTGATCGCGGGCGCGACCGGGTCGGGTAAGACGGTGTGCGTCAATGCGATCCTCGCGTCGCTATTGTATCGGTTCACGGCAGAGGATTTAAGGCTGGTATTGATCGACCCGAAAATGGTCGAGATGCAGCACTACAACGCTTTGCCACATTTGATCGTGCCGGTGGTGACGGAGGCGAAGAAGGTGCCGCTGGCGTTGGGATGGGTCATTCGCGAAATGGAGAAGCGGTTCCAGATCTTCGCCAAGACCGGAGTGCGCAATATCACCTCCTTCAACGGGCGGCCCAGGCCCTCGGCCAAACCGGACGAGGCGGCCGAAGAGGCGGAAGACGGCGAAAAATCGAGCGAGGTCAAACCCAAAGCCAAACAAGAATTGCTCAAGATCGAAGTCCCGCGCGACAACGAATTGATCATTCCCGACAAGCTTCCGTACATTGCGATTGTGGTGGATGAGTTGGCGGATTTGATGCAAACCGTGGGCAAGGATGTGGAGATGGCGATCTCGCGGCTCACCGCGCTGGGACGCGCCGCCGGCATCCATTTGATTATTGCCACGCAACGTCCCAGCGTGAATGTGGTCACCGGCGTCATCAAGGCGAACATTCCATCGCGCATTGCGTTTCAGGTCGCATCGATGCAGGATTCACGCGTCATTTTGGACAGTCAAGGCGCCGAGAAATTACTGGGCAAAGGCGACATGCTGTATGAACCTGGGTCCGGCAAAGCCGTCCGCGCGCAAGGCGTGTTGGTGTTGGACAAAGAGATCACGAGGATCGTCGATTTCATTGGCAACCACGCCAAGCCGCGGTTTGAGGCCGAGTTGCAGCAAAAGCTACAAAGGAACTCCAATCTGCCGGACGCTGACGCGAGCGAGGAAGACGAGGAACTGGTCGAGCAATGTATCGAGGTCATTCGCCAGACGAATCGTGCCAGCGTCTCGGTCCTGCAACGTCGCTTGCGCATTGGTTACACGCGTGCGGCTCGGATCATGGATCTGCTCGAAGAACGCGGCGTGGTTGGTCCGAACCGGGGCGCCGAGCCGCGCGAAATCCTGATTGATCTGGACGGCAAGATTCCTGTCGAGAATGGTTGACCGTATGGTTCATAGTTGATGCGCAGACAAGGAATTGGTAAGAATCCTCGCAGTTACGTTGTCCATTAAGGATTAGCCATAACCATTTATCATGTCGCTGGAATCCATCGGCGAAACCCTGCGCGAGGCGCGCCACAACAAGAAGGCGTCGCTGGAAGACGCCTCACGTGCAACGAAGATCAAGTTCGAGATTCTCGAGCAACTCGAAGCTGATGAATTTGACCGGCTGGCTGCGCCAGCGTACACGAAGGGTTTCCTCAAACTGTACGCCGAGTATCTGGGTTTGGACAGCCACGCGGTGGTCGAGGCGTACTTGCGCAGCCAGGGCGGTTTGCGCCGACAGGGATTGCACATGGAAACCGAGAAGGCGATCCGCGCCCGCAAACCGCGCGAACTACAATTGCCGCTGCGTAGCGTGGCGCTGGTGGTTGTGGGACTCACAGTCGCGGTTTTCGGCATTGTGCTGGGCAAGAGCCTATTCTCACATCGAATAACGAAGGCCTCGGTTCCAGTCGCGCCGAAACCCGCCGCTCTGGCGGTGCCGACAGCCAATTTCGACGCCTACTATCATCCCAAGCCGAGACCCGCGCCGGAGTTGGTGGAGACGCCACCTGCCAAATGATCAAGACTGTAGGCCGCTTCTGCGAAGCGGCGCGCCGACTCACAGAGTCAGCCTACAATGACAGACAACTTGACCCATTGTCCATCCGCCATTAACCATTTCCCATGAGCCACGGTCGAGCATCCATTCCGCTGAAGGTGGGCCTCGTCAGTCTTGGTTGCGCGAAGAACCTCGTCGATAGCGAAGTCATGCTCGGCTCATTGTTGCGCGACGGGATGCAGTTGACCGAGAATGCTCGGGAAGCCGACGTCATCATCATCAATACGTGCGGATTCATCGAAGGTTCGAAAAAGGAATCCATCGATGCGGTTTTGAAAGCGAACGAACTTCGTCAGACCGGCAAGTGCCAGGCGTTGATCGTGGCCGGCTGTCTCACGCAGCGTTACCCGAAAGACCTGCGGAAGGAATTGCCGGAAGCAGATGCGATCGTTGGCTTGAACGAAGTCCCGCGGATTGCGGAGATCGTGCGGGACGTGTTGTCTGGCAAGGGTGTGGGAGCGCCTTTCCAGGCGCGACCGGTTGTGCGGTCGCGCGCAGAAGCGCGCTCCCACAATCACGGCGCCGGTCCAACGTTATTCTGGTCCGGGCCCGCCAGGTACGTGCCGGATTATGCGGCACCGCGGTTCCGACTGACGCCGAAGCATTACGCTTACGTGAAGATTGCGGAAGGTTGCAACCATCCGTGCACATTCTGCAGCATCCCGCGCATCCGTGGCAAACACCGCAGCCGGCGGCTACCGGATGTCCTTTCGGAGATTCGCGCGCTGGTGGCCGACGGCGTGCGCGAGATCAATCTGATTTCACAGGACACGACATTTTTCGGGAAGGATCTGACTTCCGCAGTTGTGGGAGCGCCTTTCCAGGCGCGACCAGTAGCGGAATCGGGCGCAGAAGCGCGTTCCCCCAATTCACAAGCCACACCCTCGCTTTCTTCGCTGCTTCGCGCCATCCAGCAAACTCCCGGCGATTTCTGGGTGCGACTCTTATACACGCATCCGGCGCACTGGACCGACGATCTCATCGAGACCATTGCCGCCTGCAACAAGGTCTGCCGCTACGTGGACATGCCGCTCCAGCATATCAACGACGAAATGCTGAAGCAGATGAAACGCGAAACGAGCGGGCAACACATTCGCGATTTGATCGCCCGGATCCGCGCTGGCGTTCCCGGAATTACCTTACGCACCACTTTCATCGTCGGCTTCCCGGGCGAAACCGACGCGCAGTTCGAGGAATTGCTTGGCTTCATCGAGGCGACGAAGTTCGAGCGGCTTGGCGTCTTCCAATATTCCCAAGAAGATCATACACCGGCGGGTGCCATGGCCGGGCAGGTGTCTGCTCGAATCAAGAAGCAACGTTACTGTCGCGTCATGGCGTTGCAGCAAAGAATTTCCCGAGATATTCAACAGGGTTTCGTGGGCAAGACGTTGCGAGTTCTTCTCGAGAAACCGGCAGAAGACGGTGTCCTGGCGCGTTCCCACGCCGATGCTCCCGAGATTGACGGCAGTGTGCTGGTAGCTGGCGATGTGAGGGTAGGGGAGTTTGCCACAGTCCGGATTCGAAGCGCCAGTGAGTACGACCTTACCGGCGAGGTCGTCTCCGACACGTTGCACGTCGCCACGTTTTGAGTGTAATCTTTCACCAGTGACGGCAATCGAGGAACAATTGCGCGAAGCTCTCGTGGATTTCATGCGTGCGGCCGAGAAAAAAGATGACGTCGGCGCGGCGCTGAAGCATGTGTTGGATTTGCAGAGGCAGCTCGACGCTGATGCGCCACCGATGTTGCGGCATTACCTGGAGCGACGGAGTTATCAGAAGGCGCTGGATTTCCTCAATTCGGGCCGGCCCGAAACGCAAACGCCGCAATGTGAGTGAGAAAACCTGAGGGCCTCGAATCGTTGCTTTCGATCAGGTTCGCCTAACCGCGATCACTTCGATTTCCACCAACGCGTCCTTGGGTAACCGCGCCACCTGGACTGTGGAACGCGCGGGGGCGTCCTTGGCAAAATACCGGACATAAACTTCATTCATGCCGGTGAAATGACTCAGGTCGCTGAGGAAGACGGTGGACTTGACGACATCCGACAGGTTCAGCCCCTGTGATTGCAGAACGCCCTCGATGTTTTTCAGGACACGGGTTGTTTGTTCGGTGATTCCCCCGGTCACCATGTTACCGGTGGTCGGATCCAGCGGAATTTGTCCCGCACAAAAGAGAATCTCGCCGGCCCACACCGCTTGCGAGTACGGGCCAATCGCTTTCGGCGCCGCGTCCGTTGCCACGATTTGATGTTTCATAGTCAGTTCGCAACGCCCGCGACCACGAGCGAGAGCGGGCCATTTCTTCACGATGAATTCGCTCAATCCTTTTCCCGCCAGGCGAGCCAGGCGGCGACAAGGAACAACAGGAAATCCTGACCCATCGCCACCACGCCGACCTTTCGCGCTTCGACAGTGCCGAAGCAGCCGCAACGAACGTCAAGTCCCCGCGCCAGGGCTTGTCCAATTGCCGCCAGAAACACAATCATCAACACGGTGATCGTCAGCGCGCTCGCCCGCTTCCAAATTCCAAGTACCAGCAACAAACCGGCGGCAACCTCAATCCACGGCAGCACAATCGCCAGCAGATTGACGAGTTCGTGCGGCAGGAGCCGGTAATTCCCAATATCCCCGGCGAAACCGGCCGGCTCGGCAATCTTCAAGACGCCGGCGGCCACGAATATGCCGCCGACGACAAGCCGGAGAACGAAGTTGGCCACTTTCACGGCTGGCCTCCGGTATGCGTCGGCAACCCTGCTGTGTGCCATGAGGTCCAACCATTCACGAGAATGTGGACGTGTTGATAGCCGAGTCCGCGCAGTGCCAACGCCAGGTGATGGCTCAAATCACATTCCTGTCCATCGCAGTAAACCACAATATTGGCATTCGTGGTCAACAGGACCGCCACACGCGGATAATAGTCGTCGAATTCCTCAATGGGCAGGCTGAAAGCATTGGCGATATGACCGGCCTTGTAATCGGCCGGCGCCCGCGCGTCGAGAAAGATCGCGGCGCCACTGCTCCACAACTGTTTCGCGTCTTGCAGCGAAACCATCTCTTGTGGTTGCAGTTTTGCCTTCGGAGGCGCGATATACGGGATGCGCCAGGGCGAGATCGCGTTGGCCGCCAATCCCAGTACCGCGCCCGTCAAGACGATCACCAGCGCTCGCCCGAGAGTCGGCCCCATGGCGTCTGCGCTCAGCGTCGCATGACGTTCACCGTTACCGGCAGAACGATTTTCGGTTGAGTGGGAATGTTCGTATCGAAGCTGATCGTGCCGCGGGTGGATTCCTTGGGCGATTCCGCGAGCTTGGCGACCAAAATGTAGGATTTGCCTTTCTCTCCAGGCAGCAATTCCAAGCTCACTTCTTTCAGGCTGCTCGTGATATTTGTCACCTCAAGCGATTTGACGTCTGGTGCCGAGGTGATGCTCACCCGGCGCGTGGTCATTGTCTCCGGATACGACCCGGGCCAGCGTTGCGGGTCTTGGACGCCCCAGTACAGAGCTTCCGGCGAGACGGTGACCTCCCCCACCAGCCGGCCCATCACAAAAATGGTGCCAGCCGGCTGGGCGGCGCCATCCACAAACAGTCGGATCTGGTCACCGAACCGGCGCGGCGGACCATTCGGGGCGACCTCAACGACCACTTTGGAAGACTGCTCGTTATTTCCCGGCTCGACGTGGGCTTTCGCGAAATCGCCAATCACTTCAGTTTTTGTGACCGTAAGTTTCTTGCCGTCGGTGCGACGGACCTGCACCGTCACATTTGTCGTTTGTCCGTCCCGCAGATTGCCAACCGAGACTTGAGCCGGCTGGATCTCGATCACCTGCTGAACGGCGATCTTGATCGCCAGATTCACGTTCGGAGTTTTCGGGTCATTGGACGGAACATTGATGTGTTTCTCCAGTTGACCTCTCGCGGCTCCAAGATTCACGGTGAAAACCAATTCGCCTTTTTCGCCCGGCTTTAAAACATCCGGTTTGACTCCGGCCACCGTGCAGCCGCACGAAGGCGCCGGTTTGGACACTTTCAGGTCTGCATCACCGGCGTTGTGAAACGTGAACGTGCCGGTGACGGACGTGACCAGCGAGGTCGTCCCAAAATCGTACACGGTCTTATCGAATTCAATCTTGGGCGCCTTGCCGGCGTCGGCTGAGGCGTTGGTTTCCGCCGCTTGAGCCACTCCCATCGTCATCGCTGCCAACAACATCACTGCCAGGATTTCATGCTTCATGAATTTGATCTCTCCGTTTACTTTGCTCATGGATGGTCTGCATCTTACTCGG
The DNA here is from genome assembly GCA_035516795.1 of Verrucomicrobiia bacterium. Taxonomy (GTDB): domain Bacteria; phylum Verrucomicrobiota; class Verrucomicrobiia; order Palsa-1439; family Palsa-1439; genus DATJBF01. The sequence goes on from DATIZX010000060.1 coordinate 11,105, forward strand.
CCTTGGGCCCTGTGACAAGTCCCACGATGGCCCGTCTCGAATGTGGTTGCATTCGCCATGCGGCTGACCGAAAATTCTTAACGCATTTTGACAGCAACCATGGCCTTTTCACTCAATTTCTCGTGCACTTTATTATTTTAACAATAGGCGCCGCTGAACTCAACCGCCTTTCCGAAACGGAATTGCTGACGCAATATCCCGCCGTGGCGCTGGCGACCATGCTCCTGCTCGGCGCCGGATTGCTTTGTGACTTTTACCTGCTACTACTCCTGACCCGGAGGGCGGTTTCGTCCACAACCGCGCCGCTCCTACGCGTCGGCCCCAAACCGTGGAGTTTGCGCGACCTGTGGTTTGCGACCGGCGTGCTCATCTTGGTGCTGGCCACCGGCAATGCTCTGCTGGATTTGGCGTTGAAGTTGGCCCACGTCGATGAAGCCGATGCGATGCCCTGGATGTTGGGGATCAACATGTTGCTCTATGCGCTTTGTCTCATGGGATTCCTGGTGTTTTTTCGACAGCGTCAGATCGCCTGGAAGGAAGCGGTCGGCCTGGATCGGAAATCCGTCTTTGGTGCCGCTGCTTTCGGCGGCTTCTTTTTCTTTGCCGTATTGCCGCCGCTCGCCGGCACATTTGTTCTCTACGACCGATTGTGTCAAGTGGTCGGTATCAAGGAAACTCCGCAGCCGATCGCTGAATTGCTCGCTTCTTCGGATTCGACAATGGTCATCGTACTGGTTAGCATTTTTGCGGTCGTCGTCGCCCCGGTGTTTGAAGAGTTCTTTTTTCGCGGATTCGCGTATCCCGCCCTCAAACAGCGTTGGGGGACCTGGAAAGCACTGGCGATCGTGTCGGCCGTGTTCGCCGCGGTGCACCAACACATACCCTCATTGGGCCCGCTGTTCACTCTGGCAGTTGGACTGGCGTTGGCGTACGAGCTGACTGGCTCACTGATCGCGTCCATCACCATACACTCCTTGTTCAATGTCATGAATGTTGGCATGCTGCTTTACGTTCGGGCTCACTCATGAAACGTCAGCGAAAAAAGGTTCGCGCGCTGGGTGACCTGGGCGAATTTGGTCTGCTCAAGAAAATCTGCGCCAAGATTCCGTTTGCGGGCGATGATTGTGCAGTATTGCCGAGCGCTGATCGGACGAAGTTTTTGCTCTACACGTGTGATCCGGTGGTGGAAAACGTGCATTACACTGTGGGCACTCCGCCCCGGCGCGTTGGCTGGAAAGTAATGGCGCGCAATCTGAGCGATATCGCGGCGATGGGCGGCCGACCGCGCTGGGCCGTGATCAGCCTCGGATTGCGAAACACCACCACCGTTCGCTGGGTACAAGAATTGTACGCCGGGCTGCAAGCGGTTGCGAAGAAGTTCCACTGCGAAATCGTCGGCGGCGATACGACGCGTGTCTCCCGCCAACAATTCATTGTCGTCGCGCTGATCGGCGAGGTCGAGAAATCGCGGGTGGTATTGCGGAGCGGCGCCCGTGTCGGCGACTCGATATTCGTCACCGGCCGGCTGGGTGGCTCCTTGCGCGGCAAACATCTTACGTTCACGCCGCGGATCAATGAGGCGCGCTGGCTGGTCAGGTATTTTTCCATCCACGCCATGATCGATCTGAGCGATGGATTGTCCAGCGATCTGCAGCGACTGCGGGAGGCGAGCCCACCAGGAATTGGATTTGAAATTCACGCCGCCGAGATCCCTCTTGCGCGCGCAGCACGAGGACGTTTGCCAGCAGCACTCAATGATGGAGAAGACTTCGAGTTGCTGTTCACAATCGATCCGCGGCATGTCACCTCATTGCGTCGCCGATGGGCCCGCGCGTTCCCGCTCGAACTGACCGAGATCGGCCGTGTGGTCCGTTCCCGCGGTGCCGTCTCCTTGATCGGACTCGATGGAATCGCGCGGCCACTCAGTCCTGCCGGTTATGATCACTTCCCAAAGCATTGAAACCGAGAGCGTCGAAGAAACCTTTGCCGTTGGCGAGCGATTGGCCACGCAGCTTCAGCCCGGTAACGTGCTGGGCTTGTCCGGCGAACTTGGCGCCGGCAAGACCAGTCTTGTCAAAGGCATCGCCCGCGGCTTGGGTATTTCGCAGGAAGTGACCAGCCCCACATTCACTCTCATTCATGAACACAGCGGGGGCCGGCTGCCACTGTTTCACATTGACCTCTACCGGCTGGAAACCAGCGGGCAGGCGCTGGCAATTGGGATCGAAGACTACCTGAATCCGTCCGGTGTGACAGTGATCGAGTGGGCGGAGAAGGTCAGGAAGCTGTTGCCCGAGGGAACAAACTGGATTCGAGTCGTCACACTCAGTGAGACAAGGCGACGAATCGAAATCGCATGATCACTCTGGCCATTGATACGTCCACACCGCGCGGAGCAGTCGCGTTGTTGCGGGACGACAAGCCCCTTGCGGAGGAAGTGTTCGACAGGTCTCAGTCGGGTCAGAACCTTTTTGATGTCGCCGCCAAGCTCCTCGCTGTTTGCGGATTGGGAGCAAAGGATCTCGGCCTGCTGGGTATCGGGTTGGGGCCCGGTTCGTTTACTGGGATTCGCGCCGGCATCGCCGCCGTGAAGGGGATCGCCCTGCCATGCCATCTGCCAACAAAAGGCGTAAGCAGTTTCGATGCGTTAACATTGACCGTTCTGCCAAAGATCCCGCCCGACTGTCCACAGATGTGCGTGTTGGGCGATGCGCGGCGCGGCGAAGTCTATTACGCGTTGTACGACCGCACAGGCCGACGTCTGAAGGATTGCCAGATCGCGATGCTCGAAGCAATCGCTGACGAAATCCATAACCCGATCTGGTTTGTCAGTTCGGAAATGGATCGATTCCAAAACGATCTGACGGCGCTGTTCGGAGGATTTGCTTCCGTCTGTAAGGAGCCTGTTTTCCCCAGCGCCTCCGCCGTGGGGTTGCTGGCTGCGCGGGCATTTCATGAGGCTGGAAATCGAGGCGACGAGAATCCGGAGCCGATTTACCTGCGAAGACCGGCATATAAGAAGTTGTAAGACAGTCTTGGTAAACCATACTGTTTGGACGGAATCAGTTGCGATGCACAAACTCTAATGCGAGGATTGAAAAATGAAGCATTTCGAGACCACTGAAACCGGCCAAAAAGCGTTCCGCATCAATCTCGATGCAACCAAGCATGGCACGTTTGCCGAAATCGGCGCGGGACAAGAGGTCGCCCGCTGGTTTTTTCGAGTCGGCGGCGCGGCGGGCACCGTCTCCAAGAGCATCTCCGCCTATGACAAGACCGTCAGCGACGCCATTTATGGTCCCAGTGACCGGTATGTGAGCCGGCACCGGCTGCAGCAGATGTTGGATTACGAATTCAATCTGCTGGTGGAACGGCTGGACGCCTCGCGCGGCGCAGAGACCACGTTTTTCGTATTCGCGGATACGGTCGCGGCTCGCAGCTATACGCGGCGCGATGATTCCCACGGCTGGCTGGGCATGAAGTTCCAGACTCATCCCCGCACCGATCCTTCTCAAGTCATGATCCACGTTCGTCTGCTCGATGACGAAAATGTCCGCCAACAAGAAGCCCTGGGCGTCATCGGCGTGAACTTGATCTACGGGGCCTTCGTTGCTCCCGATCAACCGGAGCGATTGATCAACTCGTTGCTCGATCAGCTTACGAGAACTCGGATCGAGGTGGACATGATCGAGTTTTCCGGGCCTGGTTTTGCCAACATCGACAATCGGCTCATCAGCCTGCAATTGGTGGAACAGGGACTCACCGAAGCCGTGATGTTCACGGTGGATGGCCACGTGGTCCAACCCTCGGAGGTGCTCTACAAGAAGCCGGTACTGGTCGAGCGCGGCACGTTCCGTCCGGTCAATTGTCTGCATGTAGACATGCTGGAAAACGCGCGGCACCAATTCTTCTGCGATTTGTCCCAGAAGGGAGACGTCATCGAGCTGATGGAAATCACCATGCGCAACCTTCTCGACAGCCACAAGAAAGTTGATCCGGTTGATTTCCTGGCACGCGTGGACACGTTGCGCTCTCTGGGCAAGACGGTGCTGGTGACCAGCCACGGTGAGTTTTATCACACCGTCGAGTATCTGCGCCGCAGTACAAAAAACGCGATCGGCTTTGCGATTGGTCTGCCAACGTTGCAGGAAATCTTGGAGGAAAAATACTACGACAATTTGAACGGAGGGATTCTGGAGGCTCTCGGGCGCATTTTTGAGGGGGCGGTGAAGTTTTACGTTTATCCGCGCCGCGGCGGCGGATCGGATTCGATTATCACCAGCAAGAATATGCCCGTACCACCGCAGATCGAACATCTCGTTGCGCACTTGCGCGAGAACCGCCTGATCGAAGATCTGCAGGGCATCAAATCGGAGTACCTCGATATTCACTCGAATGAGTTACTGAAGTCGATTCGCGCTGGAGATCCGGGGTGGGAGGCAAAGGTTCCCGCCGCGGTCGCCGAAATCATCAAGACACGAAAGTATTTCGGTTAGAAGACCAACGCGAAGCAGCTTTGCTTGCTAAGATCGGCTGCGAAATGCCACCGGCGGTTGTGATTTACGAGCGGGACCTCGCGTATCAGCCCTCCGCCGTCTTGACACTGCGTTGCGGCTGACGCTAGAAATACCCTCCGATGGCTCCCGAAGCAGGGAAACAAGCAATGGCACCACCTGTCAGCCAATCGAGGAGGATTTCCATATGAATGCGCGTCCGCTGTGTATCATGGTCAGTCTGGCTCTCACGCAATTCGCCTTTGGAAGTTCCGAAACGAATCAGCCAGCGTCAGCCACGACGGCAACATCATCTTCCGCCGTAACCGTGACGCAACAGGCATCACAAACGTCGGCGCCTGCTGAAACCGAGCCGGCCGAGGCCGAGATGCGCGAAGCGGTGCAGCGTCATCTGGACAGCATCACTGCGCAGACGCGTCCGCCGCCCGCTCCATCGACGTCGTCGTCCAGCCATCCCAAGTATGTCTACTCGCCCTACTGGCATTACTACGACGTCCGTTTCTATCAGAAGGACAGCCGAGACAGCCAATACGAGAACTGGCAGGACGTGGCGCGTCGTGCCAATGCGACCGCGCGCGTGGAGATCACTTCCTTCAAGAGGATCCGTTGCGCGGCCGCACCGGACGAAGGTGGATTCAGCGGCGAATACGTTGCCGAACTGGAACTGCGCGGTGCCTCCAACCCGGCCGCCGCGGGAATCATGCAAACTTCCGGCAAACGTCTCAAAGGATTCTTCTACAAAGGCGACAAAGGCTGGATCTTCGGAGAAGCGCCAAGCGAAACGAAGTGATCGCACTTACGAAGTTGGCTCGTTTTTCAGCGAAAGAACCGGGCAATACGAGCCGATGAGTTCGCGGCGCCACCATTGACCGGTGGCGCGGCGTGTTGCAAAGTCGGTGAAATGATAGTCGTACACCATTGCGCGGATGTAGCGCGGTGGGCCGGCAGGGAAAGGGTTGGTTTTCAGCAACGCGAGCACTTCCGGCTGGCCTTGCAACAGGCGCACGCAAAAGTTGATGAACCACGGATTCTGTTGGTACCGGCCGAGCGCTGCAAACCACATCTGCCAATCGAGCCGGGGCTGAAACGGCTCGACGAATCGCGGCTTGCGGTTGAGCGGGCCGGGTTTGTATTTGAATTCGTACGCGCGCCACTCCCTGCCGTCGTCGCTGCCCTCGACAACGATCTCGCGGCGGAAAGCCGTCATCACCGCAAACAAACCGTAGCTGTTGATGCTGCGCAGGGGCGACACGGCGCTGTACAGGGCTCCCACCGGGGCGGGCCAGTTCAGTGGCACGCGAAACGATCCGATGATCAGGACCGTTGAGAGCAGTACGTAAATGGCGGCGAAAGGAGTCAAGAACCAGCGCAACCAAGGGAGTCTTACCCTGTAGCGGCAGTCTGCGACCGCCGCCTGCGGCAAACGGGATCTTCGCTGGCCACAGACCGCCGCTACAATGCCATCATCCAACAACAGCACGCATAATGCGATGGTCAGCAGGTTGAAGAAACAATAGTTCCCCGTCAGCGCGATCAGAACTTGCAGGAAGACCAGCGCGCCGCATCCGACGAACCGCACACGCCGCGGGAAAAAGATCAGGAAGGGCGCGCCCAGTTCGATGGCGAACATCGCCCCACAACAGAAGGTCAGCACGGATGCCGGCAACTGGTTTGCATACCAAGCCGTCCACGGCGGCAAGGGTTGCGTTTCAAAATGGTAACGGAGGGCGGTCAGGTTGCGCCACGTTGGATCGCCGCTGCTCAGTTTCACCCCCCCCGAGCAGAACATGAGCTTGAACAATAGCGCGCGTAACAGCCATAAGCCGAGCTTCGATGGACACGATTCCCGCGATAGGCGTGGCACGAGCTGGAAGGGCGCAAAGAAGACCGCCAGCAATCCGGTTTCCAGCAACAAGGCGTCCCACTGATACCCCAGAAAAATGTTTCCGACGACCGACAACGATAAGTAAAGCAACCAGCAACCGAACAATGAGAAGGGCACCGCGATGCCAACCATAACAAGCAACGAAAGCAGCGCGCCGCCCCAACAAAGAAAATGCAGGAAGGCATCGCTGGTGTTGAACCAACACAGCGTCGGTAGATACCAATAGAGCGCCGGTCCGTGGCTGGCCCATTCGGCATCGTGGACCTGTTGCATCATGGCTGCCGCTGGCGTGATTCCATGGCTGCCAATCAGTCCGTCCACTTGCGTCCACAACGAGACGAATGCGATCAGGTAGATAAGGCCGAGCAACCGCAGAAACACCCAACGCGGCAGGAAATACGTCGGCGGCTCGACATGCTCGCCCCAAAACAAACGAGTGAGGAACGAGAAAGCGGTGCGATGACCGGCAACGAAACGGTAGAAGCATTCAGTAACCGGGACAACTCCCGGCACTCGCTGATACAACCACAGGCTCCAACGTTTGCGGGGCGCCGACGCGAGAGAACGGAACACTGCCTCGGCGCCACTGTATACGGCACCGTCGGTTTCGATCAGGTGAACGGAGCGTTTGAGCGGCTCGCGCGGGATTTCGGGAAAACGCCCCGCAATGCTCGAATCCTGAAGAGGCACGTAATCGACGCGGTCGCCCGTGGCCTGTTGCCATCGACAAATCCAGCGGCGGCAGAAATTGCAGTCGCTGTCAAAGATCATCACCGGTTTGGCCGGTGGCTGGGCCACGCGCATCACGTCCAACTCTTAACCGAGCGGCGTCAGGGGGTCAACTGGCTTGATGGGGTGGAGAATAATCAAAGCAATCCTCGAGGATGCCTTCGTAATAGCCGCCTCCCGAACCACCCGTCCTTTGATGCGCGAGGACGTACGCGAGAATCTTTTGGCGAATGGCGTCAGCCTCCGGGAACTCGTGGTTGGCCCAAAACCGCTCCTGCTTGTCGAAAACACCGATGCGGGCAAGGAAAGAAGTCCCATAGTATTCGCCTTCTTCGAGTGACCCGTCAGCAATGACGGGTTTAAAACTGCCATCGGGTTGCAGCGATTCGGTCAGGCACCAGTGCAGCATTTTCTCAATTTCTATCGTCATGGCCTGCCTCTGAGCGGAGCTGGCGTGGGGCCATCCAGCTTTGAATAGGGCGACCACATCCATGTTGTTGTGATTCCAATAATGGCCTTTCCACAGCCAGCCGACCGGGAAATCCAAATCTTTCACGGCAAGCGTGGTGTCGATCACGCGAGGCAGGTCGGGAACGTTTCCGTGGAGATAAGTGACGACATGAAAGGTTGTGCTCAGGTCATCGACGAACACGGTGCGTCCATCGCGAACGTAGCGCTCGCCCCACCAACCGGTTTTGGGATTGCGGAAACGACCGAGAATGAGATGCATCAGTGTTGATTTCAGACGCGGGTCCCAGGGGTAACCGTGCGGCCGGTCGCGCAGAATCAGTCGCATCAGGTCCGAGAGCGCAAGATTGAATTCGCCCAGATTATCAACACCCGTGTGCTGAATATCGGATATTGACACCGACGTGAGATAGTCGGTGAGTTTCTCTGGTGAATTGATGCGATCGAGAAAATGCGGTTGGACCCGAAGTGCGCGAGGCTTGTTGGACATTTTCAGGAGTTCGTCGGTGGACGCATCGAGTCTGCAGTACCATTCCGCGAAACATTTCCCCCAACTGCCATCCTGTGGGTCTTGCTGATTGGCGGCGGTCTCCAGTTCGGGGTGGGCGAGGCTGGATTCGAGGTCGGCCAGGCGTTGGTCGATGAGTTTGAAGTTGGCGCTTTCCGTGACGAGCGCTTTCAATTCCCAGAGAATCTGGTGCGAACACGACGTACTTTGATTGGTGGCCTCGCGATCACGAACCGTCCCGTAGAACGCCCGTATTTTGGCGATGCGATCCGCCTTTTCCTCTTTATAGAAGGGGTCGAACGCAAGGAATTCCTGTTCCTTTCGAGTGTTATGCTCAAGATCAACCTGCTGCGCGCGCGGGACGTAAGCCGTGTGAGTGGCACAAGACGCCAAGAGCACCGTTGTGGCAATGTAAATCCAAGGGAGCGATCGATTCATGCCGTTGGGTCTAACGATAGGTTTTGTCATCTACCCGGCTCAGATCGGCTTTATCGTTCAAAACACCAATGGTTACAATGGCAAACGTAAACACCTCGGTGCCCGGTTCGAGGTGACCTCCGAATGCCTTATCTGCGTTCGCCAAGGTCACGTGCGCATGAACGCGACCGTCCACAACGTAACCATTCACGCTCACCAAATCGGCGGGAGCCGTCGGATCTTTCACGAACGTGTCCTTCGAAGGAAAGGTGCGATTGCTAACCGAGTGAACGCTGTAGCCGCGCACGGAACCGATGCCCGACAAAATAACGGCATTCCGAATGTGATTGGTCTTCACGGCCTCCTGCAGTCCTCCCAGCAAGTCCGTCTGGTACTTCAGCCGTACGATCAGAATCCGGTCGAATTGCCCGGTAATCGCGTACTCAGCCGGCACGGCATTGCTGTTCGGCTTGGAATCTTCCGCCGGAGTGGTTGAATTGACAATCTCCCTGCGTGTTTGTTTTGCTCCCACCCAGTTGGTCATGGCCAATATCGTGATGCTCACGATGAATGCTTTCATGCAGCTTTCTCCTTCCAAGAATTTCAGTGAATTTTGATGATCCTCCCACAACCGCCACAGCGTATCTCGGGGGCGGCAAAGGCCGGGCTGATTTGGATCGTGCGTCCACAGGCGCACCGGAAAGATTCCCAGCCGGTCCGGGTCCGCTCGTATTGAAGCGGAAGAAGCGGTGGTACGGCGGCTTGAGGGGGACCGCCGGCCTTTTCTGCTGGTGCCGCGCTGGGTATTGGCAGAACGCTGCCGCAACGGATGCAGCGAATCGTATCTTGTTCGTAACCTTCCGGAACGGAGATATCCAATCCGCAAGGGCAATGCACCGACAAATATCCTGATGTTCGGCGCGCGAGGTGATGTGTTTCTTGCCGTGTTTGAATCGGCCCCAGATCGGATGCCGGTCGGATGCTTTGTTGCGCAGCCGAGCGCAAGCTGTCGGCCCCGATAAGCGCGCCGCCTTCGGCGCGCCGGTAAGCGGCTTCATAGTCGGCCAGAGAGGCGCCGGTCATACTGCGCAGGATCCGAATGCGTTCCCGAGTGGGTGGATGCGACGAAAACACGCTGTCGGATTCCTCGCCTTCGGCCGCCGAAAACGGATTGATGATAAACATGGGCGCTGTCGCTTTGCTGGCGAAACTGAGCGGGACGTGGGCTTGGGAGATTTTCTCCAGCGCGGAGGCCAGTCCTTCGGGATAACGGGTGAATTGCGCCCCGCTGGCGTCCGCCAGATATTCACGTTTTCGGGAACAGGCGAAATAGAGCAGTTGCGCCATCAGCGGGCCGAGGATCGCAAATACCAATCCCACGATCATGATGATTACCTGGGCTTGCCCGCCGCCGTCGCCACCACGTGAGTTCGACCGGCTGCGACCGCGTCCTCCATACCAGAGCGAGCGGATAACGATCTCGGAGAGGATGACGATCGAACCGAGCATCACGGCCGCCAGTGTCATGAACTGGACATCCCGGTTTTTCAGATGACCCACCTCGTGGCCAATGACACCTTGCAGTTCATCACGATTGAGCCGGTACATTAGACCGGTGGTAACGGCGATAGCGCTCGTTTCTGGTTTGCGTCCTACCGCGAAGGCGTTCGGCGCGGGATCATCGATCAGGTAAATCCGCGGCATAAAACCAAGCCCGGAGGCCAGCTTCATCTCCTCGACCACGTTGAAAAGTTGCGGGCTATCCTCGCGTTTGAGTTCGCGGGCATAAGCGCCGTGCATAAGGATATCCTCGGCGCTGGTAAGATACGCCACCATCATCCCGCCCCAAATGACCAGCGCCACCAACAAACCCAGAAAGCCCGCACCCGGACCCGCAATCAACTCGCCTCCGGCATAGCCGACGATGAGAAGAATCGCGGCCATGAGGGAGACCAGCATCGCGGACCGGCGTCGATTCGCTTGGATTTGTTCCCACATCGGGCAGAAAAGATGGGGAAATGGTTAACGGTTCATGGCGAATGTCAGAAGGAAACCTTCGGCGCTTCCCGCTCGCCTTCGGCCTTGACCTCAAAGAATTCACGTCGCCCAAAGTTGAACATCGTCGCGATAAGATTCGTCGGGAAGATTTCGATGCGCGTGTTGTAGCTCATGACCGTGTCGTTGTAGAACTGGCGCGAGAAGGCGACCTTGTTTTCCGTCGAGGCCAGTTCTTCCTGGAGTTGCATAAAGTTCTGATTGGCTTTCAACTCGGGATAGGCTTCCGCGACGGCAAACAGCGATTTGAGGGCTCCTGTCAATACGTTTTCGGCCTCAGCGCGTTCGCCGACGCTCTTGGCGTTGATGGCCATGTTGCGTGCCTCGGTGACGCGCTCGAAGGTTTCCCGTTCGTGCTTGGCGTAGCCTTTGACGGTCTCGACCAAATTCGGGATCAGGTCATGCCGCCGTTTGAGCTGAACGTCGATCTGCGCCCAGGCGTTTTCCAGTTGGTTGCGCAATCGGACGAGGCCATTGTAAGCGCCGACTATCCACAGGAAAACTCCCAGCACCAATACAACCAAAATCAATCCGACAAGTCCGAAGCCTAGTATCATGGTTTTCTCTCCTTGTTCACGGTTTCAATTTGTTGCCGAATAGTTCGTTCAGGTGGTCAATCGTCCTCCCCGCACCGCAATCGGGCGGGAACATCGCCAGCAATTGCTGCAGTTCGTCGGCGTCGAACCATAATCCGTGTCCTCGCGGGCATTTGTCCAACGTCAGCACCTTTGAACCGAGATGCTCTACTTGAATCTCACAGAGCGGTTTGTCACAGCGGGGGCAAAGATGTCGGCGGCCATCAGGAACTCGGCCTTCTTGCTGTTGGAATTTAAGGAAAGGGTCGTTTGCCTGCGCCCCGGTGCTTGCCAATAATTCCTCCAATTCGCCTGTATCCAGCCACAATCCGCGACAGTGATTGCAGAAATCGACTTCGATCTCCTTGAAATGCAGCACGAAAAGCGGAACGTCACATTTCGGACAAACGTGTCTCATGCCATGTCCTTGGACGCCAAATGATCGCCCTCGTCTCGGGGAACAGTCAAGTAATTCCCAACTCCGGCTCTTTGACGTTTCGTTCATCGTCGTTAATCAATCAAAGAAAAGACGCAGCGTCATTTACAAATCCGTGGTTTATTTGTAATTATCAGCAACGGCATGAAATCTCACGAGCTATTGCGCGAAACGTTCCGTACGCACAACCCGAAGCAGATCGCGGAGGAGATCGGCGTTTCCGTTTCCATGGTCTACAAGTGGGCGGAACCACCCGAGCAGGGAAGTGGCACCACCAATCCCTTGGATCGAATTGCGTCGCTGATCAGGGCCGCCCAGGACGTGCGCCTCGTGGAATGGATTTGCATGCAGGCGGATGGATTCTTCATCAAGAACCCGAAAATCAGACGTTTGCGGTCTTATGCGGTTGTACCCGCCACGAACCAGGTCGTCCAGGAATTCGCCGAAATGCTGTCCGTCATTGCCAGCGCAGCGGTCGATAACAACATCACCAGTTCGGAGGCCGACCGGATACGCTCGCGTTGGGAAGACCTGAAGTCGGTGACCGAGGGTTTCGTTTGTGGTTGTGAACGCGGTAATTTTAGGGCCATCACTGAAAGCACACCATGAAAGACCACCTCTTCCATGTCGATCACATTGACTGGGCAAATTGGGAGCCTACCGAGTACGCCAATCTTTGCTTTGTGATCCGGGATGGACAGATTCTATTGATCCGCAAAAAACGCGGGCTCGGCGCCGGCAAGATCAACGGACCCGGTGGACGCCTTGAGAAAGGGGAAACGGCGCTTGCCTCAGCCATTCGCGAGACGCAGGAAGAAATTGGTGTGACTCCCACAGGATTGGAGCAGATTGGGGAACTGTTCTTTGAGTTCGCTGATGGGTATAAACTTCACGTTGCTGTCTTCGCCGCCAGCGGATGCCTGGGCGATTTGCGGGAAACGGTCGAGGCGACTCCAATCTGGACCAGGATCGAGAACATTCCCTATGACGAAATGTGGGAAGATGATCCGCACTGGTTGCCTTTGTTACTGGCTCGCAAGAAGTTTCGAGGCTATTTTCTATTCGATGGCGAACGCCTGTTGAATTATAGGCTCCATACCTAGAAAAGGCTCTGCCGGTGGTAACCACGGCTTTGGGCGGGTTACCATTGCGTCTCATTATGTAAGAACCGCTACCACAGTAACTTCCGTCATGGATGTGGCCAAATACATGCAAAATAGCTTGTTTTCTATTGAACATCTGTGGTAAAGAACGTGTCATTACTGGCAAAGCGAATGAAAACTCGTCAAAAAATTACGAAAAAGATCCGTCGGTCTTCTCCTCTTCGCCGCGTGGCAAGGGTAAATCGGCCCGTTAAGGAGCCGAGTTTGCTTGAGAAAATTGCGCTGGTGACCGACGAACTACAATTACTGCGCAGCCGTTTGGCCAATGCTGGGGATGATTTCCCGACTGTTGGCACTCATAGAATTGCTTCCTTGGAGGCGGAATTGGAGCGTCTGTGGGAGTTACGACGCCGAGAGCGTGCCGCTCCCTTGCGGGAAACTGCTCTCAGTGAGGAAGAAGAGAAGGTACTCGCGTTTCCCAGCGGTAGCCGTTCGCGGGCCTAGCGCAGGTTTATTTAGTCTTTGAATCGAGGAACAGGCAGAGGTTCGCGCCTCAGCCTGTTTCTTTTTCTTGCCAATGTCAGGGCGGCCTAAGTTTCACTGGTCGCTACGCTAAATCAACCACGGCTTGCACCAGTTTTTCGATCCCAACAGCAGCTTCTTTGATGCTGTTGGCCAACATGTAAGCCGGCGTGCTCACGATTTTGGCTGCTTTGTCCACAACCACGTCCGTAACGGGACAGGGAACGTGTTTTGCGCCCATCTTCTCGATGTCTTTGGCTGTGTTTTTGTCGGTGCCGATAGTGATTTGAGGAAAATGCTCCGATCCAAAAAGCTTGCCGGCAATGACGGGTGCGATGCACATGGTGCCGACGGGTTTTCCATCCCGATGTACCTCCGTCAGCAATTTGGCAACTTCGGGATGCACCGAACAGTCGGGACCTTTGAAAGCGTAATCGCAGAGATTCTTAGCGGCCCCGAAACCGCCTGGAAAGATTAGCGCGTCAATCTCACTAGACTTCATGCCGGCCACATCGCGAATTTTGCCACGCGCGATTCGTGCGGACTCCATCAAAACATTGCGAGTCTCGCCCCTTGATTCTTCGTTAGTGAGATGATTGATCACGTGTCTCTGAGGAGTATTCGGCGCCATGCAAATGGCTTCTGCGCCAGCGCGGTCGATTGCCAACAAGGTAAGCACCGCTTCGTGAATCTCCGAGCCATCCATCACCCCACAACCCGACAAGATCACTCCGATTCTTTTTGCCATATGTACCTCCGGCTCGTATTCTAGCCGCGCTCTCATGGCAACTCAAACCAAGAACATGGCGCGTTTGCTGCGCATCATGGCCCGTCTGCGCGGCCCGGGCGGCTGCCCTTGGGACCGCGAACAAACACACCAGTCTATCCGACACAATCTCATCGAGGAATGTTACGAGACACTCGACGCTCTGGACGCCGGTCAGATGGACGCATTTCGGGATGAACTCGGCGACCTGCTCCTCCAGATCGTTTTCCACGCGCAAATGGCAAGCGAGACGGGGGGGTTCGACTTCGACGCGGTGGCCCAATCAATCTGTGAAAAGCTCATTCGTCGGCATCCGCACGTTTTCGGTACGAAGCGCGCCCGCAACAGCGCCGAAGTGCTGAAACAGTGGGAGGCCATCAAAAAATCTGAGAAGAACGCCCACAGCATTGTGCACCTAGAAGATCTGCCGAAGCATCTCCCAGCGCTGCTCAAAGCCGACAAGGTCCAGCGCAAAGTGGCACGCGTTGGATTCGACTGGAAGAATACTCCCGATGTCGTTGCCAAGGTTCAGGAAGAATTGCGCGAATTGCGGGGCGCGCTGGCTTCGGGGAATCGGAAGCAGTTCGAGGAAGAACTTGGCGATTTGCTATTCGCCGCCGTCAACCTCGCCCGGTTCGAGAACCTGCAAGCGGAAGAATTGCTCAATCGCACCATTGCCAAATTCGTTGCTCGCTTCCAGCAAATCGAGAAGGCCGTCCACGCCAGTGGCCGCCGCCTTGAAGATTGTACGCTGGAGGAGCTCGACGCGCTTTGGGAATCAGCCAAACATCGCCGGCGCGGGCGCCGCGCGGTCTCTCGTCCGTCCGCCAAACCTTAGCTTACGTCGCGCACGAATCGTGTTCGCAGTGGCAATCTTCGATGGTGCACGCCTTGGCCGCACACGCCTGGCCGCAGAACACCAGATTCCCCCGCCGTACCGCCGTGTCGGGATTGACCGTGCACACGCAACTGGCACACGCACATTTCACGCGCCGCGATCGTTTTGGAGACGTCGTAGTCTTTGCGCTCTTTTTCATGGTCCTCCTTCGTTCCTGATTTAGGATACCGTCGATCGGCCTGAACGGCAACTTCTGGGAATTGTCATGCCGCCTCTATGCCTCGATAAACTCGCGGAACTCGCGCGGTCTTCGTGATCCCGCAAAGAACCTCCCAGGCGATGGTCTCTTCCCAACCGGCGACTTCGCTGGCCGTGATTTGCTCGTCCATTTGTCGCCCGATGAAGACGACCTCATCACCGCACTCGACTTTGCCGAGCGCCGTCACATCGACCATGATTTGATCCATGGTCACGCGGCCCACCACGGGGCAGCGCGTTCCGCCGATGAGTACCTGGGCCTTATTCGAAAGGTGCCGGCTGAATCCATCCGCATAGCCAGCCGTGACCGTGGCGATCTTCATCGGTTTCTGCGCCGTAAACGTCTGCCCATAACTGATCGTTCGTCCCGCGGCCGCTCGCTTCACATACGCCACACGCGCCTTGAACGACAAAGCCGGGCGGAATTCGTCCGACCGTCGATCCGTTCCAACCTGCGGCGTGCCCGGCGCAATTCCGTACAGTAATAGCCCCGGCCGCACCATGTCGAGCGCCGCTTCGGGAAGATTCAACACCGCAGCGCTGTTGGCGGCATGGAGAAGAGACGGAACGGAAATCATCCCCCCCGCCGATTCGCGGATTTGGTGAACCACTTCCAAGAATAGCTTAAGCTCGCGCCGGGTCTCGTCGAGGTTCTCGTCGGCCGACGGAAAATGTGTGTAGAACGCGGTCACCCGCACGTGCCGGAACGTCGCCAGTTTCGCGATCTGTTTCGGCGCCTCTTCATGCCAGAACCCGACCCGTCCCATGCCGGTGTCCACCTCGACTTGCACATCAACCGTTTTGCGGCAACGGGCCGCTTCTTCCTCGAATAGACGCGCCTCTTCGACAGTCGAGAGGGTCGGGGTGATGTTCTGCTCGATCATCTTGGAAACCTCGAACGGCAACGCCGACCCGAACAGCAAAATCGGCCAGCCACTGCCGCCAATTTGCCGGAGCACAAGCGCTTCCGACAAAGTCGCCACCGCAAATGCATTCACGCCCGCTTGCATCAACACCCCGCCGACCTGCGCCAGCCCGTGCCCGTACGCATCGGCCTTGACCACCGCCATCAGTTTTACACCCGTCCCGACCCGCCGCTGAATCGCCGCCACGTTGTGGCGCAACGCGTCGAGATCGATCTCCACCCAGCAACGGTAATAGGATTGCGGAACCATACGTGCCGCAGTGTAGCAAAATGACGGACCGCTCACCACTGTAGCGGCGCGTCTATGACCGCCGTAGTGCCTACCGCGAATCGTTGTACCGGCGACTGGCTGTGGGAGCGGCATTCCTGCCGCGATTCTTCTATTTGTTAAGGTGTTCCTCGTTGCGCCTCTCTCTCCTCTAACTGATCTTCCCATTCCCCTGACAAATCTCTCCGCTTCCCTGACTGTTCCTTGCTCCCGGCTGACTGCGCTTTTGGCGGATCTGATAAAACTTAGCTCTCCCCTGACAAATCTTTCCATTTCCCTGACTGATTCTTTCGTTTCCCTGATTGAACCTGCTCTCGCACTGACAGATTTTTGGTCACCACGGCGCCGGGCAGGCGCAGGATCATTCAGGTTCGCGTTAAGATCAGTCAGGGAAGCATCAGGAACAGTCAGGGTTCTGTTAAGATCAGTCAGGGAAACGTTAGGAACAGTCAGGAACACGCCAGGATCACTCAGGTTTGTCGCAGGATCAATCAGGATTGCATTAAAATGGACAAAAACAGCCCGACGGAGGCGTCCGTCCGACGATTGCTCCGGCTACTGCCCCCCGGCACACGCTTCAATCCGTTGCGCGCGGTTTGAAGGGCGCGAAGGTCCACCGGATCTCGCGCCATCAATTAATTGCAATGCACGCCGAACACTCTCGGGTGGCGCAAGCCTCCGCGCTTGCGGTCGATCTTGCCTATAAACTTTATCTTGATTCCAGCCCCGAGAGTATCAGAATCGCAAACAAGCGAGGAGAGCGCTTTATGAACCGCATCTACCAAGGCTGTGTCACCGGGGTCCAAGCCGAGTCAGGCGAGACGCAGAGGGTGAGGGCGGCAATCTTCCAGGACGGCAAGCCCGTGCCGCTCGACACCTGGCAGCCAGTCCTCGCCGCCATCTTCACGTTTTCCAAAGGATCACCATGAGCGACATTGCTCCGAGTCCCGAAACTCGTATCGCCTTGTTTCAGCGCAGGGAAATCCGGCGCACGATTCACAACAACGAATGGTGGTTTGTGATTACCGATGTGGTCGCTGCGTTGACCGATTCGGTCGCCCCGCAAGGGTATCTCAAGGACATGCGCCGCCGCGACCCGGAACTGGCCAAAGGGTGGGGGCAAATTGCCACCCCCCTTTCCATCCACACGGCCGGCGGCCACCAAAATCTGAATTGCGCCAACACCGAAGGCCTCTTCCGTCTCATCCAGTCTATTCCAAGCCCGAAGGCTGAGCCGTTCAAACGCTGGCTTGCCAAGGTCGGCTACGAGCGCATTCAGGAAATTGAAGACCCCGAACTCGCCACGAAACGCAGCCGGGCGCTCTACAAAGCGAAGGGCTATTCCGATGATTGGATCGAGAAATGGATGCGCTCGATCTCCATCCGCGACGAACTCACGGACGAATGGAAGAAGCGCGGCGTCAAAGAGCAACGCGATTACTCCATCCTCACTGCCGAGATTTCGCAAGCCACATTCGGCCTGACCCCTTCCGAATACGCCAAGTCGAAGGGTCTCCAGCGTCAGAATCTCCGCGATCACATGAACGATCTCGAACTTATCTTCTCAACGCTGGGCGAAGCCGCCACGACGGAAATCACCCGGACCCGTGATGCCCAAGGCTTCCCGGAAAGCAAGCAAGCCGCCCATGCCGGCGGCACGGTTGCAGCCACGCAAACGCCGAAAGAAAGAGAGCGCTTTATGAACCGCATCTACCAAGGCCGCGTCACCAAGGTCGAAGCCGAGTCAGACGGAGCCGAATCCGATGAGACGCTGAGGGGTAATGGGCAGCAAGCCGAGTCCGCGAGACGCACCCATGACGTTTTGGGCGCAACTGATACGCCGAGGGCCAAGGCGGCAATCTTCAAGGACGGCAGCAGCAAGCCCTCCTTATCTCAGCAAAATGAAAGGCGGGAATTGCTTCCCGCCTTTCGAGATTAGAAACGCTTTTGAACCGATGTATCCGCGTGGCGGATAGGGAATCTGGGATCTTTCGTAACGGCACGAGCAAAGGCGCTCCCCACGTCGGGAGCGCCTTTTTGTTTCCGCCCAAGGGTTTTCCATTAGTTGGAAAGTAATGGTTTTGCTGTATAGACACGCAAGGCTGACATTTGCTACAAGCGCGACCATCGCAGAAACTAGGCTGAGATGTAGAAGCATCCAATGCGGTTGGCTCACGCCGGCCACAACAGGCGAGTAAGTGGCGTCGCTTCCACCGTGCAAGAGGACAGCAAACATGGGCTCACAGGTGAGAACACAAAGCCGACCCAGAACCGTTGTCTGCCATCGATGGGAACTCCCGTTTCTTTTTTGGTCCTTGTTGATTGGCTGCTCGGGTGGCGCCCATTCACGCGGCTCAAAGCATCAGGCTGATGACGGACATCTCTCAGCATGCGAATGATGCATGGAACTGAATACAACTGGATTAAAGACTCTCAATACTCCCCCTTTTCTAAAAGAGCGGGCTTGTTTCAGAAGAAAGAAAAGAGCGTAGCCCAAAAACCATGTGGGCGACCGGATCACTTGGAGAAACGAACAATAGTCAACGATCAAAAGAAGGGAGAATTAGTATGGCAGATCCAAAAGGGTTCCAGTCGTTGAAGGCATTCCTCGACTCGGTCCATTCCGCAAAGTACGCAGCACTTTCAGCGCGTGTTGAAAGCAGAGTGGCTCACGAAGACGCTCTTGGTGAGATGAAGGGGCATATTCTAAAGCTCTACCAGAAGACAGAAGCCGCACACAGTTTCATGGATGAAAGCGGCGCGATTTACGATTGCATCCCCATTGAGCAGCAGCCTGCCGTCAAGGGATTGCGCGGACGTGTGCCAAAGGCGCCAGACGCTCCTCCATCATTGCCAGTCGGTCCGCACGCAACTGGCGGACCGCATGAAGAATGGAAAGAGCGGGCAATTGTGTCGCCGTTTGGCCCGGACCACAAGGACCAGCACGGAAACGTGATGAATTGTCCGTCCGGCACGATTCCCATGCTGCGTGTTACTCTGGAGCAATTGAGTCGGTTCCCGACCTTGAGGGATTTTTTTCGAAAGGGGCCACGAGGGGCAGGGCGCCCTCCGCGAGCGGCTGAGCCGCCGACGGTTCCGGCAACCCACCGCTGGGCTCATGCCTACCAGAGTGTCAGCAACGGTGGTGGACACAGCTATCTGAATCTGTGGGACCCCGCGATTGGTGCCGGTCAGGTCTTTTCCTTGTCCCAGCATTGGTATGTCGGGGGCAGCGGCGCGAAACTACAGACGCTCGAATGTGGATGGCAGGTCTATCCGGCGTTTTATGGTGACACCAGACCACATTTGTTCACGTACTGGACGGCGGACGACTACGCCACCACCGGCTGTTACAACATGACCTGCACGGCATTCGTCCAGATTAGCCCCTCCTTCGTCCCAGGCATGGCGCTCGGTCCATGTAGCGTAGTTGGAGGAGCGCAATACATCGTGGAGTTAACTTACTGGCACACGGGTGGTCGATGGTGGTTTTACTTAAACGGAACATCGGGAAGCAACGCAATCGGATATTACCCTGACTCGCTCTATAAAGGTGGCGCGTTGGCGGGGAATGCCTCGGAAATTGATTACGGCGGCGAAACGGTGGGGACTACGACCTTCCCGCCCATGGGCAGCGGCCACTTCGCGAATGAGGGATGGCAGAAAGCCGCATACCAGCGGACGATCGGCTATTACAAACCCCTAGGCGGAGCCATGGTCAACGCGAGCTTGACGCCATCACAATCATGGCCGAATTGTTATACGGCACAGGTCGTGAAGTACGCCGCACCGTGGTTTGAAACGCTGTGGTTCGGGGGCCCGGGAGGAAGTTGCTAGGCGGTTGCCCACGGGAAAACGCTGCAACGGGACCCTGACGAAGTCGACAGTCGCCGCAGAGACCGCAGACGCGGTTTCTGCGATCTGATAGTTTGTCAGCGTCAAAGGTCGAATTCGTTGCGGACAGAGTAGGTGGCCTACAAACCCTCGGGCGGTTGATCTGGCCGAGAAAAACCGTTTTATGGAACATGAAGAGACCTATCACGGGCAGCGGATCATCGTAACGACGCTGCAAGGAGTTGAGGGCGAATGGACGGCCCAAGCGGTATTGCTGGATTCAGGGCGGAAGTTACCCGTGGCGGGAAGTTCTGACAGGCGCTATCGGTCGGAAGAAGAAGCTCGGCAGGCGGCCTTGTCGATGGCTGCGGGCGCCATTGATCGGACCAGGATTTTGAAGGGCAAGCCATAGGCAGCCAGAATTGTGAGTCGGAAGAAGGGTCGGCTCCGTAATCTTTAAATCGTCGCCAGAATTTCCATTTTACGGAGTTGTTGCATACACAACAGCCTCTCCACAGAGCAGACAAAGCAACAGCAACGCCAATCTGTAACTCGTGGAAAGTTGTCCCCCAGCATACCGCGGTTCCGGAGAGCTTGAAGCGGGGTTGTGGAATGGCGCAGGCGCGGAGGCCACGCGCCGTCCATTTCCGGTCATCCAAGTTCCGGCCCGGACATTCCTGGCCAGCAATTGTTTTTCGCAGCGTAGGAAATTCTTCGCAGAAACCCTCGAACGCCACGATTCCGTTTAAGGGTTAACCCTGAATTCCGTAGCAGCAGATTGCTGCGAGCGAATTCTCAGGAAGTGCTGGCATGGCCAACGCTACTCGGTCTCAACGCCTCTGCGTGGATGGCATTGCATCTACCAGTTAATCGTCCGTTCACGGCAAGATAGGGAATTAGGGATCTTCCGTAACGGCACGAGCAAAGGCGCTCCCCACGTCGGGAGCGCCTTTTGTTTTTCGTCCAATCTGGTTTCGTCCGTCTTAGCGGATTTTTAACGGATTCGGACCTCCCTTTAATTAGCCATCCCTACCAAGTGGTGTCAGAGTCGCCGCGTGAACAAATACGAGGAGTCTGAATGAGTGATTTGATTTACATCGGAGTTGTCATCGCGTTCTTCCTGGTGAGCGCGCTTTACGTTCAGTTCTGCGACCGAATCTAGGAGGAAGGAAAATGGGAATCATCCTCATCAGCCTCGTGGCCTTGTTGCTGTTCGGTTATCTCTTCGTCGCCATGATCTGGCCGGAGAAATTCTGAGGATTTGACATGCAAACGTCGGGCTGGATTCAACTTGCCGTTTACGTCGTGGTGCTGGTGGCAATCACCAAGCCGATGGGGCTTTACTTGATGCGCGTTCTAGATGCCAACGGCAAAACCTGGTTCGATCCCATTCTCAAGCCATTGGAACAGCTCTCGTACCGTCTGATGGGGGTGGATGCCGGTAAGGAGCAGGATTGGAAACAGTACACGTTCGCCATGCTTCTCTTCAGCGCGGTGAGTCTGCTTTTCACGTACGCGATTCTGCGGCTGCAAAACATTCTGCCTCTCAATCCGCAGGGACTCGGCGCCGTGTCTCGGGACCTCGCCTTCAATACGGCTGCGAGTTTCACCAGCAACACCAACTGGCAAAGCTACAGCGGGGAAACCACGATGTCGTACTTCTCACAAATGGTGGCGCTGGTGATCCACAATTTTGTCTCCGCCGCCGTGGGCATCGCCATCGCCGCCGCTTTGGTACGTGGAATTGCCCGGAACTCCGCAAAAACAATCGGCAATTTCTGGGTCGATCTCGTCCGCATCACATACTATTTGCTGCTGCCGATCTGTGTCGTGTTCGCCGTTTTCCTCGTGTCGCAAGGCATGATTGACAATTTCAAGCCGTATACGCACGCCAAGCTGGTCGAGCCGTACAAGATTTCGGTAGCCAAGACCGACGACAAAGGACAGCCGGTACTCGACAAGGATGGGAAGCCGGTGATGGAAGAACAAACCGTTGACGAGCAACTCATCGTTCAGGGTCCAATGGCATCGCAGGTCGCAATGAAAATGCTCGGCACCAACGGCGGCGGCTACGTCAATGCGAACGCCTCGCATCCGTTCGAGAATCCGACACCGCTCTCAAACTTCTTTCAAATGCTTTCGATTTTCAGCATCGGCAGTGGATTGACCTGGTACCTCGGACGAATGGTGAACAATCAAAAGCACGGTTGGACGGTGTGGGCGACGATGTTAATCCTGTTCCTCGCTGGCACTTTGCTGTGCTGGCACTCGGAAGCCGCCGGCAACCCAATCCACCAGAAACTCGGCGTGGCGGCGGCCGACGGCAACATGGAAGGCAAGGAGGTTCGCTTCGGCATCTTCAATTCCGCTTTGTTCGCCACGATCACGACCGATGCCTCGTGCGGTGCGGTCAATTCGATGCACGATTCCTTCACCGGCCTGGGTGGATTTGTTCCGTTGTTCAATATTCAATTGGGGGAAGTGATCTTTGGCGGAGTAGGGGCCGGATTGTATGGGATGCTCGTTTTCGTGGTGCTCGCCGTGTTCATTGCTGGATTGATGGTCGGACGCACCCCCGAATATCTCGGAAAGAAAATCGAGTCATACGAAGTGAAGATGGCGATGCTCGCGCTGCTGATTCTGGCGATTGATATCCTGGCGTTCTCGGCGTGGGCGGTCGTCAGCAAGTGGGGCTTGGCGGGTCTGAACAATTCCGGTCCCCACGGTCTGAGCGAAATGCTTTACGCGTACAGCTCCGGCACCGGCAATAACGGCAGCGCATTTGCCGGCCTGAACGCCAACACGCCTTGGTACAACACGACGCTCGGCATCGCGATGCTCATCGGCCGGTTCCTGATGATTGTGCCGATCCTGGCGATGGCAGGCGCGTTGGCGCGAAAGAAGGTCGCGCCCGCCGGCGCCGGCACCTTCCCGGTCAGTGGCGGCACGTTTGTCATTCTGTTGATCGGCACGGTACTGTTGATCGGCGCGTTGAATTTCCTTCCCGCCCTTACGCTCGGCCCGATTGTCGAACACTTCCTCACACTCCAGGGGAAATTATTCTAGCCATGACACAAAAACCTCCATCTCTCTTTGATTGGAACATCGTCGGTCCGGCAATTGTTGACGCGTTCAAGAAACTGGATCCGCGGCTGATGGTCAAAAATCCCGTGATGTTTGTAACCCAGGTCGGCGCAGCGCTAACGACGATCGCCATCTGGGCGCCCTCTGGCGAGCGTGGTTTCATCGCGCAGCTTGCCGTTTGGCTCTGGTTCACGGTCATATTCGCCAACTTCGCCGAAGCCGTCGCGGAAGGCCGTGGCAAAGCCCAAGCCAACACGTTGCGCAAGGCCCGCAAAGACACGATCGCTCGTCGATTGCGCAAAAATGTTGAGGAACAAGTGCCGGCGCCGGAGTTGCAGAAGGGCGACCTCGTAGTCTGCGAGGCGGGCGACATCATTCCCGCCGACGGCGACGTGGTCGAAGGTATTGCCAGCGTGGATGAATCAGCGATTACCGGCGAGTCTGCACCGGTGATTCGCGAGAGCGGTGGCGACCGTTGCGCCGTGACGGGCGGCACGCGCGTGCTCAGCGACCGGATCGTGATTCGCATTACGATGGAAAAAGGTCAGGGCTTTCTCGATCGCATGATTTCCCTGGTCGAAGGCGCACAACGGCAGAAGACACCAAATGAAATCGCGCTGACGATTCTGCTGGCAGCGCTCACATTCATTTTTCTGTTGGTATGCGTGACGTTGAAACCGTTCGGCATTTACTCAAACGCCGTCTTTTCCGTGCCGGTGTTGGTCGCGCTGCTGGTGTGCTTGATTCCGACGACCATCGGTGGCTTGCTGAGCGCCATCGGCATTGCCGGCATGGACCGCGTCCTGCAGCGCAACGTCATGGCCATGAGTGGCCGGGCCGTCGAGGCTGCGGGCGACGTGGATGTGTTGTTGCTCGATAAAACCGGCACCATCACCCTCGGCAATCGCATGGCAACCGCCTTCCTGCCGGCGCCAAACGTGAAGACGGAGCGGCTTGCTGATGCCGCGCAATTGGCCTCACTCGCCGACGAAACGCCAGAGGGCCGCTCCATCGTTGTCCTGGCAAAAGAGAAACACAATTTGCGTGGACGTGAAGTCGCGGAACCGCACGCGAAATTTGTCCCGTTCAGTGCGCAGACCCGCATGAGTGGCGTGGATTTCGGCGATGGGAATGGCAGCGTCAAACGACAGATTCGCAAAGGCGCTGCCGACGCGATCGTGCAATGGGTCGCGGAGCAAGGCGGACAAAGTGACAAGGCGATTCTGAAGGGCGTGGATGAAATTTCTCGCACCGGCGGCACGCCGCTGGTCGTTGCGGAAGGACGCGAAGTGCTGGGCCTCGTTCATCTGAAGGACATTGTCAAAGGCGGAATCAAGGAAAGGTTCGCCCACCTGCGCAAAATGGGCATTCGCACCGTGATGATTACGGGAGACAATCCACTGACCGCCGCCGCCATCGCCGCGGAAGCCGGCGTGGATGATTTCATGGCACAGGCCACGCCCGAGCAAAAGCTGAAGCGAATTCGGGATGAACAATCGGCCGGTCATCTCGTGGCCATGACGGGCGACGGCACCAATGACGCGCCGGCGTTGGCCCAAGCCGACGTTGGGGTCGCCATGAACACCGGGACGCAAGCCGCCCGCGAAGCCGGCAATATGGTCGACCTCGACAGCAACCCGACGAAGCTGCTCGACATCGTGGAAATCGGCAAACAGATGCTCATCACCCGCGGTGCGCTGACGACCTTCAGTATCGCCAACGACGTGGCGAAATATTTCGCGATTATCCCGGCGATGTTGATGGCGACCTTCCCGGCGATTGCGCCGCTCAACATCATGCACCTGCACAGTCCCACGAGCGCCATCCTGAGCGCGGTGATCTTCAACGCATTGATTATTGTCGCGCTGATTCCCTTGGCATTGCGCGGCGTGAAATACACGCCAATCGGCGCGCTTCGCACGTTGCAGCGCAACTTGCTCATCTACGGTTTGGGTGGGGTCATCGTTCCGTTCATCGGGATCAAAGTTATCGACATGATCATTACTGGAATGCATTTGGTGTGAACCATGAAAACTTTCTTCACTGAACTTCGCGGCGCAATCGTTTCGACGTTAGTGTTGGGTGTCATCTGCTGCGGCCTTTATCCGCTGGTGGTCTTTGGCATTGCCCAAGTGTGTTTCCCGAATAAGGCGAATGGAAGTCTGATTGTGGATGCGAAGGGTACAGTGCGCGGCTCCAAGCTGCTCGCTCAGGGGTTTACCGAGGCGAAGTACTTTCATCCGCGTCCCTCCGCCGCCGGCAACGGCTACGATGCCGCCAATTCCGGGGGGAGCAATCTCGGGCCAACTTCGCAAAAGCTGTACGACTCGATCAAGGAGCGGATTGCCGCGTACCGGAAAGAAAACGGTTTGCCAGAGAGCGAATCAGTTCCTGCCGATGCTGTTACCGCGTCGGCCAGTGGACTCGATCCGGAGATCAGCCTGAGCAATGCGGAGCTGCAAAGGCCGCGTGTCGCCAAAGCCCGCGGACTCTCCGAGGATAAAGTTCGTGAGTTGATTAGGCAATGCACCGACCCCGTCGATTGGGGGATTTTTGGGGAACCAGGCGTCAACGTGCTGGAGCTCAATCTGGCTCTCGACAAGATGGACGCGCCATGAATTTCAAGAAGATTCTGGTGCCGGTAACGCTCTCCTCAGACTCGCGCGCTGCGGTCACGGTCGCATCCCGTTTGGCGGAAGAGTGCGGAGCGTCAATCATCTTGCTGCATGCGGTACAACTCGCTATTGCGGGCGAAGAACGCGGCATTCCACGGGGCCGCTTGGTGGACGAACTGTGTCGGGATGCAGAAGTTCAAATGCGTCAATTCGTCGACACGGTACGCGTGTCCGTTCCCGTTGAATTCGTCGCGTGCGAAGGACGTCCGGCGGACGTGATTGTGCGCCAAGCGCGTGCTTTGGCGGCGGACGTAATCGTGATGTACACGCACGGCAAACGCGGCTGGCTGCGCTGGCTGCACCGACGAACGGCCCTTCGGGTGTTACAGCATGCGCCATGTCTAGTATGGCTGGTTTCTCCCAATAGGCGGAATGGCAGTGTAACTCTAGCTATCGTGGATCACACTACAACAAATGACAAACAACGACCGGCTCTTGACCATGAACACCCACGCCCAATGTCTTCAATCCTATGAGTTTCATTTTCGCGATGTCGACACCCACGTACTGGTTGAAAACCTGGAGGATGGAGTTGTCATCCACGCCTCGCACAACACGTTTTCTGAAGGACGCAAACTGAGCTTTATCCGCGAACTGGCGGCGGAAGGATTCATTGCCGACTGTTTTCAATGGTCGTGCCGGGACGTGCGCTGGTTGGTCGACGCTTCAATCGCAAGAACGGGCCGGGACGGTTCGACCCGAACGAATCGCTTCATGATTCAACTATTGATCGGTTCAGCGCTCCTGTGGCTGGCGTTAATGGCCGACGCAATTCTGCACGGCGCGAGTTAGCAAACTTTTAACGCCTACGCGTAGCCTTTTAACTCACATCTCACTCTTCGGCTCTGGCAGAGTTGCGACATGACGGCAATTGAGATTATTCAAATCGTTTTGTTCTTCGGCATCGGCATCGCGTTGACGCCGCCGTTGGGGAAATTCATGTGGCGCGTGTTCACAGGCGAACGAACGTTTCTGCATCCGATGTTGCTCCCGGTGGAGAAGTCGATTTACCGACTGTGCCGGGTCGATCCCGGCGAGGAGATGTCATGGGTGAGGTATCTGATGGCAATGGTGATCTTCACCTGCGTCGGGTTCGCCGTGCTGATGCTGATGTTCATGACGCAACAGTGGCTGCCGTTCAATCCGCAGAAGCTCGCCAACTGTTCGTGGCATCTGTCTTTCATGCAAGCGTGGAGTTTCGCGTGCAATGCGGATTGGCAGTCGTATTCGGGCGAATCCACGATGAGCTATTTGTCGCAAGTGCTGGGTATTATGGTGCATCAATTCCTGAGCGGTGCGGTGGGGCTCGCAGTCTTGGTAGGCGTCGGGCGCGCGTTGAAACGGCACACGATGAAAACCATCGGCAATTTCTGGGCGGACCTTACGCGTTGCGTGGTCTACATCGAGTTGCCGCTATGTCTGTTGATGGCAATTCCGCTGGCGTGGCAGGGCTGCCCGCAGACGTTGAAGCCTTACCAAGATGTGAAGTTGGTCGAGCCGTACACGACGCAAGTGGCCAAGACCGATGGCAAGGGGAATCCGGTTAGAGATGACAAGGGCAATCCGGTCATGGTCGACCAGAAAGTGGAGACGCAAAGCATCCCGCTTGGATGCTTGGCGTCGTTCATGCCGATCAAACAATTGTTCACCAATGGCGGCGGGTGGTTCGGAGTCAACAGCGCGCATCCGTTCGAGAACCCAACGCCGCTGAGCAACTTCTTGGAAATGCTGGCCATCATTCTCGTGCCGATGGCGCAGGTGTATATGTTCGGTCTGCTCGTCGGCAATTTGAAACACGCCTGGTGCCTGTTTCTCGTAATGCTCGGCCTTTTTGTACTGTCGTTCAGTATGGCTTGGTGGGCGGAGACACGACCGAATCCGGTCGTGCAGAACATCCAGCCATTGATGGAAGGCAAAGAACAACGCATCGGCGTGATGAACAGCGTGCTCTGGGGCGTGTCATGCACCGCCATCGACAACGGCTCGGTCAATTCGATGCATGACAGTTGGATGCCGGTCGCGGGCCTGATGCCGATGTGGAACATCCTCGTCGGCGAAATCTTCTTCGGCGGGATCGGTTGCGGCGTGTACTGCATGTTGTTCCACGTGTTGATTACCGTGTTCATTGCCGGGTTGATGATCGGCCGTACACCGGAATACCTCGGCAAAAAACTCGACGCTTGGTGCGCCACGTGGGCGGTGGTGGGCGTGCTGATTCCCAACGCCGCCGCCCTGCTTCCAACCGCCTTGGCGCTCATGTTGCCGACGGGATTATCGAGCTTGAACAACGGCGGTCCACATGGGTTGAGCGAAGTCCTTTACTGCTTCGGCGAAGCGGCCAACAACAATGGCAGCGCCTTCGCCGGCTTGAATGCGAACACACCCTTCTACAACACCGCCGTCGCAATCGCGATCATCATCGGACGATTCATCCCGATTATTGCTGCCCTGGCCATCGTCGGCCGGCTGGCCTCGCAAAAAACAGTCGAGGCATCCTCCGGCACGTTGCCGACGCATGGCTGGACGTTTGGCCTCACTTTGGCCGGCGTCATCGTCATCGTCGCAGCGCTGACGTTTTTTCCGATGCTCTGCCTTGGCCCGATCATCGAACACGGTTTGATGATTGCTGGCCGCGCTTTCTGAGGAGACCACATGAGCGCCAAAGTCGAATTCAAATACTCCACGCTGTTTCGTCAGGCCGTCCTCGACGCGTTCAAGAAGCTGCATCCGCGGGATGAAGTCAAAAACCTCGTGATGTTTGTCGTCTGGCTCGGCTCGATCTGGACGACCGTCATCCTGTTCGCACCGGGGGGCTTTACCAACTTCAATCTCCAAATCTGCCTCTGGCTCTGGTTCACGTGCTTGTTCGCCAACTTTGCCGAGGCGATGGCCGAGGGACGGGGCAAGGCCCACGCCGACGCGCTGCGCCGGATGCGCACCAAGACCATGGCGGACGTGATCGTCAACGGCACCAAGGTTGCCATCCCCAGTTCGCAACTGAAGATCGGCGACATCTTCGTCTGCGAAGCGGGCGATATGATTCCTGCCGACGGCGAAATCGAGGACGGCATCGCCACCGTAGATGAATCGGCGATAACCGGCGAGTCCGCACCGGTGATCCGCGAGGCCGGTGGCGACCGCAGCGCTGTGACCGGCGGCACAAAGGTTATCAGCGACAAAATCATTGTTCGTGTCACGGCGGAAGAGGGCCATTCGTTTCTCGACCGGATGATTGAGATGATCGAAGGCGCGCGCCGGCAAAAGACGCCGAACGAAATCGCGCTCAATATCGTGCTCGTCAGCCTGACCGCGTTGTTCATTATCGTCGTCTTCACCATTCCCCCATGCTCGCACTACAACGAAACCCAAGCTGGACAAAACGGTGTTGTGCTGACAACCGCCCCCGTCTTGCTCTCGCTGATCGTTTGTCTCATCCCGACAACCATTGGCGGATTGCTCAGCGCCATCGGCATTGCCGGCATTGACCGCCTGATGCGGCGCAACGTCATGGCGACGAGCGGACGGGCGGTCGAGGCCGCCGGTGACGTGGACGTGCTGCTGCTCGACAAGACCGGCACCATCACGCTCGGCAATCGGCACGCGACAGAATTCATCCCGGCGCCCGGCGTGAGAATCGATGAATTTGCCGACGCCGCCCAACTCGCCTCGCTGGCCGACGAGACGCCCGAAGGCCGTTCCATTGTTGTCTTGGCAAAAGAGAAATACGGCTTGCGCGAGCGGGAGGTCGCTCGTCCCCACGCTGAGCCGGTAAAGTTCACTGCGCAAACCCGGATGAGCGGCATGGATTTCAGTGATGGCAACGGCCACACCACACGCCGCCTTCGCAAGGGCGCCGCCGACGCCGTGCGCGATTGGGTCATGAAGCAGGGCGGTCAAAACGACAGGACCGTCATGGAAGCCGTTGAGCGAATTTCCCGGTCGGGCGGCACGCCGCTCGTGGTTGCCGATGGAGCGAAGATGGTCGGCGTCATCCATCTCAAAGACGTGGTCAAAGGCGGCATCAAGGAACGCTTCGCACAACTGCGCACGATGGGGGTTCGGACGGTGATGATCACCGGCGACAATCCCCTCACGGCTGCCGCCATCGCGGCGGAAGCCGGCGTGGATGATTTCATTGCCGAGGCCAAACCAGAAGACAAACTCGCCCGCATCCGGCAGGAGCAATCCGGCGGCAAGCTCATCGCAATGATTGGTGACGGTACCAACGACGCACCGGCGCTGGCACAAGCCGACGTCGGCGTCGCGATGAACACCGGCACACAAGCCGCCCGCGAAGCAGGGAATATGGTGGACCTCGACTCGAACCCGACGAAGCTCATCGAGATCGTCGAAATCGGCAAGCAACTGCTGATGACGCGCGGCGCGCTCACGACGTTCAGCATCGCCAACGACGTGTCGAAATATTTCGCGATCTTGCCGGCGATGTTCGGCGCGCTTTACGCCACAACCACACTCGGCAAAGGCCCGCTCGACAAACTCAACATCATGCACCTGCATTCGCCGGAGAGCGCGATCCTGAGCGCTGTGATTTTCAATGCGTTGATCATCGTGGCTTTGATTCCGCTGGCGTTGAAAGGCGTGAAATACCGGCCACTCGGCGCGGCAGTGATTTTGCGCAAGAACATGCTCGTGTACGGTATCGGCGGGATCATCATCCCCTTCCTCTTTATCAAACTGATCGACATCGCGCTCGTAGCGTTGCACCTTGCGAGATAAGGAGACTCAAAGTGAAACTGCTCCTCCAATCCCTCCTGCTGACAGTTGTCCTCACGGTACTAACCGGCGTCGTTTATCCGCTTGTCGTGACCGTCATCGCGCAAACCGCGTTCAAGAATCAAGCCAACGGCAGCCTGCTTGAAAAGAACGGCGAGGTCGTCGGTTCGGAATGGATCGCGCAGCCGTTTACCGGCGACAGATATTTCTGGCCGCGTCCATCGGCGGGGGCCTACGCCACGGTGCCGTCGGGCGCCAGTAACTTCGGTCCAACGAGCCAGAAGTTCCACGACGCAGTGGCCACCAACGCTGCGACCTTCCGCGCTGCAAACAAGTTGCCGGCCGATGCTCCCGTGCCGGCTGACATGGTCTTCACTTCCGGCAGCGGTCTCGACCCCCACATCAGCCCCGAGGCGGCCCGGCTGCAAGTCGAGCGAGTCGCCACCGCGCGGAGCATGAGCAAGGCTCGAGTCGCCGCGCTGGTAGAAAGGTTCATCGAACCGCCGCAATGGGGTTTCTTGGGCCAGGCGCGCGTGAACGTTCTGAAACTGAATCTTGCGCTCGATACGGCGTCACCGTGAAAGATCTCCTCGTCATGCTCGGCGCACTTGCGGTTCTATTCCTTGTCCCGGCGCTCGGTCGGCTTTTCCAGCAATTCCGCAAGAAGCCACGATGAATTTGATCGCATGGCTGGCCTTCATCGCGGCTGCGTTTCTTGAAGTGGGAGGCGACGCGACAGTACGGCGTGGGTTGCGCGGCAAGAGCGTTCTCTTTATCATCGGTGGTGTGTTAATGCTCGGCATCTATGGTTTGGTCGTGAACTCCGTCAAATGGGATTTTTCCAAGCTGCTCGGCGTTTACGTGGCCTTCTTCGCACTAGTAAGCGTGCTGGTGGGCCGGTACGTATTCAAGGAGTCGGTGCCGACGGCCACGTGGCTCGGCTTGGGTCTGATCATCGCCGGCGGGCTGGTCATTCAGTTCGGCCCCCGTTAGCGGATTTTTAACGCTTTGGCGCGCATGTTTTATTGACGCTTAGGCGCCACGGCTGTCATATTTTGATTATGAGAATCATTGAGTTTCCCGAAAAAACGCTGTCGAGGATGTCGGTCTGCGAGCGGACGCCGCCGAAGGTGCGTTGAGAGGGAAGCTTTTTTGAGCTAGTCTTTCGCTGGAAGCGTTAGAATTGTACCATGAACGAGCCACCGCCGAAGAACGGTAAACCCGGGATCAATGAAGCGCTTTGGATGGTCATCGGTGCGTTTTTGCTGCTCGTGGTGACGCTGGCGGTTCACCATTTCTACAAACCTTCAGGTTATGCCGAAGAGCTAGCAGGGAAGACGCGGCGAATCGAGTTGGTTGACCAGATTCGTCTGAATTTGGCATCTGCCACGGAAGCTGAGAAAAGCGCGGTCATGGCGATCACCGACCAAGACTCGCAAATGTTCGCGGATCAGGTCGGGCAATACACGGCGGCTGCGGAACAGGAGCGAAAACAACTCGAGCAACTTCTAACCTCAGCAGGCAACGCGGCCGAGCGCAAGTTGTTCTCGCAGTTTTCACAGTATTTCACCGAGTTTCAGCGCGTGGACAAGGAGCTGCTCGATCTGGCGGTGAAAAATACAAACCTTAAAGCTTCGAGTCTGACGTTTGGACCGGGCCTTGGGCAAGTCCACGAAATCGACGACGCTCTGTCGCATCTGGCGACCAACAACGATGTGAGCGTTCTGCGGCCGGCTGACGATGTGCGAATTGCCGTGTGGCAATTGGAGGCCACGCTGCCGCGACACATCGCAGAGGAAAGCGATCAAAAGATGGACGAAATGGAAGCGCAAATGGCAAGGGAGGATCAGACGGTTCGCTCGTCATTGGCCGAGTTGGCTTCGCTGCCGAATTTGGCCGGCAATCCGGACCTGAAGACTGCCATGACTGTCTACGACGAGTTCACCAGGACGAAGGCGCAAATTCTCAAGCTTTCGCGTGAAAACACGAACGTTCGCTCGTTGACTCTTTCGCTAACGCAGAAGCGCAAGGTAACACTGCTCTGTCAAGATGATCTGGCGGCTCTCCAGCAAGCGATCGAGAATGAACACATCGTCGGAGAAACATTGGGAGGATCGGCCCTGCCGCGCTAGGCGTTTTTGTTGCTGAAACTCAGCCAGAACAGACTACACTCAAACCATGAGCGAGCCGGCACGGCCCAATCCTGATTTGCTGCTCGCGACCATCCAGCGCGACGAGCGGGCGGCCAAACGGGGACAACTCAAGGTGTTCTTTGGCATGTGCCCCGGGGTGGGGAAGACGTATGCCATGCTCGCGGCGGCCCAAACGCGTCGCCGCGAAGGAACAAACATGGTCGTCGGCGTGGTCGAAACTCATGGACGCGCCGAAACCGAAGCTTTGCTGAAGGGGCTCGAAGTTATTCCGCGCAAGGCGATTGAGTACCGCGGCGTTCTTCTGCAGGAAATGGACATCGACGCCATTCTGGCGCGGCGTCCGCAGCTCGTGTTGGTGGACGAACTCGCCCACACCAATGCGCCGGGCAGCCGTCACCGCAAACGCTACCAGGACGTGCTCGAATTGCTCGACGCCGGCCTGGATGTTTACAGCACACTTAATGTCCAGCACCTCGAAAGCCGCATGGACGTTGTCCGGCAGATCACCGGCATCACGGTACGCGAAACAGTACCGGATTCAGTGCTCGACCAAGCCGACGAAATCGAAATCGTCGACCTTAGTCCCGACCAACTGCGCAAACGTTTGGCCGAAGGCAAGGTATATTGGGGGGAACGAGCCGCGACGGCCTCGGAGAATTTCTTCCGCGAAGAAAACCTGACCGCCTTGCGTGAGATGGCCCTGCGCATCACCGCCGAACGCGTCGATCAGGAATTGCGCGAAGTGATGCGCACCAAACGGATGGGGGTGCCGTGGAAATCGGGCCAACGGCTGGCGGTTGGCGTTGGGCCGAGTCCCTTTTCGGCGCAACTGATCCGCTGGACGCGACAAATGGCGGCGGCGATGGATGCCCCGTGGGTCGCAGTCTATGTCGAAACGTCGGCGCCGCTGAATGACGACGAGAAGACGCGCCTTACGAAAAATCTGTCGCTGGCACGGCAATTGGGCGCCGAGGTCGTGATGACCACTGGCGACAACGTCGCGCATGCCTTGTTGGCCGCAGCGCGCGAAAATGGTGTGACCCAAATCGTGGTCGGCAAACCCTTGGGCAATCCGCTGCTGGAGTTTCTGAAGGGCGGGTCGTTGGCCACGCGGTTGATTCGCGGCGGCGGCGACATCGACGTGCATGTTGTGGGCGCGGAAAAGACCGGTCATGCGCACGTCCGCCGGCGTTCGCTCGCGGAGTGGATTGGTTCAAACCTGCTGCGGGATTGCGGGTGGGCCGTGGCGGTTGTGATGGGAATCACCGGGGCGTCCTGGCTGTTGGAATCAGTGACGGGCTACTGGGCCATCGCGTTGCTATATCTGCTTGCCGTGGTGCTGCTGGCGATGGTGTTGAACCGATGGGCAGTGCTTTTGGCGGCGACACTAAGCGCCTTGCTGTGGAACTTCCTGTTCATTCCTCCCATTCTCACGTTTCGCATCACCCATGTGTACGACGCCATGATGTTTGGCATGTACTTCGTCATTGCGTTGGTGATTGGCCATTTCACGAATCAATTGCGGACCCGAGAATCGGCGGAAAGACGGCGAGATCAGCGGACCACCGCGTTAAACCGACTGCTCGAAAGCGTGACGGCCAGCGCTTCGTTGGCCGACGGTTTGACGCGGGCTGTCAGAGAAGTGGACGCATTATTCGTTGCGCGCACCACGATCATCCTCAGTGGTGTTGTCCACGCTGCGAGCACGTTTCAGCCGGATGAGAAGGAATGCGCCGTCGCCGCGTGGGTGTTGGAGCGAGCGCAGACAGCCGGACGGTTTACGGATACGCTACCGGACGCCGCGGCAATCTATTTCCCGCTGCAAACCGCGAACCACAAACTCGGCGTTCTGGGCGCGCGAATGGAAGATCGCGCTACATTGACCTTGGACGAGAGGGATTTGTTGGAGACATTTGCCCGGCAGATCGCCGTGATGATCGAGAGCTACCAGTTGATCGAAAGGGCGCAGCAAGCCCGGGTTACCGAGGAATCCGAGCGCCTGCACCGGACTTTGCTCGACTCGGTATCGCACGAATTGAAGACGCCTCTTGCTGTGATTCGCGCCGCGTCGGATGGGCTCGACACGCAACTGGCAGAGGACGCACCGCCCTTGGCAAAAACGTTCCTCGAAGAAATCCAGTCCGCCAATCGACGGCTCGACCGGATTGTGACGAACCTGCTGGACATGACTCGCATCGAGTCGGGGAGGATGCCGCTCAACGTCGAGTGGGGCGACGTATCGGATTTGTTGGAGTCGGCGTCGAATCAAGTCGCCAACGAAATCTCGCGGGAACGAATCCAGATTCAAGTGCCTGCCGGCCTGCCATTGGTGCGGTTGGATTTTGGTCTCGTGGAACAGGCTTTGTGCAATCTGCTGGTGAACGCCGCGGAGCATAGCCCTGCCACCGCGCCCATTCAGATGGCGGCTTTACTGGATGGGAGCGATCTGGTAATGCGTGTGGTTGATCAAGGCACGGGCCTCGCCGTCGGCGAAGAGGAGAAGGTGTTTGGGAAGTTTTACCGCGGTGCCGGCGCACGACCGGGGGGCACTGGGTTGGGCTTGTCCATCGTACAAGGAATCGCCCGAGCACATCACGGCACCGTGACGGCGGCGAACAATCCAACGGGTGGCGCCACGTTCACAATACGTCTGCCGGTCGAAACGACGGAGAAGCCGGTATGAGCGAAGAACGCATCGCGTTGATTATCGACGATGAGCCGCCGATTCGGCGGTTGTTGCGGCTGGCCCTCGAACCACAGGGATACCGCGTGTTTGAAGCGGACGCCGGGCAGCTTGGCCTGCAGGAAGCCGCGGCGCGAAGGCCGGACGTCGTCATTCTCGACCTGGGATTGCCGGACATGGACGGAATCGGGGCGCTGAAATCCCTGCGAGAATGGAATCAGGTGCCGGTCCTGGTGCTGACCGTACGCGACCGCGAATCGGACAAGGTTGCCGCGCTTGATGCGGGGGCGGATGATTATCTCACGAAACCGTTCGGCACGGCCGAATTGTTGGCCCGGTTGCGAGCGGTCCAACGGCGCGCGCCATCGGCGCACGAGGAACCGGTGTTTGTGAATGGCGATCTGACGGTGGACCTGGCCGCTCGAACGGTGACGGTCAAAGGTAACGACGTTCATCTGACGGCGACCGAATACGCGTTGTTGCACGAACTGGTCCGCCATGCCGGCAAGGTGGTAACGCAGAAGCAGCTCCTGCGCGCCGTGTGGGGACCGAATGCCGAAAGTCAGTCGCAGTACCTGCGCGTGTACATCACCCATCTGCGCAAGAAACTGGAAACCGACTCGAAGCAGAAACTGATCAAGACCGAGCCCGGCATCGGCTACCGACTCGTTCCATCAGACGCCTGAGATTCACAAACTCGCAGTGAAAATAGGGCGCCACCGTTGGCGCATTAACTCTCCCGGACGTGCGGGCGGCAATAGCGTGCGCAGTTAGCCAATAACTTTCCTCATTCGCTGCCACACCATGAGGCCGTACAGAAGCATGAACAGCAGCCAAACCGGCAACATAATTATCCCAATCGACGCACCAAGACTCTTACTTAAGCCGACGAACAAAACAACTGCCACCAGCAAGTGAATGCCCAAAGCAACGCTCAAAAGCGCTGTTCCACGAAGAAAAGACAAACAGCTAAGGAAACAACCCAGGAAATAGATGGCGAACGCAGCGGCGACCAGAATGTCCCAAACAGTGTACCCAGGCCCGCCGAACAGCAGATGAACCGCCAGAGGAAATACAGTCCCGAAGAACAGCGCGACCAGACTAAGAAACGCAATGATTGATCGTAGTGGATTCATTCCGTACCGAAGAGTTCATAGCTAGGTGCCGCTAACAAAGCTGTAGTCGCAGGGTTGCCATCTGCTGATGGCGTCTCGCGGACTCGGCTCAGCCTGCGCGGGGAGAGCGCGCCCATAAGCCGAGTCGGAATAGACTCGATTGGTTCCAGCGAAAGATCAGACCTTCTCTCCATGGAGGCGACGATACTCCAACTCTGCTTCGGCAGCGTTCCTGGTCTGGCGAGTGACAACCCGTCCCGCAAGGATGGCGACAAAGGCGAATGCAAATAAAGCAGTCACAAAGTTTGTATCCACTCCTACTGCGACGAAAAATCCAAAGGCCAACAGGACAAGAACTTCGGCGGCCATCAATGCACGGCATGCGTGAGTGGTTCCAATCTTCGCCTCAATGACACGACGGTCGGGTGCCTTGGTGAATCTCTTTGAAGCTGACCGTTTGGCAAACGCAGGCAATACGATGAAGACGGCGACGATTGCCAAGCCACCAGTAGCCAGGAGAAAAGCAGGGCCAGTGTTCATTGCGAGGCTAGCGGTCAGGTCGGCGACGGGAGTCAGTCGCCGATGACGTTGAATCTGTCTCTGGGCGAATCGGCTGGCTCCCGCTCGCTGCACCGTCTTGTTGCGAGTTTCGTCCGCCCGCCACCATCGACAACACGACCAGCATGGGCCAGGCGACATATTTGGCTGCTCGTGGAAGCCGTTCCGCGAACTCTGCGTCCGGTGCCACCTCATCGACTGCCGCCAACGCGAACCCGGCCCGAACCGCTGACATCACGAACGCCCCGATCGGGTGAGCGATGCTGCCCGGTTGCACCAACTCGCCGGACACCGGGTCCGTGAACCGGGCCTGTGTGCCCCGTAGAAACATAGCCGGATGCATGGCCGACACCACGGCCCGACCACCCGGTTTCAACACCCGGTGAGCCTCCGCAAAGAATAGATCCAGGTCCTGCAGGTGCTCCAGCACCAATCCGCTGACCACCAGGTCGAATGCTTCGGCCCGGAATGGCAACGGGTGATGCAGGTCGTGGGTAAGAAACCGGACGGTGGCCGCTCCTGGCTTGCGACGCGCCTCGGTCAGCATGCCTTCGGAAAAGTCCACAGCGGTGACGCTTGCGCCCGACTCGGCGAGCCAGACCGAGTGCCGCCCGGTGCCACATCCCAGGTCGAGTACGGTCAAACCACGGGGATCTCCCACCGCGCCCCGTAGCACCGGCTCCTCAAGGGCTTGGAGCGGGTTGGCGTCGTGGTCATAGACCGCCGCCCAGCGGTCGTACCCGGCTTGTACCAGCGCAATCTCATCTGCCATGGGTGCGTCCTCCGCTCAACTTTTGAGATCAGGGATGGTCGCGCAAACGACCGGTCCCTGAATCGCTCTGTTCGCCTTTCAGAATCGTATAGTGACAGCCAGGCTTGAAGTAAACGTAAACGGAACCCGGTGACCCACACGACCAGCTTATCTTCACTCCGCCCTTGCTAAAATCCTGACTCCCCGCAACCGCTTCCAAATGTCTGTTTCCTCCATCCTGCACTGTCACCTTATACTCGATTTTGGATTCTTGCTTCCCCTCTAACGCTTGGTCAGGCTGCACAAGTATCCAATGTATCTGACATGACTCCGTCTCGCGGTCATCTTTATCGACCAACCTGGGATCGGAGAAACTCAGCACAAGAAAACCCCGCTCCAATTGCAACACGAGTTTATCCCCTGTCGAGATCTGCTCAGCGTTGCTCTCCCCGATCTTTGCCGGCTTGGCTTCCTTGAATTCACCGGCCTTGACCAGAGCGAGTGAACTCATCCACATGATGAGCGCTCCTGCGAAGTAGCGGATTGCTTTCATAATCGTCGGCGAACCTGTTAATATCCAATCTACCGTTTGACTGGTTAATAAAGGCTATGGCGGGAGTCGTTTGACTTGATAGTACGGCTCCGGCCGTTATTACCCAGTCGAGTTGACAGGAGTGAGCATGGCACACTCTCGGCCACGGGTCACGGGGAAACGTTTCCAGCAACTCATGCGTAGGCGATGGACTGGAACGCTGTTCCCAATCACCGATCACCTCTCACCAATTCCCACCGGCTTGTCGCCTATTCCCCATTTTGCGAAACTCCGCATGCATGAAAGAGCGCAGGCGAGCCCACCGGCGGCTCTCACCGAATTGAGGCTTGGTTGTACAGAGTGCTGAGTTGACCCCAGTGACCCGCGGCGCACTCGTTCCATTTGCGGCGTCGGCTTGGCCATGGTATCCCACTCATCTTTTAGACGGGCGTTCTCCTGCTCCATCTGCCGCATCATTCCGGCTTGGCTTCGTAGCTGCGTTAGGCTGTCAATACATGCTAGTTACTATTGACAAGCGCCTCGTCGGCGCAGATCAACCAAGATCCAGTCGAGAGGGTCAACTCTTGAATCTTGAATTGCCATCATCATTCATCTGTCTCTCGCGGATGGCTTCCTCCTGTTTCAAGTTTCAAGAGCTGACCCCAAGTACGCCCTTGAGCGGTTTGCCGTCGCGGTTTTGGATCTCTAAGACAGTTTCATCAAGGCGGGCGTATGCTGGAAGCGCTAAGAGAATGAGGAACAGCAAGGCCGTTCGCATGTCGCGCATCGTAGGCCTTTGGCTTGCGGGCGTCAATTCTTGACAATACCCTTTGCCGGATATAGCCTCTGGGCTCAGTTAGGAGAGGTTATATGAAACGCCTGTTTCTGATCCTTTTGGCGGGCTTGTCCATTATCTCCAAAGACGCTATTCCCGCAAGCACGGATTCCAACGGAGCCGCGTCATCCTTTGATGAAACAAACCGGACACTCACTGTCGATGGCGTCATATATTCCAATGTAGTGTTTGGGATTGTCACGCCGTCATCCGTCAGCTTCCGGCATCGAACTGGTGCAGCCTCTGTATTGCTGGAAAAACTTTCTCCCGATTTGCAACAACGTTTTGGCTACAATAAAACCAAGGCGGATGAATACAAGCGAAAGGAGGCGATTCAGGAAGCCGAATACATAAGACAACGTAATCAAAATTGGGAACAAGCATCTAAACAGAGGGAACGGCAAAGAATTATTGATGAAATGAAAAGCAAGGCGCTGGATGCGCGAGGAAAAGTTCTTCAGATATTATCCGATGGAGTTCTTGCCACAGATTTGGAAATCAAGGTTCCACAAGAAACAACAGAGACATCAATTACTAGAGATTATCAGC
Source organism: Verrucomicrobiia bacterium (assembly GCA_035516795.1). Lineage (GTDB taxonomy): Bacteria > Verrucomicrobiota > Verrucomicrobiia > Palsa-1439 > Palsa-1439 > DATJBF01. Next base: position 50,875 of record DATIZX010000060.1, read on the forward strand.
CAGGCGTTTTCGCACAAAGAACTTTTACCAAGACCATTTTGGTTTACCAATCTACATCTTCGTTGGGAGACGTCATATTTGTTCTAGGTGCTGGTGGCGATTTTGCTGATGGCGAAACATCGGAATCTGTGATTTATCCGGCAGGCACATATCAGTATGTTTCTACATCGGGATCTCAGAAGACAGTAAGATGCTTCACCTTGTCTGCCGAGAGGGCACTGAAACGATTGGGTAAACTAACTGATTGACGCCCGATTGAAGAGAAATGAATCTGTGGCTGATGGGGGTCAACTCTTCAGTCTTTCAAGGAGCGAGTGATAGAGGGTCACATTCCGTTGTTCATCAACAATGATGATTAATGAGATGCGATCCTTAGACCTCTCTACAGTCATAGCGTAGTGGGGCAGGACGGGGAGTTCACCGCTGCACCGCAACTATCAGCGCCGGTTCGGTCGGTCAGGCGATGTTTTTCTCGCGTGTCGATTCACTCAACTCGTGCAGTAACCGCCGGACGACGGTGTGGCTGCCCAGGTAGTAGCGTGCGGCGGTATTCGCCAGCCCCACGCGGACGGACCAAGTCGTTCGTGGCAGGGCGCGAAAAAGATCCTCGTCTGTCCAGTCGTCGCCGACGCTCAGAACAAACCCGTACGTGCGGCCCGCCAGCCAGTCCAGGGCAGCGGTGCCCTTGCTGACGCCGGAGTTGCGGATTTCGATGACTTTGTTTCCCTGCAACACCTGCACGTCAATATTACGAGTGTAAGCGGCCAAATCGTCGAGCAATTCCTTGGCTCTTTGCGGAGCTTGTTCGGGATCGGCCCGTCGATAATGCCAGGCGAGCGAAAACTCTTTTTCTTCCAACAACGCCCCCGGCAAACGGTCCACGTAAAGCTGGAGAATCGGACGGACCGCTTCCTTCCATTCAGCCGTCATGGTTTTCAGCATGCGCCAGTCCGCCCCTTGGTGCCGCAACCAGACGCCGTGCTCAGCGATCATGGAGACCGGCAAATGACGAAACCATTTTTCCAGGTCGCCGCGCGAACGGCCGCTGACAATCACCACATCATTCGCCGGGTCGGCGCCGAGCGAGGCGAGAAGATCCAACAATTCCCGATCCGGCCGAGCCAGTTCGGGGTTTTCCGCAAACGGAACCAGCGTGCCATCGTAATCCAGCAACAAGGCGCGCTGGCTCGCCGACCGATACTGCTGGACAAGCGAAGTCTGAGCCGCGCCCGTCAATACGCGGGCACGGTGGGCCGCCTCAACTCTCTGGGTGGCGAGCATGGCTTGAATGAAATCGTCCGCCCATCGGTTTACGTCGTAACGGCGCAAACGCTCCTGCAGAGCCCGATTGCGCTTGATTTGCTGTTCGACGGGCATCGTCAAAGCTTGTTCCAGCGCACAGGCAAAATCCTCGCGGTGGAACGGATTGATGATAATCGCCTCGCCCATTTCCTTGGCGGCACCGGCCATTTCACTCAAAATCAAAACGCCGGTCTGGTCGGAACGCGAGGCGATAAACTCCTTCGCCACCAGATTCATCCCATCTCGCAGGGGCGTGATGAGGGCCACATCGCATCCACGATAAAGCGGCACGATTTCCTCAAAGGTCAGGAGACGGAATTGATAGACCAGGGGCGTCCAATGCACGTTCCCGAAATTGCCTATGATGCGACCAACCGTCTGTTCGAGTTCCTGTTTCATCGCCTGGTAGCTTTCCACGCCGATGCGCGAAGGCGCGACCGAAATTACAAACACCACCTTGCCATGCCATTGCGGGTTTTTCTTCAAAAACAACTCGTAGCCGCGCAGTCGGTTGATGAGCCCCTTGGTGTAATCTAGACGGTCCACAGAAAAGATCACCTTCTGGCCGGCGCATTTCGCGCGCAACTCCGAAACGTGCAGATCCGTTTCCTGGGACGCAGCCGCGTTCGCAAAATGGTCAAATTCGACCCCCATCGGAAAGGTTTCCACCTTCACCTCGCGGTCGGGCAACGTGAGGCTGCCCAATTGATGCTCATAGCCGGCCGTGCGCAGAACCGAAGTTAAAAAGTCCCGCACGTAATCGTGCGTATGAAATCCGATCAAGCTTGCGCCCAGCAGACCATCGATGATTTCTTCCCGCCACGCGTGCGGCAGCATCCGGAAAATTTCCCAAGAGGGGAAGGGAATGTGCAGAAAAAAACCGATGGGCATTTCGGGAAATTTTTCGCGTACCAGTTTCGGCAGCAACATCAGATGATAATCATGGATCCAAAGCATGTCGTCGGGCCGCAAGGCGTTCACTACGGCTTCGCCGAAAAGGCGATTCACACTCCGGTATTCCTGCCAGTATTCCTCCTTGTAGCGGGTCAACGTCGGGAAGTAATGAAACAGCGGCCAGAGGGTCTTATTGCAAAAACCGAGGTAAAACCGATCCATGCTCTCTTCAGGCAAAAAGATCGGGCTGCATTTGAACTGCTGCGCACCATAAGCGCGAACCGCCGCCTCATGCTCCGGCGACATGCTTATGCCGGGCCAACCCAGCCACAGGTAATCCGACAGATCGGTGTTGTCCAAGTTCTGGCGCCTTAGATAGCTCCACAAACCCGTGGTCAACCCGCCCGCGCTGAAACTGAACTCAGGCGACTCATCCTTGAAGGAAACCGAGAACGGTAATCGATTTGAAACGACAACCAACCGCATGGAAAAAGAGTTTCTGATTTCTGCGCCAATTGTGCAAGTCAGCGGTTTGTGAATTTCGGAAAATTCTTGAAGTAGCAATCCGGCCCTTGTTCATTCAGCACCCGCCGACGTTTTCCTTACAATTAGGGGCACCCAATAAATGCTACAACGATTCCTGCCTGGCGGCTTCGTGCGCCAAGAACATTTCCGGCGTTACCTTTTCCATCGAGATGAGCTTGAAATTCGGGTCCTTCTCGATCTGTGCCTTGAACTCGGCAGGTGTCGCCGTCAGAAACGAGCCGATCAGCTTGTCGCCCTGTTTCTGAGTCCGGAAGAAACTGGCTCCGCCAAGACTGTCTTTGCCCGAGTGCAACTCGCAAGAGCGGTCAAACTCATCCAACATCTCTCTTGGCGTCCTGGGATTGAACCCGTTGGCAGGCTCGAATCTTGCCAGGTACGCGTTCGCGACAAGTTCGGGAAGCCATTTATCAGCCGCAGCTTGGTTTATGGTCACCCCGTGTTTGCCATGGGAATACGCGTCCCAAAGGTTGAACTTGGCCCAGTAGTTACCGGCTTTGGCCAGATCGAGTTGCTGCTGGACATATCGCTCCCCGGGTGCTGCCTGAGCGACGGAGAGCGACCGGGCATAGAGTGCGAACCATGGCAACGTGGCCGAAACCAGGAACGTTGATAAGATCAGCGAGCCCGCCAAAACGACGGTGCCCAGAAAGACAAATCCCACCCCAGACGAGATCTCCTTGCGAAAAGACAGCAGGATTGCGGCGGCAATCCACGGTGCGGGACAAAACCACAACCACTTCGGGCTCGCGATCAACAACTGCGTTAGTGGAGGCAACTGAATGGAAGCCCGATGGAGCAGTGGGATTTCAAGGCCGGCAAGCGCCCAAAGAAAAAAGCACATCACCGCCAGCGCGAACGTCAAAAGCCAAAGAGAAATCTTCATACGCCTCTCCTCATTGATGGGACAAAGTCAGAGGCGATTGACAAAGCGCCTCACGGCCTTGTCGAGCGAACGGAGAATAGGGCGGACGAACTTTCGTGTCAATTACGGAAGGGGTTGGGTAGGTACAATTCGGTGGACCTTGATACTGCCACGGTCGTTTTGTAGGGCGCGATGCCTCGCGTCGTTTCGAGGTATCGCGCCGTCGCGCCGTGTTTCCAAGGACGGTGGCGCGAAACCCTGCGGGCATTCGCGCCCTACAATAGTCCGCTTTACGGCATGGGAACGGAAAGCCGTTCCGCTACGAACAACAAACAATTCAGTGCGGATGATGATGCTGGAGAATGTGGGGACGTTCCAAGCCGTGGGCGAGCATTAGGGATTCATCGTTAAGCAACTGACGGGTCGGACCGTCCGCGACGATCTCGCCACGATCGAGCAGGATGACGCGCGGACAGAGTTCGACGACCAATTCCAGGTCGTGGGTGGCGATGAGCTTCGTCGCCGTGATGTTCCGCAGTAGTGCCTTCAATTCCCGCTTGCCGACCGGGTCGAGGTCGCTGGTGGGCTCATCGAGCACCAAGACGCGGGGAGAACACGCGAGCACGCCGGCGAGACAGACGCGTCGCTTTTCGCCGCGGCTGAGGTGATGCGGTGCGCGCGTTTCATAACCGGTCAAGCCCACCTGAGCGAGGGCCGCGCGAGCCGCGGAATCGGTCAGGCCGAGTTGTTGCGGGCCAAACGCGACGTCTTCGAGAACGGTGGGGCAGAAAAGTTGGTCGTCCACGTCTTGAAAAAGGAAACCGACGCTACGTCGGGCTTCAAACACGCTTTCCAAAGTCACGGGCTTGCCGTCGATGAATACGGACGGCGCGCCGTTGAGCTTTTCGGGCAGGATCCCGTTGAGATGTTGCAAGAGCGTGGATTTACCGGCGCCGTTGGGGCCAATCAAGCCGACGCATTCGCCCTCGGCGATGCGGAAGCTGACGCCCCGCAAGGCTTCATGGGCATCGGGATATTGGAAGCGCAGGTTGCGGACTTCGATCACGGGATTCATCGCCAACCTCGCGCGCACATCGCGGCGTAGATCCGTTCCGCGCGCTCCGTCGAGCGGATGAACAACTGGCCGGCTACGGTCGCCACGTTCTTCCATTGAAACCGTCGCCGCCAGGCAAGAGTTCGGGAGGCACGAGCGCGTTTCATCCTCTCGGCCTCGTCCACCAGCACAAACAGATACCGGTACATCAACGCCAGCGTAGTGATCAGCAGCGCCGGCACACGCGCGCGGCGCAGCACCCGCAGAATCTCAGAAAACGGCGTGGTGTTCGAGAGCAGGATCATCGTCAACAAGCACAGTGTAGATTTTGCGATTAGGAAGGCGAAGATTCTCCCGCCTCCTGGTTGGAAAAGTGCCAACAAAGCCACGCCCAGAGCGAACGGTTCCAACAACAACAGGCGCAGCAGCACGAACCGCGGAGGAAGGCGACTCAACAGCGTGGTCGCGAGTAATACCACTGCTACGGGAAGGAGCGCTGGCCGCAGGCTGATCGTTGCCACCAGCAGAGCGAGGGCGACAACCAGCTTGACCACCGCAGGCTGGCGATGAATCGGGCTGTCGAGACGGCTGTAACGATCCAGATAATCGTGGCGCATGTTACTCCGAGCGCGGAGTCGATGCGATTTGTGGCACGAGTAAGCGCGCCAACAGGAACGACAGCGCAAACACAATGATAGTTCCCATTACGCCCGCCAGCGACGTGGCCAATATCGCGGACTTAATTCCTGCCAGATGATAGTCGGGTATTGGCGCCGACAGGAGAGGCTGGCCGACAGCTCGGTGCGCAAATCCCAGCGCTCCGGCCACTTTCTCCAATCCGTCCGGCCACGGACAGGCAAACGGCGAAACGAACAACGCCAGCCCGAGCGAGATGAGCAATCCATAGCCGAGAACTTGTTTGTAGCCGAGCACGCCGCCCGTCTGTTGAGTCGGCTCGATCAACTCCGGTCGGGTGCGCTGGATGGCGACGACCACGAGCGTTGTGATCAACGCCTCGCCAACTCCGATCAGCATGTGGACGTTGGTCATGGCAGGGAAGGCGACCGACCACGCTACCGTTCC
>DATIZX010000061.1:0-32755 GCA_035516795.1 Verrucomicrobiia bacterium
CAAGGCTTTTATGGTAGTGGTACAGTTTGAATTTTCTTTTACGGAGCCCTGCTATGTCATACAGTAAACGAAGCGCAAAGATGGGTGATTTCAGGATTTTCTTATCCGTAATGATGAGCCATTGGGTTGGCCTAATGGCGGAAGCATGCTCATTCTTATACGCTGCATCGCTCAGAACTTATTACAGAAAAGTGTGTGAATTCAATAGAACCCGGCGGATTCGTTAGGGGATGGTTGGTATTCACCGTTCCCGGAGCGAATTTACACACCATGACCGAGACAAACTGGTTGTCAATAGTGGGTTTTTCCGATGTTCACGGAAAGCGCATATCAATAACAAACAGCATGCCCATGTCCTACGGCATCGGGGGGTTCATGTATAAACCGGGCGCAGAATATCCTCTTCCGAAGTAATCGGTCAGATCGTATCAATTGAGCAATTCTACTACTTCTTCGATGCTCCAAACGTGGTCGCCGACTCCCGCAGCCATTGCTGGAGTACAGCGCAAAGTCTGGTGGATGCCCGCGCGCCAACTGGATCGCCATCACTGTGATCCCCAAAACAATTGCCGCGCAGAAAATCACCTGCGATGCAGGGAACACAGACGGATAAGGATAAAAAACCGCGAGCCGCGCCGGCCAGACCGTCTTGGCCAGGTACCCAACGTAGGCAACGAGCGCATTGGCGAGCCGAATATGCATCGGCAACTCGGTGACGGGGGCGAGTCCGCCGACACGTCGTTGGCCGATATAGGTCAGCACGGTTGAAACGGAACACAAGAAAATGAGGGGAGTTTTTTCGACAAGGAAACGCAGATTTCCTCGATTGAAAGGCCCGCCGGCAAGCCGGCGTAACGGCCAATAGTCCAACAGGATTAACACAAATGGGAGAGTGATGAGCATCGGCTTGGCCATCAGACCGAGCACGAGCGCCACCACCATCAAAAGATACCTCCGATATCGTCGTCATAGTTGACGAACGCGCATTCACGTACCTGCGAAAATGCTATCAGCGTCGTGAGGGCAAGCGCTACTCCGATAAGCAACCGGCGTCGCTTGAAGAATTGGTATTGCCAAGTGGTCATTGATCGCAGCCAGGAGGCGTTCAGTCCAATGAGTCTTCTGCGCGCACTGACTAGCAGAAACGGCAAGCGCTTGCCCCAGTTCATTTATCTGCCTTTGAATCAACCAACTCCAAAGCATCGTGCGCCGCCTGCAACCGGGAATCCAGCCGCAACGCCTCTTGAAAGCGCACTCGGGCTTCAGTGTAGTGCTCCCGTTGTGCGAGAGCAATGCCCCGGTTGTAGTGAGCTTCTGCGTAGTCTGGCTTCAGTCGTAATGCCTCCTGGAATTGCTGAATCGCCTCGTTGAGACGTCCTTGCAGACCAAGCGCGAATCCGTGGTTGTTGTGCGCTTCGACGTAAGCTGGCTTCAACGGCAACGCTTCTCATGAACCCGGATTGGGTGTGGCTCCGCGAACAACACCAGCCGACTGGCCGAGTCAGTTATTCGCTTTTCGTTTATCAAATTGGCGGGTAGCGTTTGCCACGGTCATGTCAAGCAGTCACTTTGGGCGCAGAGACTCATGTGCCTGCAGTCTTGTGAGCGCCCGCCGGGGCTCGGCATAATTGGGCTTGAGTTTCAACGCCTCCTCGTAACGCATTCTGGCCTCTGATAATCTTCCCGCTCGTTCCAGAGCAAGTCCCAGATTATAGTGCACTTCGGCACGATCAGGTTCGATTCGCAGCGCTCGCTGGTAATGTCCAATCGCTTCTTGAGCCCTGCCCGCGAGCAACAGCGCGCTTCCCAGGTCGTTTTGCGCCTGCGCATCAGCGGGATCAATTCGCACGGTCTGCTCCCACTGTTGTATCGCGGCATTGGTGTCGCCGGCTCGCATGGAAGCCACTCCCAAAGTGTAATGCGCCACCGCGAGATGGGGATTGATTTGCAGGGCTTGCTCCCATTGTTCGACGGCTTCCCGCTGTTGGCCGGTCTGCCAGAGGATTAATCCAAGGTCATAATGGGCCGGGTAGTAATCGGGTTTGAGCCGCAGGGCCTCTCGATAGTGTTTGATGGCCTCCGATCTCATGCCCGCCCGCCACAGATCTTCGCCCAGATTGGCGTGGGCCAGCCAGCACTCAGGATTTTTGGTGATCGTGTCCCGCCAAAGTGTTGCATCGGTTTCGTAAACGCGACTCCTTTTCCAGGTCGCCGCTCCCAGTGCGATCACGATTGCCATGCCCGCCAACAGGCCAATATACCGGTTTCGCTCAGGACTCCGGCCGCAAATCGCAACGCCTGTTGCCACCGCCAGAGCGATGGGAGCAATAATCGCAAGATATTGCCAGTGGTCCGCCACCTTCGAGTACCTGTAGAAGCCCTGGTTAAAAAAACCCCATACCGGGAAAAGCACCACCACGAAATACCCGAAGGCGAAAAGCAACGGGCGGCCCCAGGTTTTGCGCTTCGACCAGAACACAGCCAGGCATCCCAGCAACGCTGCTCCCGGCAGAAAGGCAAGCCAGGGATAACCACCGATGTGCCAGTTTCTATAAATCACGCTGAGATTGACTGGCACGAACGCCTTGTACAGGTAGAACCACGGAACCCAGCCCGCAGTCGCCAACCGGCTCGCGCCCCCCCCCACCCGGACGGTCTTTCCCTCCAGAACCCGCTGATACTGAAACCAGATTGTTACCAAGCCAAGCACCAGCGAAAGCGCAAAGAATGGCAGGCTGTGTAATAATTGTTTCCAGCGTATCCGGCCACGCAGCCACCAGATGCAGCCCAACAGCACGATTGGCAGCATTACCACCGAGGTTTTGCTGAGCAAGGCCAACAGAAAGGCTGCAATGGAAAGGGCGTACCAACGCCATTGGCCTGTTCGGTCCGGACCGGATTCGCCTACCATTTGCCCCCGGAGGAGGAGTGTGGCGCCGAGAGCGTCAAACTCCAGGTACATAAGGATGGCGATCAGGTAGAACATCATGGAAAATGTGTTCTTCTGTTCGCTGATCCAAGCGACTGAAGCCACGTTCACCGGGTGAATCGCAAATATCAAGCCGGCCAACCACGCTCCCGGAATCTTCAAACGCTTAAGAACCAGCCATACCAGCACAGCGTTACCAGCGTGCAACAATATGTTGAGCAGATGGTAACCGGCCGCATGGTCGCCCCAGAGCCGCCACTCCAACCACCAAAGGCTCTCTGTCATTGGATAGTAGTCCGGCGCCTCCGACGTAAACCAAAAACGATGCAGCCCGTCATTGGCTTTGATCAGCGGGTTCTCGACGATTAGGGGGTAATCATCCCAGACGAATCCGCCGCGCATGGCGGGCATGTAAGCGACAAACGTCAGCGCGAGGATGATGAATGCACCCACACCCACTGATTTCCAAGCGTTGGCCGTTATGTCGTTGTCTGCTGTTTTGAGAACAGAGGTGTGCATCGGTAATACGTCAAATCCAGCGTACGGCGGTCTGAGTCCCTTCAGGTCTTTGGGAATCTGCCGCAGATGAAAGGGCGCTGGTCAAAGTCGTTTTTTGTGCATTTGTCGCAGCATGTCCCTGACGTTTTGGTTCGCGGGCTGCAATTGTAATGCTTGCTCCAATTGCTGTCGCGCTTCTTCCGTTTTTCCGGTTCCACGCAGGGCGGCAGCCAAGGCCATACGCCGTCCTGCATCGTAGGGGTCAATCTGCACGGCATGGCGCAGGTAAGGCAGGGCTTTGGGGGCCCGGCCATCGGCGAGATATAATTGACCCAGATTAAAGGTCACATCTGCATAGTCCGGAGCCATTTCTTCAATCCGCAGACATTCTTCAATGGCCGCTTGATGACCCTCGGCACTAGGAAGTTTTGAAAGCGCTCCCGCCAGCAGATACTGGGTACTCAAGCGAAACGGTTCTAGGCGCAGAGCCTGCGAAGCACATTGTATGGCGATTTGCGAATCCCCGTATCCCTCAGCGATCCGCGCTTTGCGATCCAGCCAATCGGCCCGCAACGGATTTGCCACCCCCACCACCAAGACCCAGCATCCAAGACCGAGACAAGCCACGGAAGCAAGCAGGCGCACCAAGGTCGAGCGGATAACGGTCTGGCCCGGAACGGCCAAGCGAGGAGAGTCAGCGCCCGCTAGCAGCCCAAGCAGGAGCCAGAACAAATCCCGGTTCGGCGGATAACGCAGGTCGATATCTATCAGGCTATGCAACATCAACAGTCCGGTAGCTCCAATTAAACCGAGTATGGCTGGTCGATCGCTCGGCCCCGCCCGCCGATAGGAGCAGAGCCCGCAGCCCAGAGCCGCAGCCCACAACCAGAGTGTTGCAGTCAATCCGATCAGGCCTTGCTCGGCGGCAATTTCCAGCAATTCATCATGCGCATGATCGGTGACATTCGTTGCCTTCGGTCGCCGGAAATATTCAGGCAAACGATACTTTGGGTATTCGGTTTCATAAGTCCCCAGTCCATGTCCCACCACTGGTCGCGCGGCGATCATACGGAGTGTGGCCTGCCAAATCATGGGGCGCACATCGGATTGCCATTGACGCAAAATGTAGTGTCGGCCTATCAGCATAGCAGTCGCCACAACAATGAGAACGAGGGCGGCCCGCACCAACCCTGATCGCAAGATTTTCCCGCCGAAACCAAGGAACCAGATTGCAAACACAATGCCAAGAGCCAACCAGGCTCCGCGGGAATGACAAAACCACATGGACCCGAGTAATAGAAAGCTTCCTGCGATGGACCATTTCCTTCCGATGGATATGCCCAGGACTGCTGACGCCGCCAGATAGGCGGCTAGAAAGTTACGGTTTCCGAAGGTGGAAATGAACTCCGGTTCTGATCCGATGCGAATCAGTCCATTCGCTGCCACAATGAACGCTGCAATGACCCAATAGCGGCGCAAGTTGGACCTTCCTTCACGCGCCAGCCGGGCTGCCAGTAGGAAAATTGTGAAATCTCCCGCCAACCGAGGAAGGAGGGCCAACCCCAAATACGAACGAGCGCTGAACCGCGTCGATAGCAAAGCGCTCAACGCAACTGCCAGAAGAGGCAGCAAAACGGGGTCTTGAAAGAAGCGGATGGGCCCAGTCTGGTTGGACTTCTTGAGAACCGGATCCAGCAGCGGATCGAGGGCAAGACAGAACAGGCCCGTCGCGAAGACGATTTCAGCAATAGGCAGAACGAGGTTGAAACGAAAGTAGATCCAAGTCCTCGGAACCCAACTGAGAGGATAGCTGCACAGAGGCAGCCCCAGAACCAAGAGAGGAATTAAAAGGCCGCTTCTCCATGGCCGCCTTACTGGCAAAGCAAGAGCCGAAATGGGGACGATCCTCCTTCATGCACAACAGGTTCAATTGGGAAAAGCAAAAACCCCGGCACTACGTGCCGGGGTCTCGCGTAACATTTGCAGCGAACTCGGAGGCGCGTTTACTATTCGTTCTCTACGGCCAATACGCCGCCGGCGGGTCCTGGCTGTACCGTGGAATTCGAATAAACGTTGTTCGGCATAGAGTTGTACCATTGAGCATGGCCGTCATTAAAAAGAACGTTGCCACCGGCGTCCTTGTGGGGAGCAGGTCCATCGGGTAAACTGCCTGTCGCCTGCCATTTGCCCCCTTTCGAATACTCAACCGCATCAACTGTTCCCATTCGGTCGAATGCAATAATCGAATCCGGCTGATCTTGCCAGATCAGGCCTACGCAGTAAGAAAAGCTGATGTTCGTGCTGCCTGCGCCAAGTGGATATTGCGTCGAGGCCCTGGCGTGTGCATCGCTCGGACACACGAAAATCCTAGACGAGGTTACGACATTACTAAGCAAATTATAACAAGCGGTGAGTTTGGCTTGGGAACCGGTGGGGCCCCACGGCATGGAGCCGCTCATCACTCCCGACCCCGGATCGGCTGAGGCCACGACGCCAACGGGGTTGGCTTTGCCATAACTGTCGGAATACATGGCAATACCCAACGCTATCTGCTTGAGATTGCTAAGGCAGACTGCACGCCGCCCTTTCTCGCGCGCTGCGCTCAGCGCGGGCAGCAGCATCGCTGCCAAAATGCCAATAATGGCAATAACGACCAGCAGTTCAATCAATGTGAAACCGCCGATCTTGATTCTGAATAACCTTCTCATTTTTCTAATGATGCCTCCGATGAACTGTTAGTTACCAACGCTTTCCTCCCGCACTCTTGCGTGGATAGACGCAACGTCAACGCGGCTAAAGCTAGCAGCCCGTTCACAGACTGTCAACAGATAATCTGCCCGGAAGTCCGGCGAGCATAAGCACTGGCGAAACCATATGTTGCGAGTGAAAGCGTTCATGGTCTTCTATGCTTCAGCGAGGTTTCAATCGGGCTTCCGACGCCCGGGTGTCCGCCACGCTGGAATCGCTTTTGTGCTTCAGTTCTTGCGCCTGCGCTGAGGGGTACCGTCCGCTGCTTGTTATGACTGCATCTTGCCGGATATTCATCTGTTTCCACCATCCGATACGCGGAACGATCCCGAATCTTGCGGGGCGGCACACATTTTGGTATGCTGCAGTGCGCTTCGGGCGTGCTGATCCCTATGCCTAATAATACCCCAGAAGATTTCCGGGGTTTGCCAACGACAGACTGGTCTTTGGTCGCCCATGCCAGCCTGCTCGGCGAGCAGGCGGGTTTGGATTCTCTGAATGAGTTGCTGCGCCGATATCGGCCGGCGCTCAAAGCTCATTTGGTACTGAAAAAAAAGTTCCCGCCTGCTCAGGCGGATGACCTGATACAGGGTTTTCTCTCCGCCAAGGTTCTGGACGACGGCCTCGTCTCCCGCGCAGATCGAAGGAAGGGCAAATTCCGCACGATTTTGCTCACAGCACTCGATAACTACGTGATCAGCGCGATCCGACACGAGGGTGCAAAGAAACGATCCCCAGAACAGGGATTTGTGAGCCTCGATGATTCTGACGGTCAGATTGGCGCCGTTCAACCTCCTCCTGACCCATTTGATGTGGCCTGGGCCAACGAAATCATTATGGAAGCCTTGGAGCGGATAAAGGCTGAATGTACGGCTTCGGGAAGGTCAGCCTATTGGAGTGTGTTCGATTGTCGCGTGGTGGCGCCCATCTTTGACGGGGTCGAACCTCTCCCATACGAGCAAGTGGTGAAGACACTCGGATTCCGTTCTCCCACGGAAGCATCCAACGCACTGGTGACAACCAAGCGGATGTTTGTTCGGGCCTTGCGCGCCATCGTCGTTGAATACGCGAGGGACGAGGACGAGATCGATAGAGAAATTGATGAACTTCGAGCGATTCTTTCGCGAGCGGCTGCATGATTGAGCCGATTTCTGTGTATCCAAGAGTATAAGGCCTCCAAACAGATGAACACTCCAAGACGAGACTCAGCCAGAAGCGCGCCATCGTCCCTGGCCCGGATGATGGGCTTGGACACGAGCACGAAACACGACTGGCGTCAAACAGAACTGGGTTCGATTTTTCGCCATCAACTCGACGCGCCACTCGAGTTCGACTTGGGGAACTTCGCACCCGAATCCAAGGCGATACTTGATACATCCAGTCGGTCGGCGGACGCCCCCTTGGAGACCTTCGGTGACCTGTTGCGTCATCCGCACCCACCTCTTGAGCTGCTGAAGGTCGTGAAAGAGTTTGCAAAAGCCAACCGAGACGATCCCGAAAGCAGCTTGCCCACTGAGATTGCCACCGTGATTTATTTCGCCGCCATTGTGGTGGCCCTGACGCGTTGTGGCCAACGGATTACAGAGTTGGATGACGACGGTCTTCGCCGGGGGATGAATTGGGTTGTTGCCCAGCCATGGATTGACGAGTTGACCCGATCACTGTTTCGGGGCGCGCTCCCGCTCATCGGGACTGGATGGAAGGAACATGGGCAGGGAATAGACGAGGCGCCAGGCAATAATCTCGTGCCGAAGATCAGCAACGCCGGTGTGGGTGAGCATCAAGCACCGCCCCGCTATGCACCACAGATCGAGGGTTACCAAATCGTCAGCAAGTTGGGTGAAGGCGGGATGGGAACGGTCTGGCGGGCGGTGCAGCTCAGCACGAGACGGGAGGTCGCGCTCAAACTACTCAACCCGGCGATCGTCGGTTCCGATAAGCTTCGGGCGCGTTTTGAGCGCGAAGTCGAGTTGGCCGCCAGTTTGGAGCACCCGAATATCGCCCGCGTATATGACAGCGGGTTGCGCCAGGGGGTCTATTGCTACGCGATGGAGTTCATCGATGGGCTGCCACTCGACCAATACATTCTGGAGAATGATTTGAAGAAGCGCCAGATCCTGGAGTTGATGGAAAAGGTTTGTTGCGCCGTGCAATGCGCCCATCAACGCGGGGTCATCCATGCCGATCTGAAACCGTCGAATGTCCTGGTGAGCAAGGACGGCGAGCCACACGTGCTCGATTTCGGGTTGGCCAAGTCGGTGCAATCAGTCGGAGCGGGACTGGCAAGCACCGTGGTCGGACAGGTCGCTGGTACGGCAGCGTTCATGTCACCCGAGCAAGCCGCGGGACAGCGCGATCGATTGGATGCGAGAAGCGACGTTTACAGCCTTGGCGTGATTCTTTACGGCTTACTAACCGGGGTTCTTCCTTACGATCAATCGGGAGGATGGCAGGAGGTCACGCGGCGGATAGCTCAGGAGGAGCCCAAGCGGCCCAGCACCGCCAGTGGCGAGATCGATAAGGAACTCGAAGCACTACTGCTCAAATGCCTGGCGCGCGATCCGAACCACCGCTACGCTTCTGCGACGCTTTTGGCGCGGGACATCGCCAACTATTTGGCGGGCCACCCGCTGTTTGCGCGGCCACCGACAGCGGCATATTTCTTCGGAAAATGGCTAAGCCGATACAGGCGCACCCTCGTCACCGGGGCGGTCGTCGTAGGCGTCATCGTGGGCATGGCCGTTGGTTCGTACCTCCGCATCGCACAAGTGCGTTCGGCGGCAATGTCTGCAACCAGTGACGCCGAACTCAAATACGCAGACAGCCTGATCTCGCAGGGCGACGTCTTGGTGGGCGCGCAGCGTGGGGACGAGGCCAGGGCCCGGTATGCTGAGGCCATTGGATATCTCAAAAGACTTGGGCATCCAATAACCGGTGCCATGATCGGTTTGTGGGACAGCTATCGGACTTGTCCCCCTCCCTTAAATTTGTTTGACGGCCACCAGGGAGGCGTGCAATCCGCAGCGTTCTCGCCTGACGGGAACGTCGCCGTCTCCGGAGGCGTCGATGGCACCGTCAGGCTATGGGAAGCAGCCAGCGGTCGGGAATTACACAGCTTCGTGGGGCACCGGGGAAGTGTCCTCGGCGTGGCGTTTTCGCCTGACGGAAAATACGTCCTCTCGGGTGATAGCAACGGCACCGTCAAGCTGTGGGAAATAGCCAACGGTCGGGAATTGCGCAGCTTCGTCGTCCACCAGGGAGGCATTCTCAGCGTGGCGTTTTCTCCGGACGGAATGTACGCCCTTTCCGGTGACAGCAACGGCACGGTCGTGGTCTCGAAGATGGGTAACGGTCGGGAACTCCGCAGTTTCTTCGGGCACCGGGCAGGTGTTCTTAGTGTGGCCTTTTCGTCGGACGGCCGGTTGGCGCTGTCGGGCGATGGAGACGGCGCAATCAAGCTGTGGGAAATAGCCAGCGGTCGCGAGCTGCGCAGCCTCGCTGGCCACGAAGCAGGCGTTCGCAGCCTGGCTTTTTCCCCGGATGGAAGCTTTGCTCTATCGGGTGACAGCGACGGGGCAGTCAAGCTTTGGGAGCTAGCCAGCGGTCGGGAGTTGCGCAGTTTCGCCGGCACTCAGGGAAGCGTTCTTAGTGTGGCCTACTCCCCGGATGGAAAAGTCGCGCTGTCAGGTGACAACGATGGCACGCTCAAACTGTGGGAGGTGGCCAGCGGCAGGCTATTGCGCAGTTTCGCTGGCAATCAGGGAGGCATTCTCAGTGTGGCATTTTCACGCAACGGGAAGGTCGCGTTGTCGGGCGGCGCCAACGGCAAAGTAAAACTTTGGGCCGTGTCCAGCGGCGCAGAACTACGCAGGTTCGCGGGCGAGCAGAAAGGCGTTCTTAGTGTGGCACTTTCACCGGCGGGGAGGTTGGCGTTGTCGGGCGGTGTCGACGACACGATCAGGCTTTGGGATGTGGCCAGCGGTCGGGTACTGCGCAATTTCGTCGGGCGCCGGGGCGGCGTGCGATGTGTGGCGTTTTCCCCAAAAGGGAACTTGGCGTTGTCGGGCGGTGTCGACGGCACGGTCAATTTGTGGGAATTGACCAGCGGACGGGAGTTACGCAGCTTCATAGGCCACCGGGGAAGCATTTTCAGCGTGGCCTTTTCACCGGATGGGAAACTGGCACTGTCGGGGGGTGCTGATGGCACGAGCAGGCTCTGGGAGGTGGCCAGCGGCCGGGAACTCCGCAACTTTCCCAGTCGCAAGGGAGGTGTTCTGAGCGTGGCCTTTTCACCGGATGGGAAGCTCACATTGTGTGGTGAAAGCGACGGCACCGTCGGACTGTGGGACGTGGCCAGCGGTCGGGAACTGCACAGCTTTGCCAGGCGCCCGGGCGGTATTCTCTGTGTAACGTTTTCCCCGGACGAGAAATTCATGTTGTCGGGCGACAGCGACGGCATTGTCAGACTCTGGGACGTGGCCAGCGGTCGAGAACTACATAGCTTCGTCGGTCCTCACGGCGCTGTGCGCAGCGTCGCCTTTTCGCCGGATGGGAGGGTTGTGCTGTCTGGCGGTGTCGATGGTGCGATCAAATTCTGGGAGGTGGCCAGCGGTCAGGAACTGCGCAGCGTTAGCAGCCGTCAAGGCGGTGTTCTTAGTGTAGCCTTTTCACCGGATGGGAAGCTTGTGGCATCGGGAGATGTCGACGGCACTGTCACGCTGTTGGACTTCTCGCGGGCCGACGGATATCAGACTTTCCACGCCCGATTGCCAGGCGCTTTTAGTGCCATTCACAGGAACGCCGATGACCCCGCTGCTCTCGCTGTGGTTGGTAACTGGTATGCATTTCGTGGAATTGGGGAATGGGCGGTTGAATTCCTGGAGAAGGCCCGAAACGAGGGGGCGACTGTGTCTTCTCTCACGTTGGCCCGGTGCGACTGGGAGCTAAACCGGTTTGACAAGGCCAGCAAAGAGTTCCATCAAGCACTGGAAACCGGCGAGGCATCGGAGTCCTATTTGAGGCTCTGTCTTGACGATGTATTGAGACGTGGAAAGTCAGAGTCGAAACCGACAAGTTGGGATCTGGAGCGACGGTCAGCGCGATGAACCTCTGGGCCCCTTCATCCCTTCACGGCCGCACCTCATCGAATCGAACAGGGCCGCAATCTCTTCTTCGCGATTGTAGAAGTGCGCCGAGACACGCAAACAACGCCTCCCATCCCGACAAGACCGGAGCGACGTGACAATGTTCGCCGTCGCAAGCTTCGCCTGTAATCCGGCAACCTCGCGCTGACTGGTCGTCAGCGAAACAATTCCCGAGAGCCCTGCACCGTCGCTGGGGCCGACGACGGAGAATCCATCCGCAGTTCCGCGCGCGATGACCTGTTGCGCCAGTGCCAAGACCCGTGACTCGATTGCCTCGAGGCCCAGTTCAAGAATGAGTTGAAGCGCGGCCCGCAGCCCAATGATTCCCGCCAGGTTCAGACTGCCCGGTTCGTAACGACGAGCATCGCGCCGGAACGCGATTGTTTCCTGAGCGATGAAGTCGGGACACGAGGCGCTGTTCCATCCCACCAAAGGCGGGTGCAAACGGTCAAAGTGCTCTTCCCGCACGAAAAGAATTGCCGCGCCCAATGGACCTAATAGCCATTTGTGGGCATCCGCCGCCGCAAAGTCCACCCAGCGCGCCGATGTCCGCAGTGCCCCGAGGCTTTGAATCCCGTCCAAACAAAACAGAATGCCACGCGACTTCAGGAATTTGCCAATTCGATCGATATCCAATCGCCAGCCCGTCAGAAAATGCGCACTGGCCAGCGACACCAACCGTGTGTTTCGATCCACGATGCGTTCGAGATCTTCGACCGTGACATTGCCAAACTGCCGCGGTTCGACGAATCGCACCTCGACACCTCGGCGGATCAGATCCATCCAGGGATACACATTGGCCGGGTAATCCTCCCGGTAACAAACCATGTTCTCACCGGATGCCCAAGACAACCCTGCCGCCACCATGGCCAGCCCCATCGAGGTGGATCCCACAAAGGCGATTTCCTCTGGCCTTGCCTCGATGAGCCGCGCGGCCAATGCTCGCGTCTCGGTGACGGTTTCATCGACAACCACGTGCTCCTGATTGTCACGCATTGCCTGGTCAACATATCTCTCCATCGCTTCCGCCACGCGCCTGGGCAACGGACTCACTCCCGCATGCGCGAGAAAGATCTTGTGCTCGCAAACGGGAAATTCGTGACGCCGCAAGGCATCGTCTGCTAAGAGGCCTGAAACGCTCAGTGTACTCATGAACGCATCGCCTTGAACGCCTGCGCCACCGCTTGCTGCGGGGTACTCGCGCAAATAATGGGTGGTTCATTTCCCTCGGGATCTCGAAGGCGCCAAGTGCCCAGCCCCACAACCGGGATTTCCAGTTTCAGCGCCAGCGCAATCTCGCTCAACGTGCCGTAGGAGCCGGCCACAGCAATCACCGCATTCGAAGAGCGCACGACGAGTACGTTCCGTCCTTCGCCCATTCCTGTGACTACTGGCACATCAATAAACTCGTTGGCTTCATGGGCCCGCACACCAGGGAGAATTCCAATCGTCAGTCCGCCCACGCGTTTCGCGCCACGCGCGGCGGCCTCCATCAGGCCGCCCAACCCACCGCAAATCAGAACGGCTCCCTGCCGTCCGATTTCGGCACCCACTTCTTCGGCCAGAGTTAGCGTCTCTGCCGCGGCGGTCGCGGGTCCAATGACTCCGATTTGCGGTCTGCGTTGCATTTTCAGTGTAACTTGACGGCAAAATCGGCCGCTCGTGGTTTCGCCAGCCGTCGATAGTCACCGAAGCTCATTTTAATCGCGTCGCTGTGCGTCCCGGCCTCGAAGATAATACTCTCCGCGTTGACCAGGCTTTGGTCGAGATACGTGGTCAGGCCGTACAGCTGCCCAAACGGCGGCATGGCTCCGACTGCACAATCGGGAAATAAGCTCTTGAAGTCTGTTTCCTCCGCCAAGTTCGTAGGTCGCCCAGTGACCGCACTGAGCTGTTTCAGATCGACTCGGTGGTCGGCGGGCAGCACGGTCATGAGCAATTCGCCCTTCGCTTTCACCATCACCACCTTCGCATGACTTCGACCTGGTACATGTTCGATCGCCGCCAATTCTTGCGCGGTGAACGCCTCGGGATGGTGGAGGATTTCGTAATGAGCCTGGCCTTCGTTGAGAAAGTCAATCAGCTTTGCCGGTATTGCCATCGCGCACCTCCGTCGGCAGTATAATCCAACCGGAAACCAAAGCAAAGCCGGTTCAATTTTTCGCGGTAGCAATCAACGTGGCGAACCGCGCGGCGTACTCCGGCTGTTTTCGCAGGACCGCCAGGTCTTCATCGCGTGCGGCCCAAGCTGCAAATTCTGGATTCGTCACCAGCAATCTCTGAAGCAATTCAAAGGATTGCTTCAGTCGTCCCAGCCGGGCGTAAGCGCAAGCCAGAACGTACTGCCCATTGGGTTGGTCCGGCTTCAATCGCAGGGCTTCTTGTGATTCTTTTACCGCGTCCTGATAGCGGTGCATCTTGAGATAAATGTCGCCCAACTCCGCATGCGCAGGCCCGAAAGTTGGGTTCAGACGCAAGGCCTTCTGGGCGTACACCAACGCCGCTTCGTACCGCTGCTGATCCGTTAAGGCAATCGCCAGTTTCCAATTCGTCAGAGCGGATTCCGGGAAATAAATGGCCGCTGTCATCCACAAGGTGACGTCGTCGCGCCAAACGGGGATTTGATCGTGCGTTCGCATCCCATAGAACAGCACCAAGCACCCCAGCACCGTCGTCAAAGCGCTACGCAGAACCAGAGGCGAACGTTGCCAGAACCAAACGCTGCCAGCCGCGGCGAGCGCCAGCAACGGAACCATGGCGAAATACATGAATCGATCGCCGGCGCCTTGGGGACCGGCTTGCAGGAGCCCGGATACGGGAAGGATTAGCGCCAGATAGGCGCTCCAGGCCGACCAAACTGCGGGGAGTCTGTGTCGTCGCCCAAAAGCAAGGGCAGTCACCAAAACGACGCCGACCAAGGAACCCCAAAATTCCAGATCGCCTGATGAGATCTCGCCTTCCAACGGATAGTACGGAGACAACCATGCGGGCCAAATGAGTTTCCACACATAGAAAGCAACGTTGCGAGCAGCCACCAAACATCTGTCCCAAATCCCAAATCCTACCAGACCGGTGAGAGCGCCGGTGTGCGACTGCGCCACAATGGTCACAATTCCCGCCGCCAGACAAAACAGAAACAGGAGCCATTTCTCCTGGATCAACTGTCTCCAATGGCGCTGCCGTTGACGTCGCAGTGGATAAAAATCGAGGCTCAGCATGACGAGCGGCAGCGATACCGCCATCGGTTTCGACAGCCATGCCGCCACGAATAAAACCACCAGCCCCCACCACCAACCGCGACCGTTTTGCCGGGAGACGGCACGCAGGTAGGCACAAAGACTCAGCAGCGAAAACAAGGTGCACAACAGCGTCTTTCGCTCTGCAATCCAAGCCACAGATTCCACCTGCAAGGGATGAATCCCAAAAACGACAGCAACCCCGGCCGACACCATGAGCCGAGTGGATGGTGAAAGATCTTCAATTGCGCCGGTAAGCATCCAGAGGAACAGGAAAACCAGAGCGGCGTTTATTCCGTGCAGGACGATGCTGGTGGCATGATGACCGGCGAGGTCCCATCCCCATATCTGAAAATCAATCAGGTGCGAAAGCCAGGTGAGCGGCTGATAATAGACGGGCAGTGCTGTAAACACCCACTCCAGCGATGCAGGCGAAACGCGTTTGAGCTCGGAAACCCGTTCCAGATAAAAAGGATCGTCCCAGTTGACGAATCCATTGTGCACCGCCGGCCAGTGGACGAGGATTGTGACCGCCGCAATGAGCGCGGCGGTCGCGATGAGCCAAAGCCGTTGATGTTTGGGCATCGGATTCACATTATTGTTTCCGCGAAGTGGAGATCAATTCCGTAAACTGTGCCGCGTAGCGCGGATCATTGCGCAAAGCCGCCAACTCGCCATCGCGCGCCGCCAAGGCGGCATATTCCGGATGCGCCGCGATCAGACGCCGCAGCAGATCGTACGCTTCAGCCAGCCGCCCGAGCCGCACATCGGCACAGGCCAAATTGTAATGCGCGGTTAAGAGCGTCGGCTTCGCCTCGATCGCTGCGTTCAATTCCTTCTGCGCTTCGGCGAAATGACGCAGCTTTAAATCGATCAATCCCAGTGTGGCCAGGCCATCGGGAAAATCCGGTGACCATTCAACGGCTCGTCTGGCAAATACCGAAGCCTGTTCAAACTGCCTCCGATCAACAAGCGCTGCTGCGAGTTGACAATTCGCCACCGGGGAATTCGGATAATGAGACAATACTGCAGCCCAGAGGGTTTCGTCGTTACGCCAGACGCCGATCTGCACGCGCGAGGTTTGGGCGTAGAATAGAATCCCGCCAACGATTAAGACAGCCATCGTAATTCGCGATGTCGGCCATAAACTCCGCCAGAAGCACACTGCAGTGCTTCCTGCAAGGACCAACAGCGGCAGGATCGCCAGATACGCGTAACGGTCCGCCACGGCATAACCACCCAGCGGAATCAATCCCGAGACCGGCGCGAGGAACAGTACATATACGCTTAAAGCTGACAGGAAAGCGGGGAATCGCCGGCGGGACCACATCGCCGTCACGCATACCACCAAGGCAAGCACCAACGGCAGCAAGTATTCGGCGCTCCATACGGACACGTGCTGTGCCGTCGGATAAAACGGAGACTGCCAAGCCGGCCAGATCAATTTCCAGGCATAGAAAACAAGGTTGCGCGGAATCATCAACAGTCGGTCAATCAATCCAATGCTGCTGTTGATTGCTCCCTGATGCGATTGCGTGAGGAACGTGGCTGCCGCCCCCAGCACGCTCAGAACGAACATCGGAGATTTTTCCGTCAGCAATCGCCGCCAGCCGGTCGTGGCCAGCCGGCGCAGAGGATACCAATCCAGCACCAGCAGGATCGCGGGCAACGGAATGGCCATTGGTTTGGAAAGCAAAGCCAGCAGGAAGCATCCATTCATGACGCTGAACCAAATCCGAGCGGACGGTTGTTCCGCCAACCTCACATGAGCATAAAGGCTGGCCAGGACAAATACGGCGCAAAGCAGCGTTTTTCGCTCGGCAACCCAGGCCACTGATTCCACCTGCAATGGATGAATGGCAAATACCAGCCCCGTCAGCAACGCGACGATATATCGTTCATATTCCGAAAAAAAAGAAGCACTCCTGAGGAGTCGCTCCACGTAAACAATCACCAGCATTATGTTCAGCGCATGCAACGATAGATTGGTCGCGTGAAACGCGAGCGGCCGCGGCCCCCAAAGACTGTAGTCCACCAGCAACGAAAGCCAGGTTAAGGGCTGATAGTAACCAGCCGTAGTTGCCGACTGCGCAAATGCCCAGCGTATTGATTGCGGGGACAGACCTCCGTGCTGGGCAACAGGGCCAATATAGAATGTGAGGTCATCCCACTGTAGAAAGCCGTTATGTAGGCACGGCCAAAAAACAATGCACCCGATTGTCGCGGCAACCATTGCCATCAGCAGAGTTGTCGAACGCGGGCGTGACATAATCAGAATTTCCCATCGCCCTTTGTGGTGCCAACCAATTCCGCAAATCGCGCGGCGTAGCGTGGATCATTTCGTAGAGCTGCCAGTTCACTATCGCGGGCGGCCAATGCGGCATATTCGGGACGCGTCGCAAGCAATTGTCGCAGCACTTCCATCGCTTCCGCCAAATCACCCAGTCGAGCATACGCACAGGCGAGATTGTAGCGTGCGGCGAAGAGTTGATCATCGCTGGCGATGGCTTGTCGTAATTGATCAACTGCTGCTCCATAGGCGTGGGTTTTGAGATCAATGGTCCCGAGTGCCGCACGCGCCATGGGCAGTTGGGGTGCATGCGGATCGGAGAAGTTGACGGCGCATTCGGCATACGGGCGCGCCGCCGACAAACGCCCCTCTCCCACCAGAGCCATGGCCAGATTGAAATTCGCCCGTGGATCGTTCGGAAAATGCGTCAATACCGCCGTCCATAGCGAGACGCCATCGCGCCAAACCGGAATTTGCTTTCGCGTGTTGAGACCCAGAAACACAAGCCAGACTCCCAACATTGTACCAATCAGGATCCGCAGCATGATTCCATTGTGGCGCCAGAGCCACCCGAGGCCACAGGTCAAGACGATTAACGGAGGCACCATCGCCAGATAGGCGTACCGGTCGGCCACCGCTTGGCCGCCCACTTGTAGCAGACCAGACACCAGCAACAATATGACAATATAACTCCACCAAGCTGCTGCCAACAGCGGCGCACGTTGACGCTGCCAGACGACCACGACCGTCACGAGAATACAAATGACCAGGGGAACCAAGAACTCAATGCTAGGCAGCGAAATCTTCGACTGCAGCGGATAGAACGGGGAGAGCCAAGCTGGCCAGATCAGCTTCCACAAATAGAATACAAACCCTCGGGTGGCGTCCAGCAGCCGGGCGCTCAGCCGTTCACCAGCCAAGCCCTCTAGGTGCTCTTGAGACCCGATGGCACCGACCGCGGCCAGGGCGCTCAGAATAAACAGCAGCCATTTTTCCCGCAGCAGACGCCACCAGCCACGCTGCTTATGACGCTGCAAAGGGAAGAAATCGATCGCCAGCATCAGCAACGGCAGACTCACTGCGAATGGTTTGGTCAGCAACGCAACGAGTTGGAGCGCCACGGCTGCCCACCACCATCTTCGCCGTATTTCATCCCCGCCAACCGCCTGCAAATAGACGCACAATGTGGCCACCATCCACACGGAGCACAGCAATCCGTTGCGGGCCGACACCCACGCCACGGACTCGACCTGTAGGGGATGAATACCGCAAACCAGCGCGACAAATGTGCTCAATCCCAAGCGCTCTTCTGAATGCAGATTGCCCGCCTTGTCCGTGAGCATCCAAACGAGAATTCCAACCAGCAGGACATAGACACCGTGCAGAAGCCAATTGGTCGCATGATGGCCTACCGGATTCAGCCCCCATAACTGATAGTCGGCCAAGTGCGTCATCCAGGCAATCGGCTGCAGATAGAATGGTTGCAGCGAAGTCCACATCCACCGCAAAGATGAGAGCGAGAATCGCCCCATCCGCACCAGTTGTTCGATATATCCCTGATCGTCCCAGTTGACGAAGCCATTCGCGAGCACGGGCCGGAACAACCAGAGCGAGACGACGGAAACTGCGAGAAGCGAAAAGAGCAGAAGACGACGCGATGCGCGGAGGAAAAGCGGGGCGGTTTCGTGCGTGCTGCCGGCGGATCGCATGTTCACCAGAATTTCCAGTCACCACGAGCCAGCACCCATCCCGCCAACGCTGCGTTGCTTACCGCGTGTGCCACGACGCAGGCAAATATGCTTTTGCGTTTATAATAAAGCCAGTTGTACAGCGCCCCGCAGATCATTCCCGCCAGCCACGCGTCGTGTTCCAACCCAAACAACACCACCGTGATCGCAAACGACGACCACGTGAACGTCCCCACCGGCACGCGCTTGAAATCGGGTGCGACCAGCCAGCGAATCAGGAACGCTCGCCAGAACAGTTCTTCCATCAAAGGCACCACCACAACGGCACCGGTCACGCGAAACGCGATGAACACCGGTTTGCCGCTCGCATCAAAGATCTCTGCGCTTGCCCATTTTGGATAATACCGGTCGATCCCGATCCAAATCACAATCGCCATCAGTCCCACGAGAACAGCCAGAGAAGAGAACCGCGCCGGACGCAATTCGTCGTAGTGCCTCCAGAAAAAAATCAGCGCCAATGCCACGGCGATGGTCTTCAAGGGATAAATCCAAACCACATTCTGTGGCGATTGCACGGCAAGGAAGAGGGCATAAATCGCAAAGGGCAAGATGTAAGGCAGCCAGGGTTTGGGCTTCACCGGGGAAAGCCTAAAATTTCCTTGCCAACTTGTCGAGAGAAGTTCGTCTCCAAAAGTCACGAATCCGTGACTCGTCTTCGACCGCATTCCTGTCCTGCCGGTCAGGTCATCGCTGGCTTGCAGAGCGATGATTGAAAATTGCTTTTCGCCGCAACTGGCGTGCGCTAAACTGCGTGGGCGAGAAGCAGCATGAAAACTGTCTTCGATCAGTCGGAGTGTCAGAATCTCAAAAACGCGCTCTCGAAGGAGTGGTTGGAAGCCAACGGACTCGGTGGGTTTGCTTCTTCGTCAATCATCGGGGCCAATACCCGCCGCCAACATGGTCTGCTGGTGGCATCTTTGCGGCCGCCGGGCGAACGCCGCGTGTTGTTGTCCAAATTCGAGGAGCGCGTTGCCATTGACGGACATGAATCTTCCATCTGCACCAATCTCTATCCCGGCACGGTTTTCCCGCATGGCTTCAATATTCAACTGGAATTCCGTTTAAGACCGTGGCCCACATTCCGCTACGCAAACAATGAGTTTGAGATCGAGAAAAGCGTTTTTCTGGTGCACGGCGAAAACGAACTGGTGGCCAGCTATCGTTGCCTGCGTGCGCGCACGCCCCTCGAACTGAAAGTGCGTCCGCTGCTGGCATTCCGCGATTACGGCGCACTGAGCAAGCGCAACGATAAGGTCAACCTAGCCATGGAACGGCACAACGGCTCGTTTGCCATTCATCCTTACGACACTCTCCCTGCCCTTTATTTCTACACGAAACCGGATCTGGTGGATACCAAAGCCGATTGGTATTTTCGCTTCACGTATCCGGTCGAACAGGAGCGCGGCTTGGATTTTGAAGAGGATCTGTTTACGCCCTGTGAGTTGACGTATCGGCTGAGCGAAGGCCAAACCGTTTATATCGTCGTGACCACCGACCGCAAGAACGGCGTGAATCCCGAAGATTTGGTCGCCCGCGAACACCAGCGTCGTCAGCAATTCGAGCGCGAACCGGACCCGATTCGGCAAGCTCTGCTCATTGCGGCGGATTCTTTTATCGCCCGCCGCGGCAAGGACCACCTGACGGTGCTTGCCGGTTTCCCCTGGTTTACCGACTGGGGCCGCGACACGATGATTGCTCTGCCCGGGCTGACGTTGACCTCGAACCGTTTTGATGTGGCGCGCAAGATATTCCTGACGTTTGCCCAGTACTGCGATCGCGGGATGATCCCGAATGTCCTGCCCGATGCGGATGACGCGCCGCAATACAACTCCGTGGACGCTTCCCTTTGGTTCGTGGTGACGGCTTGGAAATACTGGAAAGCCAGCGCCGATGACGAGGGCACCCGACAACTCCTGCCGGCATTGTCGGAGGTCGTCCGAAATTACAAGGACGGCACGCGCTACGACATCTATGCGGATCACGATGGATTGATCACCGCCGGTACACCCGGCACCCAGTTGACCTGGATGGACGTCAACGTGGATGGATACATTCCCACGCCACGCCATGGAAAACCAGTCGAGGTGAATGCGCTGTGGTTGAACGTGTTGCTGATGCTGGCGGAAATGACCGAGAAGCTGGCCCGGGACATCCAGTCCGCCGTGATTCTGCGGAAGCTGGCCGATCAAGTGGCCGGCAGTTTCATGAAAGCCTACTGGTTTGCGGACGGAGGTTATCTGTACGATGTGATTCAGGGAAACTTCAAGGACGCCGCGATCCGGCCGAACCAGATTTTCGCAGTCAGCCTTCCGTATTCTGCCCTCGACAAGGCGCAGCAAAAGGCCGTGTTCGATGTCGTCACGTCGCAGTTGCTGACGCCATACGGTTTGCGCACTCTGAATCCAAAGAACGAAAAGTACTGCGGCAAATACGCTGGTAATCGCTGGCAGCGCGATTGCGCTTATCACCAAGGGACCGTCTGGCCCTGGCTAATCGGAGCCTACTGCGACGCTTACGCCAAGGTGTACGGAAGCGGTAAAGTGCAGCGGAAAGAAATCGCCAAAATCATCCAGCCACTGCTGGACCACCTCAGTAGCGCCGGTCTCGGAACCGTTTCCGAAATATTCGACGGCGATTTCCCCCATCACCCGGTCGGGTGTTTTGCCCAAGCTTGGAGCGTTTCCGAACTGCTGCGCGTCTACGACACGTACGTACGATGAATGAACTGCAAACGACGGTTTAAACCGCTGCTGCCACTAGATCGCCGACTTCTTTGGTACCACAGCCCATCTTGCCAGCGGCGAGGGATTTGATTTTTTCGCGTGTCACCTTGATCACGGCCGCTTCGATGGCGGCTGCGGCTTTTTTCAGTGTAGCGTCGGATTCGCGGTCACCCAAGAAATCCAGCATCATCTGTCCGGCGCAAATTGCGGCCAACGGATTAATGACATTCTGGCCCGTGTATTTCGGCGCGCTGCCGCCGATTGGCTCAAACATGCTCGTGCCTTGCGGATTGATGTTGCCGCCGGCGGCGATGCCCATGCCGCCCTGAATCATCGCGCCGAGGTCGGTGATAATGTCGCCAAAGAGGTTGTCGGTGACAATCACGTCGAACCACTCGGGGTTTTTCACAAACCACATCGTCGTGGCGTCCACGTGGGCGTAATCACGTTTGATGTCTGGAAAATCCTTCTGGCCGATCTCGTGGAACGCGCGCTCCCAGAGATCGAACGCGTAGGTCAGGACGTTTGTCTTGCCGCACAGCGTGAGTTTCTTGTCCTTGTTGCGTTTGCGGGTGAGTTCGAACGCATAACGGAGACAGCGCTCGACACCACGCCGCGTGTTGACGCTTTCCTGGACGGCGACTTCGTTCGGTGTGCCCTTGAAAACGAATCCGCCCACACCAGTATACAGTCCTTCATTGTTTTCTCGGACAACAGCGAAATCGATATCCTTTGGTCCCTTGCCCTTCAACGGGCAAAATCTTTCATCATAGAGCTTCACGGGACGCAAGTTGATGTACTGCTCCAACTCAAAGCGGAGTCGCAACAGGATGCCCTTTTCCAAAATGCCCGGCTTCACATCGGGATGGCCGATAGCGCCGAGGAGAATGACCGGGAACTTGCGCAGTTCGTCTGCTGCGCTGTCCGGTAGCACCTCTTTCGTGCGGAGGTAGCGGTCACCGCCGAAATCGTAGTGGGTATAATTGAGTTTGATGCCGAACTTCTTCGACGCCACATCCAGCACTTTGATCGCTTCCCGCACCACTTCGGGTCCGGTGCCGTCGCCGCCGATAACTGCAATATCATAAGATTTCATGGGAAAACCTCTTCGCTAAAATCCGCCCTCGATGGCGGGAGTCGGGATTCTAAAGCCTCATGGAGCACATGCAATCGAATTCTCATTCCACGGCAAAATTACTGCGAGCATTTGCCCCACCAGAAACATCCAAGCGCGAACACAAAGCCGGCAATGGAAATGATAGAGATCCATGCACCCGCTCGAAATGCGGCGGGCGTATATTCGAGTCGGATGAGGTGATGGCCGCGCGAAAGTGGAATGGCGCGCAGGACGTAATCTGCCGGTAACACCCGATAGCCGTGCTGAACGCTTCCCGCCAGTGGTCGCGCCCGCCACCCTTTGCTGTAAGCATCCGTAATCAATAGGATAGCTGGCGCGGAAATATCTGCGGAAATCGTCATCTGGTTGGCTGATGACTCAATCACCTCTGCCGTGCCGTTCGTCGGGGAAGGCGCTGGCGCAGGGTCGGGCTGGGTTTCCAGCACGACTTGCCGCCGCGGATCAAACGACCGAGAAGCCATGAATTGCAAAATCGCGTCACGATTCCTGATGACACGATATTCGGAGATCAATTGCAGTCGCGGCATGATGGACGGTGCCGTGAGAATCCGATCCCCCCGTTCCGCTGGTAGAAACGCGTATCGCCAGCGCAACATCGCGTGCAGCGGGTGAAATTGTGAGAAGTCCAGGTACTGCGTCGCTTCATCGGGTGATCGTCCTTCGGTAAAAGCCATGAATTCCGCGTAGCGTTGGAGGATCAGCGGCCCATATCCCCAAACATCTTCTTTCCCCATCCACATCGCGATATTCGGAATCCGCTCGTAAAAAATGCGATAGTCCCCCGGACGCTGGTCAAGAAACGCCTTCAGTTTTGGCGCTTCCGTGTCGGCCAACTTAAAGGTTGCCAGCGACGTTCTGCCGAATACGAAGACTTCCGCAATCGCCATCAATGCAACCGCATACAATGCCTTTCGGGAAACTCGGGTGGCAACGAGCAGACTGCTCAAAACCAATAGCTTCGCCGCCGCAATTAGCAGAGCGCTCGACGCGAACACGCCGGCTCGGCTCACGGAGGCCCGGTTGGTGTAATCCGACTCGGGCAAATAAGATTGGTGCTTGTCGTAAACCGCGCGCATCGCCCGTGACCACCAGTTCGTGGATTCCGATGCCAGTGCCGCTCGTCGCAATCCCAGGGCAGCGCTTCCCGTAAGGATACCGGCGGCCAATAGGATGATCACAAACCATTTATTCTGTTTGCGAGCCCGAAGCAAATGATCGAGGCCGGCACCGGCCAACAGCGCGATGAATAGGGACGCTTCCGTCACGAACTTGGCGTTCGCCCGAAATCGGTCAAAACCTGGCACCCAATTGTAGAGGAGGTGGAAAAGCGGCGTGTTCGAACCCAGAGCCAGCAGGAGCAGGATGGCAACCAGGGCAGGCAAAAAACTGCGTTGCTGTCTGTTCGCGCGGAGGCTGCCGTAAACGGCGAGCGCCAGTCCGGTCACGCCAACGAACAGGCACATTTCCCAGTAGTACCAACGCCCCCAGTAGGCAACGCTCCCCGTGTCACCGAAAAAACCCGGAGCGACCAGCGTGAGGAAGTTCTCTGGCGCAAGGGAAATCTCTGAAGCGAATCGGTAACTGATTCCGTGACTCCGCACGCTTTCGGAAACCGCTTGAAAAGTGGTGAGTAGCTGGACGGCGCCCAGCGTGGCAGCGCCTATATAAGCAATGCCAAAACCCAGCAAGATCCTTGGTCGCTGCTCGGCTTTGAATAATGCGAACGCCAGCCACAGCGTCGCCGCGACTGCTGTATAGAAGACCGCCTGCATATCTCCGGCGAAGATCTGCAGAGCAACGGCCAGCATTCCCAACAGCAACCAGCCATTCGCCTGCGTCTGAATCCAGCGGTCAACCGACGCCAGCACCAAAGGAGTCCAGGCAATGGCATACAACAAGGACAGATGACCGGCGTAAACGTGCAAAAAGTAGGGCCCGCAGAACATAAACAATGCGCCCGCCACAACTGCCGCTACGGGATGCAACCCACGCCGTAATCCCCACCAAAACGTGAACCATCCCGCGAGGAAAACGTGCAGGACAATTCCCAAATTGATGGAGAAGGTCAACGGTAGGCAGAGATCGAGCCAATTCGTCGGATAAAATACTCCGGCTTGGGCCCAACCTAGAAACGGTGTCCCGCAGTAGAGATATGGATTCCACAACGGCAGGTGGCCCTGTCGGAGTTGGTTCCTCGCAAATTCTCGCCAATAAATGAACTGTGAGGCGAGATCGGTTTGGCCGTCGGACAACAGGATGGGCCGTCCTGAGAACAAAACGTTGCCAAGCATGCAGACTGTCAGCAAGAGCAGGAAAGCCGTACCGATCCAGAAAGATCGGCGCTGGGCATCTTCTCCATCCAAGAAACCAAGCTTTCTCACGAGCGATTTTTCATAATCGATTCACCCGGGAATTACCATCCTTGGCTGGAGAGGACTTTCTGCCGTCACTGGCCGGCTCGCAACCGTTGCAGATTCTTTTGTGCCTCATCCAGGTTGGGATTCAGATGCAGCGCCTGCTGGTATTCCTTGATCGCTTCCTCAGATTCTCCAATTTTCTCCAAAGCCAAGGCCAGGCCATAGTGTGCTTCGGCAAGATTGGGATGGAGCTGTACCAGGTGCTGGTAGCATTGGATGGCCTCTCTGGTCTTGTCCATTTGCGACAGCGCGAATCCCAGATTCTGGAGCACGACCACATTGTTGGGCTGCAGTTTCACTGCTTGCTGGAAATGCGTTGTTGCCTCAGGCGTTCTTCCCTGTTGCAGCAGAGCAAGCCCGACGTTATTCTGCGCCTCCACGCTGTCAGGTTTTAGACGGAGCGCTTGCTCATATTGTTCCAGCGCTTCGGTCAGCCGCCCCTGTTCCTGCAAGGCCAGCCCCAGATTGTTGTGCGCAATCCACGCCTTCGGGTTTTTTTGCAGGGTATCGCGCCAAAGAGTTTCGGAATTCTCATACGCGTGGGCCCGTTGCCAGGTGGAGAATCCCAGTACCAGCAACAGCGTTGCCGTCAGGAATCTCGCACAGCGGTGCGCTCGACCACCGATTCGTTCGACTATCGTTGCTGCCGTGCCAATCCCCAAAGCGATCAGCGCCATGCTGGCCAAATATTGAAAATGATCGGCTACGAAAGTGAACCGGAAGAAATAGATGCTAACAATCCCGAGCACCGGCAACAGACAGATCAAGAAACATCCCAGGCCGAACACCGCGGCACGGGCCCACGCCGTGCGGCGAAAGCACCATAGCCCCGCTGCCACAAGCACCAATGCCGTTAGCGGCAACCACTCGACGATCGAATGCACCTGCAATTCCCAGCGAGGATAGATGAAGCAAAGATTCACCGGCCAAAACAGCTTGCCAGCGTAGAACCACACCACGTGTCCCATCAGTAGGAGTCGTTGCACAAATGTGATTGCCCAATCGGTCGCAGACTGATTTTCGATCCGGCCATACTGCTCCAGAACGGTCAGTAATGACATGCACACACCAAGGGCCGCCAGCGGCGTTACCCGAAGGAGATCTTTCAATGTCCATCGACCGCGCCGCCACCAAGCACACAGTAAAATCACTCCTGGCAAAACAACCGTGGACGGTTTGCTCATCATGGCCGCCGCGCCGCATATCAAGACCGCAATGTAATCACGCGGACGCAACCGATCCTCAAATTGCAGGAATGCCAGAAGTGCGAGCAGAAAGAACATTCCCGACTGGGTGTTTTTGAGTTCCGTGATCCAAGCCACGCTTTCGACGTTGACGGGATGAAGCGCCCAGACGACCGCGGCCAGCCAAGCCCCACGTACCTTCAGGCGACGCAGCAGGATCCACAAAAGAAGCGCATTGACTGCCTGCAAAACGATGTTCACGGCGTGGTAGGGCAGTGGATGCAATCCCCAAAGACGCCGCTCCATCCAGAATGAAGTAAGCGTCAACGGATAATAACGTGAGACGGCCAGCGACGACCAGATTTGCCCCAGCCCGCCCACGGAAAGCATGGCCGGATTCTTGGCGAAATGTTTGTCATCATCCCACACGAATCCGGCACGCAGGGCTGGGATGTAGGCCAGGAAGGTCAGCAACACGAGGAGAGCGGCGGCGAGAGCCGGGGATTTCCCAAAGTCGATTTTTGCGTCGCGGGTCACTTCTTCAGACCTTGGTCTGACTGATCACCCTGTAGTCGTGTTAGACCCGCTTGTGCTTGCGCGAAGTTGGGATCGATGCGCAACGCTTGCTGGTACTCCTTGATGGCATCGCTGGACTTTCCGACTCGTTCCAAGGCGGCAGCCAGATTGTAGTGCGCTTCGACACCATTTGGATTGAGCTGCAAAGCCGCCTCATAGTGACGGATGGCGTCCTGAACCCGGCCCAACTGCATCAGTGCGATTCCAAGTTTGTTCTGCTCCTCATAATCCGGCCGCAATCGCAAGGCTTCCTCGAAGTGTCGGAGCGCTTCCTCGGTCCGACCGGCGTGCACCAATGCCACTCCCAGAGCGTAGTGGGCATCCACGAAATCGGGTTTGAGTTGCAAGGCTTGCTCGAATTGCCCGATGGCCTCCTTGATCCGACCCGCTTGTTTCAAGGCTTTGCCCAAATTGTAGTGCACTTCCGCATCGTCCGGTTGAATCTCCAGGGCACGCTGGTAATGGCTGATCGCCTCGCTGATCCGGCCCTCTTGCATCAAAGCAATTGCCAGGTTGTTGTGGGCTTCGGCGGAATTGGGTGCCAGCCGCAGGGCCTGCTCGTAGTGGCTGATCGCGTCTACAATTCTGTTGGTCCGCGCCAAAGCGATCCCCAGATTGTATTGGGCCTCCTCGTAATCCGGCTTGAGTTCCAGGGCCCGCTGGAAGTGTTCGATCGCCCCTCCGATGTTGCCTTGGTGCAATAAAACCAGCCCCAAATTGTTGTGCGCTGCCCAGGCTTGCGGATTTTTCGCCAGCGTATCTCGCCAAAGGGTTTCGGAGTTTCCGTAAAGGCCGGCCCGTGTCCAGGTGGCCGTTCCCAAAACGATCAACACCACCACGCTCGTTGCTACCGCCCAAAATCCAGCCGGCTTCAGGCGGTGCAGAATCTTTTCTGCGCCCGCCACGAACAGCGCAACGACGCCGATGATGGCACAGTATTGCCAGTGGTCGGCCACGAACGAAAAGCGGTGGAAACTCTGGTCAAAAAATCCAAGCAGCGGGAACAGCGTGATCACAAAATAACCCAACGCAAACAGCAAAGGGCGCCCCCAGCTTTTGCGCTTCCACCAAAACAGAAGGAAGCCCACCACCCACAGCGCTCCGGGCAAGTACGAAATCCAAAGCGAACCGGAGATCTGCCATCGCGGATAAATCATGTTCAATCGAACCGGCAGGAGCACCTTGGACAGGTAAAACCAGGGCATCCAACCGGCAGCAGCCAGTCGAGAAAGGGGACTGCGGCTCGGGACCAGGTGCAATTGAACCGACTGGTTGTGCTGGAACCATACAGTCACCAATCCCAGAACCAAAGAAAGCAGGAAGAATGGCGCACTATACCAGACATCTCGTCGTTCGATTCTGTCGTGCCGCCACCAGACGCACAGAAGCAATATCACCGGCAACATGATGACAGCAGTCTTGCAGAGCAATGCCAGCAAGAAGGCCGTGACTGAAAGACCGTACCAATACCAGTCCTGCTTCGTGTGACGCCGGCCGCCGCTTTCATCGAACTTGAGATAAGCAATCAGAGCCATCAGGTAAAACAACATCGAGAGCGTGTTCTTCTGTTCGCTGATCCAGGCAACCGTCGCGACGTTCACTGGATGAACGGCGAATATCATGGCCGCGAGCCACGCCCCCGGAATCCTCAAGAGCTTCAGGACCTTCCAAATAAGCACCGCATTCATGGCGTGCAACAGAACGTTCAGCAGGTGATACCCCAAAGGGTGATTTCCCCATACCCGCCATTCCAACCACCATGCGGTCGAGGTTAGCGGCCAGTAATCAGGACTTCTCTCCGTAAACCAACTCCAATACAGCCCCTGGTCGCTTTTGATCATGGGGTTATCGGTGATGAGCAGATCGTCGTCCCAAATGAATCCTCCTCGCAGGACCGGGAAGTATGCCAGGCACGTCAGCAAGACGATCAGCACCGCGCCGAGGCTGCCCGATTTCCACTGTTCCTTCATTGGCGCTGGTTTGTGGCTTCCATTTGAAAAACGGTGGCGCGTTTGTGGGGTTGCGGACCGAGCTTCATTTCTTTCGACAACGCAACGGTGCAGTTGAGACACGCCTTGTTCACGTCACGGCGAGCATAACAAACAACGGAGTGCTGTCCAGTTTCGGTTGACGGGCTTCGACACGGCTTGCAGAATGCCTGCCATGTCCACGCGAACATTGCTGTGGGTCATTTTCGGTGCAGTTGTGGTCCTGATGATGGTTTTGGACCTCGGCGTATTCCATCGCCGGAAACACGAGGTCAGGTTCAAGGAGGCGGCTTTGTGGACCATCGTTTGGATATTCCTGGCTTTGGGATTCGCCGGTCTGATTGCCTATAAGCGCGGCGCCAATTCGAGTTTGGAGTTTCTGA
This sequence comes from Verrucomicrobiia bacterium, assembly GCA_035516795.1. Classification (GTDB taxonomy): domain Bacteria; phylum Verrucomicrobiota; class Verrucomicrobiia; order Palsa-1439; family Palsa-1439; genus DATJBF01. Next base: position 29,003 of record DATIZX010000061.1, read on the forward strand.
CGGGGTATATCATCGAGGAATCGCTGAGCGTGGACAATCTCTTCGTGTTTCTGCTCATCTTTTCGTACTTCGCCGTTCCTTCCATCTACCAACACAGCGTGCTTTTCTGGGGCATTATCGGCGCCATGGCGCTGCGGGCGGTCTTCATCCTCACCGGCGTGGCGCTGATCGAGAAATTCGAGTGGGTCATTTATGTCTTTGGCGCCATCCTGCTCGTCAGCGGTGTGAAAATGGCGCTGGAAAAAGAGAAGAGGCTTCATCCGGAGTCCAACCCCGTGCTCCGATTGTTTCGCAAGCTCATGCCAGTGACGAAGGACTACCAGGGCGGCAAGTTCTTAGTCAGGCGCGAGGGCCGAACGTTTGCCACACCGCTGTTGCTGGTGTTGCTGGTCATCGAGACGACGGATTTGATTTTTGCGGTAGACTCCATACCCGCTGTGCTGGCAATCACCCGCGACCGTCTCATCGTGTATACCTCCAATATCTTTGCCGTTCTCGGTCTGCGCTCCCTGTACTTCGCGTTGAAGGGCGCCATGGATATGTTCCATCGGCTGCATTACGGCTTGTCGGTGATCCTCGTCTTCGTCGGTGCCAAGATGATTTTGTCGCACTACTTCCAGATCCCGATCGGCGTCGCGTTGAGTGTGGTGGCGGCCATCCTGATTGTCTCCATTGCGGCGTCGCTGATCTGGCCCGAAAAGAAAAGCGATCAGAGAACGAGCATGCAGTCCCCGTAACTGAAAAACCGGTACCGCTCGCGTACCGCTTCTTCGTAGGCCCGCAAGACGAGTTCGCGCGAGGCGAAGGCGCATACCAACATCAACAGCGTCGAGCGCGGGAGATGGAAATTCGTCAGTAGCGCATCCACGTACCGGAATTGGAAGGGCGGACGAATGAAAAGATTGGTCTGGCCGTCGCCGGCTCGCAATTCGCGAAGGGATTCCAGCGCGCGCACGACGGTCGTGCCCACGGCGATCACGCGGCTCGCCCCGCTCATGGCTTCCACGGTTGCCGCCGGGATGGAGAATCGCTCCGCATGCATTTTGTGCTCCTCAAGGTTCTCGGTCTTCACCGGACGGAACGTGCCGATGCCCACATGCAACGTAAGAAAGGCGTGGGCTACGCCCGAGTTGTCCAGTTGACGGAGCAATTCGCTTGTGAAATGCAAACCCGCTGTCGGCGCCGCTACGGCTCCCGGCTGACGCGCAAAAACCGTTTGGTAACGCTCCAAATCACCGGCATCCGGCGCGGAGCGCTTGATGTACGGCGGCAAGGGCGCCGCACCGTGCGCCGCAAGAAAAGCCGTCAAATCGCCAGTGAACTGCAACACCCGCCCGCCGAAATCCGTCTCGGTTTCAACCAGTGCCTGCACGTCGTCGGCAAACTTCAGAACGCTGCCGCGTTTCGCCTTCTTGAGAGGCTTGACCAATGCAGACCAGCGACCATTACCAAGATTTTCGATCAGGAGCAGTTCCCTCACTGGATCGCTGGACCAGATGCGCGCCGGTATCACCTTCGTATCGTTGAGCACCAGCAAATCGCCCGGACGAAGATGCGTTCCGAGATTGCGAAAATGGTCGTGCTGAATCTGCCCCGTAGCACGGTTGACCACCAACATGCGCGAACCAGCACGATCGGCCAGCGGCGCTTGGGCGATTAGTTCTGGGGGAAGGTCGTAATCGAAGTCGGACGTCTTCACGCTATTTTCGTCTCAACAGCCAGAGAATCAGCGTGAGGAGCACGCTGATGAGCACACAGGTCATCACGGGAAAATAGAACTTGAAGTTCGGCCGGTCGACGCGGATGTCGCCCGGGAGCCGTCCCAAGGGCAGGTTCATTTTCGCCCCAACCCAAAAGAGTAAGCCCAGCGCCACGAGGGCCAGACCAACGACGACCAGAATTTTCCCGATATCGCTCATTTCGCCCCCCACATTATCGCACTGCCGTCAGAATTTGCAGTCCAACTTCAGGGCGTGCTCCAGCCGCCAGAGATATTCCCGCCGTGGAATTTCATAAGTGCCGAATTGTTTCAGGTGCGGCGTCAACCACTGCGTGTCGAGCAGAACGAACTGACGATGGCGCAATCTCTCGACCAGCGCCACCAGCGCGACCTTTGATGCGTCCGTCTCGCGGTGAAACATGCTTTCGCCAAAAAACGCGCCGCCGATATGCACGCCGTACAACCCTCCGACCAGTTGGCCCTTCAGCCGGGTCTCGACGCTGTGGGCGTAGCCGAGCCGACGTAATGCGCAGTAAGCCTCGATGATTTCTTTCGAAATCCACGTGCCTCCGTTCCGCTTGGCACAAGCCCGGATGACTGCTTCGAAAGCCACGTCGATCGTAGTCTCGAAGTTTTCCCGTTTCAGAACCCGGCGCAAGCCATGCGGCAGGTGAAACCGTTCGTCCAGCGGAATCACCGCCCGGGGATCGGGCGAAAACCAGCCGATTTCGCCGCGTTTGTTGACGGCCATGGGGAAGAGGCCGTGGCGGTAAGCGGTGAGCAATAGTTCCGGTTCGAGCACCCTTGCATTTTATCACATGAAGTGATCGCCATGCGCCGCCGGGTAGCGTCCAAATTTGAGGCGCGAAGAAGAGAAATAAAGGCTCTATTTGCTTTGACGCATTGATGAGATTGCGTGGGCGCTTTTGTCCCGCAGATTCGCCTTTTTGAGATTTTCTGTCGGTTCGTTGCTACCCCCAACTTAATTCGGCTCATCCGACCAGGGGTTGGCATACCCACTGCTAGTTAGCCTTCCAGTCAGGCGTTAGGCAAAGGTGAGACAAGAGATGGCAGCGACCAGTAAACCAAACATTTATCGTGTGCTTATCGTGGATGAGGACGCAGGAGTGCGGGAAATGCTTGCCGATTTGTTGCGCGCGCCGAACCGCAGCGTCGAAGTGCGGGACACCGCCCGCGCGGCGTTGGAATTCCTCCAGCACAATCCAGTGGATGTCGCTTTTGTGGATCCGATGTTGGCGGGAACCGCGTCGCAGGATTTGGCCGAAACCATCCGGAAACGTTGTCCCCATGCCCACGTGGTCGTCTGCGCTGGCCGTTTGTCGCAACCGTGGGATGCGGCGGGCCGCGTTAAAAAAGGTGAGCGCGATTTGCCATCGATCCAATTTGGCGAGGCTCTGCAACTCGCCGATTCGTGTACGACGGAATGACATGAACTCCATTCAGGCGCTGGATCCAGGGTTTGCCATGCAGCCGGCTGCGCAGGGCGCGCAGGATCAACCGCTCATGGCGGACCAGCGCCTCTTTCTTTGGGACGTTTCTGAGACGCCGCGAAGTCTCGGAGTGTCCGCTCGTGACGGGTTGAGAGTCAACTGTTCGAATCCCCCCAACGCCATCAAGGTCGGCGCCTCCTCCGACCGAAGAACAGCTTGATCTCTCAACCCGCGCGGGCGGCGACTTTGTTCGCCGCCGCGCTGCCGAAGTTGAGCCACCCGTCTTCTCACGGCCCGGCAGGCTTGCTTTCCTGGCCGCGTTCGCTATATTGGGCGCGCTACACACCGCTGACTCTCATGGGGGCGAAACGGATTCGACTTTGTGAGGTGGGCGTGAGCGGCATGCCGAGGTGGTTCGGAGGCCTCGTTAAACACCGGACAAATCACATAACTGCCAACGAAGAGCTGGCACTCGCGGCTTAATTGACCGCGACGTTCCGCCCGCGACACCTGCTAGCGGGGCCGGAACGACGACAGCAGGTTAGTTCGTGAATGTCGCCTTCAGGTTCACGGGCGAAACTT
>DATIZX010000062.1:0-3843 GCA_035516795.1 Verrucomicrobiia bacterium
CTGGAGTTTCTTGCCGGTTATTTTTTCCAACAGCTTGACGACCTGATTCAACGTGATGCGCGCGCCGGTGCCGCCGTTGAACACCTTCCCAGACGCGCCGCTTGCATCGCACGCGCGCAAAGTCTCGTCCACCACGTTGTCCACGTACGTAAAATCGCGCGACTGCTCGCCGTCCCCATAAATCGTCAGCGGCTCTCCCTGGATCGCCGCGAGCATGAAGCGTGAAAGCACGCCCGAATATTGCGACGTCGGATCCTGCCGCGGTCCAAACACGTTGAAATACCGCACTGACGCATTCTCGAGGCCGTAGACGCGCCCGAATACCTGCGCGTACAGTTCGCCCACATATTTCGTGATGCCATAAGGCGAAATCGGCTCCGCCGGCATCGTTTCCACTTTCGGCAGGGTCGGCGTCTCGCCGTACGCGGACGACGATGCGGCATACACCACTCGTCGCACCTTCGCGTCGCGCGCCGCCACCAGCACATTCAGCGTCCCATCGATGTTGACGCGATTCGTCTCGATCGGATCGAGCACGGATTTCGGCACCGATGTCCGCGCCGCGAGATGAATCACGCAGTCCGCTTTGTGGCAGGCCGATTGCACGGTTGCGAGGTCCGCGATGCTGCCCACGCGAAAATCGATCTTCGCGCGCGCGCCGGCGAGGTTTGCCTCCGCGCCCGTCGAGAGATCATCGAGCACGGTCACATCGTGCCCTCGCCGCACAAGTTCATCGACGATATTCGAGCCGATGAATCCCGCGCCTCCTGTCACCACGTAGCGCATTCGTCTAATCCTCCGGATCAGCCGCCAGGTAGCATACGGACATCCCGGCACAATATCGAGTTCGGGTGCAACCCCAATTCTGCCACGGACCACTTTCGCACGCGTCTAGGGGGTGAGAGCTTCGTACCCTGAGCGAAGCCGAAGGGCAGCTCCGACAATAGACGCTCAGAATGAAAGGGCTTTAGCCCCTGACGAAAATCTTCACTAGCCGCCCAAACTAGGACACCATCAAATTTCCAGCAGCGGTACAGCTTAAATTCGGCTTCAACAGTTTCAACAGAAGGTTGGGCTTTCTATTTAGCAAGTCCTTGCAGGTACGTTGTGGCACGTTCAGCCAATTTTTCTGCGCGCACCTTAAGAAACTCCTCGAAGTTTTCCACTCTAAGAAGGTCGCCACCAGGAACGGCCTGCTCCTCTAGTCTGTCCGGTTTGACACCGTGTTCTTGCAAATACTGTTCGGGGATCTTCGCACTGAACGATCTGTTTGCCTTCTCGTTCAAAACAGCTATGTTCGCTATAGAGTCCACCAAGCTGCCGTCAAAGGTATCCCTGACGACTTTCCTCGGGAAGATGTGATGCCATTCCGGCTTGAAACCATCATTGATTTCGTTATCTTCCTTGTCGAAGCCAATTCGGACGTCCTGATTAATCCAATCCTTCGCTCCACCGTTGAAGACTGTCAAATAGAGAACCAGCCTCAGAAACTTGTCTGTGTACTCCTCGCGGAAGTCCTCTGGTGTAAACGTGCCAGATGCCGATAGAAGTGCGGTTAGATCAAGAATGGTTTCAGCGAAGGACTTCTTAGCTCTGATTTGTTTTGTATCGCGATCGAGGACGGTTGTTGCTGAGCCGCTGTACCTGCCGTCCCTCGTAGCTATTAGCAGCCAATTGAACGCCTTGGCAAACTTGAAATCCTGTGGGAAGGACGCCTTCATCACAAATACTGGTATCAATGCATTTAGAGACGGCAGCAGATCGCTCGATAGCACCCCATATTCAAGGAGGTTCTTGATGACCGAGGAGATTGCGTCTTTCGTTCGCCGCCAGCAATCGTCAAACATGTCGGAGGGATCCCAGAAGGATTGTGGAACTTCCTTTAGCCTTGCGCTTCCATGCCCGATGATCGCAAGGGTTCTGACGACCACGCCGGGATCAAACTCAAAGCCTTTGAGTTCAAGGTCCTTCAAGAACGGGTCAAACTTCTGCCTCACCCAGCCCTGCTGTTTTGCGGCCACGAGAGCAACAACAATGTCACTTTCACGGATTTTCGTCCCGGCGGTGTTCAGCCTGGCAAAAATCTCGGCCACATCTTCTAGCTCGTGATCAACGATAATTTCGTATAGTGGAGCAGCTTCGATTTTCTTGATGGACTGAAGCTTTTCGTGTATCTCCGCGAAGCGTTTGGCGCTGCCAAGCTTTTCAGCCGCTTCGGCCGCAAGCTCAGACAAACTGGCCGAGTTTAGTACCCGTCGCACAGACAGCCACTCGTTGGATTTCCTGCGAACGGGATTTATGAGCCCAAACTCCAGATCTTCCTTGTCCCTCGCGATGTTAGCTAGAACATCGTATTTGTCGAAGTACCGGTTCCATTGAGCATGGTCGGACCACCAGTACGGCTTCTTTCCAAACAGCAGAGCGAGGGAGGTCACGCGTTGCTGACCGTCGACTATCCACAACTTGGGCCCTTGGTTCCCGAGCGCCGTTCGTGGCGAATCGTAGGCGGACTCCCAAAGGAGAAGCGACCCGACTGGATACCCACGCCACAGTGAGTCCACTAGGTCAACAACCTTGGAGGCCCGCCAAACGTATTTCCGTTGAAACTCTGGGACGTTTAGAGTTCCTAACGTAGCGTCGTCAATGTGTCGAACGATGTCCGCAATTTGAAGCCTTTGGTCCTTCATGCTTCCTCCAGTGGCCGCGAACTATAGCCGCAGTTACCTTGGATAGCAATGGCGGTGTTAGATAGCCGTCCATGGTAGAATCCGCGCCATACGGGAGGAACGAATGGCCGACCACGACGTTTTTTTTACGCTACCAGAAAGGGAGCTGGGTAAGGCTGATATAGAGTTCAAGGTGAAGCGCAACCGGAGCGCCTTTGGTCGCCTTCGGGTGAGCAACGGTTCGCTGGTCTGGATCCCAGCAAACAAGTCGTACGGATACAAGTTAGGCTGGACATGGTTCGATGAACTGGCACGGAAACACGGGGAAGGAGGACACCAGTAAGATCGCGAGGATGCGGTCTCCCGATTGTGCCAATCCACAGTGCTGGCGGGATTTCTCGGCGCGAGCGCAAGCAACATTCACGAAGCACGTAGGGCAGCCTGATTTTGCGGCCCGCCAACTTCCCACCACAAGCGACGGACGGTAAGGAGCAGTTTCACTACCCAGGAACCTGGTAAACTCAAACCGCACCACTGCCAAATTCTGCGATGAGATGATTGTGCTGCGTGTTTCAGGTACGCTTGAATATAGCCCGGCGCGTTGCGGCCGGGCAAGAACTCGCACGGCAACAAGTGTTCCAGATGTGCCGCCCCGACAGTTGAAATGGGTCTCGAGAAACGAACGATCCTGGGCCGCCGCGCGACATTCGCAATCGCGTTTCTGCTGACGCTCCTGTTCACGCTTCTTCCGGCGGCTCGCAGATTTGTGCCAGCCGCTCTCGCCGCCAGCCCCCCGCAGCATCACAGCGCAACGAAGCCAAAAGTCCCCGCGGCCTCCGCGCCCAAAGAGCAGCCCATGCCGTTTCGCACCGGCGAAACGCTCAACTATCGCGTCTCCTGGTCCGCATTCTCGGACGCCGCAACGCTGCAACTCAGCGCGCCCGAGCGCCGTAACCTCTTCGGCTGGCAAGCTTGGCATTTCCGCGGCCAGGCGCACACGCTCAGCCCCGTCCGCACGCTTTTCACCATCGACGATCAGATGGATTCCTACACCGATGCCTTCACGCTCGAAAGCCGCCAGTTCGAAACGCACCTCAACGAAATGGGCAAATCGAAAAACGAAGTCGATCATCTCACGGCGAGCGGCCAGCTTTCTCGCGCGCCCGCGCCGATCGTG
>DATIZX010000063.1:0-35370 GCA_035516795.1 Verrucomicrobiia bacterium
TCGGATAAGTATAGACAGCTTTGTCCGGGCCGCCGTGGACGGTCAGGTCCGCCTGGCCATCGCCGTCAAGGTCCAGCGTCCGCACCATCACGCGTCCACGGACAGGTTCCTTGAAAATTCCCGTCATGACCGAATTCTGGCTGTCGATAGCGACGGGTTTCGGCTGCGATACATTGACCGAAATCAGTTTCATTTCAATATTTGCCACTGTTCGGCGCCGGTCTCACGACCGCGCCGCCACCGATGACCGTAGGTCTCCATTGTCCGTCTAGGCGGGAGACCCCACGACAGGGGTCGAAATCTGTGCGGGGTCAGAGATCCTCGCACAACCAAGCGTAGCGCACGGGCTCGGACGCGGCCACGCCCGAGCCCATCCGCTCTTCGCTATTCTGCGTCACTTCACGTCGTGAATGAGCTTCTTGACCTTGGCCGCCATTTCGGGCGTTACCTGGGTCATGCCATGTTTCTCACGCGCGTGTTGCGCGACCTTCTTCATCAGTTCCTGCTCGGTCTCGGCTTGCGCCACGAAGTCGCAATCCACACCGGCATCCTTACAGCGAACCTCTTTCATCAGGAGCCACCTTTCTGGTTGTTGTTTTGTTTCCGCCAAGGACGTCGAACCTGACCTGCAACACCCGTCCTTTCAAACGCCAGAGCGAAACCTCGCCGCAGAAGCGATAAATTGCAAGGGCGTGCCTGCCAGCCACCACAATCAGCAGTGCCCTCCATCGACTTAATTCATGTGAACGATATCAAGTCTGGAATAATCCTATCGATCGATGTGGTGTCGACTGGTATCTCCACCAGTAGAATGTGCAGAGTACAACCTGTCTTGAGTGGAGAGTTAACCCAATAACCGAACTTCAATGGACGATAGAAGAGCCACCCAAAAACTAAGGATATTGCACTCCTGTTTTCGAGACGATCCAATCCATGGTCTCCTCAAAAACAGGGCATTGTTTCTGTCCGGCTTGACCAGAAAGAAGCGCCCGCATCGATTTGACCTTCCCAAAGCGCTAAGAGATGTCACGATCAATGCCAACACCAACACCACCGTAATCCAGAAATCCTCAGCCCGAAGGTTCAACAGGATCAGATATAAGCCAATTGCGAAGAATAGCGCTATGAATATCAGTCCGGGGTCCCTGATCTTGGCGATCGCCTGTGTACCGAGGGTTTTCGCGAGGTCGATTATATTCTTTATACTCATACTCGCCTGCCTTTTCATTCTCGTTCTGATCTTGTATCCATTCGCACCTTTTTCCGAAAATCGTGATCTTGCTCCGCAATGCAAGCGCTTCAGGTCACCGCCAGCGTCTTGGCGAGGTCGATGGCTTCATCGACGGCTTTCAGAAACTCACTCATCGACTTGACCAAATCCGCCGCGTTCTTGATCGATTGAGTTGCCTGACCGAGGGCATCGTCGGCCTTTTTGATCCGGGCCAAGCAATCATCCAGTTTTTGGGATGACTGACGGAACAGCAGGCCTTGCACAAGGTCGATCCGATGGAGGAGTTCCTGCATTTCGGTCAGGATGGCTTCGGCTTTCGCCGGATCGGCTTCGTGGCCCAGTTGATCGGAAAGCGCGTTGTGCCGCGCCAGTAAGAGATCATGCAATTGTTTGAGTGTTAAATTCATTGATCCTCCGCATCTTTATCGGCAGTATCCTTCTTTCAGTCCTCGGAAGAGTTTTTGAACTTGCTGTACAACTGCTCAGTGTCTTGGACTTCGTTCTTGATGAATGCAATGGAGGCAGCCATGCTGAAGGGTTCTCCTTTGGCCAAGGCGCGGTGCGCGCTGGCTAAGGCGAGTAGTGAACGGTGCAGCGATTCCAGAACAGCGTCTTGCGCCTGTTGCTGACTTATCAGACCTGCAAACTGCACGGCGAGTTTGCGCTTACCGGCATCGTCAGACTTCGTAAACGCGACTTGGCATTTCCCTTTACGTTGCTGCCAGTGGGCATGCACCGTACCACGGATGCCTGTCCCATCACTATCTCCAATGTCTGCCGCCATCTCGAACAGAATCTGCTGCACCGCAGGATCGGTGGCGCTGACAATGCGTTTCGCGTCCGCCTGCGCCTTGGCGCGCAACAACAAGTCCCCCAGCTTCGTGAAAGCGGTCGCCAAGACTGCCGATGGCTCCGGCGCACTGGTGACAAGATTTGCCCCCTGCAATACCTGACCGGTCTTCTTAATCTCCTCCGCCAAACTGACGGAGTAGTCTTTGTAGTCTTTGGTTAAGTCCGGCGAAGTCAGCACCACCAAATCTTGGCCGTACTTTTCCAACGCCAAAAAGGACCGATCCCAAGCGGCTTCGGCTTTTGGGTCCAAGACCAAGAAGAAGTTCTCGTCAGTCAAAGTGGGCTGTGCCGCGGCGTAATCAATGACGTCATCACTCGTCAAATCGGTAACGGCTTGGAATGCGAGAGTGGTTTGCTTTTGTGCTGCTGTAACGCCCGTCGTGAAGTCTTGGATATTCTGAATCGGTACGGTGCCGCACCCAGCAGACAAGCTGACCAGCACCAAGCCGAAACTCAGCAAACGTATGTAAGCGATGATTCTCATGGTTCCTCTTATTCGTGACCGGTTAACGCTGCTTCGAAGCGGGTCGGATACTGCATCTGAGACGACATCCCTGATCACTTGGCGGCATAAGATTCCTCCGTTAATTGTTCTCCTCCAAATTACGTTGGTCGATTGACGGGATGGTTCTTTGGATCGTCGTACCAATCGAAATACTTCTTTGTGTTGTCGATGCCCGACTGCACCAACTCGTCCTTCTTTTGGTCGCTCAGGCCAAAATCCGTGGTGCCTACGCCGAGGGTGTCGATGTATACGGTGCGCTGCCAGTCGTCGCTCTCAAGGTGGTAGCTGTCCTGTGTGTTCATGATGGTCTCAACCAATGCCCAAGCGTAATCGAAAAAATCATTGATCTTCCTTTCGGGCGGCTCGGCATGGTCCCGGTACATTGCAATTTCCTGAGCGGAGTCCAACCGGAAGCCCAGCGTTTCCTGATTGTAAACGTAAGGGCTGATGCTCAGCCCTTGCTGGGTAAGGTCCTGATTGTGTTGTTGATAATCCGGGGGGATGACGAAGTTCTCGGCCACGTACTTCTGGCGGTCAAAAAGTCGGATGGGATAGTTGTCCAACACGCCGCCATCCACGTAAACATCGCCACGTGGACTGCGTATGGAGGCGAAGAAGAGCGGGATGGACATGGAGATGCGGGCGGCGTCGGCAACACACATCCGCGGGGTGTGTTCGACGGAAAACACTTCTGAGAAGCCGGTGGAGAGGTTTGTCCCGATAAAGTACAAGTCGCGAAACCCTTGGGCGTCCTTCATCTGGAACACATCATTGAAGGTGGCCTCCGAATTGCCGGTTTTCTTGGCAATGACGTCAGCAATCCAATCGCGAAACGAATTACCCTTGTACCAGCCAAACTGATTGATCAGGCGAGCGGTATCCCGCACGATCCCCCAGTCGTCGTCCATGAATGACTTGAAATCCATCGACTTGAGAAGTTGCAGGGTATCGTTGGCGGTGTAATTCAGTCCGACGAGCACGGCGTTGATTGCGCCAGCGGATGTGCCGCCCACCCGCTTGATGTTCGATAGAATCCCCTTTGCGTCGAGCACCTGCATCGCGCCGACGTAGGCGATACCTTTGACGCCGCCGCCTTCAAACACCAGATTTTGGAATGAGTAAGCCATGGTTTAGCATCCGCATGTCAATGTTACTTCTTCATGACCTTGCCTCTTGGCTTCGCCTAAAACCAATTGCTTGCGCGGTGGGAGGAAGCGTCGTGGCCTACTCGTCCATCGGAACTCGCACAGAGCCAATCTGACCGATAACCGACTATTTCCTAGCTTTGATTGCTGCGACCGTGGCGATTTGTAGCAAAAGCGGGTTTTGCGTGTCTATACAGCAGAACCATGAGGTTCTCGTATAATAAAACCCTTAGAAGCCTTTTAGCGCTCACCGGGACGCGGCGGCGAACTGATGGAGAGTTGACGGGTCCTGCGTTTGGTCAGCTAATCTTCTTCGATCACCGCGGGTACTTCGTAGAGAGAGCGGACGGACCGGAACGAAGCCGTCCCGTGGTAACTCTCCTGTTTCCAATCCAACCAGATGGCGCGAATCCCCGCACGGGAACATGTAGCCGCGGCGCTCTGCCGCCGTGTCCGGATGCGCCTCGACAGAGCGAGGCGACTACAACGCTCTCCGTGTCACACGTACGATTTTTCCCTGTAAAGCCACGCGCTTATCGCTATTCTTCCGACCTGTGTCCGCGATCTCAACCCAATTCATCCAGAGCATTCCGAAAACCGACCTCCATGTTCATCTCGGCGGATCGATGCGTCTGCCGACGCTGATCGAGTTGGCGAAGAAACATCGCGTAAAGCTGCCATCGTACACCGAAGACGGCATGCGTCGGTTGGTGTTTAAGAATCATTACGCGCATTTGCCGGAGTATTTGAAGGGCTTCGCCTACACTCACGCGGTGATGCAGAATACCGAGAACCTCGAACGTGTCGCGTTTGAGTTGGCGGAGGACAACCTCGCCGAAGGGGTTCGCTACCTCGAAGTCCGGTTCGCGCCGCAGAACTACATCAACGACCGGCTCGACTTGGAAACCGTCGTCCGGTCGGTGTGCCGGGGACTGGAACGCGCGCAGAAGCGGCACAACCGAACCAAGCCGGTCACCTCGGGCGCGGACATCCCATTTCATTTCGGCATCATCTTCAGCGCGATGCGGTTTGTGACGCCGCACATGTCACCCTATTACGCGTGGCTCTTCGAGATCCTGCCGGCCGCATCGCCCAAACAAGTTTGCGTGACCGCCTCGATGGAACTGGCGCGCAACGCGGTTGATCTCGCGCACAAGAAAGGCCTACCCGTGGTCGGCTTCGACCTGGCGGGACCGGAGTCCGGTTACCCGGCCGACGATCACAGCCCGGCCTATCAATACACGCACGATCACTTCATCCGCAAAACCGTCCATGCCGGCGAGGCGTACGGACCCGAATCCATTTTTCAGGCAATCACGAAATGTTACACGAACCGGATCGGTCACGGCACGTGGATGTTCGCGCACGAGATGATTCAGAATCCCGATATTCCGGATCCTGTGGCGTACACCGACCGTCTCGCCGAGTATATCGCGAGCCAGCGCATCACCATCGAAGTCTGCCTCACCAGCAACGCGCAAACCCTGCCGCACATGCGTGATCTTTCCCGGCATCCGCTCCGCCAAATGCTCGACCACGAACTCTCTGTCTCCATCTGCACCGACAACCGTCTCGTCTCGAACACGACTGTCTGCAGGGAATTGCAAATCGCCATCGACAAATTGAAAATGACTCCGCGCGAACTGCGCCATGTCATCATTGCTGGGTTCAAGGGTAGTTTCTTTCCCGGTACGTACCACGAGAAACGTCACTTCGTCCGCCAGGTCATCGACCGGTACGAAATGCTCGAACGCGAGCTGGCATCGTCCTCGTGATTCGTGGTCGGTGATCGGCAGTCACGCAAAACGAAGGAGATCCGTTCGCCGCGCTCAGGATGGCAACTTTAGAGCGGCGGAGCCGCGCGGCAAGGCTTCGCGGCCCGTCATTGTTCGAAAGCGAATACGCGTTTCCAATCGTTTTTCATGCTGATCACAAGCCAGCCGCGCTTCGGCGCTTCGTCGAGGCCACGGTCGAGTTTTCCAAAGAGAGCCGTGCGGTCGTAAGCGGACTCGCGTTCGGCGTCATCATGATGTACGTACGCGGCCAGCCGTGCGCCAGTGCCGGCGGTCGTCCATTCGAGCATCTGCCGGTCGCCGTCGGAATTGCCGAACGCAATGATCGGGCGACGTCCGATGAATCTCTCAATGCCCAGCGCTTTGCCGTCCTTGTCGTTGACGAAATCGAGCTCGGGCAGCCGGGTGATGACCGGCCGGCCGTCGCGCATTTCGAATTTTGTCTTGAAACTGCCGCCCACCACCTGTTCCGGCGGAATCCCATAGACGCGCTCCGTCCACGGACGCATGAACTCGAGGTTGCTGCCCGACACGAGGAACGTCTTAAACCCATTGGCGCGAAGATACGCCAGCATTTCCAACATCGGTTGATACACCAGATCGGTGTACGGCCGGTGAAACCGCGGATGACGGGCCGTGGCGAGCCAGTCGTTGACGACGTGCTCAAACTCTTCGGTCGTCAGCCCGGCCTGAGCCGCGAAGGTTAGTTGGAGGATACGCGAGACACCCATCGCGGAGAGTGCCTTCAGGTCGCGGTCAAGCGCCGCTTTGAAAAGAGGGTTGTCCTTCCATTCCGGATGTTGCGGCGCGAGTGCCTTGACCCGATCCAGGGCGAAGGCGAGTTGCATGTACATCGGCTGCTCGTTCAACAGTGTGCCGTCGTTGTCAAACACGGCGATGCGCTGCGTGGCCGGCACAAAATCCGGACTGCCAGCCGTTGTCACGCTGGCGACAAACTCGACGATGCGTTTTTTGGCTGCGCCCTCGCGCCACGACGGCAGCGCGTCGTCCGCGGCCAGAACTTTGGCAGCAAGGTTTGTCGTCTGCGCGGAACTGAAATCGACGAATGTCAGCGCCATCAACGTGGAGAATGCCAGGACGAAAACTTTACGAGTCATGGTTGGAGAAATTACACAACGTACCGCGTTCAAGACGAACACTAATTTGTTAAGAATTGGTCACAAAGCCCGGGCCGAGTGGAAAACTGATGTGGAGTTGCCTGCCGAACGTCTCCCTGACCGCCAGGTCCCGAATAAGCTTGCTGGCAACAGCAACGGTCGTAGAATCCAGAATCGAAAGGCGACCAACTATGAAAATCCCTCGAGTTCTCCTCGTGTTCTGTAGCGTGGTTGCCGTCACCCTTTTCGCCGAAGAAACCAACACACCCGGCCCTGCCAGTATTACCAACAAGGTGGCGTCGGCTGGCGTTATGAGCAATACCGAGTCCAATAGCATCACCATCGACGGCACCACCTATAAAGACGTTCGCTGGGGCAGACTTACACCCGCCACCGTCACGATTTATCACGAAACGGGAGTGGCGACGGTGCCTTTGGCGGATTTGCCACCGGATCTACAGAAGCAATTCGGGTATGACCCTCAGAAAGCCGCCGCGTGGCAGGCCGCGGAGCAGAAGACCGCCGCCGCTCGGCTGGCCGCCGAACAAAAGGCCGCGGCCGCTCGCGAGGCCGCTGAACGGAAGGCGGCCGAGCAGAAAGCCGCTGACCAGAAAGCGGCCGCCGCCAAGGCCGAAGCCGAAAAAAAGAAATCGTCTCCGGTTGCCAATTCCACCTCTACAAATGCAGTTCCAAAGAAGGTCCAACCAAATTCCAACCGGCCCGGCAGCAAGCCCACCGTGGATGACATTCTAAATCGAATGCAACAGAACTACGGCCAGCCCGACAAATAGCCGCCCGGCCTGCATGATACATTCAACTTCGGGCCGGATGCCGGCAGGTTGCGACGCTTGGCATTTTGACGGTCCGCCTCACTTGCATTGTGGCGATGGTGTGTTACCGGTTCTCGCAAGACGTTGGTGGCGATAACAACATCACATTACTGACCGAAACGGTCAGGACGTAAACTCGGGAGGTTCTCATGTCTCTTCGACCCGTTCGGCGGATGATCAAATCCAAGCCAACCCTCGAAGGCGCGGGGGTGCACCTGCGGCGCGCGTTCGGCTTCGGTAACACCACCGAGTTCGACCCGTTCCTTCTCCTCGACGATTTTCGCAACGACATTCCGGAGGATTATTTGGCCGGATTCCCATGGCATCCTCACCGCGGAATCGAGACCGTTACCTACGTCCTCGCCGGGACCGTCGAGCACGGCGACAGCATGGGGAACCGCGGCGCGATTGCCGCCGGCGACATCCAATGGATGACCGCGGGGCGCGGCATCATCCATCAGGAAATGCCCAAGGGCGACGTCGACGGCCGCATGCATGGATTCCAGTTGTGGGCGAATCTACCATCGTCGCTCAAAATGACGGCGCCCCGCTACCAGGAAATCAAGGCGCCCGAAGTTCCGGAGGTCGTCGACGATGATGGCACCCGCGCGCGGATTGTCTGTGGAAGTTTCTGGGGGAAACGTGGTCCCGTGGTCGGGATCGCTGCGGACCCGATCTACATCGATGTGTCAGTGCCGCCCGGCAAACGGAAGAGTCTCCCGGTCGAGACGACCCGCCACGCGTTTGCCTACGTGTTCGCGGGGGCCGGCAAATTCTGCAACGCGTCTGGTCCTCTCGCGGTGCCGACCGAAGGAGTCGGCTGGGCAGACACAACGCCTCCCACGGCCGCCGAGGATCGCTCGCTCGTTCTGTTTGACAGCGGCGACGAAGTCACGGTGCAGGCCGGGCCGGACGGAATCCGTTTTCTCCTTGTTTCGGGCCAGCCACTCAAGGAGCCGGTCGCGTGGTACGGACCGATTGTTATGAACACGCAGGAACAACTCCAACGGGCGTACGAGGAGCTTCAGGAAGGGACGTTCTTGGAACCGAAAAAGATTTCTCGGTGAGCAGGCGATAGCGTCTTCGGAGTGTGTGTGCGCGCGAACTGTAGCGGCGGTCTGCGACTGCCGACCTCCTATAGACCCCCCACTCCTTCGGCGCTCACAGAGCGCCGCTACAGCGAATTGTCATACTGTTTTGTACCCCTCGCTCTTGAATTGTTGTGACGGTGTGCTACCTGTTCTTGCGGGTCGGAGGTGGCGAGTTGGACTGGCTGTTCTTGGTGGTGGCGATTTCAGTCCAAGCTGTGGACTTCCCCATCAGGACGACTTTCTCGCACCGATAACTGTTGTTTCACAAACAGGAAAGGAGCGTTCTCATGCCATACTTAAAGATCGGTAAAGAAAACTTGGGGAACGTCGACATCTACTACAAGGACTGGGGAACCGGACAGCCTGTGGTCTTCAGTCACGGGTGGCCGTTGAGCGCGGACGCGTTTGAAGACCAGATGTTGTTCCTGGCCAACCACGGATACCGCTGCATCGCCCATGATCGCCGCGGCCATGGCCGCTCGAGTCAGCCTTGGAACGGCAACGATATGGACACCTACGCCGACGACCTCGCAAAACTCGTCGAGGCGCTCGACCTGAAGGAAGCGATTCATATCGGCCACTCGACAGGCGGCGGCGAAGTCGCCCGTTACATCGGGCGTCATGGCACGAACCGCGTGGCCAAAGCCGTGCTGATTGGCGCGGTCCCGCCGTTGATGCTGAAGACGCCCGCCAATCCCGGTGGTTTGCCGATGAAAGCGTTCGACGATATCCGGGCCGCCGTTCTCGCCGACCGCTCGCAGTTTTGGAAGGACCTCAGTATGCCGTTCTACGGCTTCAACCGGCCAGGCGCGAAAGTTTCACAGGGCCTGCGCGATTCGTTCTGGCTGCAAGGGATGATGGCCGGACACAAAGCCGTTTACGACTGCATCAAGGCCTTCTCCGAAACGGATTTCACGGAAGACCTCAAGAAGTTCAATGTGCCGACGCTCATTCTGCACGGCGACGACGATCAGATCGTGCCGATCGCCGACTCGGCGTTGCTTTCGGCAAAGATAGTCAAGGGCGCCACGCTCAAGGTGATCGCGGGCGCACCGCACGGCATGTGCTCGACCTTGAAGGACCGGGTCAACGAGGAGTTGCTCGCCTTTCTCGGGAAGGCGCCTCAACCAGCCGGGCGAAGTCAAAGTCCGCTGAGGAAAGCCGACGCGGGCAAGAAGTCCGCACAACCGGTAGCGAAGCGATAGCATCTCGTGAGCACCGAAACTCAACACTGAAAAACAGACAAAGGAGAACGTGCCGTCTCTAGAGGAATACGATGTCGTGGTGTTGGGCAGCGGCGCGGCCGGCAAACTCATCGGCTGGACCCTAGCCAGGAAAGGGATGAAGGCCGCCGTCATTGAGCGCAAATATGTTGGAGGGTCCTGCCCCAACATCGCCTGTCTTCCGAGCAAGAACGTCATCCACAGCGCGAAAGTCGCTTCTTACTTCCGGCGGAGCGAGGAGTTCGGAATCACCAAGAAGGATTCGAAAATCGACATGTCCGCCGTGCGGGGGCGCAAACGAAAGATGGTCGCGGGCTTGGTCGAATTGCATCTCGACAACTACAAAAAAAGCGGGGCGGAACTGATCATGGGTTTCGGACGGTTTATCGGACCTAAAGCCATCGAGGTGATCTCCGCCGAAGGCACCACGCGGCTCCTGCGCGGAAAGTACGTTGTCATCAATACCGGAACGCGTGCAACCATCGACTCGACGCCGGGCCTGGCCGAAGCGAAGCCGTTGACCCATATCGAAGCACTCGAGTTGGACCAGATTCCACAACATCTGTTGATCCTGGGAGGCGGCTACGTCGGCCTCGAATTTTCGCAAGCGATGCGCCGGTTCGGCAGCCGTGTCACGCTCATCGAACGGAAGTCCCGGCTGGTCCATCGCGAGGATCCGGATGTATCGGATGGCATACATGCGTTGTTCAAAGACGAAGGAATCGATGTGCTGACAAGCGCTCGCGTCACCTGTGTGGAGGGAAAGTCCGGTCAATCCGTGAAACTGCATGCGAACCGTGACGGCTCGGAAATTGTCGTGGATGGCACGCATCTGCTGGTCGCGACCGGTCGCACGCCCAACACCGACGGCATTGGCCTTGACCTCGCCGGAGTGGAGACAACCGACCGTGGGTACATCAAAGTGAACGAGCGCCTGGAAACGACGGCGTCCGACGTTTGGGCGGCGGGCGATTGTGCCGGCAGCCCGCATTTCACGCACATCTCCGAAAATGATTTCCGAATCGTATGCGACAACATCCTGGGCAGCCATCACGTGACAACGGGTCGACAAGTCCCCTTCTGCCTGTTCACCGATCCCGAACTGGCCCGCATTGGTTTGAACGAGATAGAAGCCAAAGCGCGCGGCATCTCGTACCGATTGGCAAAAATCCCGATGGGGGCGGTGTTGCGAACCCGGACGCTTTCCGAAATGCGGGGCTTTATGAAGGCCCTGGTCGATAACAAGAGCGATCGCATTCTTGGGTTTACGGCGTTCGGTGTGGAAGCGGGAGAAATCATGGCGTCCGTGCAGGTCGCGATGATTGCCGGACTTCCGTATACCGCCTTGCGCGACGCCATCTTCACGCATCCGACCATGGCGGAAGGCCTCGGCGTCCTCTTTGCCAAAGTGCCGTCCGTATCCGCGCCTGTTTTGAAGGAGCAAGTATCGGCCGCACGAACTTGAGGACGCGATGATGGAGGGATTGATCACCGTTCAGAGCAAGATCGGACCGAAGGAGACGATGGACCGGCTCGAAACAGAAGTCAAAGCACACGGAATGAGCGTCTTTGCCCGGATCGATCACGCAGCGTTAGCGGCAGAGGTGGGGCTGACGTTGCGCCCCACTAAGCTCATCGTGTTTGGCAATCCGCGTGGGGGCACTCCTTTGATGCAGGCGAGTCAGACGATCGGCATCGATCTGCCGTTGAAAGCCCTCGTCTGGCAGGACGCCTCCGGTAAAACCTGGCTCTCCTATAACGAGCCGGAGTGGTTGGCGAACCGGCATAGCGTGGCTGGAGCAAAACTGATGCTTGCCTCGATGGGCCTCGCTCTCAGCACCATTGCCGATAAAGCCACCAAAGATGCATGACCTGAACCCATGCCCATTTAAAGGCAAGTTTTATGAGCTATATCCGAAACTCCGACCAACGAACCCGTGTCAATCACGGATGGCTGAGTGCGCCTAACAAAATCGCCCATCCCGTAGCCGCACTCTTTACGGGTGCGTCCTTCCCGCGCAGGCTAAAGCCTGCGACTACAGTATCGTTGGGTGCTCTAAACAACGATCCCGCATTATCGTTCGCAGCCTCTTGCGTCGGCGCTCCAGTGAAAATTCTAGTTTATGAAACGCAAACTCGAATCCTAAGGAGATCAAACCATGAATGATTTTGAAACTGCAACGCTGGCCATTCCCGTGGGAAAGCGAGATCACATCCAAGGCCCGTCGTCGGCCGTCGTGACGTTGGTGGAATACGGCGATTACCAGTGCCCGTTCTGCGGGGACACCTATCCCGTCATCAAGAAACTGCAAAAGCATTTTGGCGAGCAATTGCGATTTGTCTTCCGCAATTTCCCGCTGGCGAGGATTCACGCCTACGCCGAACGCGCCGCCGAAGCCGCGGAAGCGGCCGGTGGTCAGGGCAAGTTTTGGGAGATGCACGACTATTTGTTCGAGCACCAAGACGCGCTCGACGCCGAAAATCTGGTCCGGGCTGCCACCCTGCTCGGCCTCGATATGGTGAAATTCGAACGCGAGGTCGCAGAGCGCGTTTATGCGAAGCGAGTACAGGAGGATATCCAAAGTGGCGTCGACAGCGACGTGGGCGGCACGCCGACAACGTTCATCAACGGTGTGCGCAACGACGACGATGACGATTTCGAGACGTTGAAAACAAAAATCGAGGAAGCCATCATGATCGGCAAGGCATCCAAAGGAAAGCGTCGCTCCTGATTATGGCCAAACCGGTGATATGGACCGTCGACGACGACCCGGATGTGTTGCGGGCCGTGGAGCGCGATTTGCGCCGGCAATACGGGAATCGCTACCGGGTTATGGCCGCCGATTCGGGCGAAGTCGCCTTGGAATCCGTCAAGCAATTGAAACTCCGCAACGATCCGGTCGCGCTGTTTCTGGTCGACCAGCGTATGCCGGGCATGTCGGGAGTGGAATTTCTGGAGTCGGCGCTGCAGTTTTACCCCGACGCCAAGCGCGCGTTGCTTACCGCCTACGCCGACACCGACGCAGCGATCCGCGCCATCAACTCCGTCCAGATCGATCATTACCTGATGAAACCGTGGGATCCGCCCGAGGAACGTCTCTACGGCGTCGTCGACGATTTGCTCGACGATTGGCAGACATCGTTCCGGCCGCCGTTTGAAGGGATTCGAGTCGTCGGCTATCGTTGGTCGCCGCGGTTCACTCAGATTCGGGATTTTCTGGCGCGCAATTCCATCCCGTACCAGGTGTTGGACGTGGAGATCAATGATGCGGCCGTCCAGTTGATGCAGAGCTGCGGCGCGACCTGCAAACAGTTGCCGGTGCTGGTCTTTGCCGATGGTTCGCATCTGTTTGATCCATCTCCGGCCGCCGTGGCCGAGAAACTCGGATTGAAAACCAAAGCCGAGTTGCCGCTTTACGATTTCGTGATCATCGGCGCCGGGCCGGCCGGTCTCGCGGCGGCCGTGTACGGAGCCGCCGACGGATTGAAGACACTGCTCATCGAACGCGAGGCACCCGGCGGCCAGGCGGGCCGGAGTTCACGAATCGAGAATTATCTGGGTTTCCCCAACGGGCTCAGCGGTTTCGACCTTGCCCGGCGCGCGGTCACGCAGGCCCGGCGATTTGGTGCCGAGATTCTCGCGCCGCAGGAAGTGACCGGCGTTCGGGTCGACGGTCCGTCGCGATTCGTCAAACTGGGCAACGGCACGGAGGTCGGCTGCCGCGCCTTGTTGATTGCGACAGGGATCGCTTATCGCAAGGTCGACGTGCCGGGCGTGGAACAACTGAACGGCGCCGGCGTGTATTACTACGCGCCGATGACCGAAGCGCTTTCGTACAAAAACGAAGATGTTTACATCGTCGGCGGGGCGAATTCGGCGGGTCAGGCTGCCATGTATTTCTCCAAATATGCACGGAGTGTCACGATGTTGGTGCGCGGCCCATCGCTTTCAGCCGGCATGTCGCAATACCTCGAAGACCAGCTTGCCGCGACCAAGAACATCACCGTCAAACTGAACACGAGTGTTGTCGAGGTCAAAGGCAACGGGCACTGTGAATCCATCACCTTGGTGAACAATAAGACCTCCGCCCGGGAAACGGTCCCCGCCTGCGCCCTTTTCTTTTACGTTGGCGCGGTACCGTACACCGATTGGCTAAGCGACGTGGTCGATCGCGATGCGAAGGGCTTCATAATTTCGGGGGTGCATTTGTTGAAGGACGGCAAGCGCCCGAGCGGCTGGATGCCCGACCGCGATCCGTTCATGCTTGAAACCAGCATCCCTGGCATCTTCGTGGCCGGCGACGTGCGCCATTCGTCCATGAAAGGCGTGACCTCCGGCGTTGGCGAAGGCGCGATGGCCGTCAAACTCATCCATCAATATCTCAGTACCGTGTAGCCATGGATCCATCGACTCTTCAAGCGCTGCGGGCTATCCCGCTTTTTTCCAGTTTGTCGGGAGAGCAAACGCGTTGCTTCGAGCCGGGGGAGATTATCCAAATCGAAGCCGGCAAGGTGTTGGCGAGCGAGGGCGATCCTGTCGAATCCTTTTACGTGTTGTTGGAAGGCGAAATGCGCGCCAGCCGCAACTACAGCAATCAGGCGATTCTGATGGGCATCGTTCAACCAGGAATGTTCCTCGGCGAGATTGCTCTGTTGCTGGACAGCGCGAACCTGGCGACGATCCGCGCCCTAAAACCTTCCCGCTTGTTTCGGTTGGGCAAGGATGATTTCTGGCGAATGCTGAGCACCTGCCCGTCGGTGGCGAGCCAGATCTTTCGTACGATGGCTACCCGGGTCCGCAACATGGAAGGCTACTCGCAACAACGTGAGAAACTCGCCTCGCTCGGTACGATGGCCGCCGGGCTCGCGCACGAGTTGAACAATCCGGCCACCGCCGCGCGCCGGGCTTCAGCGCATCTGCGGGAAGTCGTCGAGAACATTCAGTCGTACGCCTGCGAGCTTCATCAATCGTTGAACCCCGACCAGTGGCAATTCCTCATCGACGCATCCGAGAACGGCCCTGCCAAACCCGTGGCGCTCGACTCGCTCGCCCGCAGCGACCGCGAAGAAGAAATCGCGACGCGGCTGGAGAACCACGGCGTCATCGACGGCTGGAAACTGGCGCCGGCGTTCGTCTCCGCCGGGATCAGCAGCGAAAAGCTTTCCACCCTGGCCGGCAAACTCCCCCGCGAATCGCTGACGCCCGCGTTCGGTTGGCTGGAAGCGAGTTTGTCGTTGAATTCTTTGCTCAACGAAATCGACGGCAGCACAGGACGGATTTCCGAATTGGTCAAAGCCGTCAAAGCCTACTCCTACATGGACCAGTCACCCATGCAAGAGGTCGACATCCATGAAGGCATCGAGAACACCCTGACCATTCTCGGCCACAAACTCAAGAAGGTCACGGTCACGCGGAAGTTCGACCGCGCCATCCCGCGCATCATGGCCTACGGCGGCGAACTCAACCAGGTCTGGACCAATCTGATCGACAACGCCATCGACGCCGTAAATGGCACCGGCAAAATCTGTATCGCCACATTCTTGGACGATGACCAGGTGGTGGTGGAAATCGCCGACAACGGCAACGGCATTCCACCCGAAGTCCAATCGCACATTTTCGAGCCGTTCTACACAACGAAAGGGGTCGGCTCGGGAACGGGCCTCGGTTTGGTGATCAGCAATCGCATCGTCGCCGATCGTCACGGCGGCGAAATCGAATTCGAATCCGTCCCCGGCGACACCCGCTTCAAAATCCGGCTCCCGATCAAACACACGCAGTCACCGAGTTCAGTATAAGGAGCTGCACCATGAGCACCAACAACTCAAAAAGTCTCGCAGGCAAAGTCGCTGTTGTCACCGGCGCATCGAAAGGCATCGGCGCGGCCATTGCCAAACAACTCGCCGGGGAAGGCGCGTCGATCGTCATCAATTACGCTTCCAGCAAGAAGGACGCGGACAAGGTCGTCGATGAAATCGCCAAGAACGGCGGCAAAGCGAAGGCTGTGCAAGCCGACGTGGCGAAGAGCGCGAACATCAAACGATTGTTTGCCGAAACAAAGAAGGCTTTCGGCGCGGCCGATATTCTGGTCAACAACGCGGGCGTCTATGAAGCTCTTCCGCTCGAAGAAGTCACGGAGAATCATTTCCACAAGCAATTCAACGTCAATGTGCTGGGTTTGATTCTCACGACACAGGAAGCGGTCAAGCAGTTCGGCTCCAAAGGCGGCAGCGTCATCAACATCAGTTCGGTGGCCAGCACCAGCGCGCCTCCGGGCTTCTCGGTCTACAGCGCGAGCAAGGCCGCGGTCGATGCGTTGACGAAATCGCTGGCCGCCGAACTGGGACCGCGCAAGATACGCGTCAACGCCATCAATGCCGGCGTGGTCGAGACGGAAGGCCTGCATGCCGCGGGAATGGTCGAGGGTGAATTCCGCAAACAAGCTGAGGCAAAGACTCCGCTGGGCCGCATCGGCCAACCCGACGATATCGCGCCCGCAGTCGTGTTTCTCGCTTCGCCAGAATCCGGCTGGATCACTGGCGAGACGTTCCGCGTCAGCGGAGGGTTGCGGTGAGTCCGCAGTCCAACCCTCTCGCGGGCAAAGTTGCGCTGGTCACGGGCGGTTCGCGCAGTATCGGCGCCGCCATTACGCAGAAGCTGGCGGCCGATGGCGCGGCTGTCGCGTTCACCTACGCCAGTTCGTCGAAGCAAGCGGAAGAACTGGTCAAGACGATCAAATCCGCCGGTGGCAAGGCATTGGCGATCCAAGCCGACAACGCCGATGTCGCTGCGGTGAGAAACGCCGTGGCGGAGTCGGTGAAAGCATTCGGCCGGCTCGACACCTTGGCCAACAACGCCGGCACGCTGGTGATCAAACCGATTGACGATCTCACGGTCGAAGATTTCGACCGCATCGTGGCGGTCAACGTGAGAGGCGCGTTTGTGGCCACGCAGGAAGCGGTGCGTCACATGCGCGACGGCGGTCGCATCATCAACATGGGGAGTTGCAACAGCGATTACGTACCGTTTGGCGGCGGCTCGCTTTACGCAATGACCAAGTCGGCGATTGCCGGGCTGACGAAAGGCTGGGCCCGGGATCTCGGGCCACGCGGTATCACGGTCGTCAATGTCCAGCCGGGTCCGACCAACACCGACATGAACCCCGATTCCGGCGAGTTTGCGAAGCAGGCCAAGTCGTACACCGCGCTGCAGCGGTACGCGCAACCCGACGAGATCGCAAACTTCGTGGCCTGGCTCGCCAGTCCTGCAGCAAGCTACGTCACCGGCGCGGGTCTTCGCATCGATGGCGGCTACGCGGCGTGAGCGATGACGGTTTCCGGTGCGCCACTGGCCCGCAAAGCCGAAATGTCCTTGACCGCAAGGCAGTATCTGTGTTTGACTGATTCGTACGCTGGCAAAGCATAGAGGGTGTCGTCCTATTTACGTTGCTCTGTCGCGAGTGTTTTTCAGAGTCGCAGGTCGCAGTGAAACTCAAACTGTCGCAGGGATCGAAGTGTCAAGCGGCTCGCTTAAGCGCAACGCCCTCACCGCGTCTGCTTACAAGGTTATCCCCTGCCATAGCGAGACTGGCTTCCCTCGGCGCCTAGATCGCGTTTGTGGTCTCGGCCACTCTCGAATACGGCTTCGACGTTGATTTCCCTTTGACGCCAAGACTGTGGCTGGTGATCGCGGCGGCCACGCTCGTAACGACACTCGCCTCTTATGCCAACACCTATTCGTTCGTCTCGTTCCCAAGCAATGCGACGCATGACGCTGCCGCGGTCGCCGCCGCCATCGCCAACGTGCCGACGAATGTGGGCGTTGTCTATGACGCCAATGGTCAGACCAACGACATCCAAATTTGGAATTACGGCTCGGGCATTTATACGGGCGCCGTCGATGTTTCCTCAACCCTCCAACGAATTCGTAACAACCAATCCGTGGCGAATACCGAATCGGACGATGGTGGCTTTTTCAATTTCCACACCAACGAATTTCCCAACATCCCTCGCAAAGGCACCAATTACTACATGGAGTTCATGGTTTGGCCTTATGTCGACCTCACCAACAACAGTTATTCAACTGATTACGAGGCCTATGGCCAGATGATCTATCCCGGCGCCATGCGCCTCCTGATCGGGCTCGGCGGCGAAGTGTATTTCACGGGCGACCATTACGGGGAAGATGGCCCGCAGCAAAACGCCTACTATCTCGTTCCTTCGCCCAGCCAGGCAGCCGGCAATAGCTGGACCAACAACACGGGCGGCAAATGGGAAATCGCGCACAATTGGTTGTTCAGCCCCAGCGCTCCTTCCGCCGCACCATCCGTCGACGATCCCGCGGACTTGATTACCAATGCCAGCAACAAAACCATCACACTCGACGGCGTTACGGCAGGATACACCGCCAACTTGTCCGTCTTGTCCATCAACAATCTCGTCCTATCCGCTCCCAGTGGTTCGACCAACACACTCCTCCTGTCCGCGCTGTTCACGAACGAATTGCAAATCGCCACCAGCTTATCCGTTCTCAGTGGCGGTTTGCTCACCATCAATGGCGGCTCGCTGGCCGTCAGCGGCTCGCCCGCCCTGCAAATCGACGGCGGCGCCCTGCTCAGCGGCGGTGAACTCATTGTCACCAACCAATCCACTTTCATCGGCGACACAGGCAACGGCAGTTTGACTGTCACCAACGGCACCTGGCTGACGCACGACGTCTGGCTCGGCCTCAACAGTGGCTCGGTTGGCACGCTGACCGTGGCGGGAGGTACCAACCGGCTTTCCAGCGGTCTGATCCTCGGCGCTGTCGATGGTTCCACCGGCACGGTCTGGATGACAGGTGGACAATTGACCGTGACGAATGTCGCTACAAGCATCGGTGTTTCGGGGATCGGACGGATGACGGTATCCAACGGCACGTGGCGAGCCGCCGCTGTCGCATTGGGATTCTACGCTGGCTCACGCGGTGTGTTGACCGTTGCGGGCGGAACGAACTTGTTGTCTTCCTCGCTCGACATTGGACTTTTGGCTGGTGGGACGGGCGAGGTTTGGGTGACAGGCGGCCAACTGATCGTCACCAACAACAGTGCAACGTATCTCGGGGAACCGGGCAATGGTGAGCTGACGGTTTCCAACGGCATCTGCCAGACGGGCGCTATCGCTATCGGCGAAGGCGGGCAAGGTACATTTCGCGTTGCCGGCGGCACCGGGATTGTCGAGCAAGCGATGTATGTTGGCTATTCCAGCGGCGGGACCGGCAACGTTTGGATCACAGGCGGGCAGTTGCTTGCCACCGCCGCCGGGGTCGAAATCGGTGCGGATGGCATCGGATTCGTGACAGTGTCCAACGGGACTTGTCAGGCGAGCGACGTTCTGGTTGGCGGGACATCCGACGGTACGTTCACCATTGCCGGTGGGCAATCTATCATTACATCCAATCTGACCGTCGGTAGCGCCGATTGTACCATCACCGGCGTTGTCAGGGTCACCGGTGGAGGCCTATATGTAACCAATTCCGCGAACACGGCTGTGCTCGACGTTGGCAGCGGCACACTGGAACTTGATTCGGGCTCAATCTACGTCGATACGCTGGTGATGACCAATCCCTGCGGACGGATCGTCCTCAGCAGCTTGGGTTCGTTCCATTACAACGGTTTCATCCTCGATCCAAGCCTCGACCAAGACGGCGATGGCATTCCCACCCTCTGGGAAGAACAGCACGGCCTCAACCCGCTCTATGCGGGCGACGCCTCCCTCGACCCCGACGGCGACGGCATGTCGAACCTGCAAGAGTATCTTGCCGGCACCGATCCGAACAACAGCGCATCCTACTTCCACATCACCAGCATCGCGCCGGAAGGCAATGATTTGCGGATTACCTGGATGACCGGCCCCGGCCGCACCAACGCGTTGTACCGCGGCGATTCGCTGACGAACATCACGACGGAGATTTTCGCGGTCACCAACACGACCGGCACGATCACGAACTATCTGGACATCGGCGCCGCCACTAACACACCGGCCTTGTTCTATCGGGTGGAATTGGTGCCGTGAATCGCCGTGAAATCCATCGAATCAGCCGGTGTTGATCACGGCTGGCAATTCGCGGAGAGATCGCACTGACTCGAACGAAGCCGCTCCAGAGTAGCTTTCCTGCTTCCAGTTGAACCAGATCGCGCGAATCCCGGCACGCATTGGCCCCAGGACATCCTGCTCTAGAGAATCGCCGATCATGACCACCTCGTTGCGGTGCGCGCCCAGTTTCGTCAGCACAACATCCCAGAATTCCGGCTCGCTCTTTTTGCGTCCGAGTTCGGTGAAACAAAACACCTCGTTGATAAACTGCTTCAAGCCGACTCGATCAAGGGCGCGCAGGACGTCGTTGTGCTTTGATATCGTTGCATTCGTCGCAATCGAAATGGAATAGACTTTGGACAATTGCGCCAACACGTCGTGTGCGCCGTCGATGCATTTGACTTCCGTCCAGTCCGCCATCGGAATGTCGACTGGCCCGGCTTCCGACATCAGCGTATCGCCCCAATCAAACACGACAAACCGCAGCTTCGCGTTCAGTGTGCGATCCGTTGGCATGAAAGGATGGGCAGTCTAGTTCGTACAATCCAAACCGGCAAGCGTTGAGGTCGCGCGTGCTCGATCTGCATTGTGGTCAACGCCGTAGAATGCATCCAACCAATCACGCTAACACCGGGTAGTGACAACGACGCACGAAGAGGTCAATGGGCGAGGGCTTGGTTGGCGTTGGCGGGTGGACGGGATGTTTTGCCGAGCGGCGGATGCGAATTTGCGCCGTTGATGGTTGCATTTTCGGGATATTCGGCGGCACTGAGTATGCTCTGGACTTCGACACCGAGCGTGGGATCGTCCGTGAAACGCGAAAGCAGGTCAGGTTGCTGATCGGCGGCATACAAAACGGCGTCCCTGCGCAGCTCGGCAGGTTGGGATGGGCTGAGCGCGAGCTCCAGCAGGGTGCGGGTGTTTTGATCAGACGGAATCTGAGTGGCAGAAGAAAGGATTTCATTTTTGTCATCTATGCTTCGTGCCTGCTCAAAAAGCTGGAGCAATTCCGAGGACGCGGCATTGCCGTGGTTCTTAACGATGTCATCCAACAGAGCAGCACGATCATCGCTGTCGGCAGTGTCGGGGTTGGTGCTGGAGATGACGACGCCGTTCTCATCCACTTCTTTCACGACGGTGGCTTGGGTCGGAGCGGCGCGATAGGGGATGCCGGGTGAAAGCCTTGACGCGGCAATTTGCCTACCGATGCCACCCGCAATTGCCGGGCCAATTGGCGAATGGATGTCAACGGGTGATCCAGGCTGCGCCATTGCCGCAGCTTGTCCGGCAGCGGTGTTTGCGGAATTCTGTGGGATGCTGCCGGCGGTATCATCCGGGATTGCAACAGGCTGGGGGGAACGAACCGATGCGAACTGTTCGCCATGAGTCGTTGCGGTCATTGACTGTCTGCCGTTTGATGCAACCCTTGCCCTTACCCCTGTCCTTGCGCCGCCAAGACGCGTTACCACATAGGCCATGACCGCCACGCCAACGACAAGGATTATGATAACAGCCTTTCTCACGCAGGTTCCTTTAAGGCATCACCTCAAGGTTTGGGATGGTCGAAGTTCAAGGATTCAATCGTCCACACATAATAATGGCCGACCGTATGACCTTTCACTGTGAAGGTCAGAGGCGAGGCGTTGGGATGTTTTTTCGGCGGCTTGACCGTCAGTTTCCTGAAGATCTTGCCTTTGGTTTCATCGGTGATGACGATGTAATACGAGGATGCATTCACTCCCACATCAAAGGTGTAAACTTGCGTCGAACTCGAGGCTACGAAATAACTGCTCGGTGACACGATAGTGGCATCGCCGGGCAGGATATCCTCGCGCTGAAACTCGGTGTAGTCATTTTCATAATTAACCGCCGCTTTGATTTTTGCCAGGATCTGCCCGGATGGCGAGAGCACGGTTGAGGCTGGCTGCTTGAAGCCGATGCGCCACCGATAAGTGCCGATAGGAAGGGGTCTGGTCGGAGTGTAGGAGTTGGTCCTCACCTTGGCGGCAAGGTAGGTGGACCAAACACCCGTGATGGTATTCGATTTGAGGATTTGTATGCTGTAGGATTTTGGCCGCGCGCCCATGCCAATGCCGGTCAAGCTAAACGAGAACTTGGGTTGGAACGCTGCGATGGAACCGATGGGATAGTGCTCGCCCGTGGCTTGGTTGATCGCATTGCTGACGGCGCCTGCAGCATCAGGAAGTCCAACACCACTTGACGATCCGGCCTCGATCAAGCTCCCGCCAGTGCCGCCAGCCATACCGCCCAGATCGGCGACGCAGTCGGGGTCCAAATCCCCCCCGCCAACGCCGCAAGCCACCGCATCGATGATGATTTGGTTGGTGTTGGCCAAGGCAATACAATCATCCATTGAATGACCACCGTCCCAATCTTCAACCGGATCGTGCCCGCCAGCGTCGCTCATGACAATGACGAGGTGCGGCGTGGGATTCGGCCGCCAGCCGCCGACGATCGTGCCTTGGAGCGTGTCATACATGGCAGAATAAACCGCTTCGGGGATGTCACCACCGCCCTCGGCATAAATCGGATCAATCGCAGCCACGGCATCATCCACATTGGTAGTGAACGGTATGTCGACATTGTAAATGTAATCATAACCATAGTCGCCGGTCCAATCCGGATTATCTCGATAATCGACCACGGCCACCCGAGCGCCTGTAAAAGTGTCAAAGGTGCCGGCGATGATCGCCTGCGCGGCCGCCTTAACAGAGTCAATTTCAGGACTCATACTGCCGGTCGAGTCGATCAGTAAAACCAGATCCAACGCCCCGCCGGTTGTCAGTGAATTTTCCCAAACGTTTGCGGCCGCCCCAGCGACGTAGGTACCGGGTCCTCCTTCAAGAAGCGATGTGTAGTTGAGGTGAAGCACGCCATCGCACGGCCACGGATCGTTGATGTCGACGACTGTGCCATCGAATCCAATTAGGACGACAACATGGCCACCCAGCCGCTTGCCGGCCTTATCGTACCAGCCGATGGCAATAAGCACCGGTCGGCCGCCGTCAATCTCATCCTGCAATTCCGATACCGTCAGAGACCCGTGAAGTGTCGAGTTGATATCACCAAAATGCTTCAAGATGAGATTGTCGCCATGTACCGGCACGTACGCCGATGCCCCCTCATCAGCGGCACAGTTTGGTCCAGCCGTCCAAGTAGCCACTTTTGTCGCCTCATTACCCTCCCCGGACAGATAGTTGGGGACACAGAGGCTGGCTGCGGCATACGCTGCGATGTTGGTTTGGCCTTCTTCGTAAGTTGCACCCTCCGTGAAGCCGTAATATGCCAGCACCATTTCCGCACTGGCATTCCAACACCACTCGGGACAGACCTGTTGGTAATACGGCACGTCGAGTGTCGTGGCCATCACGCCTCTGGACAAACAGACACAAACACAAATCACCAGCATCTTGATCGAAGAACGGTTTGTTTTCATCTTCAGTCCTCTACGGTTGGGTTTGAGATCGTGGTTCTTTCTCTCGTTGCTCCAAGACGTTTTGTATCATCTGAACGGTTTGGCGGGCGGTTTCCAACACCGGCGGCGTGCCGTCCCTGGCAGCGACCGCATTATTAGGATTTACGAAGGGTGTCAGATTGGCCGGCGGAACCTGAGGCACGGTGAAATAATACCCGGACATCTGCGGTGAAATGATGAGTAACGGGGTGAACTTGCCAGAAGCCGGCCACCACGTTTCAATCATCTGCCACCCGCGGGCCAGCGGTGACCATCCCCAGCCGGTACCGGACCATTTGTGTTCCGCAGTTTGTGTGACTTGGATCATCGCCCGGTTTGAGCCACCTATCGCCACAGGGACAAACCACTGGCCAGTCGGTTTGAGCAGCGATTCAACGGACTGACCGGATTGATACGCCAGCACCCGCTTCTCATCCAAAATGAAAAGTTCCACCGGTGGCTTCAGTACGGCTTCGCTAACTATGTCGTTGGTTTCAAAACCATAGGATTTTTTCTGAGCCTCAGCTCGGGGCAGGAACATCCTAAAGC
Organism: Verrucomicrobiia bacterium; assembly: GCA_035516795.1. Taxonomy (GTDB): domain Bacteria; phylum Verrucomicrobiota; class Verrucomicrobiia; order Palsa-1439; family Palsa-1439; genus DATJBF01. The sequence continues at coordinate 23,884 of DATIZX010000063.1, forward strand.
CTTCCTGCGCAGCTTGACTTATTTCGTTGCTTTCGGAAATGTCGGACTCAATCAGGGAATCCGAAAGAGCGGGGGAAGCTTGGAGGATGAACAAGGACGCCAAAGCCAAGATCACAAAACCCGAAGGCCTACACGCGATCATTCGTTGTGCAAGATTTGGGAAACCAGCGCAAAGGCCTGCATTGACCGCGTGTTCGTGTACCGCGTCAGTAGCCCCTTGCTGATCGAGCTGCGAACCACATTGGAAGTCTTGCATAACTAACTCGCCCCCACATTCACAGGTCACTTCGCCACAACCCGTGTACCCAAGACAAACGTCACGCAAACAAGACGCAGAGGTGCGCCGCAAAAAAACACGCCTCAAACGATTGAGGCTGGTGGCTTTGTACTCTTGTGTTCTATCGGAATGCAAGCTCTTTCTTTTTGTCCAGAACACCCGGTTCCTCCCGCTCCACGCCCACTCCATCAGTTTTCTTTTGTTACCGCTTACGGACTAGGCCGAAAATCTCGCAGAGCGGTTCAAAAAGTCCTACGACCATCTCAAGCCGTTTGTGATTCTGGAAAGGGTCAGTCCATAGTAACGCTATCGAATCATTGGGGTCATCTATGAATACGATGACGCAAGCTGTTTCTTGCGCCTTCCGGCCAGTCCGCCATCGGAATATCGACCGGTCCGGCTTCCGACATCAGCGTATCGCCCCAGTCAAACAGGACGAACCGCAGCTTCGGATACACTTTGCGAGCCGTTGCCATGAAAGGATTGGGCAGTCTGGCTCGTGCAATCCCCTTTGGCCATTATGAAGGTCGATTCCCTGCAGTTTGTGCAGCTCGACGAGATCGCGGGCTTTGACGCCTGAATGCCCAACCCCACAGTTTACCCCGAAAGATTTTGGGGCCAGCTACGCCACTGGCGCGGGCCTCCGAATCGATGGCGGTTACGCCGCGTGAGGACGTCGGGAGTTGTCAGAACGTGATCTTAAGTCTGAAGAACTGTTGTTGGTTTGTTGCAGTGACAGTGACAGGCGAGGACGGATTTGTGTAAATATCGTGCCAAATACTGTTCGTCGGATCAAACGCCAGGCCTGAGGAGCCTTGCAGGATGATGTGAGTTGCCGCGTAGGCGGGCAAAGAGTTTGTGTTCCAGGTCATAACGACATTGTTACTACTACCGAAGTCGACTTCATTCGTGATGTTCAGCGCGACGAGATTAAGTACAGAGACAGTTTGACTGCACGTGTTGCTATAGCCGCAGGCATTTGCGAAGACCCAGGTCCGGGTGACCCATTGCGGAGGTTCAGCAGCTATCGTGGCGACCCCATTAACATCCGGGTCAAAAGGTTGATCTTCCGTGCTACCCCCAGCGAAGCCATAGTTCCCAAGGCCCAGGCCGTAGAGGTTGATCTTGTACCCGTTCAGTGTGCCATCCGAAGTGAACATGAGGCCGTCCCAATTGACAAAGGGATTAGAATCCGGATAAACCAGATTGTCCCACCAAAAGAAGGCATCGATGCTTCCGGATCCGGGGAGCAAGGTGTAGCGTCCCATCTTGTCACCAGCGGTCACGTCCAGCGTGCCGCTGACTGCCGCACCGTCAACGACATAGATCTCCCCGTGAGCTGCGCTGCCACCCCCGTTAAAGGTTATTTGGTAGTAGCCGTTCGTCACGGTACTCAGGATACTGGTTGTGACCGTGCTGCAATCGCTGACGACTGGTGGGTCGAACGACCAAGTGGTGCCGAATTGCACTGTCTTGTTCGAAGAGCACATCACAACGGGTCCGTTGGTCTCGGTCACCGTCACCACCTGGTCGCACATGTTGGTATTGCCGCAACAATCCACCGCCTGCCAGGTCCGGGTGATCAACTGCGGGCAATCGCCGTTGGTTTCCGTGTCGACGATGGTGACGATCAGGTTGCTCCCACAGCAGGAGTCAGTGGCTACCGGTGGATCAAACGACCAATTACTTCCGCATATCACGGTTTTGTTGCTGGCGCACGACATTACGGGCGGCGTGGTGTCCGCTACCGTGACGGTTTGGCTGCAGATAATGCTGTCACCACAGCCGTTCGTGATTGCCCAGGTGCGCGTGAGCATCTGTGGACAAAACCCGTTTGTGGTCGTGCTCAGAACCGTGATCGTCTCATTGGATCCACAGCAATTGCCGAGAACGGTCGGCGTGTCAAAATCCCACGCCGAACTGCATTCCACGACCTTGTTGGTGGAACACGCCACATTGAGGCACGGACCGGCCATAAGGTTGGAACCGGCTAAAACGAACATTCCGAAGAATGAGAGCAAACGTGCATTCATGACAGTCGCCTCCTGTCGTGCATTTTTTGAACAACGACCCATTTCCCCCAAGCCGGAGAAATGCCAACCGTCAGACACCCGCGACCGCAAGCTGCGGCTCTCTCAAACTCTGGGGAGTCACCGCCACGGTTCTTACAAGCTGTAGATTCAAAAGTCAATCTCTTTGTTGACCAGCATTGGGAAAGGACAGGGACATCGTGACCCCCTGTGGTGAAGTTGAAGGTGGTGCGCGTGCGGAGATTGCCACGGGAGCCTAACCTCGGAATACTCGGTCAGATTCGGTTGCGTGGTCTGGCCGCCAACACCTCGTTGCGATTCGCTGGCGACAGTTGACTAGCTCGATTTCAGATACGACACTGCTTCGACTTGTCTGGACGGAGGAAAGGAAATACACATGGAGATCGGATTCATTGGTCTTGGCAACATGGGATCGGCGATGGCGCGGAACTTGATCAAAGCGGGACACTCACTCACCGTTTACAACCGGACGGGAAGCCGGGCTGAGAGTTTCAAGTCGTTGGGCGCGAAGATTGCCGAATCGCCCAGCGACGCTGCCACCGACGTCGAGGTGCTCATCACCATGCTGGCCGATGACCACGCACTGGAAGACGTCCTTTTCGCGCCAGGACACGCCGTCGACGCGCTTCCTGCTGGGGCCGTTCACATTTCCATGAGCACGATCAGCGTCGCGTTGTCTCGGCGACTGGCTGACGCACATCGCGGAAAGCACCAGCACTATCTTGCCGCCCCTGTGTTCGGCCGGCCCGACGCCGCGGCTGCCGCGAAATTATTCGTGGTCGCCGCCGGTCCCACGGATCAGGTCAAACGCTGCCAGCCGATTTTCGATGCGATTGGCCAGAAGACATTCCATCCCAGCGAAGACGCTCCCGCGGCCAACGTGATCAAGTTGTCGGGGAATTTCCTGATTACCGCCGTGATCGAAAGTCTGGCTGAATCTTTTGCGTTCGTGCGGAAATTCGACATCGACCCGAATGCCTTCTTGGAAGTTCTCACCGGCTCGCTGTTCAACGCGCCGATCTATCGCACATACGGAAGCATGATCGCGGGGGACAAGTTTGAGCCGGTAGGTTTCAAGCTGCCGCTTGGTTTGAAGGACAATCGGCTGCTGTTGGCCGCCGCCGAACAGGCGGCTGTCCCCATGCCAATCGCCAGTCTGGTCCGTGACCGATTTGTGACCGCCCTGGCGCAAGGCATGGCCGAGTCGGACTGGGCCGCAATCGCGAGACTCTCAGCCCAAGATGCAGGATTCGGTAAGCCGGCGAGCGACTAAATAAATCGCCAGCTCATTCTGTATTCGCCCCTCACTCAAGCTGCTTCAGCGTAGGCATGGGCGAACTCGCCCGCAAAATCTTCGAACCGCGTGGGCGTCGTGTTCTCAGACGTCCGTCCGGCGCGCGGTTTGACTTTCCCTTCGCGAAAGGCTCGCGTCATCTCGATGAAGAGTCCGACGAAATTCTCAGACATGCCCGCTTGGCGGAGTCCTTTGGCCATGTCGTCGTAAGACAACTGGACGTACTTCAGGTCCGGTCTGCCGATGTGTTTGCCAATGATGCGGGTCGCTTCGGAATAAGTGAGATCGCGCGGGCCGAGCAACTCGCGGACGACAACGCCTTTCCAGTCTCGAGCCTGAAGCGTCTGCGCTGCCACATCGGCGATGTCGCGAGTCGCGACCATCGGGATGGCCACGTCCGGCGGAAGGGTGTTGCCAATGACTCCCTGATGTTTGATCAGGTCAAGCATGGTGTAGAAATTCTCGAAGAAGGAAGCTGGACGGAGCAGGAGCACGTTTGCGTCCTTGAGTTGCCTGAGACGTTCTTCTTGCGCGTGCAAGCCCACGAGCAGTCCCGTTCCCTCGGCCACATCTGCGCCAAGGCTGCTCAGAGCGACGACATACCGGACGCCGCTCTCACGGATCGCTTTCGTGATGGCCTCGCCTTGTCGATTCTGCTCGCCGCGGTAATCGTGTGATTGCACACTGGGCGGCAGCAGCGTGTAAACGGCATCGGCTCCGCGAAACGCCTTCGTTAGAAAAGCGGCATCAGCCGCGTCGCCGGTGAGCACTTCGGCTCCGGCATGCTTAAACCCCGCGAGTTTTTCCTCCGATCGGCCGAGTGCACGCACCTCCTCGCCGTCTTCGAGCAGTCGTTCAGTGATCTTTTTTCCGGTATTTCCGGTGGCTCCCATTACAGTGATCATGTTGTCCTCCTTGAAGTTTGAGTTTTCACGCCATGGGTAACATCGGCCCAAATCCGAGAATGGCAACATCGTCCTTTTCGTAGGGGGCGAACGCCTGCAGCGGAACGGCTCCCGTTCCGCCGGGTCTCGCGCCCTCATCCCATCCTTAGCGGCGCGGCGCGACACTTGTACGATAGGCATCGCGCCGTACAACCTTGGTAAGGTGCCAAATGATTACGCTGCGGCCTGATGTTTTTCTTTGGCTGGCTGATATGTTCCCGGCACCACACGAAACGCGATGCTCAGCCGATTCCAACCGTTGATGGCCACCACAGCGAGCGTGAGATTGGACAATTCCTCTTCGTTGAACTGGCTCCTTGCTTCCTCGAACACTTCGTCGGGCACGTGACCATCGGTGACGAGGGTGACGGCTTCGGCCCACGCCAGGGCCGCGCGCTCGCGATCGGTGTAAGAGGGCGATTCGCGCCATGCATCCAAACCATAAAGCCGCTGTTCCGTTTCACCGGCAGCGCGCAAGTCTTTCCAATGCATGTCAATGCAGTAAGCGCAGCCGTTGATCTGTGAAACACGCAGCTTGAGTAAGTCGAGCAGCTTGGTATCCAAGCCACACTGATGTAGATAAGTTTCCAAGCCCAACATGGCTTTGTACGCGCCGGGGCTGACATTTCCAATTTTGATTCTTGGTTGCATCTTCTGCCTCCCATTTAATTTCGATGAATGCGCTCCAGAAAAAGTTGCCGACTTTGTTTTCTCGGCCTGCCCGACTTCAACCAGATTGCAGGCCATGGTGCTCCGAATGGGTCAGACGCTACTCAGGACGCCACGCAGATGCTATGATGCCGCCATGAATCCAAAACCTGCGTTTCCCCCGACGATTTGTTTCGCGGCAACGCACGTCTTGTCCGCGCGTTTGGCGACGAAGCCCATTTTCCACCTGACCGGCAAAGAAACTGATGGTCAGTACAGTCAGTGGACCGATATCACTCCACCCGGTGGTGGTCCACCGCCGCACTGGCATGATGGAGAAGACGAGTGGTGGTACGTCCTCAAAGGGCGCGTGAGTTTCTCCTACGACGGCCAATAGACCGAAGTGAGCCCGGGGAGCGCAGTGTTTATGCCGAAAAATTCGATGCACACTTTCAAGAACATCGGTAATAAATCGAGTCGCAAGTTGATCACTATCGCGCCGTCGGGTTTTGAGACATTCTTCAGCCGCTGCGAAGCCGAATTTCAGAAAGCAAATCCGCCCAACGTGCAAGTGATCCTCCAGATCGGCGCCGAGCACGGCATTCACTTCCTCCCGCCGTAACCACTCCAGTCGATCAGAGAGATCAAAGCAAAAGAAACAGGCTGAAGATCGGATTGATTGGTCGGGAAAACATGGCGGGCCTCCATCGCCCGTCTCTCAGCGCAGGGCGCAGGACTGCGAAAGGAGTGAAGCTTCGGTGACCGGTGTTTGGTGACCGGGAGCCAGTAGGCCTCTCAAACCTCAAGCTTGCCGAACTGCTGCAAGAGCGGCCTTTCTAGGTCGAACTCGTGCGCCATTTGTTTCACGATGAAGGTCGGCGCGAAGAGGCGGATCATCCAACTGTGAATCAGCGTGTGCAGTAAATCACTGCTGACCATCCGCTGCATGTTGACGAGCGCGTTGTTTTGGTAATGGGCGATCGCGGGTTGCATGAGGCGGTTATATTTGGCCAGGGCGCGCGACACGTCGTTCGCCTCGGTTCGGAGACTTTCATCCAATCCCTTGGCGCCGAGCAACGCCAACGACGCGCCCATGCCCGAAAGAAACGTCGGACAATAACCGGCATCGCCCAGCATGACGACGCGTCCCCGGGTGAGGTCGGGCAATGTCACCATGCCGACCGTGTCACAAAAGATGTCGTCGTTGCTCACCATGCGCTCCAGGACGTTGCGAATGTGCTGGGGAAGATGCCGACAACGACGGTGCACGATGTCTCCGATTTGCTGCGCGCGATTACCGTTTTGCAGTGTGCCGCGGAAATAGCATTGCAGCAGAATCTGCTTCTCGTTCAGGGGCATGAACATCAACGTCGCGCCGGGACAGAAATAGAATTGAAACACTTCGAATGGGAGTTCGTGCACGGCATCAACCATCGTCGCCGCGTAAATGATGTTGAACCCATGAAACCCGCCATCGTTCCAAAGCAATCGGCGAGAGGAGGAATGCAACCCCTCAGAGACGACGACGAGATCGAACGTTTCGGCGCGCCCATCGGAGAACGTGACGGTCGTCGCGCCGTTCTTTTGATCGATGCCGGTGACGTGCGTACCAAATCGGACGGGCGTCTGTTTGGCGGTGGCGGAGTAAAGCACTTGATGCAGATCCGGCCGCAGTAAAAACATCGTTCCTCGCGTCGCTTGCTCCGCCATGTTTTCCGAAAACTCCCGGACCAGGGCGCCCTTGGCATCGCGGTATAGAATCATGCGGAAGGGGATGCCGAAACGTTCGAGTTCCTCGTCCAACCCGAGCGACTCCATGATACTGAGGCCGAAATTCTTCAGCGACAAAACGTATCCGCGCCGGCTGAACACCGGCGCTTTGTCGATGGTGACCACGTCGTGACCGCTGGCCCGCAGAAACAAAGTGGCCGCCGACCCGCCGATGCCCGCGCCTGACACAAGAATCCTCATCGCGATAAATGAAGTGCTTTCAACTGCGACCGTGCCCCGAAATAGAGCACAAATAGGCAACCGCTGCAACGCAAACCTCGTTGGAGACCAGCTACATCGCCGGCGCGGACCTGTGGATCGAGGCGGCCACACCACCTGACCGGTAGCAAGCCCACCGGCAAGTCAACATACGGGGAAGTTTGACATAGGTTATATGCACCTTAAGTCTCTTGGAAAAATCTGGCGTGCCTGGTCAAATTGGATAAGAATTCAGCCATGGCGAAACGGCTGACAGTATTTTATTCCTGGCAAAGCGACTCACCGCCAAATCTCAATCGGAATTTCATTGAGAAGGCGCTTACTGAAGCTTTGGCGCGATTGCACTCTGATGCAACCCTCGAGAATGCCTTGCGAGACACGACAGTGGAACTCGACAAGGATACAAAGGGCGTTGCCGGGTCGCCGCCAATTACTGAAACCATTCTTCGGAAGGTAGAAGAGTGTGCAGTATTCGTCGCGGATCTAACATTCATTGGCCAGTCGAAAGACCAACTGACCAATTCTGCCGGTAAGACGCGTCAGTTCCCGAACCCAAACGTTTTGATCGAGTACGGATACGCGCTAAAATGCCATACGCACGCTCGGCTAGTCGGCATTATGAACACCGCTTATGGAAAGCCTGATGCGGAATCGCTTCCATTCGACTTGCGCCATCTTCGTTGGCCAATCACTTACCGGCTTGCACATGCGTCTGCTGAAGATAAGGACGACCAATTCGAAAGACTAGTCGAGGCATTGGTCGAAGCGGTCGGCTTGATTCTGTCAACGAGTTCTTCAACGTCGACAAAAGCTGAACCATTCGTACCGCGACAGTCTACAAAGAGCGCAGCGATCTTCTTCGACAACGCAAAGGATCTCCTGCCCGAGGATAATCTAGAGTCGTTGCTTGTTCCGGACGGAGGTAAGGCATATTTGAGGGTTTGTCCGACAATTGGTGTGCCGCCGATAGAGACAGAGCTTGAGGCGAAAAGCTTGGCGGTTACAGGCTATCTGCAGCCGATGGGCCGAGTTAAAGGGTATGGCGTTCGAAGAAACACTTTCGGAGCGGTGGTTTGCGAATCTCCCCAAGACGGAAAGCTATTTCATTTTACGCAGCTTTTTCTAAACCGTGAAGTCTGGGCCGTCGATGCACGTTTTCTGAATGCAGACCATCAGCGGGCTATGAATGACTGGTTGGGAGTGCCTCAAAGTAGGCCCTACATCGCTGGCAACTATCTTGAACAGTACTTTGTCTTGGCGCTCCAGAACTACTTGACTTTCGCCCAAGCGCATCTGCACATTCCCGAGCCTTTGCGGATTGAGGCTGGTCTTGTCGGAATCAAAGGCTATGCCATTGCTGTGGACAATAACGGCGAAAGAGGAAGTGCGTTGCATGACACTATTCAGTGGCAGGGAGAAGTGAACTATGAAAGGCCGGCTTGGGAAATCCTCCTCCCGTTTTTCAACAAAGTCTGGGCGAACTGTGGCGTTCCGAGAACGTCCGCCCGCCAAGACGATCTTATCAGACAAATTCAATTTCACGGATAATCTAATGTTCCCAACCGAAGCGGCTTGATCTTAACCGCCCGCGATCGCGCCGATGATGGCGAAGGGTTCTTTGCCGGAGATGATTTCGTCGGCCAACGGTTTATCAGGCGATTCGTTGCACCAATCTTCCTCGCAAACGTAGAAGCGGAGGAACGGCGAGGACAGAGATTCTTCGACAAGCTCAGAATGACAGCTTTGGGCGAGCGAGGCTTCGCCACGTCGAGACCGGTTACTGGCAGACGCAGGTACGATACCTTTTTTTGGCTTCTTTCACCTGAAAGCCGATGTCTTTCTTCGGCGGCTCGGGCAAGGCGGGGGATCGATGATGTCCATGACGCGTTGGAGGATGGTGACGATGGCGGCTTCGTGAACGTCAAGGCGCTCCTTGAGTTCCTTCTCCAGAGCGGCGAGCTTGCGCGCAAGCTCCCGGTTGTCCGACAGCGCCGCGCGCATTCTTAAAAATGCCCGGACGACAAAGACACTCATTTGAACGGCCTGCGGGCTATTGAGGACGTTGGCAGCCATGATCGCGCCGTGCTCGGTAAAGGCATACGGTCGAAAGCGCGGATCGCGGTGCTTTTGGGAACCGGTCGCAAATTGCGACCGGTTCATTGAGGTCACAATTTGTGACCTCAAAGCCGCTATCTCCTCTGCGGTAAGCTGAAACACGAAGTCTGACGGAAATCGTTCGGAGTTGCGCTTGACCGCTTCGTTCAGCCGTTTGGTCGTTACGCCATAGACGGCAGCCAAATCTGCATCAAGCATGACCTTGTGACCGCGAATTTCTAAGATAAGCCGGTCGAGATTCGCGATGGAAACTGATGAGCCCTTCACGCTCATGGCCGTGCAGTATGCCAACAGTGGAGATTTGTCGTCAACAACAGACAACCGGCGGCGGTTTTGACAAGCTTAGAATGGCGACCTTGCGGCGAGATGCGGTCACAGTTTGTGACCGCATGGTTTGGACTGCTATCCCCCAGCAATGGCGCCGATGATGGCGAAAGGTTCTTTGCCGGAGACGATTTCCTCTGGCAGGGGCGTGTCGGGCGGTTTGTTGGAGTAATCTTCCTCGCAGACGTAGAACCGGAGGAACGGACGGCGTTTCAACGTGCCGTGGTCGCGGATGGTGCCGCGAAGAACCGGATACTTGGCTTCGACGGCGTCGAGTACCGAACCGATTGTGACCGGAGGCGCGACGTCAACGGTCACCTCGCGCCCGGTAATTTGAGTCAGCGTGCGCAGGTGAAATGGGAGTTCTATTCGAATCATGGCGACTGCCCGGAACTGTAGTCGCACCCTTTCCGGGTGCGTCCGTCCCACGCAGGCGTAAAGCCTGCGGCTACACGTATTGATTTCATTTCAGCGTTTGGACCTCGACTGACAATACTGCCGGCAAGTCGCGGACGATGGGCGACCAGCTATCGCCGGAGTCAGCCGACGCGTAAACCTGTCCGCCCGTCGTACCGAAATAGACGCCGCATTTGTCGAGCGAATCCACAGCCATCGAATCGCGCAACACGTTCACGTAGCAATCTTTTTGCGGCAGGCCTTTTGTGAGCGGTTCCCATTCGTCGCCGCCGGTCTTGCTGCGATACACGCGCAGTTTGGCATCGGGTGGATAATGCTCGGAGTCGCTCTTAATCGGGACGACATAAATGGTGTTCGGCTCGTGCGCATGAACATCGATCGGGAACCCGAAATCGCTCGGCAAATTTCCACTGACCTCGTGCCAGTTGTCGCCGGCGTCGTCGCTGCGGTTGACGTCCCAATGTTTCTGCATGAACAGAACATTCGGCCGCGACGGATGCATCGCGATGCGGTGGACGCAAAAGCCGACTTCTTGCTTTTTGTCCGGCAACTCGTACTGCATGTTCAACCCTTTGGTGATCGGCTTCCAGCTCTTGCCGCCATCGTCGGTGCGGAACGTGCCTGCTGCGGAAATGGCGACATACATGCGATTCGGGTTGGTTTTGTCGAGCAGGATGGTGTGCAGTCCCAGTCCACCCGCGCCGGGTTGCCAGAGTTCGCCTTTGGTGTGGCGCAACGCCGGCAATTCCTTCCACGAATGTCCGCCATCGGTCGTGCGGAACAGACCGGCGTCTTCCACGCCCGCGTAACAGGTTTCTGGATCGGTCAACGACGGTTCGAGATGCCAGACGCGTTTGAATTCCCACGGATGCGGCGTGCCGTCGTACCAGAGATGTTTGCCGACTTCGCCTTCGTACACAAACTTGTTGCTCTCGCCCTGGGGCATACCTTGGGGACTCATGATCGGGCCGCCGCCGGGCGGATTCCAGGTCTTGCCGCCGTCGGCGGAGCGTTGGATGACCTGGCCGAACCAGCCACTCGACTGCGAGGCATAAATCCGGTTGGGATCAGCCGGCGAACCTTTCATGTGATAAATCTCCCAGCCGGCAAAGAACGGGCCGCTCACCTCCCACTTCTTGCGTTGACCATCCGACGTCAGGATGAATGCGCCTTTCTTTGTTCCGACCAGGACTCGTACTTTGCTCATTGGCTTCTCCTTCGGGTTTGGGAACTGTTTCGGTTTCCAATTGCTTAATCTGAAATCTCTGGCTCGACCAGTTTCGCGAGAAGCGCGAGCGATTCTTGCCAGCCGAGGTAGCACGCTTCGACAGGAATGACCGCCGGCACGCCTTCTTGCACGATGCTCAATTCTGTGCCGCAGGAAACTTTCTTCAACGTGATGGTTGCGTGCATCTCGCCAGGCAGGTT
>DATIZX010000064.1:0-78311 GCA_035516795.1 Verrucomicrobiia bacterium
TCCAGAATCAATGCCGCGCCTTGACCGCCGCCCACGCACGCGGAGGCCAACCCCATGTTCAGATTGCGTCGCTCCATTTCCTTGAGCAACGTCAACACCAACCGCGCGCCGCTGGCGCCCACGGGATGCCCCAACGCAATCGCTCCGCCGTTGACGTTGAGCAGGTCGCGGTTGATCTCCAAATCGAATTGTTTGCGCAACATCAGCTCAACCGCCAGCACCTGCACGGCAAACGCCTCGTTGATCTCGATGAGTTGAATCTCGTCCCATTCCACGTCTGATTCTTCCAAGACCTTCGGGATGGCATAGGCGGGACCGAGTCCCATGCGTTGCGGGTCAACGCCGACATACGAATACGCCTTCAAATAGCCCAGCGGTTCCAAGCCCAGGTCGTCCGCCTTGTCCTCGCTCATCACCAACAACGCGACCGCGCCGTCGGTGATCTGCGACGAATTGCCAGCGGTGACGGTGCCGTTGTGCTTGTCGAAGACCGGACGCAATTTGGCGAGGGCTTCCATGCTCTGGTTCTCGCGAACGCCGTTGTCCTCCTGCACAAACCGGCCCTGCGGCAGATAAACCGTCATCATTTCTTCGCGCAGTTTGGAGCGTGCTGTGGTGGCTTTGCGGTGCGATTCGAGCGCGAATTCATCCTGATTCTCGCGGGGAATCCCGAAATCACGGTACAATACCTCGGCGGTCTGTCCCATGTTCAACCCGCACGTGAAATCGGTCAGCCCCAGCATGACGCCGACACGCGGACGAAAGTCGGACGGTCGAAATCGCGATGCGGCCAGGAGTTTTTGCGGAAAGTTTTTCGCCCGGCTGAGAGCGGTGAACTTGTCGGCGGCTGCGCCGGAGAACAGCAACGGGATATTCGACATGCTTTCGGTGCCGCCGACGATGAAGGCGTCGCCCTCGCCCGACGTCATTTTTTCGTAGGCGCTGGTGACGGCCTCGAAACTGCTCGCGCAATTGCGATGCACCGTGTACGCGGGAATCTCCTGCGGAATGCCGGCATTCAACGCGATGACCCGGGCAATGTTCGCGGCCTCCGGCGGCTGCGCCACGTTGCCGAAAATCACCTGGGAAATCTCGCCGCGGTCGAATTCGGTCCGCTCCAGCAACTCGCTCACCGCCAGCCTTCCGAGTTCTTGCGCTGGCAATGACTTCAAATCAGTCCCTGCCTTGCAAAACGGAGTTCGGATCCCGTCAATGATTGCCAATCGCGTCATGTCATTTATGCGCTACGACAACGAGCCGTGCGGCATTCTGGTCGTACGGGGCGCCGGCCAGATTGCCGTAAATGTTTACCCGCCGGAAGCTGCCTGTCCTCCCTCAGCGAACTCTCCATGCCTAACGAGCCGGCAGCGATCTTCTGCTGCGCTCACGAAATAACCAAACGCCTTGCTAAAATTCAACACAATAAGGCATCCCGACGAAAACAGAAGCGCCGCTCGCCTGCCTTTCGCGAATCAACCACAGGCCTTTCTGAATCGGCTGATGGACCCGGATTTTTGCAGTGCCTCTCGGGCTTGCAACAGCTCGTTACCTGAAAATCTCCGCAAAGAACAGCTTCATCGCTGCCCACGAACGTTTGTCAGCGCGTTCGTTGTAAGCCACACCTTGTATCTTGCTGTCTTTATTGGCGGGATTGGTGAAACCGTGCATCGCGCCGCCGTAAATGTTCATCTGCCAATCGATACCGGCCTTGCGAAACTCATCCTGCAACGCCGCAATGTCGCTGGCCGGCTCGAATAGATCGTCGCCCCCGTGACAAATCAACACCTTGCACTTGATGTTCTTTGCATCGCGCGTCGGCGTATCGAGTCCACCGTGAAAACTGACAATCCCGGCGATATCGGCACCGCTACGCGCCAATTCGAGCACGGTCGTGCCACCGAAACAATAACCAATCGCCGCGACCCTTTTCGGATCACACTGCGGTTGCCTCTTCAATTCCTCCAGCCCGGCGTTGACGCGGTCGCGCAACAATTGACGATCACCCTTGAACTTTCCCGCCAAAGCTCCCGCTTCCTGCGGCGTCTTCGCAACGACGCCGGCGCCGTAGATGTCGGCGGCGAACGCGACATAACCCAACTTGGCGAGTTCGTTGGCGCGCATTTTGGGATAACCATTGAGTCCCCACCATTCATGCACGACCAACACGCCGGGTCGTTTGCCCTTCAGCGCGGGATCGTACGCCAAATATCCCTTTAATGCCGTATCGCCTTGTTTGTATTCAACCGTCTCCGTATGCAGCGCCGCCTGCGCGCTGGCTGCCAATGCAATTCCCGTCATCATTCCAAACATTCGTTTCATGCTCGCCTCCCGTATTCGAGGAGAACGCTAGCATGCAAGGTTCGCTAGCGCAACGCGTCTGCGGCGATCATCCTTGATAGAAACGCGTAGGTTTGGTTTCATCAGAATCGAAGGTTGTTGATCTCATCTTAATGCTCGCTAACCGCTTGGAGAAAAGGTCAACCATGAAACGCGACTTTTTTGGAGACTCGTACGACGCAGTCAAACGCATGTGGTGCGAGATACTCTCTGGTTGGGCACGGTTGTACGCCGAGCCGCGATTCATCCCCACCGAACTCCATCAGGCATTTACTCGACTGACCGGGATTCCGATGTTGGCAGATTACCGTCCGGAAACATATTCCATCCTCAACGATCCGGATACTGGCATCAGGTTGCCCAACGAACGAACCCAAGGCACGAGCCGTAAACACATCGCCATCACTGCCATCGCTAATCAGTTACAGTCGAATGGAGTTCGATGCGTCGTAACATTTGATCAGAGCTTTATTAGGAGTCGCAACCTGACGCCTATAGACCAGCGCCATTCCAAAATGGACCGCCTCCGTAAGGAAGGATTTCCGTCTTTTTACTACGTCTCTCACGCACCGTTTCTTTTCGCGGCTCCTGATGAGGAAACACTGGAGGAGTTACGAACACTCTTGGTCAATGCAGGAATCCCAAACGACAAACGCCTTGAGAATCTGAAATAGAGATTACCCCCTTCGGCCTCGCGTCCAACACCCGCACTTCCTTCAGAGAAGTTTCGAGCTTGATGCGTTTGAGCGGATCGTCGAGCAAAGGACCATTCAGGTGCGGGGAACAACCTTTTGCAGCTCCGTGGGCAACCGATCCCAAAGCGCCGGATACGCTTCGACGAGGCGGGTGATGTCCAGCAGATCCTTCTGGCGTTTGCTCGGGCGGCGCTGTACATCGCTCCATGCCCGCACCTTGCCGGTCAGCGTGTCTTCCCGGCTCGCGACGCGCATCAGAATCCCGTGGACGTCGGCAGCCACCGCGCGCTGCGGAAAATCAGCGTAATCGCCTTCGGTGGTGATCTGGATCGTCACGGCACCGGTGCCCTGCAAATTGATCGACCACTCGTGGCGTTGGGCAGTAAAGCCGGCGGCTTCGAGGGCGGCGACCGCTTCTTCGAGGCGTTGTGCCGTAATTACGATATCCACATCGCGTGTGACGAGAGGTTCGGCAGCCCAATGGTTCACAGCCAGGCCACCAATCATGCACCAGGGAATCTGACGACTTTCCAGCGTGTCCACCAACCGGCGCACATCTCCAGCGCCACCGCTGGTTTGCCATTCAAAAAAATCGCGTGACGTCATCAGTTCACCCGGGTGCAGTGTAAGCCGAAGGCTGTTGACAGTTCAAGCGAACGTGGATGGACTTGGGCACCACTCTTTCAGTCGTCTACCCTCTCACTCCTTCGGCCGGGCATCCAGCACGCGCACTTCCTTCAGTGAAGTTTCAAGCTTGATGCGTTTGAGCATGTCTTTGAGCGAGTGGACTTCGATGTGGTTGGGCGTAATCTCGGCGTCGGTCTGGAAACGTTTGCGGATCGATTCCTTGAGGTGTTCAGGTTCGGCGCCATTGGCGAGCGCCAGATGCAGAATCAACTCGTCCACGTCGTGCGGGTCGTCGTGGGCCTTGCGAATCTCCAATTGCCATTCGCCGATCTCGGTTGAGTCGTCGAGGATCTGCTGCAGCGTATCGAAATTGACGAGCGTGCCCTTGAGCTTGCTGATGTTCAATTCCTTCGTGTTGCTTTCCCGGCCAATGCTGCCAAAAATCCGCGGAACGTTTCGCCCACAATACGGACACGGTTCCCAGGTTAGTCCGCCATTCACATAATCACCGGTCCGATACCGCAGCACCACCGTGCCCCGCGCATCGAGCGGCGTGTATACCAATTCGCCAGGTTCCCCTTCGTCTTTGACCTCGCCCGTTTCGGGATCGATCACCTCGAAGATGCCGAGGTCGGGAAACAGATGATAACCGCTCCATTGGCCGGGCGGCGGCGGACATTCGCCCCAGGCCATGCGCGCTTCCGTGAAACCGTACGTGCCACAAACGCGCACCTCGTTGGCGCCCATTTCCTGCAACAGCGCAACCATCCGACGGCGGATGCCCTGCGGACTTTTCTCGCCACCGAGCACGATCTTGCAGACCTGCGGCCATTTGCGGCCTTGCGCGTGCGCTTCGCGAATCACGTGATAGACAAACGTTGGGATTCCAATGACCGCTTCGGGCTTGATCTTGTCGATCAAGTTGATATTGCCGTCGGTCCCCATCACCTTGCCGCCACCCGAACTGACCAGCAACATGCCGAACTCCAGCCCGGCCAACACCACCTGCCAAAAGGCGAGATGAGGTGCGTACGGAAACATGTTCACGCCGCGCATCTTCGTGGTGGCCGCGAACGTCTGGATCAAACGGGCGCCCGCTGTGCGCAGGTTGGACATGTCATGGTCCGTATACGTGAAGGCGACCGGCGCCGAACTGCGGCCGGTCGTGGCGGTCAGGAAGATGGGACGATATTCACGCTCGAACCGGCGTTCCACCGCGCGTTTTCCTCGAAACAGCGCCTCCGCAACCACACGCGGTCGATGTTTCAATACCGAAATGTCAGGCGTGATGATGAACTCGCGGAATTTCTCGGGTTCTTCCGAGGTCGGCAACAAATCCGCTTTGCTGGTAAACGGCAAGTGCTTCAAATCAGCCACGGTCTTGATTTGGCGTGGGTCGATTCTGTGTTTGGCGAACAGTTTCTTGTAGAACGGGCTGAAAGGGGCGATGACCTCGGTGAGATACCGGTGGAGCTTCTCGTTCTGAATGCGCCGCTGCTCGGCGACGCTCATCCGGTCCCATTTCATACGCGCACCAGTTCTTTCAATTGCGGCAAGGCACGTTCCGCCGCCTCTTCCCCCGATCGGATGTAACGCTCGGGATTATAGAAATCGTACCAGACTCCCTCCGGAACCATGGGACGAATCACGATATCGGCATTGACGCAGGCATCCTCGGCCATGCGGGACTGCATGGCGTGCATGGAACGCATGTAGACGTTGATGATGCTGGTGGGAGTCTCGACCAGTGGCCCCTTTTCGTGCATACCGGCTTGGCGTTCCCTTCGCCGGCCGCGCGCTAATTCCGCCCGGTAATTCTCACGCAGCTTCATCTGCTCGATATTGGGGATGGTGTTTACGGCAATGATCTTGGTGACACCGGCCTTTACCAAGACGCTGACCGGCACCGGGTTGGTGATTCCGCCGTCGATCAGCGTCTGGCCGTTGCTGCCGACCGGCCGAAACACTCCCGGAATGGAAATGCTGGCGCGAATCGCATCGATCAGTTTGCCCTGCTCGAAGACAACCTCTTCCATGGTGTGGAGGTTGCTGGCCACGATCTTCAGCGGCATAATCGTGTCGGAGAAGGTCAGGTCGTCCACGATGGTGTGGAGAAAATTCAGCACGCGCAGTCCGCGGATAATGCCGGAACCGGGGAACATCGGATCGAGCAGTTTCAAAATCGCGCGTTTGCCTTTGATCCGCAACGCAATCTGCTCCATCTCATCGGCCGTTTTGCCAACGGCCCACGCGGCGGCGATCAGTGATCCCATCGAACTGCCCGCCACCAAATCGACGGCAATGCCTTCCCGCTCGAGAACGCGGATGACACCGATGTGCGCCAGGCCCCGAGCGGCGCCAGTCCCCAGGGCCAGTCCCACCAGCACGTTGCCCAACTCGCGCGCGAGGCGGCGCACAACGAGGCTGTACGGTTCCATGGGGTGGCGGACCACGTACGGCGTGCCGTCCACCGCGGCGACCACTTCGTTCTCCGGAATCAGGCGCAGCAAACAACTGATGCGCTGGCCAACCTTGCGCTCGGCCTCCCGAACGTAAGGTGCGCACTTCTCGCCCACGGCGGTCAGGATCACTTTCAATTTC
Organism: Verrucomicrobiia bacterium; assembly: GCA_035516795.1. Lineage (GTDB taxonomy): Bacteria > Verrucomicrobiota > Verrucomicrobiia > Palsa-1439 > Palsa-1439 > DATJBF01. Next base: position 6,261 of record DATIZX010000064.1, read on the forward strand.
GGCGCACGAGCCGCAGCGTGGGATTGAAAGTCCTGTAGCAACAACCGCGTCTTGTACAGATGCTCGTCGTCGTAGCGGGCCATGACAAAGACGCTGTCCGACTGGACGAGGCAGGCAAAGACGGAAGGCGAAGCTTCGTTGGGAAGATCGCAGATCACGTAATCGTATTGTTTGACCAGATGACCGAAAACCGGCGCGATCATGGCAATCTCACGTTCGTCCCCCAGCAAATCCAAATTCAATCGATCGTAACCCAAGGGCGAATGCACGATGATATCCTGCAAGCCGAGGCTGCTGCGAAAATCGAGCCGCTCGCACTTCAGCAAGGGCACGCCGTGCTGTTTGCCGCTGAAATCGAGCAGCAATACCGGTTCGCGCGTCTCGTGCGCCAGACTGGCAGCCAGATTGGCGGCCAGTGTGGATTTGCCCGTGCCGGGCAGGGCGCCGTACAGCGAAATGATCGTGCTCCATTTCGCGCGCTGCTTTTCTTCGCGCAGTTGTTTGATGCGATGACCAAGACGTTGGCTGAAGCTGACGGCCACGCGTGGATCGCGTTTGACGACTGCTTCGAAGTCCTCGCGGGGGATCTTGAGGAGCATCGAGTCGTTGACCGCGCGAACATTGGCCCAGTGGGTTTCGCCACTAAGCAGCGGCATTTCCCCAAAGCAATCGTCGTCGCAATAAGTGGCAAAAACCCGCTCGTGCCCGCTCTTGAGCCGCGTGTAAGCCTGCAACCGGCCCGACACAACGATGTACAATCCGTCGCCGGGATCATTCTCGCGGACGACCAGTTCGCCTTTTTTGACCGTAACAAACTCACCCCGTTCCGCCAGGCTCTTCATCAATTCCTCACCGAGACTGGCCAGAACCGGCACATTCCCAAGAACTTGAAGCTTCTGTTCCATCGTCCGGTCTCACGGGGAGCACGCGTGCAACCCCCTATATAGGATAAAGCAGCCGGTGGGCCGAATCAATGGGGCAACGCTTGATTTTGCAGCAGGGACAGCAATCGCAAGGTGGTCTTTCCAATGATTTCCAGACTGCGCGGGCTGATTTTGTCCAACGTGTCCTTGTCCGTATGCCAGTAATCGTTCAAGCCGGGCGCGCTACCAAATTCAAAGTCGATGAGATCCACCGCCGGAATCCCGGCCTGCAGGAAGGGAACGTGGTCGTCCAGAATCGAGTTTCCCCGGTAGTCGAAATAGTCACGAAAGCCAGCGGCACGGGAGGCGTCAAACACCGGCCCTACGAGCGAGCCGGTCACCCAGACGTTCAAATTCTTGTCGCCGATCATGTCCAGCAGCACCATCGCCTTGATGGATCCAACCTGATGCTCACGCTTCAGTTCTTGGACAAAAAACCGGCTGCCCCATAACCCATCTTTGTCGCTGTATTCCACCATGGCTTCCTCGCCGTCGAAAAACACGAACCACAAATCCGGCTGCTGCGCTGCCACGCGGGACATCTCCAAGAGTGCACCCGTGCTCGAGCCGCCGTCGTTGGCGCCTACGAATGTTATGTTGGTAAAGAGTTTGGTGTCGTAGTGCGAGCCGACGATAATAATGCGATCCGGGCCGCGATGCTGGATTCGGGTCTTCGCAACGATGTTGCGGAATTGCTTCGGACCGTACGGCGTGGGCGCCGTAAAGACCTGTTCCTCCACCGTCAAACCGTAACTTTGCAATTGTTGCTCGATGTAGGCCGCTGATCTTGCGAGCGCGGCGCTGCCGCTGGGACGCGGTCCGAAGCCAACGATCTTCTCCACCTGCTCATACGCCTTGTGTCCATCGAACGCATTCCATTGCAAGGGAGGTGGCGGCTTGGAACTGCAGCCGAATGAAAAAAGGATCGAGAGAACCAGCAACCTGTAGCGGCGGTCTGTGACCGCCGACGGGATCCTGTTTCGGTGCCCGCGGAGTGCCGCGAGAGACGGGATCAATCGCGCTGCCATCGTTCAGCCCAAGCAATGCGCCGCGCCAGCGACGGGTGATCGTGCAGCAGGAACTCGATCAACGGGTGCGGCGAGAGATCGGCAAGATTCTGGTCGGCCAGCTTCCGCATGGCGCGGATGAAGGCATCGCGGTTGCGGGTGAGTTCCAGCGCCGTCGCGTCGGCCCTCCATTCGCACCAACGCGAAAAAACGTTGTTGAGCGGCATAACGACGAGGCTGAACAGGAACAAGCAGATGGCCAGTAACGGGAACGCCGCCACGTCGCTGATGCGCGCAAAACCGAAATGCGGCAACAACCTTTCCAGAATAAGGTCGGCAATCCACAACCCCACAAAAGTGGTAAAGGTCCCCCAAGCAATCAACCTCCAGACATCACCGTGCCGGTAATGCGCCATTTCGTGCGCCATGACGACTTCAATTTCGTCTTCGTCGAATTTGTCGAGCAAGGTGTCGCCAAGGATAATGCGTTTCGTTTTTCCCAGACCGGCAAAGGCGGCGTTCGCCTTCTTCGTCTTCTCGCTCATGCCCATGCGATACACGCCGAGGACTTTCGCACCCACTCGTTGCGCCAGGGCCGTGAGTTTCTGTTTGAGCGACTCATTTTCCAGCGGTTTCAATTTGTAGAACAGCGGCAGGATCAACACCGGGAAGAGGGTCGATAACACAACGCCAAACAAGAGGAAAAACAAGCCCGCTCCCACCCACCACCAATGGCCCGCTCGCCGGAGCAAAAAATACAACACGTCCAGAACAAGGACGCCCAACAGCAAATTTAAGCCGAGCGACTTCAGTTCATCGAGTGCCCAGGCGCCGAAGCTTTCATTCGACAAATCGAATTTATGTTCGAGATGATAGCCACCGAAATAATTCAATGGCAGGAACAGCAGCTTCGTCGAAATCACCACCACGCTCGCGTAAATCGCCACGGAAATCCAGGCGTTGGAGGAGATCGATCGCGCCACGTCGGCCAGAAAATCCGAGCCTTCTGAATAAAGAAAGGCAACCAACAGGGCGAGGGTATAAACCGTCTCCACAACGAAAAGAACGTTGTGGATTGCTTCGTAGCGTTTGGCGCGTTGTTGCTGGTTAAGGTTGCTCATGGATGTAGGCCAACTCTGCGAGTCGGCGCTGACTGCCACCGCTTCACAGAAGCGGCCTACAACAAACATCACGCGCTACAGATTTTCAACACCCAAAATCGCCAACAATCGGACCAGATCGTCGTTGCCATAATAGGCAATCTCGATGCGGCCCTTTTTCCGCCCGTGATAAACAGTCACATGGGTTCCCAGTTTCTGCTGCAGCCGCTCTTCAATGGCGAGAACCTGCGCCGACTTCATGGTCGAACCCAAGGTGCGCGCGCGAACCTTCGTATCACCTTTGAGTTGCTCGACCAGTTTCTCAGTCTCGCGCACGGTCAGGTTGCGTTTCAACACCCGCTCGGCGACCAGTCGTTGCTCCTCGGCAATGCTCAATCCGAGAATGGCTTTGGCATGGCCGACGCTAAGCCGATCATCAGCAATCCACGATTGCACTTCACCTGGCAAAGCCAACAAGCGCATCGCGTTGGCTACCGCCGCCCGGCTGCGGCCTACCTTTTCGGCGATCTGCTCCTGCGTTAATTGGAACTGCATGGCCAATTGTTCGTAGGCGTGCGCTTCCTCAATCGCATTCAGGTCTTCGCGCTGCAAGTTTTCAATGAGCGCGATCTCCAATGCTTCCTGGTCGCTCGCATCGCGCACGATGGCGGGGATGCTTGTCAACCCGGCTTCGCGCGCCGCTCGCCAACGCCGTTCGCCGGCTATCAATTCGAAACGACGAATTCCTCCCTGGCTTGGTGGCGTGACCGTCCCGGTTGCGGTTGTTGAGATTGGTCGCACCAGTAACGGCTGAACAACGCCTCTCTGCTTGATGGAGTCGGCCAACTCACGAAGTTGTTCGGGGTCAAACTCGTTGCGGGGCTGGAATCGACTACGCTCGATTGTGTCGATACCGATATACTGGACGCCGTCGCTTCTTGCGTCATTCGATTCGGCAGTCGTCTCTGTGACCGGAGCGATTGGCGAACCGAGAGGACGCACGGCGACTTCGACGCGAGGCGGCTCCAACACGGTCGTACGCACCACGCCGCCATTGATCAGTGCATCCAATCCCCTGCCCAACGCCTTCTTTGTCATGGTGGAATTCCACCTCCTTCGCTCGCCGTATTTAGCTGGAAATACGGGGCTTGTCGAGCAGAAATGCAGGGAAATTGGCTTAAATCCGCGAACTCAATCATCCCACTGGACGGCGGCCACGACGGCCCAAATCAGAGAAGCTACCACGGTCAGCACCAGAATCCATGGCGTCAGCACCTGAGAATTCCATGAGAGCAACGCGGAAAGGTCCACCCGTGGCAAATGCTCCCACGGCAACCAGAGAATCGCCAGCACCCATCCAGCCGCCGCGGTTCCGAGCAAAAGCACGGTTCGGAACCAGGCAAGCCGTCGACGACGAGGCAACGCGGCGACGACTCTCGCCGTGAAACCGTCGTCGTTAATGTATGTGTTCTGTTCGCGCAGTTGCGTGTCGACCAGATCCTTATCCTCAGGCTGATTCATAATTCTGATACCCCGTTAACCAACGTCTCAACTTCTCTTTTCCCCGGAGCACGTTTGTCTTCACTGTGCCCAGCGGACAATCCAGAGCCTCGGCGGCTTCCTCGTGCGATAAACCATTCTGGCAGCACAACAGAACCGCCGCCCGCTCGTTGGAATGTAATCGCTTCAGTGCCTCCGTCAAATCCAGATGCAGCCCGCTCTGTAAGTCCGCCGTCGGCTGCTCTGCTTCCGCGGGCGCCTCATCTACATCTTCCAGTGCCAATTCTTTCCGCCGTCGCGCCACGCTCCGAAACTCGTTTACGGCAATCCCAAACAGCCACGTGGTGAACGGCGCCGTGCCCCGGTACGTGTGCAGCTTTCGCCAGGCTTTCAGAAATGTTTCCTGCGCCAGATCATCGCCCAAATGAGCATCGCCTCGCGTCATCCGCGTGAGAAACGCGCGCACCGGCGACTGATAGCGCCGAACCAACTCCGCAAAAGCGTGCTGGTCCTCGCGCGTCAACACCCGGGCAATGAGATCGGCATCCGTCACGGCCCCGGCCCGGTGGCTACGGGTTCTGTTTCCGATCCTCAACCAGCCAGAAAACGAGGCGTGCGGCACCAATGAACACCAGGATCCAGCCGACCTTGCCGGCAATCATGATCAGCCCCGCTCCGACACCTATCAGAATGAGGCCACCCCGAAAATCACTGCGTGCTGAACGAGGATTGGCGTTCCCCACCTGCAAATCGATACGGGTGCCTGCGACCATCTCGGGCGGTATTGGCATTCCCTTTTCGACCATGGCACGGATGGTCTCGTGATGCATCTTGAGGCGGCGATGTCGGGCATAAAATATGATCGCCACAATCGCAATGGGGACGCTGCATCCGAGCACGACGGCTGCAAGGGCCACGACGTCAATCGCCTCTTCTCCATTCCGGTGCTTGAGCGCTGGTACATCGATGTCGACCGGATTCTTTCCTCCGACGTGGATGCCTGATTGGTCAATCCGGACCTTTGGATGCTCGCTGGATTCCTGTGCGGATTCAGGCGCAGCGACAGCGGCGTTGCTTGCGTCGCCAATGGACGGAGATTGGGATGCCGCCACTGCAGGATTATTCAGTGCCGCCAGGATCATTACCTTGCTCTCCGCCCGCCGCGGCACCGCAGCCATAGCGAGCAAAAACGCTACCATCAAGAATCGTTTCCATGTGCTTTTCATAATCTGTTCTTCTCCTGTTCGCTCGTGGGACGCAACGAATGCCTCATTTGGATTCAGAAATCCTTACCCAACCTGATTTTTGCTGGCCGGCTTGGTCCCCGTGCCCAAAACTACCACGCTGACAAAGGCTTCACCTCGGGCGCACTTGGCAGCGTTGCTTCATCGCCTCGCTGTGGAACCAGCCAGACACAAATCCGCGTCTCGGTGACATTATGCAAACGGATCGCCAACTCTTTCACCCCGACATTGTCAGCCTGCCGCACCGGGTGTGGCGATGTCGGTAACGGCTCCGCTTGCTTGACGGAAAATACCGCGCCCTCAGGCGACAAAATGCGTGCCACAAGTCGTTCCTTACCCTGCATCAGCGTGGCCACAAGACGGTTCGTTTTCAGATCGATCTCCGCTCGCGTATGCAGAAACCACCAGACCTCCGCGGGCTTTGACGCTCTGATTTCGTCTTCCACGACGACCTCTCTGCGGTTGCGCAACAAAATGCCGCGCGTGTGTTGTTGCGGAAGCTCGGCAATCGCGAACGCCTGCTTGGGAGCCGATTCAAATCTGACAATCTTGCCCGCGGCTTTCGGGTCCTGATCCGGGCCCGCGCCGGGATCGATGACGACCGTGTTGTGGCCCTCCGCCCGCAGGCGATAATACTCCCACCTCTGTTTCCCAAAGTATCCGGGCAGATTGTAATCATCAGGGCCAAGGTCCAGTGCCCAGCGATGTCCCAGTGCATCGAGCACAAACGTGCCAAGATCGAGATGGCTGTGGTTGGCCTTGTTGTCGCCGGCATGCATGGCCACAAAGACAGCGTTGGCGTCGTTCCAGGCACTGCGGAAACTGACGACCTCCGCATGGCGAAAGTACTTGTCGAGCGGCAACTCGTGGCCCGGGGATGATCCTTCGTGCCAAAGCAAACCCAACGGCAGGTTAAGCACGAGACGCCGTGCAAATGCCGCGTACTCGGGTCGATGATACCGGCGCGCCAGCCAGAACAATTGAGGACTACGCAGGGGCCCTTCGTGTGCATCGGCGAAATTGAATACCCGATCCAGCGGACCGGTCATGTAGATGGGAAACAATCCGGCCTCGGCAAAGCCGGGTTGGTCCGAAAGACCAAAGTCCCGGCCGAGTGCCGTTTGCAGCGAAGCCAGGAGAGCCACGTTGTAATCGGTCGCATAATTCCAATAACCAGGCCCCTCCACACAGGCGCCGTCCGGGGCGAAAGCGGCCATGGCCGGCGGCAATGATTTACGGGCATCGTTCACGATCTCCTCTGCCATGGCTGGTTCTTCATCGGCCAGCGCGAGAGCGCCCATGACCATTCCGCCGTTGCAGACCTGGTTCCAATTCATGGCTCTCTTGACCCACCAACCGAATTTCGACGTGCCGCGGTAACACTCAAGTCCCGGCCGCAATCCCTTTTCAACCATTGCCGCACGCAATGTGGTCCGCTGCTCAGCGCTCCAATAGTCGTAGAGCCAGTCGTACCCGGTCGCGAACGCTCGGGTCATCTCCGCCGTGTCGAGGAAATGTCGTGGATTCCAGTCTGGGAACTTTGCCGCGGCATCGAGTTCCTGCCACGCGCGTTCGGCGAAACGCTTGTCACCAGTGAGCCGGTAAACCAACGCGAGCGTTTCCACGCGATTCAATACGCGCCGACTGGTGGCCAACAAATGCAACCCGTCCGGAATCTCATATCGGCTCGGTGATTGCGTCAGAATCTTTTCTGCACGGCGCGCGATCGTGTTCGCCTCTTTCCGTAACGCCGGATCAGTGGCAATTTCACGCTTGAGACGTGCAAAGTCGTCGGCCGTGGCAAGCAGCCGCGGATGCTCCCGTCGCAAACCATCGAGCACGCCGCCGTTTACTGAGGTGCCACAGATTGCTCCCAACAAAATGGCAGAAATGCAAAGCAGTCGATGCGCTTCTCTGATCAAATTCAAGGCTCAATCCTCGGACGGCGAGGTTATGTCTTTTATCGCGCTTTGTCCATCCCCTGAGCCGCCTGCAGCCGGTGCTGAGCCTTACCATTGGAATCGAGCTTGGACACACATGTCCCATGAAAGCGCGAAAGATTTGAACTTCTGCCGCGCGGCAGCGTCGAATCAATGCCAGCAAAACAAGCTGTGACCCCACGAAATAGCCAACGAATGTCAATTGTAAAGAGCTGACCCCGAATGTCTTCCCCGCGTCGGTTTCATTATCTTCCGAAGTCAAATCCTAATCCCATGATCTCTGCTTACGCGGAACAATCCAGCGCGACGACGTTAACCGCAGCAAAAGAAAATCGCTCACTTCAGAAAATACGACGTGCTGAAGCGACACATAGAATGGCCGGTTTCTCTGTCAAAGACCTCGATATACACTGCATTCACGGAAATTCCGAAGACAGCGATTTTGTCGGGCGTAGCGCGCATCTCCACGTCGTGCCCTCCTTGCCCATAATAGTTAATTAGAGCGCCTGAGGCCCAAACATCGGATGACCAAAGTACGTTTCCACCGTTTCGATCCAGGGCATAGAGCTTATATGGGAACGGTATCGGACCATACATACATACGTAAGCGCACTTATCAGCCAGTTCCACACTGGCTTTCTCAACCAGTCCCTGGTCATCACTTGCCAGCACTGACCAAGTCTGGCTGTTCCAACTTATTGTCCACCGACCATTCTCACGCCGCACTATCGCGCTGGAATTGCCAGAAGTTGATGTGAGATTTGGTTTAGAGAAGTCTGCCGCCTCGCGAAACCAGATATTATCGCGGCCATAGGAGTTCGCATTTTGCACCGCTACTTCCCAATTCGCTGGAATGACAATTCCCATTTGTCTTTTTACCAGCCTGAGGAAACGAAAGATCTCCTCCTTATTCGGCGCAACAGCTTTCTCTCGTTTCTGCAAAGGAATTGTCCGACGTACCCTTTCCCAGCCGGCAGCCAACGCGGCGGTGCAATTCTGCGTAGCAGCAATAGAGTCTAGGTCGCATTTACTGCGCTGTGATAGCAATGAGGCAAGCGAGTGGGCAAGGTCAGCTGGCGAACTAGCCTCGGTCGGTCGCACGACATCTCTGCCGAAGCCGTCAGCCTCGGCGAGAAGCATACACACAAGAAACAACACGAAGAGTCTCCTTGCCTGGACACATCTCACGTTTTCGACACTCCCAAACGAGTGACGCATTAGGATTCCCTTATTAAGGAGAGTCATTGTATTCAACGAACGGCTTTGAACAGCAACAGTTCCACAGGCCTGAGACCCATCTCGAGACTGGTCCTTCTATTGGACTCGAATCCCACCATACGGGTTTCTGGTCTGTAGAAGGTAATGTTCCAGCGCTGACCGAGCACGGCGATCTGCCGTAGGTTCTTCCTATCGCCCAATTCAAGCGGCCAGTAATTCTCAAAGGAAAGAACTTAATCGTTCCGACCGCGCTTCTCAGGCCACATTTCTTATCGTTGAATGTCGTGGTGGCCACGTCCTTCACGATATCCCTCCCGCCCCTTTGTATAAACCAAGCTTCCCAAAACGTAACGGTCGGTTTTGCAGGAGAACTATTTCGGCAGTTCGGACAGTCTTGTACATCACAGCGCACTTGGTTCTGCTGAACAATGTATCCATCTTCAGGTGCTCTGTTGTCGAGCTGGAAGTCGAAAATGGCAACGTAGTCACCCCCGCATTTTTGCTGGCCGGCCCCTCCCTTTGGATGAACAGTAAGTTACCCATCCGCATCGATATTTACGATCGGATCGTTGCGAACATGCTCGTACAAGTTCGGTCCATCCGCATATTCAATTGGATCCCTGCTCAACCATCTTCCCGTGGTCGGGTTGTAGAACGCGAAGGCGTCTGTGCCTAACAGCAGTCCGGATGACACCATCAGAATTGGCAAGATACATCTCGTTTTCATCGCTCATTATCGCCGTTCGTCGTCGTCATCTTGTCGCGCAGCTAAGGTTGACTAGTACTGAATTCTGACGGCTTTCTCTCTGCCTGAAGTTCGCGGTGAAGAGTCACGACGACGCGCACAATATCTCCATTCTCTAGTCTTTGCACCGCCATCTTGTATCGTCTTAGATACTTGAGTGCGAGGTTATCTTGCTTATCCGTCGCACAGTCGGAAAGCGCAAATAAAAAGGATTCGACATGGTACATCTTTGCGGCAGCAGTAAAGTCTCGCAAGACAGTCACAGACATCGCCAATAACACGCTGAAGGTGATTCCGAGCGTTAGTCGAATTGCTGACTTAGATTTTTCAGCAATTTCCGAGAAAATCCAAAACACTCCTAATGCACATGTTCCGGCAATGATAAGGAATCCGTAATTTGAGACTGTCATATGGTTAATGCCCTCGACACTATAACGATTAGCTGAACAAAATTAATCCGACGGTGTAAGATAAAATGCGGTTTTTAGCGACTGATCTTTAAGCTCGTTCACAAAGTTAACGCAATCATGGCTCCCCAGAACGTACCACCACTTCTCAGCCCCCGATTTGTATGCATTCATGAGCTCTTTCAATTGAGCCTTGAATAGTTCCACATCAACAGAACAACGACTAACCTTTATTTCCGAACAATCCTTTGAGGGCAGCGACACGTAACCTGCCGCGTCACCAATGATGCCCCAAGATCCCAAAATGCCCCCAGTCTTTCCGGTGGGATAGGCGACCACATCAATATTCCCCATTGGGCTTTCCAGCCAAGCATGATCTATGGACGGGTAGTTTATCGCCTTGTGCGTACAAGTCTTGACGCCAGTTCCAAATTCCTCCAGTTGCTTGTAAATATTCCCTTTTCGACAGCATTCATAACGGCTGAAGCTCTTGCCCCCGCAGCAACCAGCAAGCCCTTGGATATCGACTTGCGAGACGGGTATATTGGCAACGAACGCGTAGAGGTTTCTCCCGCCTTCTTCTTCAATCGGATCCCTACTCAGCCACCTTCCCGTGGTCGGGTTGTAGAACGCGAAGGCGTCCATGCCCAACAGCAGCCGGGACGACACCACCAGAATTGCCAAGATACATCCCGTTTTCATCGCTTGTTATCGCCGGTCTTCTCGTGGACAGCAGTGACCCATTACCGACAAATCAATCTGTTTGGGTCTTCCCGGTTTTTCTTTGTTGTTATCTTAGTTTTGAGAATGATGGTACTTAGGATAGGCACTAAGCAGCGAAGGTCCGGGTTTGCTTATTGAGTCGGTTGAGTTCTTCGTTTCTTTGCGCCGCCCTTACATATCGTCTGAATCATTGTCTCTAGAGACTGCGCTTCCTTCCGGTCGACGTTCCCATCTGCCTTCAGTAATTTGTTCGCTCTTGCATCTCCTAGCTCAGACAAGGCGATCAATATTGGGAGCCCATCCGCAGTTCCGTGTGCCGTGCGAAACCTCACCAGTATTGCACGTGTATCATCGGGGATGGTTCTGATACCGTGGGCAAGAGCAATCCCTAACAACCTCCGCTCATACTGGGTCGAGTGAACGGCTAGCGGAAATGCGCTAAGCAGGGAATAAATACGGTGTTTTAGGCTTTGGATAGCTGCTGCCGTTTCCTGATTGTGCGCTATCGAGGTTTCTAAGAAAGAAATATCTGAGATATAAACGGAATAAACGAATCCCACGGTTCTTTTATCACTCGCTTGTATCGATCGGTCTGCGGGTTGGCTTAACAGAGGAGTCGCCATTGATTGTACTGCGGTTTCCATATCCGCGTAGCCTCGGACTCGATTTGAGAAACTCATCGAATCCAAATTAGTCATTTCGGCTAGATATGCCTCTTCCAACTTCGGAAAATCTGTTGCATCGCCAAACAGACGAGGCGGGATCCCTAGCATTAAACTAATTATTATGAAACGTATGAGTGTTCTCATGTGAAGGGGGTCAACTCTTTACTATTGACACATTGTCCAATTCTGGATTCTCCACAAGCATGGTTGTCGTGCTCGGAGAATGCGTGCTGACCAGGATCAGATCGCGTTATTCTATAATTCATGCTTTACACCCACAGTTGCCGATCCAAGGAACGGTACTGAATCGCTTCGGAAATGTGCTGGGATTGGATGCGCTCGGAGTGGTCGAGGTCGGCAATCGTGCGTGAGACCTTGAGAATCCGATCGTAGGCGCGAGCGCTCAGATTCAATTCCGTCATCGCCATCTTTAGCAACTGCTGGCACTCCTCGTCGAGCTGACAGAACTCCTTGATCTGCCTTGGTGTCATACGTGAATTCGTGTTCCCGAACCGGTAACGTTGAACGACCCGCGCATCTTCAACCCGCGTCCGAATCCTGTCCGACGACTCGCCGGTCGCCTCGCCAGCCATTTCCTTATACTTCACCGACGGGACTTCGACGTGGATATCGATGCGGTCGAGCAACGGCCCGGAAATCTTGTTGCGATACTTGGTGATCATGTTGGGTGAACACCGACATTCGCGCTTCGGATCCCCATAGAATCCGCAGGGACACGGGTTCATCGCGGCGACGAGCATGAAATTGGCAGGAAACGTCATCGTGCCGGAAGCGCGGGAGATTACCACACGACCTTCCTCTAGCGGCTCGCGAAGCGCTTCCAATACGTCGCGATGGAACTCCGGTAATTCATCGAGGAACAGTACGCCGTTATGCGCCAAGCTGATTTCGCCCGGAGTAAGATTGGCTGTGCCGCCCAGCAACCCGGCATTGCTTGTCGTGTGATGTGGTGCGCGGAACGGACGCGTCGCAACGAGCGCCTGTCCTTTCGGCAACAATCCCATGATGCTGTGAATCTTGGTGGTCTCCAGCGCTTCATCGAGCGTGGTTTGCGGCATGATGGTCGGCACGCGTTTCGCCAGCAAGGTCTTGCCACTGCCGGGTGGACCGATCATCAGCATGTTATGGCCTCCCGCTGCCGCGACTTCCAGAGCACGCTTGACGTGCTCCTGACCTTTCACATCCACGAAATCGACGTCGTAATTGCGTTGTTGCTGAAAAAGCAGCTTGGGATTCTCGCGGAGCGGCTCCAGCGTTCGCTTGCCGCCAAGGAATTCCGCAATTTCGCGAAGCTTGCGGGCGGGATAGACGTCAATCCCCTGGACTACCGCCGCCTCGGGCGCGTTATCGACGGGCACAATCAAGCCGCGCTTCTTCTCCGCGCGAGCGCAAATCGCGATGGGCAACACACCGTTGACACTGCGGACTTCGCCGCTTAAGGCCAGTTCACCGACAATCGAAAACTCGTCGAGGTTCTCGGGCATAATCTGCTCGCTGACCGCCAAAATGCCGATGGCGATGGGCAGATCGAAGCTCGGACCTTCCTTCTTCACGTCGGCGGGCGCGAGATTGATCGTGGTCCGTCCCATGACGTATTTGAAGCCGCTGTTTTCGATGGCGGTCTTGACCCGGTCGCGCGATTCTTTCACCGCGGCATCGGGCAGGCCGACAATGATGACCGCGGGTTGTCCCCAACCCGCATTGACTTCGATTTCGATGGGATACGAGTCGATGCCAAGAACCGCCGCAGAATGGACTTTTGCAAGCATGGCTCCCTCCTAGCTCTCTTAAGGGCCGCTGACAAAACTGTAGTCGCAGGCTTGAGCCCGTGCGAATTTGCCGACCCGCTGTTGCCGCAGGCTTCACGGCTGCGTCCTGCCCGCGCACCCATAAAGGGTGCGGCTACGTACGACCTTCCCCTGTCCACGCACCCGTAAGCCGAGTCAAAGGAGACGCCGCAGTCATTTGCGGCAACGATGCGGCTACACGGAAATCGGTTTTGTTAAGCGCTCTATGTCTTGATACACAAAGAGCCCGGACATGTCGATAGGGAAAGTGCGAAAGTTGGAAGCTCGGAGCGGAACGCATCGACGTTCCTTCCGCAGGGAACCGTCAGCGGTTCCGATTCAGACCCAATTACTCTGCCGGCGTGTCGCGCTTTGTATGCAGGCCATAAAGGATCAGCTTTTCCCGCATGGTGGGACGCGAGACGCCAAGCCATTTGGCAGCGCGGACCTGGTTGCCCTGGGCAAGTTGAATGGCCTGCGCGTATAATTCCCGCTCGGTCGCTTCAGTCACCGCATCGGAAACGTTTTCCAGTTCGCCGCGGACGGCGCGGTTGAGAAGATCCGAGATGTAGCCAGCCAACGTCTGGTTGAGCGCCGGGCGTGGGAGCTTGGTCTGCGCCAGCGCGGCTTGTACTTCCTGCGGTCCGATGGTAAACCCGCGCGCCAGCAGCAAGGCCTTCCGCACAACGTTCTCCAGTTCGCGCACATTGCCCGGCCACGGCTGTTGCTGGAGAAAATTGAGGGCATCGGGCGCCATCGACGCGTTGGGCGACCCCAGCTCGGCACCGTAGCGTTGGAGAAAATGGCGCACCAGGGCCGGAATGTCTTCACGTCGCTCGCGCAAGGGGGGTACGGTAATGACCGCGACGTTGAGACGATAATAGAGATCTTCACGGAATTCGCTCTCGCGCATGGCCGTCTCCAGATCGCGATGCGTGGCGGCGATGATGCGGACGTTGACGGGGATCGTTTCTTTAGCGCCGAGGCGTTGAATCGTTTTTTCCTGCAAGACGCGCAGCAGTTTCGCCTGCGTGCTCATGGTCATGTCGCCGATTTCGTCGAGGAAGAGCGTGCCCTTATTGGCTTGTTCGAACCGGCCAATGCGTCGCGCCGTCGCGCCCGTGAACGCACCCTGCTCGTGGCCGAAAAGCTCGCTCTCCAACAATGTCTCCGGAATGGCCACGCAATTCACGACGATGAACGGTTGCTGGGCGCGGTCGCTGTGTTGGTAAAGCGCGCGGGCTACCAGTTCCTTGCCCGTTCCGGTTTCACCTCGAATGAGAACCGTCACAGGTTTGGACGTGAGACGGCCAATCTCCTTGTAAACGATCTGGATGGCCCGGCTGTTGCCGACGATCGCGTCGGTCGGAGCGTTGGTATCTCCCAGTTCCACGGGCTCGGAAACCAACCGGCTGCTGGCCATCGCTTTATCGATCATGTCCAACAACTCGCCGGGATCGAACGGCTTGAGCAAGTAGTCGTAGGCGCCGAGCTTGGTGGCCTCGATCGCGATGTCCGTGGTGTGATGCGCAGTCATCAAAATGATCGGCAGTTGCGGTTTGGCAGCGCGGACCCGGTTTATGAGTTCGAGTCCGGCTTTGTCGTCCAGTGAGGCAAATCCGGGGAGTTGCAGGTCGGTCACCACCACATCGAACGAGTTGCCCTTCGCCCGCTCCAATCCCTCGTCCGCGTTGAACGCCGTCTCGACGTTGTAGCCCTCGACCTGCAGCACGTGTTTCAGCGACCACGCCAGCGAGGAGTCGTCTTCAATGATCAGGATGTTCGGACGGGTTTTCATGTCGGTGCGGGCGCGGCAGGCAGGACTATGGCGAATCTGGTCCCCGCGCTCGACTGCGTCTGAAATTCCAATTTCCCTCCATGATTGTTAACGATTTGTGCAGCAATTGACAGGCCGAGGCCGGTGCCCCCTTCTTTTGTGCTGAAAAACGGATCGAATAGGCGCCGCTGCACCGCCGGAGGAATCCCCGGCCCCGTATCTTCGACTTCAATCACGACAGTGTTGCAGGCATTCTTGGCGAGGAGGGCTTTGTCGGGCCGGGCCCGCAAGGTAATCTTGCCGTCCATTTCTATGCTGTCGGCAGCGTTCTGGATTAAATTGATCAACACCTGTTTCATCTGCTGGGGATCGGCCAGAAGACGCGCGCCATCGGTCGTTTCCACTTTCAACTCGATCCGTTGTTTTTCACACTGTGGCACGAACAATTGACGCACCTCGGACAACAATGGCTCCGCCGCAACGGGCACCACGCGTGGCTCCGCGGGACGGGCCAATTGGAGGAAATCTGTTACGATCCGATTCAGGCGATCGATTTCATTGCGAATGACCACCGTGTCTTCGTGGGCCGGTGTGCCGGCGGCCAGTGTCTTCTGCAAGGTGAACAGCCGGGCGCGGATGGCGGTAAGTGGATTGCGGATCTCGTGGGCCACGCCGGCGGCCAGTTCGCCAAAATGCGCCAGCTTTTGTTGGCGTTCGATAATCGTATCACTTTCGACGAGCTTCTGCCGCAGTGGCGATACCACCCGGCGATACACGAGAATGGTAAGCCAGAGGCCGATAGCCACCAGGATCAGCAACGAACCAATTAAGACCTGCTTCAACCATGGGAACCACGATTTCGAGCCGGAGAGGAAGATCTGGATGGCCTGACCTTGGGCACGAGCTTGATTGGCCAAAGCCAGCAACTGCCGCGACTGCAGACGGACCTTTTCCAGATTCACGGGCGTCGGGTTGGCTGGATCACCGGGCGCTCCATTGTTGGTGGCCTTCCACGCTTCTGAAACATACGCGTCGAATGCCACGTCGATCTGGTCAAGCAGCGAGCTGATATCGGTGGTGACCTGTACTGGTTGCAGCATGGTCACTTTCGTCTTGATCGAGGAGTTTTTCTCTTCGGCGATCCATTTCTTTACATCCTGGCTCTGGCGCTGGAAACGATCCCAGTCGGCGCGTTCTCGATGCGCCGCGAAGCGGGCGAGGATTTCATTGAGATTATTGACGCTGGGTTCGATCTGGTTGGCGATGCGAATATACCCGTCGGGCATCTGTTGAAATGTGACCGGGATATTCTCGACCTGCCGGGCCATGCGGAAAGCCCGTAGCGCTGCCCAGCCTATGGCCAGCACCATCAAGAAGAGAACCGCCTCGAAAACAGTCAAACGAAATCTACTGGCACTACTCATTTATTTCCCCGCACTTCGCCTCCCGTTGCCTACCTCTGACACACCCGCAATTCCACGGGGCAAAAGGCACTCGCCGTTAGACAGTAGAACGCCCGGCGCCGTTTAACTCAACTCAAAAATACGGGCCCGCGACGTGACAAAATTCCCTTCCTGAGCTAACCTGCCGCAAATGCAGGACACCATGGTCGCCAACCAGACTGTGTCGCGTTTGCGCCATCCCGAGTGGATCCGACAACGCACGCCCGGTGGTGAACGCTACATTCATCTCAAGAACGTCCTCGGCGAATTCAAACTCCGCACCGTTTGTGAAGAGGCCAAATGCCCGAACATGGGCGAGTGCTGGAGCCACGGCGCGGCGACGTTCATGCTGATGGGCGACGTCTGCACGCGACGCTGCCATTTCTGCGCGGTGGGAAAGGGCAAGCCCGGGCCGCTCGACCCGGCGGAACCGGAGCGTGTTGCGTCCGCAGTCGAAGTTCTTGGATTGGATTACGTCGTGCTCACGTCCGTCGACCGCGACGATCTGCCGGACCAAGGTTCGACGCATTTTGCGGCGACCATCGAGGCGATCCACCGACGGCGTCCAGCGTGTGGCATCGAGGCTTTAATCCCCGATTTTCGAGGCGAACGAGACTGCATTGCTCGTGTGGCGAATGCGCCGTTAAGGGTGCTGGCGCACAACGTCGAAACCGTGCCGCGTTTGTACAAACCGGTTCGGCCGGGCTCGGTGTACGAACGGTCTCTGGACGTGCTTTCGCTCGCCAAGGAAGTTCTACCCGACCTGCTGACAAAATCCGGGTTGATGCTCGGTCTTGGTGAGACCAACGAAGAAGTCCTCGCTGTGGCTCGCGATCTTCGGGCGCATGGATGCGACATTCTCACCCTCGGCCAGTATTTGCAGCCTTCGCCAAATGAGTTGCCGGTTCAACGCTACCTGCCGCCAACCGAGTTTGCCGAGTTGCGCGCTGCGGCGCTCGCTCTCGGTTTCCGCCACGTCCAATCCGGCCCGCTCGTCCGCAGTTCTTACCACGCTTGGGAGCAAGTTCGGTAGTGGAACGGGCGTCCCGCCCGTTCATTCTTCGCGCGGTTGCACACGCATCTTTGCCTGTTACTCCGAGCTTTTCCTTTGTCAGATTTTCGAGTATGTGAATATCGTCGGTCGTTACTAGGTGAGACCATGACGAAGCAAGAGCCCTATGAGGATGGAACCAACGTTCCAGCAGGCACGAAGTTCTATGGGCTCGTTCAGAGGACTACAGATTGGTATTTGCCGCACCAATCAACGGCACCGGCAAACTGGCAAGAGAAATGGGCAAGGCTTCGGACCCGCTTTGAGCGAATTGTCGATGAACGCCGGCCGCTTGAATGTGTACTGGTTCAGACACGCGTCCCGGCGCATGCGCGAGATTCTGTCAATCGTGCGTTTCTCCAAGGCTACAGGATGATCCAGTCAAGAGGTGGCCTGTCACGAGAGATGTCCCAGTTGTTCACTCCTGAAGGTCACCCGTTATTCGGGGCGTTTCCCATTCGCGATGCTGAGGGCAAGCCAATGTGCAACAGCGTTGGAGAACCGTTCGCGCTTCGCTTTGGATTGTTTCGCCAATTCACGCTTCATCCGAAATTGCACGATTCCAACGAATCGCGCCCTTTGCCAGTTCCTGAATTGACAGAACTTGTACGTGATGGCATGAGCCTCTTGTATCAGTTGCCGGCAAATGTCGCCGTGTCCCTTTGGCGAAACTGGCAGTCCGGTTTCTCGCGGGATAGGAGCCCGAGTGAAGGGCTCTGGCTGGATGCATTGTTTGAATTTTCATGGCAAGGGCAACCAGGTGATCCACTTTATGCGAAACGGTACGCGTGGTTGGGGAGCGTCTCTATTGAGCTTGTCGGGAAAGGTTTGTTTCCCCGGCTGCCCGATGAAGAAATCCTTCCGCTAGAAGTTCCTATTCCACATGAGAACGGCTATCCAATGGCTTATTATTCGAGGCTTCCCGACCTAGCCAGAGCTTCTGTCGCTGCCATCGACGAAATTCTTGAGCGGGCGAGAACTGGGGCGACTACCATTCAGTCGGGAGACTCACGCACTTCAAAAAATGAGGAGACTATGCCAACACAGCGATTTAATCTCAAACGCCTCGGGCAACTAGAGGAGCTCCTCGACATCGAATACGAGAAGCTCCATGAATTTGAAAAAGCAATCTCACTCGCGGATGGCATTAGCCAGAAGATCGCACTCCGCCAGCAGATCAAACGTGACCTGACTCCACGCCTTCGCAAGCTGGAGCAGGAATACGCCGAATTGCTAGCCGGAGGGGTCAGAACGGACGAGATACCAGAGGCAGAGGCTGGAGTCCTCATTACCGAAGTTGCGGATGCCGTAGCCAAGATAGAAGAGAAAAAGCCGGCGGATGTCCCTCAGGAAATGCTCCGGTTGCTCACTGAAATTCGTGGTAAACTCGACGAGCCCGGCAAGAGCGCGTCCGCCAAACTCAAGGTAACTCTGCCAATTATTCCGCTAATTTCCTCTTACGAGATGGAGTTGGACACGGAGGGATTTGTCACGCAGGTTTGGCGAAAGGCGCGAGACTTTTTTAAGAAGGTCGTTCCGAGAAACCCTCGATAGGCTCGTCGCAGCAAGCCGCGTCGAACGCGGCGAGCCAGCTTCAATCGGCGCAGATTGCGACCCAGGAACGAACTCTGGAGTCGTCGTTAAGACTGTCTCCGGAGCTCTTGGGTGCCATTTCCCATTTGCACACGACCGAGGAAATTCGAAATAGCGTAACACGCGTTCTTTCACATCCTGATTATCCGCACTGGATGTCGGTTTCGGGTAGGCTAGTTCGCAACCCTATCTGGAACCAAATCCCTAAGAAACGTCAGAACGAAATGCTCCGATTGCATCAACTTAGCGGACCTTCGCCTCCAACGGTCATGCATCTTGATATGCTGTTAATTCGACGTAAGGTGCGGACATTTTCCATGGCGAAGCAGACGCCACTACCAAAAAGGGGTGAGTTTCCTGTATACTGTCCAGCATGAGAGAATTTGTCCGAAGTTTTGAAGCGAAGGACGACAAGGGGAACGTCTATCACTTGCAGGTTTACCAGTTCGTGACTGAAAGGGGAACCAGCTCCCATCCTGAAAGGACAGTCTCGGATTTGACAGAGGTTGTTACTACGGATGGTGAACCGGTTAGTGGCGTTTCCAGAGGCGTCTACCGGCTTGTTCTCAGGAATATTATCGTTCGCTCTGACGATCCGAAGGCGCCATAAACAACTTTCGATTGGCAGCGGGCGGACGATTTCCTGCGCAGGCAACCTCCCCCCGTCTAAAGGTTTCTCAGATGGTACCCAAACTCGGGGGTTACCCTTTGCCCTTTAAAAGCTCCCGCGCAGGCTGAAGCCCTGGTCGCCTACGGCGCTGCCACAGGCGGGTAAACCTGCGACTACAGTTTTGTTAGCGGTTCTAACTCGCAGTTTTCGCAGGTTGCCTCGGATTGTCGCAAATGGCAAAGTGGTCGGGGCGGCGGGATTTGAACCCGCGACCTCTTGGTCCCGAACCAAGCGCGCTAGCCAAGCTGCGCTACACCCCGACACGCTGACGGCACTTAATCACAACTTCAGCCACACGACAAACAGGAAAATTATGCCGTTTTCGTTTCCAACCGGTAGCGGACAAATTCGATAATCATCGGCAATATCGAAATGAAAATAATCGCCAGTTCGACAATCGCAAAATGCTCCTTCACGAATCTCAATCCACCAAACCAATAGCCGCCGTACAGCAATGCCGCGACCCATAATACACCGCCGGCGACATTATAGGCGGTGAACTTCAGATATTTCATGTGGCCAATCCCGGCTACGAATGGCGCAAACGTCCGCACAATTGGCACGAACCGCGTGATGATAATCGTCTCACCACCGTACTTCTCGTAAAACGCATGCGTCTTGGCCAAGTACTTCGGCTTGATGATTCGTGGGAATTTTACGGACAACTTGTCCCCGAAAAGGCGGCCCACCGAATAATTGGTCGTATTCCCGCCGACCGCTGCCAAGGTCAGCAAAACGAACAACCATCCCACGCTCATGGGACTTTCTGGTGTGGCGGCCAATGCGCCTGCGGCAAACAACAGCGAATCCCCCGGTAAAAACGGCGTCACTACAAAACCTGTCTCGGAAAAAATGATCGCAAATAAAACCAGATAGGTCCATGCCGTACCATGTTGGATCATCGCATCGTTCAAATGCTTGTCCAAATGCAGAAACAAATCGACGGCCTGGTGGATCCATTCCATAAAGGGCCGCTAAGTCTAACACACTGCGCCAATCTTGTCAGGCACGAAGATGATTCGAAATACTCGCCGGCGCGACGTTCTTGACTCGGCAGGGTTTTGGTTGAACTTGCGATGTATTTACAGTATTAAATCCTCGAAATGAGTATTCCCAGCGTCGCAGAAGCGCCGAAACCGAAACGTGTCAATTTGCGTCGGCCCGACATTATGGAGGCCGTTCGCGAACAAGTGGAACTGCATTACCGCAGCCAGATTGTGGAGAAACTGCGGCAACGCGGCGGCGAATTTCAGGCCGCCGGATTGCGCGTGCGTCTGGCGAAAGAATTCGGCTTTTGTTACGGGGTCGAGCGAGCGATCGACCTCGCCTACGCCGCACGGCGGGTGTTCCCCAACCAGCCCATCTACATTCTGGGCGAAATCATTCACAACCCGGAAGTCAACGAGCAACTCATCGCGATGGGCATCAAGTTTCTTTCCGGCCCCATCAAGAGCGCCAGCATCGACGACCTCAAGGAAGACGACGTGGTCATCATTCCGGCCTTCGGGGCGGAAGTCGCCACGATGGACAAGCTGAAGGCCAAGGGTTGCCAACTCGTGGACACCACGTGCGGCGACGTGATGAGCGTTTGGAAGCGTGTCACCCAAAATGCCAAGGAACAGTTCACCTCCATCATCCACGGCAAATCGAAGCACGAAGAAACCAAGGCCACAAGCTCGCGCGCCACAGCCAACGGCGGCGGGCATTATCTCGTCGTGCTCAACCTGCCAGAAACGGAGTACGTCTGCAATTACATCCGTCACGGCGGCAACAAGGCGGAATTCCTCGCGAAATTTGCCCGCGCCCACTCGCCCGGTTTCGATCCGGATTTGCATTTGGAATCCATCGGCGTGGCCAACCAAACCACCATGCTGCGCAGCGAGACCGAGGAAATTCAACGCCGTTTGCGGCAAGCCATGATCGACCGGCACGGGGCGGCGGAAATCGACAAGCATTATCGGATGTTTGATACCATTTGCGGCGCCACACAGGAACGACAGGACGCGCTAATCCATCTGTTGCAGGAACGGCTTGACATGATGATCGTCGTCGGTGGGTACAATTCCAGTAACACTTCACATCTGGCGGAAATGAGCGAAGGACGTATGCCGACCTTTTTCATTCGCAACGCCAGCAAGATTCTTTCCGACAAATCCATTCTGCATTTCAACCTCCACAAACAGGAGGAAGTTCTTACCGAGAATTGGCTGCCAAACGGCAATCTTTACATTGGCATTACCGCCGGCGCCTCTTGTCCCAACAACCTGATCGACGACGCGGTTCGCCGCCTTTTCGAACTGCGCGGCGTGAATGTGGATAGTTTGATCGCCGCCAGCGAGAATTCCCCGCCAAATTCCTAGCACGGCACGGTTCCTGCCCTGAATCCGCGGCAAATTAGAATTTATGGATAAAGCGCCCTTAAAATTCCACACAGTTCCGATGGCGGACATTGAATTGCCGAAAGAAGTTTCACGCCTCGGCGAACTGGCTTACAACCTGTGGTGGACCTGGAATCCGCCGGCGCGTCGGATGTTCGCCCATATCCAGCCCGGTTTGTGGGCCATCTACCGCAACCCCGTCGAGTTGCTCATCAATATCGAGCCCAGTCATTGGGAATCCCTGCTGGAAGATGATGTATTCCTGACCATGTACAAGTCGGTGCTTCGCGAGTTCGACACGTACATGAAATCTCTCAACGATACCTGGTTCGCCAAAAACCATTCCGGCTATCAAGGCGGCCCGTTTGTTTATTTCTCAACCGAATTTGGATTTCACGAGTGCCTTCACACTTATTCAGGCGGCCTTGGCGTGCTCTCGGGCGACCACTGCAAGTCCGCCAGCGATTTGGGATTGCCTTTCATCGGCATTGGTCCTTTGTACAAAAATGGCTATTTCGTGCAGGAAATCGAGCCGGATGGACGCCAGCAACATTTTTACCCCGCCTACGATTTCTCGCGTTTGCCGATTCTCCCGCTGCTGGGTGACAATGGACGGCATCTCACAGTCAGTGTTGATTTCCCCGACCGGGAAGTGTTCGCCCGCGTCTGGGTGGCCCAGGTCGGTCGCGTCCCCGTGCTGCTGCTCGATACCGATACCACGAAGAACAATCCTGCCGACCGCCCGATCACCGGCCAGCTTTACGTCAGCGGGCGTGAGATGCGGATTTGCCAGGAGATCGTCATCGGCGTTGGCGGCGTGCGCGCTTTGCAGGCGTTGGGCATAGAACCGGCCTGCTGGCACATGAATGAAGGTCACTGCGCTTTCCTCGCCCTCGAACGCATGCGCAGCCTCATCAAAGGCGGCGTGAGTTTTGCCGACGCCAGCCGCGAGGTTGCCAAGAACTCGGTCTTTACCACCCATACGCCGGTGCCGGCCGGCAATGAGGCATTCGATACCGCTCTCATCCGCAAGTACTTCAAACGTTGCTGCGACGAACTCGGTGTCAAACCCGACAAGCTTATCGATCTCGGTCTCTCCTCCCCCGGCCAGACGAATCAGCAGTTCAGCCTCACCGTGCTGGCGATTCATCTTTCGACCTTCTGCAACGGCGTCAGCCAACTCCACGGCAAAGTCAGCAACGACATGTGGCGTCACGTATTCAAGGGGCTAAAGCCGGGCGAAAACCCCATTCAAGCGATTACCAACGGCATTCATACCCAGACGTGGATGGGATTCCAGATGGCCGAGATGTACGACAAATATCTCACGCCCGCCTGGCGTGACAATCTCATGGATGACATCTTCTGGAAACGCGGCGTCGCCAACATTCCCGACAAGGAATTGTGGGACGTCCACAACCTCCAGAAAGAAAACCTGATTCGCTTTGTTCGCGGTCGCGAACGCACCCACCTCGCGCGCCACGGCGCCTCGCCCGACGACCTGCGCAGTGTCGAGCAGTTGTTGGATCCGCAAGTGCTCACCATCGGTTTTGCGCGACGATTTGCCACTTACAAACGCGCCGACCTGTTGCTTCGAAACACTGACCGCCTGCGTTCGATTCTCAAGAATCCCGAGCGCCCCGTTCAAATCATTTTCGCCGGCAAAGCCCATCCCGCTGACAAACCCGGCCAGGAACTTATCCGCCATATTTTCGAGATTTCCCGATACAGTGATCTCCGCGGCCACATCCTGTTCGTCGAAAACTACAACATGCGAGTCGCCCGAATGTTGGTGCAAGGCGTCGACGTCTGGCTGAATAATCCGCGGCGTCCACTCGAAGCCAGCGGTACCAGCGGGATGAAGGCGCCTGTCAACGGCGGCATCAATTTCTCCGTAGCGGATGGCTGGTGGTGCGAAGTCCGAAACGCGGGCGCCGGTTGGACGATTGGCAATGCTCACGATAATGCGAACGTCGAGCAACAAGACGCCGAAGACAGCCAGTCGCTCTACGATATTCTTGAGAAGAAGATTGTGCCGCTCTTTTACGAACGCGACAGCAACGATGTACCTACCGGCTGGATCAAGATGATGAAGGCTTCGATCGCGACGGTCGTCCCCCGGTTTTCAACGGCCCGCATGGTCCGCGATTATACTGAACAGGCTTATCTCCCCGCCGCCAAACGTGCCGGCGCCGTCACGACTCAGCAAGAACAGACGTGGTAGGGTAAGCTTTCAACCGTCAGCGTTCAGAACGAAGCCGAACTCCTTTGTTTCCTTCGTTATCTTCTGTTCCAAACCTCTGAATTCTTCGCTTCCTCCATCCTCAAATCACGCATCAGTCTGGTGAAGGATTTCTCGTAGACACTGCGGTTCTTCCAGTGGCGCTTGCCGCTTACGGCGCAAGATGGATGCGGTAAAACCGGTGAGTACTCGTCGTGTTGTTCGTGTACGCCATGCTGAACTGACGCTGCGCGGCCAGGAGATCACCTGAGAGCAACTGGAATTCCTGCGTGAGATCGTCGGTGTAATACACCCGATAGATGTGCGCCGGGATGCTCGGCCAAT
Source organism: Verrucomicrobiia bacterium (assembly GCA_035516795.1). Taxonomy (GTDB): domain Bacteria; phylum Verrucomicrobiota; class Verrucomicrobiia; order Palsa-1439; family Palsa-1439; genus DATJBF01. Next base: position 31,018 of record DATIZX010000064.1, read on the forward strand.
TCAACGCGAAACCGCCTACGGTCGGCGCAGCATTTCGCACCCTGAACTCGCGAGTCGGGTCGAGGCTGTCCAGCGTGCCATCAAGATCTTCGTCGCCGATCACAGCCGTGGGCACGGCGATGAATTCATTGCTCTCGATGGTGCCATTGCCATTGCCCGCCGGAACCTGGCATGCGGAGGCGAGTCCGCCGCCATTGCCGACCGCATAAGCTGCGAACGCGATGTACAAGGTCTGCGGTACAGTGCCGAAAGCTTGAACCAGGTCGATTGTGCCTTCCATGTAGCCATTGGTGGATGCAGCCGCAGCGCAGGTGGAGGACGCCCCGCCATTCGACCAACTGATCACGTTCGTGGTTCCCTTCTGACCGAGATACGGTTTGTTGAATATGTCGAATGCCACCTGACCGGACTTGGACCAGGGGGCGGGACCGAGGGGGCTGAGAGCTTCATTGACGAAGACGAAGTGGTCATTGGGGCCGTTGGTGCCGGCGGAGCGCGCTGCGACATAAAGCGTAGCGCCATGCACCGCGGCAAAGAGACTCATGGCGCCGTTGGTAGCGATTCGGTAACCGATGCTGTCGACGGCTCCATCCATGAGGAAGTTCGTCGGAGGGATATACGAATACACGAGTTCGATACCGCTACCTGTCCCGAGGTTGCGAGAGTACTGCTTGTCAGATGCGTTGTTCCAGTGCTCGTGAACACCCAAGCTCGACAAGCGCTGGCCGCTGGGCCGGTAGATCGTGCCGGAAGGCGGATTGTCCGCCAGTGCCGCCTCGTGCAGGTAATCTTCGGCGCCTCCCTGCAAATTGGCAGCCAGCACGTCATCCGGCCATTCCGCCGCCAGGAAATCGTAACCGACCGAGTCAATCGCCACCGGGTCTTCCGACATGAAGATACTCGAGGGCCAATTGCTCCGGCTGCCGCCGGCTCCATCGCCGAACGGTGGCAACGACCATTTCTGTGTGATGCCATTCCAGGATCGGCCAGCATAAAGCGCATCCAGGAAACAGATCAGTGTTTTTCCGCCAATATCCGGGTGGCCCATCAGATCGACGATGGCACGGTACTTACCCATGCCCGTCACAATGTACGGCAGGCTCTGGTGCAAGTCATAGTAGCCAGCGTCAATGGGCGTGCGGCTCAACGACCCATAATGGTTCTTGCCGCACAGCGTAACACCTGCGCTGCTGGTCTTCAGAACCGCGCAGTTAATCAAGTAGTTGGCCGAGGCGTAGGAGGAAGGCACCCAGTCCTGATTCGTGGTATCGCTGGGCGGGCCGCTCCAGTTAAACGGCACGCTGGAAAAAGCGACGGCGGTGCGATTGCTCAACCCGATTAGATCCAAATAACGCACGTTGGGGAAATCATTGGTGAGCGGCTCGTAGAGGTAGTTGGCGAATAGACAGCACGGATCGCCGACCGTAATGTTGGTTTGCGGAATGCCGACTTCATAGATCAGTTGACTCAGTAACGCGTGGACCATCTGCGGCGAGTTGGCGGCGCCGTTCCAGACGTAAGAATTGCCGTCCATCCAATCGTACACGCGGCGGCCCGGAGTGGGTGTCGTGTAACATGAACCACGGAATGTCGTTGTAAAATTCAACTTGATCATGATTTTTTCGCCGGGCAGGTAGCCATTGGTCTGACTGTGGTGCGTGACATTGAAGTGCGTGAACACGGCATTCCAAGCGCCGGAAACGGTCTGTTGGCCCGTCAACTCGCGCAGCCCTTGCGCCATCATGCGCGCGACGGTCGCTTGGTCGGTGTTGTTGGTAGCGAACCAATAGATGTTGGACCCGGGATAAAAAACCTCGCCCGCCGTCGGTCCGGGCCAACGCGTTGCCTCCGGTGCATGCACCCAGACCACGCGTCCCGGATGGATACCGTACGCTTGGCCAATCGGCTGGTTTGGATCAGCCGCAGCGATCCAGGCGTGCGCCTCGTCGGAAGAGAACCTCAAGCTCATCACGATTGCAATCACTGCCGCGACAAAGCCGAAAGCCGCCAGCCAGTAGCGCGCAACCCGCAAGTGCCGGTGTGCCTTGCGACAAGCCAATACTGCGACCGGAAAGGTCAGCAAATAACCGACGAATCCCGAGGCCAGCGGAGCGGCAATCCGCTGGCAAGGATACATCGCCCGGCTCGGTTTCGGGAGAACGCGAATCAGGTACCACAGCAACGCGATGAATCCAAAAACGGGAAACAACCAGCGCAACAGGGGCGATGTCGACTTGAATCCGACAATCCTGCCGGTCTTGGGACAGGCCGAAAACAGTCCTCTCAATTTTGGCATGTCAACTCGTTCTCGCTACGGCACTTCGCGTTCGTAGTGTTACCGGGATCATCGAGACAACTAGCAAGCTGAGGAAATGTCGGTTGAGCGAGTCATTAGAAGTCGCCTTCCAACTGGAGTTGGTGAGGCAAAGACTTTGTTGTTCGTCTCGCATCTACTCACCTCAACTGGTACTGGACCTCGCTTCCCCGAAAACCTTTCGGGGCCAGTACCGACCGAGTTGCGATCCGAACAACTGCCGGACGGTCACCAGCCATCCGGCGTGCGCCGCTTACGGCTATTCGATGACTTGGAAGTGGCTCAACCTAGCAGGGCACCAAGCTGAGTTGAAGCGTCTTGGCTTCTCCGAGACGGGAGACTACTGTGAAGGAAGGTCCCGCGTCAATCCTGCAATTGCAGTCATAACAAGGTTTGGGAGGAAGGCCCGGTTAACCATGGAACGCCAGAGCATTTCATCCTCGCTCTTGGCGTGGGAGGTTCTCGGTTTCCTAGCCCGCGCCGATTTCGCTTCGGCGGCGGCGATGGCGGCATCGCGCATTGAGACCTGGTCATGTGATTTCGTTGTTTTTCCGTGGGAGCGGCATCCTGCCGCGATTGTCTGTATGGTTAATGCCGACCGCTGAAAGCTGATAGCTTGTTGTAATCCCCGCATCTTGCTAAACTCCGCGTCCATGAATCAGGGGAGGCCAGCCTACCGGCTGCTCTTCAACTCCCGTAACCGGTGATTCTTCTGGCACAAGGAGCCTCTAGTTGTTATTCTAAGAACAGGAGGCATGTTGCGAGCATCGCGAAAACTCATCCAGCGACGTAAAGTGCGACGACTTGCCAACGTTGCCAGGGAGGATTCGATCAGCTATTTGGTTGTGGGCGCTCAGGGCAATGATCAGGCTCTCACTTCTACGCGTGTTACCAAGCTTAACGGTGGCTTCACTGACTCTGCATTTGGTGACAACAAGAGCAGGCCGATTCACCGATGGGTTCCGTGGATTGCAGGCTTCTCATCGGAGTTCGTGAGAGATATTTTCTCTCATTACATTCTGGCTAAGAAAACAGGGAGCGTCACAGTTCTCGACCCTTTTTGCGGCGTTGGTACGACCCTTGTTGAGGGACTTCTGCACGGGTATAATGCCTTGGGCTTCGAGATAAATCCGTATGCAGCGCTGGCTGCCCGCGCCAAAATGGAGGCTGTCGCGGTCTCGCCATCTCAGTTCAATTCTTGCATCATCAAATTTCAAGCGTATATGGAGGGGCGAGCGAACGGGGATGCCTTGGCGTCACCTCCTACGTATTTCAAGAGTCGCATTCCTTTCTTCGGTGAACACGCTGAGCATAAGATTTTACGCGCGTTGCGGTTCATACGGGCCATTCGCGTTCCGCCGATTCGCGACCTCTTCTCGTTGGCATTCGGCTCCGTGATGGTTAGCCTTTCGAACTACTCGTACGAACCTAGCTTGTCGTCGCGCCCAGCTGTCGGCAAATCGACGCAGGAGGATGCTCCCGTTGTGGAGACGATTATGGCAAAGCTGCAAGCGATGCTATCGGATATCATTTGGCTGAGAGACGAAATGAACAAATTCGGCAGGGGTCCCGAAGGACAAGTCATTTCCGACAATTTCATGAAAGCCCGACAGTATATCGAGCGCGAGTCGGTTGACCTTGTCGTCACATCACCGCCCTATTTGAACAACTATCATTACATACGCAATACAAGACCGCAGCTTTTCTGGCTTGGCTTCGTTCGAAGACCTAGAGAACTGAAGCGATTGGAAGTCGAGAATTTTGGCAAATACTGGCAAACAGTTCGCGATATGCAGCCGTTAGCCTTGAATTTCAATCATCCTCAACTACAAAGGCTGATCGATGAGATTCGTTCTATCAACGTTGATCGCGGCACCTATGGTGGCTCCGGCTGGGCGAACTATGCGGTGAGCTATTTCAACGATACAGACAAGTTCTGCCAAGTTCTGAGCGCCGTATTGAAACCTAAGAGCTATGCGGTAATTGTCGTCGGCAATTCCATCCTGCAGGGGATCGAAATCCCTATCGACAATATTCTCTCAGACCTAGCTCGAAGGCACAACCTAGCAACCAAGAATATTCACATTGTAAGACAAAAGCGCGTGGGAGCGAGCATTGTCTCCTCATCGGTACGACGGGGTGCCAAATCTACCGCAAAGCTCTACGAAAGTGCTGTCGTTTTATACAAGAACTAGTCAGCAGAACGAAATGGCAACTCAACCTCCGAAAGATCCATTCGCGGCGCACAAATTCAACCCGCTGGACATCCCGACTCACCTTATCGAGCGGTTTGAAGAGAGTCCACTACTCGCCTTCCCTCCTTCGAGCATGCCCGCCGAAACCGGCATTTACGGATTCTATCTTGCCGGGGAACTTGTCTATATTGGGAAGGCAACCGGTCAAAGCAATCTGCGACGGCGATTCTCCGAACACGCACGCAAGATTAGCGCTAGGAAAAACATCACCCTCTCGCAGTTGCGCTGCCGGTTTCTTATCATTGCAGAGGAATGGGTTCACTATGCTGAACACCATCTCATCGGCCATTACAAACCAGAGTGGAACGGTTCAGGATTCGGCAGCCATGTCCCCGGCGCAGGTCGCCCCGGCATTAAGGGCCCCGCCACTTGGGATCAGAAACACCCCGCAAGTAGCGGTCCGTGTACGGCTAAGTCCTAGCCATAACGACAAAAGAGCTGCCGGACTTGCCTCACAAGTCATGAATTTGAATCGCGTATTCCCGACCGTGCACATCCGCCGTCGTCCACCTCAGAGCGCTGCACCGATGGCCGCCTTGACGGCCTCAGTGAAATCCGTGAGCGCGGCGTTGATGGCGCCCTGCGCCATTTTCTTGTTGATGACTCTGATCATTGCCAAGCCGGCTTGCGGCGTTTCCTTCTCGTCTTCCATCTGACGCTGAAAATCTTCGTCGGCGATCGGAGCCAACGCTCGACAATTGACAGTTGCGTGAAAACAATATTGTCTGCGAGAGTCGAACGAACGAGATTGGAATAATGAAGGAGAGTGCTCGTCAATCTGATTACTCGGCGCGACGAAGACTGATTCAGCTAGTGGTGTTGGGGGCGACATTGATCGGCCGGATGTGCAACGCGGCACCGGGGCAGCGCCGCGTCGTGGGCTACTATCCCGCAGCGAGCAGGAGCCAATTTCCTTGCACGATGGTGGGTTATTCGGAAGTGACCCATATCGCCGAGGCGTTCGTGTGGACGTCGACGAACGGAACGCTGATCGTTCCCCCGTATTTTGTGTATCCAAAGTTGGTGCAAACCGCGCACGAGCGCGGCGCAAAGATCGTTATTTCAGTGGGCGGTGGCCGTCAATCGGGCAACTTCTCGGCGGTGGCGAACGATTCTTCGGCGCGGGCGCGTTTTGTCCAGCAACTGACTGCCTTTTGCGCGAGCAACCATTACGATGGAGTGGATATCGATTGGGAAGGACCCGAAAATGAAACCGATCGGTCGAATTTCACAGCGCTGGCGCGCGAGTTGCACAAAACCCTTAAGGCGGTCAATCCCAACCTGACGCTTTCGGCGGCGATCCGTCCGACCCCGGGGGACGGACAGTGGCTGGATATTAACCAGCTCAAGGAATACTTTGATTGGTTTGGGGTGATGACCTACGACTTTCATGGAACGTGGTCGCAGCATTCAGGTTACAATGCCCCGTTATACGAGTCCGCTGGTGACCGCCACAAGAGGTACTCCGTCGCTGCGTCAGTTCAGTATTATCTGTCGCGCAATCTTCCTGGGGACAAGCTCTTGATCGGGATTCCCTTTTACGCCTATCAGTTCAATTCGACCAGCCTGTATGCGACCAATTCGGGAGCCCGTGAACTGGTGTATGCCGACGTGGTTCAAAGAATGTCCAGCGGATGGAAGAGGGTCTGGGACAGTACCTCCCGGGTGCCGTTCCTGGTCAACCCAGAGCACACACAACTGATAACGTACGACGACCCGCAATCGGTCAAGAGCAAATGCGAGTACGCGGTGCAGAAGCAGTTGGGCGGAGCGATCATCTGGGCACTGGGTCAGGACGCCTACCCGGGCAAGACAAACGAGTTGCTCACCTTGGTCGGACAGAGTCTTTTGGGGCGTCACTGACACCAGATTCGATGCGCATGGCGTCGTTGGTCACACCATCGGTAGTTTGCCATTGAATCAGCGCCCCACACTTGGCAGTTACATTAGCTTACTGTGTTGCTCCGATAACCGCTTTGACGGCCTCACTGAAGACTTTGCGTGCATCGGCAATGGCTTTGAATGCTGCTAACAGCGGTAGACTGGGCCCGCCCGCCCTACCAACGATCACGTAAGAACGTCGGCGGTCACAGACGGCCGCTATAGAAGGAATTCATGTTGCGCAATTCCTTGCCGCAGTTTCGCGGCGCGGACGGTGTTGTGCATGAGCATGGCGATGGTCATCGGGCCGACGCCGCCGGGCACGGGCGTGATCAGTGATGCCTTCTCTTTCACGGCATCGAAATCCACGTCGCCCACCAACCGGTAACCTTTCTCTGCGGTCTTGTCTTCCACCCGGTTGATGCCCACGTCGATGACAACCGCAGCTTCGTGGACCATGTCGGCTTTCACAAACCGCGCCGAACCGATGGCCGCAATGAGAATATCCGCCGAACGGCAGATCGCGGCGAGGTTGGTGCTCCGCGAATGGCACACGGTTACGGTCGCATTGGCGTTCGGGGTTTTCTGGGAAAGAATCAGCGAGACCGGTCGCCCGACCAGCGCACTGCGGCCCACCACCACCACGTGCGCCCCCTCAATCTTCACCCCGTTCCGAATCAGCAATTGATGTACGCCTGCCGGCGTGCACGGCACAAAACCGGTCGGATCACCCAGTGCCAGCTTGCCGACATTCAGCGGGTGCAATCCATCCACATCCTTGCCGGGATCAATCGCGGCGAACGCGGCTTCTTCGGAAATCTGCTTCGGCAGCGGCGATTGTACGAGAATCCCGTGAATTTCCCTTTTGAAATTGAGATCATTGATGATGGCCAGTAGTTCGCCCTCGCTGGTAGAGGCCTTCAAATTGACGCGTTCAGAATGCAATCCAAGACGGGCGCACATTTTGTCCTTCGACGCGACGTAGGCGGCACTGGCGGGATTGTCGCCAACCAGGACCACGGCCAGCCCGGGGGTGAGACGATGCTGCGATTTGAGACGCGCGATTTCGGCGGCGGTCTCGCTATTGATCTGTTCGGCGATGGCTTTGCCGTCGATCAGTTTCGCGGACATTCAACCTCCAGAGCTGTTCAGCCAATTTGCGGTGGCCCAGGCGTCCCTGCCTGTGGTCTGTGCATCCACGGAAACGCAGGCAGGGACGCCGACGCCACCAGTTTTGGAACACAAGGCCGCCACATCTCAAAAACCCCTTCTCTTGGTGCGCCTCCGGTAAACCGAATCCCCAAACTCCGGTTGCTTACCAAACGCGGTCGATGCGTTCGATGGTGATCACGGGGTAGCGGTCGCCTTTCCGCCAACGCTGATTGCCGCTGATGCGAACGTGTTTGCCTTCGTACTTCTTTAAATTGGTTTCTGAACTCTCCAAATAGGCCATGCGAAAGCTGAGACGGTCGACTTCCCGCGTCCGCAGTTCGTACGACGCCGGCGCGTTCGATTCCGTTACTGGAAATAGATAACCGTCTTTCACGACGTAGGCCACTTCCACGTCGGGATCAATATTGACCACGCTCGCCGACGGTGCCGCCGGCGCAGGCGGCCGCGAAGGTGCGGCAACCGCTGGCGTGACGACCTCAGTCATGTTGGCCGGCGGGTTGGAGGCGGCAGGCGCAGGAGCCGGCTCGACGTCCACCAATTGGGCCGCGATCCAGCCGCTGCATTCCGGCGTCGGTCTGATCTGCGTCCATTCACCCTTGGTTCCCACCACATCAACCTTCGTGCCCTTGGGCAATTTTCCAATGTCGCGGTAATTTCCACCGGGGCCACAATGGACATTCAAGTTGTCCGCGTCCACAACTCCACCGGTCAGGTGTTTCGCGCTCACATAACATTTCGCGTTCGCCGGCAAAGAAATGCGCAGCCATTCCAGCGGTTTGCCCTGCTCGGTTGACGATTTGCGTTCCAGCACATCGACCGTGTCTCCCTTGTTGAGCTGGACCACCACTTCTGCCCTCGTACTGGGGCGGGACCGAACGTTACAGCGGTCGCCTTTGACAGTGCCCCGTCCGGTTTGTGCCGCGGGAGTCGTGACCGCCTGGGCGACCGGGCCCGCATCGGCGCGGGCTAATTGGGCCGACCAGGTCAAGGCGCAGGCGAGCGCCGCGCTAACAACCAGGATCGGCGGATGAGAACTGCATAAGTTTGTAAACCTCTTCATGAGTGAGATACCTCCATTGTGCTATTGCCAAATTCCCCAATTTGACCGGGCCAATCGCCAGGCGCACGAGGCGCTTCACGGGATGCCCAATGACTGACATCATTCTGCGAATCTGTCGTTTCTTTCCCTCGCTGAGGATGAGGCGGAGTTCGGAGGCGTTGTTCCTGGAGCGCACGGCGAGAACATCTTCGGCGCGCAACAACTCGCCTTCACTACGAACTCCCGCGAGTAAGCACGCGATCTCGGCGTTTTCCAATTCCCCCTCAACTTCCACCAAATACACCTTCTTCATCTTGTAACGAGGGTGGGTCAGCCGCAAGCTAAAAGTGCCGTCGTTGGTCAGCAACAACAGCCCTTCCGTATCCTTATCCAGCCGCCCCACCGTGTACAACCGCGGCAACGAACGCGGCAGCAAATCGACGGCCCGCTTCCGGCCATGAGTATCGCGATTGGTGCAGACAACACCGGCCGGTTTGTTGAGCGCAATGTATAGTTTCTTTTCGATGGCGATAGCCTGGCCGTCCAAGGTGACGCGATCGTGCTGCGGATCAATTTTCGTGCCGAGCAGGCGCACCGTCTGGCCATTGACAGAAACCTGGCCGGCTTGGATCAGTTGCTCGCAATGCCGTCGCGAAGCGACCCCGGCTTCAGCAAGGAATTTCTGAAGGCGAACCAGCACGGAGTGCGAAATGATCGGTGATTGGTCGCTTGCCCTCCCGCATCACTAGTCACGGGTCACCGAACACCCATCTCATTCCGGCTTTGTTTTTGGCAGCCCGAAAACGCGCTGGCCCTGTTTCCAGCGGCCTTGCTTCTTGAGGACCTCCACGCGTTCGAACCGCTTCAGGACGTTGCGGCGGGCCTGGATCTTGTTCGATTTCAAACTACGGTGTTGTGACATGATGACTTCCTGAGTTAAGACTATTTGAGCGCCAGTTTCAGTGCTTCGATTTTTGCCGTGACCTCGTCACGGTACTCGAGCTTTTTACCAGACTGGAGGTATTTTTCAAACTGTTTTATGGCTTCGGCAGGGTTCTCGTCTTCATCCAGCAGTCCCAGTTTGTAATACACCAGACCGTAGTCCGGACGGATCTCCAGGGCTTTCTTGTAAGCGTTCAGCGCTTTATCGTGTTCCTTGAGTTGCGCGTAAGCGTCGCCCATTCCGCTGTAGGCCAATTCGTATTTCGGATCCTTCTCAATCGCCTTTTGATAATAAACGAGCGCGAGATCGGGACGCTTCTCCAATAAATAGGCGTCTCCCATCGCGTTGTTATAGAGGGGAATGCTCGGGTCGGTGTCGATGGCCTTCTGGAGGGTCAGCTTGGCGTCCTTGTCGCGCCCTTCTTGCAAATACAAAATCCCCAGGCTGTAGTATGCATCGCCGTTTTGGCGGCCCGCTTCCTCTTCGAGTTTCACAAACTTCTCAAGATTCGTCTCGGCCCCCTTGAAATCTCCATCCTCTTTCAGCACGACGCCAAGATTATGATAGGCATGCCCGAATTTCGGGTCGGCTGCGAGCGCCTTCCCGTAAGCGTCTCGCGCTTCCTGTCGCTTGCCGGTCTCGTCGTAGAGCACGCCGATTTGGTTCCACACCACCGCATCGTCAGGCTTGAGAGCCAGATAGCGTTTGTATTGTTCGATCGCTTCGCCCTTCTGGCCGAGCTTTTCATAGACCACGCCCAAATTGTAAAGCGCGTCCAGGTGTTGCGGGTAAAGCTTGAGCGCCTTCTCGTACTCCTGCTTCGCGCGTTGCAGGGAATTGCCCTCAACGAATCTGTTGCCACGCGCGAAAAACTTGTTGGCCTCATCCAGCGACCTGGAATCCGCAGCGCGCACCGACGCCAACGACAATGCCATCAGCATAGTCACCACGAACGCTTCAATTGGCTTTTTCATTATTGCCCTCTTTCGCCTGCAACTTGTCCAAGGCGGCTTGCGCACTTTTGACCGTCGAGCTGTCGGGGAACTCACGAGTCAATTGTTCGAGTGTCGCCCGCCCTTTATCCTTTTGGCCAAGCGCCAACTGGCTCAATCCCAGACAATACAGCGCTTTGTCCTTGTCTTTGTAGTCCGGCCAACGTTCCAGCAGCTTTTCGAAACTATAAACCGCCTTGGCGTAATCGCCCCGCTTGCCAAGCGCAAACGCCAGCGCGAACATGGCGTTGTCCGTATAGCCGTATTGGTTCTGTTCGTCGTGGTTAATGACGTTGCGCAGGTACGGCTCCGCCAAATCTTCGCGGCCCTCTTCCAGATGCGTCTCGGCTACCTTCCAGTTCGCCTGCACATCAGCAGGATTTTGCCGCGCCAACCGACGCGCTTCCCGGAACGACAGTTTTCCGCGACGCGTGTCCGCCAGTTTCGCGAGGAATTTGTCCTTCTCCACCAGACCGGCTATGCGGTCCATCTCGTTCCCCTGTCCATCCAACACTAGGATTGTCGGCGCCCCACGCACATCCAGCTTGCGAGCCTCGTCCGCGTGCGCGCCCGCATCGAGGCGCACGCATACAAATTCCTGGGCCGCATCCACCACTGCTTTATCCGCCAGTACGCCCTCTTCGAGTTGCTGACAAAACCCGGAGTCGCGCAGGAAAAAGTAGGCGAGCACCGGTTTGTGAAGTCGCTTCGCCTCCTGTTCCGCATCCGCCAGCGAACGCAGCCATGGAATGCCCGACTGCAATTTGGCCACGGCCTCGGTTGCCGCCTCCCGCACCGAATCGGACGTGTCTGATTTTTCCAACTCCTCCAGCCACGGAATCGCATTGGTCTGGCCACTCTGCTGCAGCGCGATCACCGCCGACCAGCGCACGGTCGAGTTGTCATCCTTCAGGGCCGAATGCACCCGCTCCAGATCTTCGTCGGCATCGCTGATCTGCAACAAACCTACCACCGCCATCTGCCGCCGTTCGGGATTCGACGAAGCCAGCATCTCGCGAAACTGCTTCTGGACGCGCGGGCCGCCGATGTGCGCCAAAGCGTCTGCTGCCTCCGCGCGTTCTTCATCATTGGTACTGCTGATCTGTTTCACCAGATCGTCGATGCGATCGGCGCGAGCGGCAACGGCTCCCACCAAAACCGCCAAAACCACAGTAATAACCTGAAGATTCATTGCCCCAATTTTCGCAGCCATTCCAAATATTTCCTTTCTCCTTGAGCGACAGGCACGAAAACGATCTCCGGCACCTCGTAGCTGTGTGCGGCCTTCACGGTGCTGGTCACCGCGCGCACTTTCCCGCACGTCGTCTTGATTAACAACAGACATTCCCGCGCGCTTTCGAGTTTGCCCTGCCACCAGTAATGCGATTCCAAGCCCTCCACGATATTCACGCACGCCGCCAGTTTCCTCGTCAGAACTGCCTTCGCCAGCTTGCGCGCCTCGGTGCGCGACGAACAGGTCACCAATCCGATCACGAGATTGGTCATGGTCTTTTCCCTTCGATAATCTCGATCACATCCGCCAGCTTCGTGATGACGAAATTGGCGTCCTTCGCCCACTCCGGCTCGCCGCTACCGTTGACCAGCAACGCGCAGGGTGCACCCGCATTTTTCGCGCAGTGCACGTCCCACTTGTAATCGCCAACGACCAGTACCTCCCTCGGCTGGCTTTCCCAACGTTCGGCGATTTTCCAAATCGCTTCCGGCGCGGGCTTGTGCGGACCGTCGTCCCTCGTGATCGTGATGTCGAACTTCAGGTTCAACTTTTGACAGACACCGTCCACTGATTTGCGCGAATTGCGAGTCAACAGCGCCGTGGGAATCTTCCGCTTCGCCAGAAACGAGAGCAGCTTGCGCGCGCCCCGATTCAATCGTGCATTCGCCACGCCGTCCTCTTCGAATTTCGTCAGGACGCGCTGCACGCGCGCGCGCTCGGCACCCGTCGCCTGCCGCAAATAATCCAGCATATCGACGTCGCCGATGCCGGCCGCCGCCTTGATACTTACAAAATCGAAGTACGGGGCGGTGATCGTCCCATCCATATCGAAAATGACGCCCTTGATCTTCATGGAGGCTGCGATGAAAGCACAACAGCGCGAAAATGCCAATGCAGAAGCCACCCTGCTGCAAAGAAATGTCCCGCGGTGGAGAACCAGACAACTACGAGCGGATATTGTGCTCGGTCAGTCAAGGGTGGTAAACGAAGCTAACGATCCTTGAGCAAGCTTCCAGCGCCCCTTCTGGCTGGCCCGGATGGAAGCCTGAATCGAGACCATTGACTGCCCTGCTGTGTCGGTCTATGTAATCCAACGGCGTGATGAAAGCTCGGGATTTTTCGCGGACCGGCCTGGGCGAGTGTTACGTGTACACAAAGTCCAGCGGCCGCTTTTATGGCGAACCTCTCACCAAGGTCGGGCCGATTCATTATTCCGAACTGGGAGATTTTCGACTGACAATCCGCTGGCGAACCAACGATCCCGCCAAGCTTCAGGAGCTGCACACAGCGGTTCTGAAAGCCGTCAAGGAGCCCGGAGTTGCAGAAACATTTCTTGAAATCAAAGCCATTATGTGCGCCCGCCGGAAAGCGCTCGACAAGGATTTCACCTGCCATCTGGTCAACGACAAGTCCGTCCGTCTATTCGCAGAAACCGCGTCTCTTCGTCGTGAAGAAATCGAGTTGATCGCCTCCAGCCTCAAGGGCGTATCGTAACCGAGGGAATGTCGCGGCCGGCTCAGTCCTCCGGAATCCTATGTCGCAATAATCGCGACAATTTGCGAACGTCTCATAGCCGTCCAGTGTGCAGCAGAACCCTGCCAATGCTTGGCTGGCGCACCGGCTCTTTACACTAGTGCTCCGTCAACCTACATCGCAAGGGTTGTTGGTAGGGTCGGACCGCCGGGCCGACCCTTGCGGCGCGCCCGGCGGTCGCGCCCTACCCTTCCAATCAACTTTGACAGAGCACTAATAAATATACGGCTCGCTCAAATCAAACGCATTGGGAATTAAGCGAACATCATCCGGTTGGCGAGCGCCTTCCGGCATGACAACCTCGACGATATCGAAGCGGAAATGAATCTGCGGATTGCCGAGAAGCCGGAGGTAATCCAACGCCGCCTTCGTGAGGTTCCGCTGTTTTTCACGATCCACCGCTTCGCTCGGAAAACCGAATTGCTCCGACTCGCGCGTTTTGACTTCCACAAAAACCAGCCAATCTTTGTGCCGAGCGACGATATCGACCTCGGCCTTGCGGCTGCGAAAATTGCGCACCAGAATCTTGTAGCCGTGGCGACGCAAATATTTCGCAGCGATTTGCTCGCCTCGCGCGCCCAGATCAAGATGCGGAACGTACGGTTTCGAACTCCTTTTGAACCATTTGAAACGCATGATACACCGGTGCGAATGATTTGCGATGCACGGGCGACGGCCCGAATTTTCCGAGTGCGGCGAAGTGTTCCGGCGTCGCGTACCCCTTGTGATGGGCGAAATTATAACTCGGGAACTGTTCATGAAGCTTGAGCATGAGGCGGTCGCGCGTGACCTTGGCGATCACGCTGGCGGCGGCAATCGAATAGCTCTTGCAGTCGCCTTGCACGATCGCGGTTTGCTTCGTCTTGAAGATCGGCACGGGAAGGCCGTCGATGAGCAGATGATCGGGCGCGGCCGGCAACGCATCCACCGCGGTCTTCATGGCGCGCCACGTTGCCGCCAGAATGTTGTAGCGGTCGATGATCTCGACTTCTGAAATGCCCACTGCCCACGCGATTGCCGGATGAACGGTCAGCTCCGCAAAAATGGCTTCCCGTTTCTCGGGCATCAATTGTTTGGAGTCGTTGAGCGTCTTGTGACGAAACACACGCGGCAGAATGACCGCCGCGGCCACCACGGGCCCAGCCAGTGGACCGCGTCCGGCTTCGTCAATACCTGCGACAAGATTCGCCCCGTTTTCGTACGCCTTCTTTTCGTAACGGAGCGAAGGCATGCGCCGGCCGCTCAGGCTTGTTCGACTTTGGTGGCCGTCTTGCCAACCCGTTTACGGAGGTAATACAGCTTGGAACGATGAACGTTGCCGGCGCGTTCCACTTCAATTCTTTGAATGAAGGGCGAGTGCAATGGGAACACGCGTTCGACGCCTTCCCCATAGCTGATGCGCCGCACCGTAAAGGTTTCGGTGATTCCGCGGCCTTGTTTGTTGATGACGATGCCGGAAAACATCTGGACGCGTTCGCGATCCGCTTCTTTGATGCGGGAGAACACCTTGATTGTATCCCCGACTTTGAAAGGGACAATGTCCGTCCGCAACTGTTCCTGTTGAATCTTTTCAATCACATTCATAGCCTTGCTCCGCTCTCCTGTTTATCGCGTAACGCGCGTCACATTCAAATCCCAAACCACGTTCGTGCGCAATCAAATTGTAGGGCGCGAATGCCCTAGCGAAGCGACGGGTTTCGCGCCATCACGTGAGCCAACACCGCGGCGCGAAACCTTTCAGGCATTCGCGCCCTACAAAACCTTTTCCGCAAAGGTGTTGCACGCAATGCAAACATACATGCGTCACTTCAATAATTCTGGCCGACGCTGTTGCGTGCGGTGTCGGGCCTGTTCTTTGCGCCAGCGCGCCACTTCTTCGTGGTTGCCGCTCAACAACACGTCCGGCACACGCAGGCCGCGAAATTCCGGTGGCCGCGTGTATTGTGGACCTTCGAGCAGTCCCGCCGCAAACGAATCGTCGGCGGCGCTCTGTTCATCGCCCAGGACGCCCGGCACAAGCCGCACCACAGCGTCGACAAACACCGCGGCGGCCAACGCGCCGTTCGTCAACACGTAATCGCCGATGCTCACATCTTCGTCAACCAGCGCGTCGCGCACTCGTTCGTCCACACCTTCATAATGGCCGCAAATGATGATCAGGTGCGTTTCTTCCGAAAACTTCCGCGCCCGACTCTGCGTCAGCGGCTCACCCTGCGGGTTCATCAACACCACGCAGGAGTCGCCCCGTCGAAACTTCTCTACCGCCTCAAAAATCGGCTCCGGTTTCATCAGCATGCCCGGTCCGCCGCCGTAGGGTTTGTCGTCCACCACGTGATGTTTATCGTGCGTGAACTCCCGGAGATTGTGGACGCGAATGGCGGCCAAGCCTTTGTTCTGCCCACGTTTGAGGATACTCTCCTCGAGTGGTCCCTCGAAGATGCGCGGGAACAGCGTCAGAACGTCAATTTCCATGGCGAACTTCCTGCCCGAAAGCCAGAGGACTACGCAGACGTCTCGTCCGCGGGCGGGGCTTCAGCTTCTGGAGCTTCGCCCTGCGGGCGACGCCCGCCAGGCTCAATAATCTCCAGCATGGCGCGTTTGCCCTGCTTGGCAGCAGCACTGGTCAACAGCGTGCGAATCGCCGTAATCGTACGTCCGCTCTTGCCAATGATCTTGCCCACATCGGTCTGGTTGAGCCGCAACTCGAACACCACCACGCGTTCCCCGTCCACTTCCCGAACATCCACCTGCTCCGGATGATCGACCAACGCCTTGACCACGTATTCGACGAATTCTTTCATCATGTTGCACTCCCCGTCCGCCATCTGGTTTCGCCGTCAGTTCCCGCGCTCGCCCGCAGAGTCGTCCGCTCCCGCTTCCAACATCTCACGCCGCTGGGGACGTTTTTTCCGCTCTCTTCAAAAGGCTGCGCACCGTGTCACTGGGTTGGGCCCCCTTATGAATCCATTGCTTCGCTCGTTCCAGGTCCACTTTGAAATTATCATTCGCTTTTCGGGGCTCGTATGTCCCGAGATTCTCAATAAACCTTCCGTCGCGCGGGCTCCGCCCATCGGCCACAACAATACGATAAGCCGGGACGTTCTTGGTTCCCACTCGACGCAATCTAATCCTCACTGGCACAATTCGTTCTCCTTCCCGTCGCGATTGGAAATCGCTCCTACAATCTCATTCTCGGCAACACGCCTTTGCGCGCCATCGCCTTTTGCATCTTGCCCATTTCTTTCATCATTTTCTTCATGCCGTTGAACTGCTTCAGCAAATCGTTTACCTCGGTCACGCTCGTTCCACTCCCGCGCGCGACGCGGGTCCGTCGGCTCGCATTCAAAATCTCGGGACGCCGACGTTCCATAGGCGTCATCGACTGGATGATCGCCTCGGTCCGTTTGAGTTGCGACTCGCCAACGCTCAAATCCTGAATTTTACCCATTCCCGGCAACATGCCAAGCAGATTCTCCAAAGGCCCAAGCTTCTTGAGCTGTTGCAATTGCGAGAGAAAATCCTCGAGATTCAAGGTCTGGCCGGCGATTTTTGCCTGTAATTCCTCCGCCTTTTGAGCATCAAAACTCTCCTGCGCCTTCTCAACAAGCCCCACCACGTCGCCCATCCCGAGAATGCGTCCGGCCATACGTTCTGCTTGGAAGGGCTCCAAATCGCCGGGCTTTTCGCCGGTGCCAGCGAATTTGATCGGCTTGCCGGTGACCGCCCGCATCGACAATGCCGCGCCGCCACGGGCGTCGCCGTCGAGCTTCGTCAACACGATGCCGGTAATCTCCAGTGCCTTGTCGAAATGTTCGGCAATATTCACCGCTTCCTGCCCGGTTGCCGAGTCGGCTACCAATAGGATTTCCTGAGGCGTCAGGGTCGTTTTCATGTGGACCAGTTGCTGCACCAACTCTTCGTCGATGTGCAGGCGTCCGGCCGTGTCGAAAATCGTGACGTTCCGGTCCTGCGCCTGCGCGAGCGAAACGGCCTGCTTACAGATTTTCAAAACGTCCTTCTCTCCGCGCATCGAGAACACCGGTATCTGCAATTGCCGGCCCAGCGTTTCAAGTTGGTCGATCGCTGCGGGCCGATACACGTCGCACGCCACGAGCAATGGTTTGCGTCCCTGCTTCGCCAGCCATTTCGCCAGCTTCCCGCAGGTGGTCGTCTTTCCTGACCCGTGCAACCCCACCATCATCCAGTTTCCATTCCGGATTGGTAGCATAGGCGTCTCCGCCTGTGAATCTGCTCCCTCCATCAACGTCACCAATTCGTCATGCACGACCTTCACAATCTGCTGGCCGGGCATGACGCTGGTGAGCACTTCCTGACCGAGCGCACGCTGCTTGGTGCGTTCGATGAAATCCTTGGCGACCTTGTAGTTAACGTCCGCTTCGAGAAGGGCCAGCCGAACCTCGCGCAGGGCATCAGCGACGTTTTTCTCCGTCAGCTTGCCGTACCCGCGCAGGTTCTTGAAAATCCCCTGCAACTTGTCTGAAAGTGAATCGAACATGAGTCAATCGCCGTGCGCAATATCGGTGCAGGAATGCGCAAGGGCAAGGAAATTACAGACGGAAGCTATAGGCGGCATGACCGCTGGACAGACGGCGTTGCTAATATGTTCGGTGAATATCGCGGGGACGGCGGCGGATCGATTCGGTTTGCTCTTGGCTTGCGGAGGAGTAGCACGGATGACAGGTGAGCGCCATGAAAACAATTGTCGTCTTGTTTCTCTCCTACGCCTCTGTCTTTGCTGCGGATACCAATGATGTCCGAGAGAGTGAGAAAATTCCGATTACGATTTTCCATGGGACTGAGTCTGAGGTTTTGTATTTAAGCACGACAAATGCAGCCTTCTCTTCCTCACAAGAGAAGACGTCAGACTTCTTAATGTCGGCCTTCCCACATGAAGAGGCTGCGGTTACGAATGGAGCAGTCGTGTTGCAACTTATCCAACAACAAACGTCCCGAGCCTCCCAGAGGATTGAGGGATATATCGGCAAACGAGTTGCATTCTACGGTGGGCCAGCGCCCAGTGGGAACGCTGACCTACTTATTGCGAAAGACGTTCTGCTTAAAATTGACATCGTCCCTCCCAAAGATGTGCGACCGCATGCTATTTTGTAGGATGCTTACGTTCTCGGCACGCTCAAGGGATTTGATTTCACGAACAGAGTTATCCGCATCCAAGCACGGCCTGAAGACTGGCATCATGGAGATACAATGTGACGGCAGGTTCACCCAACTCGCTCCCGCCAACCGGCCCGCTGAAAAACCGGACGATTCATCATCAGAATGATCGGGCCGCCCAATTCAGGGCTACTACGCAGCGGATTACTTCCCCAACTCTTTATCCATGTCTTTCAGCGCTTTTTCGCTGGGGGATTTGAGACGGCCCTGATTCGCCGCGGCGGTCTGCTGAACTTTTTGCAGGTACATCCACGTGCCATACGCCACGGCTGCGAGCGGCAGAATCCACAACAACTTCTTCATTCAGCGACTCTTTCAATCTTCGCTCCAAGCTGACGCAGCTTGTGGTCGATGCGCTCATAACCACGGTCAACGTGATAAATCCGGTTGACCTCCGTTTCGCCTTCCGCAGCCAAGCCGGCAAGTACAAGCCCTGCACTGGCCCGGAGATCGCTGGCCATCACGGGTGCGCCGCTGAGTTTCTTAACGCCCTTGACGATGGCGCTGTTGCCTTCCAGCGAAACGTCGGC
The DNA here is from genome assembly GCA_035516795.1 of Verrucomicrobiia bacterium. GTDB lineage: Bacteria > Verrucomicrobiota > Verrucomicrobiia > Palsa-1439 > Palsa-1439 > DATJBF01. The sequence continues at coordinate 50,105 of DATIZX010000064.1, forward strand.
CCCGAGCCGGGCCATTTCGCTGATGTGCATGAACCGATTCGGGAACACTTTCTCGGTGATCACGCTGATGCCAGGTGTGATCGTCATGACCGCGCTCATCTGCGCCTGCATGTCTGTCGGGAAACCAGGGTAAGGCATGGTGATGACGTCGACCGGTTTGAGATCGCCGTTGCCCGTTACGCGAATCGAGCCGTTGGTACGATTGACGGTCACACCCGATTCCTCGAGCTTGTCGCGGATGGCGCAAAGATGCTCGGCCCGCGCGCCTTTGATCTCAATGTCGCCCCCGGTAATCGCTGCCGCCGTCATAAACGTTCCGGCCTCGATACGATCGGGAATGATTGTGTGGTCCGCGCCGTGCAGTTCTTCCACGCCTTCAATCTCCAGAATGTGACTGCCGGCGCCCTTGACCTTCGCACCCATCTTGGTGAGAAAACTTGCCAGGTCTTCGATCTCGGGCTCGCACGCCGCGCCTTCAATCCACGTCGTGCCGCTCGCCAGCACGGCGGCCATCATGACGTTGGCTGTACCGAGCACAGTCGAACCGAACCGCCCCCCCATGAATACGTCGTTGCCGGTCAGCTCCGTGCAGCGGGCGTGGACGTAACCATTCTCGACGAGCACATCCGCGCCGAGGCGTTTGAGACCCTTGAGGTGCTGGTCGATGGGCCGGTCGCCGATGACGCAGCCGCCGGGGAGCGAGACTTTGCAGTTGTGCAACCGCGCCAGCAGCGGACCAAGGAGACAAACCGAAGCACGCATTTTGCGGACGAGTTCGTAGGGCGCGACACCGAGCGGATGTCCCGCCCGCACCTCGACGACGCCTTCGGTTTTGTGATGGGTGACCTTGACGCTCAGCCAGCGCAAGATGTCGCACATGAATTGGATGTCGCTGAGGTTCGGCACGCCGCGAATGACGCACGGCTCGCTGGTTAGCAACGTGGCGGCGATAATTGGCAGGGCGGCGTTTTTGGAGCCACCGATTTGAACGCTTCCGCGGAGCGGATTGCCCCCACTGATGATAATCTTTTCCATACGACCTCCTTGTTCTGCCGTCGCTGTAGTAGTCGCCGGCTTGGCGACATTCCCCAACGCGCCCGGAACGGGCGCTACTACACCGACCTGGGCACAGCCACGATTACGCGTTCGTGCCCCTGAAAATCCTTCACGACTTGTACGGCTTCAAAATCGTTTTTGACAAACAACTCCTCGACAACCGTGCGCTGCCCCGCGCCGATTTCCAGCGCCACGAATCCGGAGGGAGACAAAAAACGCTTGGCACTCATCACCAAGCGTCGGATAACCTTGAGTCCATCCTCACCCGCCACGAGTGCCTGCACGGGCTCAAAGTCTCTAACCTCCTTGGGCAGCTTCTTCAGTTCCCCATCTGCAACATAGGGCGGATTGCATACGATCGCGTCCGCCTGCAAGCTGTTGACTACAGGCTCTAGCAAATCGCTTTCGAAAAAGCGAATGTTTTTTTCAACTTTGTGAAATTTCGCGTTCGCTCGCGCGACCTCTAGAGCGTCCGTGCTCACGTCGGTCGCATAGATGCTGGCACTGGCGTCTCCGCCCGCGTGCGAAAATTTCTTCGCCAACGTCACGGCAATGCATCCGCTGCCGGTGCCAACGTCAATGACAGTGACTGGTGATTGGTGACTGGAGACTGGAGGGACGCGCTCCGTCGCGTCCGCTTGCGGTGCTAGCCTTTGGAGCACGACTTCCACCAGCAATTCTGTCTCCGGCCGGGGTATTAGTACTCGCCTATCCACGAAGAACTTAAGGCCGCAGAATTCAGTCTCTCCGGTGATGTACTGAAGTGGTTCACCCGCGGCTCGTCGCTTCACCATCTCGCGAAGCCTTTCCAACGTCGGCTCGTCCAATTCGCGCTCGAATTCCAAGTACAGATCCAGCCGCTTCTTGTTCAGCAGATGCGCCAGCAAAAGCTCGATGGTCAGTCGTGGCGATTCGATTCCTCGCTTCTCAAAAAAGGGAGCGGTCTTATTGATGACCTCCAGAATGCGCACGGAAGAGAGAATATCTGACCTGATTTCATCTGGCAAACTTTGCGTTCTTCGTGTTACAGTGCCGCCGTGATTGCGTTGGAGTCCATCCGTGCCGCTGTCGTGGACGTGGCCCGCCGTAACAAATCGCAGCGGGCCATCTTGTTCGGCTCCTACGCGCGGGGAACCGCGACCAAGCATTCAGACGTAGACTTAATCTTCATCGAGGAGACCACCGATCCCTTCTTGAAGCGATTGGATCGGTACCTTTTCCCGTTGTCCGACCGGTTGGGCGGCAGCGTCGAGACCTTGGTGTACACACCGGCCGAGTTGGAGAGTATCTCTCATCGACCATTTATCCAACGGGCGCTCCGCGAAGGGATCGTCTTGTATGAGTCTGGAAAAACATCAAGCTGAAGCGAAACGCTGGTTGTCGCAGGCACAATCGGATTTGCGGGCCGCTCGCGGCAGCGTGACGCAATCCGCCTTCGAGTGGGCGGCCTTTCAAGCGCAACAGGCGGGTGAAAAGTCGATCAAAGCCCTGTGGTATCACAACGGCTTGGATCCGTGGGGACACAGTTTGGCGGAATTGATCCAAGAGTTCCCGCTGCCGAATATTCGCTCCCAATTAACGCCGTTTCTCGACCACGCGAAACATCTCGACAAGCTTTACATCCCGACGCGCTATCCCAACGGACTTCCCGCCCTGACACCGTCGGAAGTGTTTACCAAGCCCGAGGCCGAACAGGCCATCGAGAAGGCGCACCAGATCATCGAGCATGTGGCGGCGCAAATGAAGGCGTGAGGCGGTTACGCTTGGACGCGGTCACGACGCCCCGCTGAGTCGTTGATTGACAGACGCAACGTCGAATTGCTCCGGGTCATAATCGCCCACCCATTCACGGAATTCATGTTCCTCAGAGGTCTTTGCCGACCGTAGCACGTGCAAAACGTGGGCATAGCCGGGCGCTCCGCCGCAATCCTCGGGTGGGCAAGCGCGTTTGCCTGCCAGGCAAACCGGTTTTCGATACGCTTGGCTTGCCGGTTCGATTTTCTCCACAAGAATTTCGTGCAACCAACCGTCCCCAAAGTCGTATTCATAGGTGAACCGCTGGCCTTTGCGCAAAATGATTTGGCCCAAGAGCACATCATCTTCGTGTTTTGTCGGCGGGCCAAAGCCGAAATCAACGCGGCCGTCGGGCATCGTCCCCGTGTACTCCACCCCACCCATGCGGAACGCGTGCAGATGGCAGTTGTCCCAGCCCATTGCGCCTTGGATAACGTAATGCAAATCACCAAGCGTGAAGTTATCCGGCACAACTACGCGCCGCCAGATGGGAGGGGAGATGTCCCGGAGCGTCACCTTCAATTGCAGTACATTCTTGGCCGGCGAATCCGCCTGGCCTCTAGGTTCCTTGGATTTTGGCATGAGGTTCTCCTCTCACACGCATCGTGGAGAATACGCTAAAGCGTTGAAGAGTTGAAGCGTAAAGGCGCGACCGTCTCGTAGGAGCGATTTCCAATCGCGACCCCACACCATGCCATTCCGAGCCTGTCGAGGAATCTCTGGGCTTATTGTTGCGCAGCCTCGGTAAGTCGCCTCAACGCACTGACGAAATCGTCGTCAGGCTGTTTCTTCTTCAGCCGATAAAGTTCACGTGGTTCTTCGCTGTCGCCGAGAGCGATTGTGTCCTTTGAAACGAAATCTTTGCCCAGTACCTTCAGCAGCTTCTCGCCGTCGCCGTAGAAATACTCCTGCAACAGCGGCCCAACCCTGTGCTCCCACGCAAAACGCAGGTCGGCCACGTCCTTCAGCCCCATAAAGTAGCTGTGCCCGATCTGATGATCCCGGTCGAGATACGCCTCCAACTTCCGGTTGAGAGCCGTCAACAACTTGCCCAGAGGCACACCGGCCACTTCGCCCGGAAGTTCCGGCTGCGGCATCAACTCCACAAACGTGAACCGCCGCCGCAACGCCACGTCCAGCAGCGCAATCGACCGGTCCGCCGTGTTCATCGTGCCGATGATGAGCAGGTTGGCCGGCACGCCAAACTCCTCACCCGAATAAGGCAGCGTCACCTGGATCTCGTTGGCCGCGCCCAACCGCTTGTCCGGCTCGATCAACGTGATCAACTCGCCGAACACCTTCGAGATGTTCCCCCGGTTGATCTCGTCAATCACCAGCGCGTACGTGTGCGACGGGGCTTGCTGCGCCCGCCGGCACAACCGCTTGAACACCCCAACAAAACGATGCTACTCGGAGTCTGTCGCCACATAGGCATCATTGTGGTGAAATGGGCGTGTGGATCAGGACACAAAACTTCTGCGTGCATTTGGTCTAGCGCTTCGGCAGGAGCGTGAACGTTTGGGTGTATCCCAAGACGTTCTCGCTGACCTTGCCGGCTTGCATCGAACATACATTGGCAGCGTTGAGCGGGGTGAGCGAAACCTCAGCCTAAAAAACATCGTCGCAATTGCACGAGCACTCGGAATCCCCGCCTCTGAGCTGGTCGAGCGCGCGGAATCATTGCTCCAACAGCGTCCTTCGCAGGAAACGAGCAAGCGCAGATGAAGTCTTGCGGGAAGAAATACGGACAGGGTTTAGGCGGTGTCCGCCGTCGCTGCCTGCGTGAAGAAGGACATACCGGTCGGTGCACCGACATGCCGTTTTTGCTGCACCTTGAACAGGCGAGACCGAAGGTCGCCGACAAAATTGTCCGCGATTCTTTCAATACCCGTGGTGCTTCTTGGGGAAAAGCACAGGACGGAACCCAGAAACGCCGCAACCGGCAGCCTCGCTGGACACTCAAAGCTGGCGATGCTTTCTACCCGGCCCACCATCAAACGTACGATGAATGCTTGGTCGTGGCGGCCGAACTGACGGTTCAAGCTTACGAAATGGTGGGCGCACCCGAATGTCCGGCGGAGATTGCCCAGTGGCTGCCCCGGAAGCCTGTTCAGAATTCAGCTCCGTGCCCAATCTGCAAGCTCCCGCTGGAGTTCTCAGAATTTGATCTTGCCGTGCAAAGTAAAGCGGCAATTGATACTGACCACCTAAACCCGACTCTAAAACGACGCCATGTGCGCGGGAACGTTGCATTCGTGCATCACCTCTGCAATACGACCAAAGGCGACCGCTCCCTTGAGGAATTCGAAACATGGATGGCCGGCACGTTGTCGCGCCAAGGGTATAACGTGAGTAAGAAAGCGTAATTTGCCCGCAGACGCACCCTCTGCTCACAACTCGACATCTGGCCCGGTCATCTCTTGAATCTGTGCGAGCAAGGCATCACGCTTGTGGAGAAGCTCCGCGAAAGTGTCAACCCTCTCACGCCACGGACCTGGGCCGTGTAGCAGCGGCAACTGCAACTCCAGCAAACGCGCGCCAAGTGTGCCGAGCGTAGATTGAACGAACACCAGGTCGCGGATACGGATGCGAATCGAAGGCAGATTCAACGCATAGAGTAGTTCATAGGGGGTGAGTTGGTCTTTTTGCCGAATGCTGATGATCCGAAAATGGCTTTGAACCACGCAACGATAGTTGTTCTCCGACAAAATGGCCGTCGTGCCAATCCGGTAACGGCCATCGACAACCATCAGAATATCGCCGGGAGTAAGTTTCTGCTGGGCGCGATACTCCTCGTAAACTTCTTCACTGACTGCCTTCGTTGGGTCTGTGGAGATTTCCAGATTGTTGACGTCGGAAGTGCGCACAAAAGGGATGTCGCCTGAACCATAAGCGTGCGACCCGACTTCATGTCCTTTTCTGACGGTTAGCACACCCCGGTCAATCAGTTCGCCAATGGAGGCCAACTCCGCGCCCTTGATGATGTCTCGCTCCGCTTCGGAGAACGCGTCGTCGCGCACATAGTATCTCGGCACTAGATAGTTTGCTTTCTCAAGGGCGACTCTTTTCCAGAGACCGTTTCGTGTACCGTTGGAGTTGAAGCTCGTGGCAAGCCGTTCAAAATCGTCGTTGTGAGGTGTGCCGTCGGGCATGTGCGTCCGTCCGCGCCTGTCGTGGCCACAGCGCAAGGCCACGCCAATTGCCACTTTGGGCGCTTGAATTGCATCAGGACCGCGGTCAGAGGGTGACTTCTCGAAGAAGAGCACATTCGTCTTGGTGTCCGTGCTCGGTTGGAACGTCGTTCGTGGGCAATCGAGCAAGGCCGTGATATGTCCCTGTTGGCGCAGCCAACTCCAGACATAGCCCTCTTGCCGGTTTCCGAAAACGCCTTCGGGAAGCACAATTCCCATGCGGCCACCCGGCCGCAGCATCTTAACGCACAGTTCAATAAACAAGATCTGTGGGTCTTGTGCATTCAGCAAAACCGGCGTCATAGACCATTTATTCTCGCTGAGGGAAATCCAACTGTGCGCCAATTCGTAATTGCGGAGAATAGCCTTGTCCTGAATGGGAATCCGACTGCCAAACGGCGGATTTGTCAGCACAACATCGAAACGGAAATCCGCGCTCAGCCCAGCAGCAACGACTTCAGCGGGATCAAGCGAGTTTGCATTGAGAAGTTCCGAGCGCCCGCCGGTACTAATGCAAAGCAGGGCGGTTGCAAGTCGGGCAAGGTCCGGGTCCTTCTCGATGCCGACAAGACGGCCTGGAACTTGACTATCACCGATCACGGTTTCGTCCTGAAAAACGAGGCTCTCACTCAGAAACCCGCCGGTACCGCACGCCGGATCCAAAACGGATTCATTCGGTTGGGGAGCAACAATGCGGACCATTGCTCTGACCAACGATTTTGGCGTGAAGAATTGCCCCTTATCACCACGCAAACGAGGTCCGATGAGTGCTTGGAATGCTTCACCGAGAACATGCGCGGGGGCAATCGAGAGATCGAGATGTCGAAGCTCGGTCATGGCCTCACGAACTGAATCATCTGAGAGGCTGAAAGAGAAACTGAGGGCTGTCCGCTTGGGGAGTTGCCGAGGCAGGTATTTCTTGAGAAGACCTTCCCCTGTGCCTTGCCCCATGAGGAATCGCTTCAAGTCTTCTTGGTCGTGCGCCTTGTCCAAGCTGAACTTCAGCAGTAGGATGGTCGCCAGATTCTCAACCAACCGTTCTGCCCGGCTTGTTGAACTATTCGAGTAGAGCCGGTAATAGAGGCGACGGAATGTTTCGGACAGATTCCTGATACCTCCAGCAGAGAGATCGGTCATACGGAGCAGTTGTTGGCCTCTCTCAGGCTTATTCTCTGTTCTAGTCACGGTTGCCATGTGACGACTTTAGATAGCGTCACACATCGTGTCAAGTCACGCTTGCGTGTCGGCGCCGGTCCAGAACATCTGGTAGGCATCAGATTCGGCGATACCGGCTTTGGCGGCGGTCGGGTCGAGCAGCTTGTATTTCGTGTCCACGATCAGCGCGGTTTCGCCGGTAGCGGTCTCGAAGCGGATATCGGGGACAAGTTTGAAACGGTTGTTGCCGGTTTTGTCGCAGAGGAGATGCCGGGTGCCGCTTTGGGCGTGGAACGTCCAGCCACGCGCTTGCCAGACCTCGCGCAGTTCGCGGCGGATGAACTCGGCGATGAATTCCTCGAAGAGTTGGTTCATGTCGAACAGGAAGGCGAAGGTTTCGGTGCGGCCGGGACTGGGTTGCGGGCCGGTGCCGGTCCAGAACATCTGGGCCAGTTTCAGCAGCGGACGATAGAGGTGGCCCTCTTTGGCGCGGCGACGATGGCGGAGCATCCATTGGGCGGCTTGGTCGAAATCGTGCGGCTGCGGGGTGACATCGGCCACGCCGGCAAACACGGCACGGAGTTGCGGCAGGTGCCGGCGGGTGTCGGTCCATTGCGACCAGCGGGAGAGGCGATGGACGGTGGCCTTGAAGAGCCGGTTGGGAAGGTTGTCCTCGGTGAATTCGTCGTAGGCGACATCGAACTGGTCGCGTCGCCAGCCGTCGGGGCGACGGGCTTGGGCGGCCATGAGCCAGCGGCCTTTGAGCACGTCGAGCCGGTCCTCAATGGTCACGTAGCCGCGCAGGACTTCGCGGTGGACGGCGTCCCAGAGCCGGTGGGCAAAAACCCAAAAGAGGATTTCAGAGAAGGGCGAGCGTTGCTCCGTGAGCCGGGCTATTTCGGGTTCGGTGATCTCCAGTTTGCGCGTGTAGCTCAGGAGGAACAGCAGGTTGGCCGTGGCCTCGCGTTCCGCCGTCGCTTCCTCCCGGTACATTTTCGGCAGGACTTGGAGTGTGCGGGTGGGCAACTGGATCACGCCGACAAACGAAGTTGCCCACGTTTCCCGCCAGCCGACTTGAAACATCGGCTCTCGCGCCGCCCCCCGCAAACCGCCAAGGATGTGCCTCTCGGCATCGGACAGGCTAGTGATGCGCTCGTGCTCGAAGACGCTGGCCGGCTTCATCCTGAAAATTGAGTATGAGCCGAGCCCACCGGGAAATCAACGCGCCAATGATTCCGAAAGCGGTCGTGGCAAGAACGTTTACCACGTCGTACGTGGCCGCTCCACAAGTCAGGAAGTGCTTTCGGCCAACCGTTTCTTGAGATCATCGCTCATCAGGGCATCGATGAGATCATTCAAATCGCCTTCCATGATGGCCGGAAGGTTTTGGATGGTGAGGTTGATGCGGTGATCGGTGACGCGATTTTGCGGGAAATTGTAGGTGCGGATCTTTTCCGAACGGTCGGCGGTGCCGATCTGACTGCGGCGTGTGGCGGTCATTTTGGCCTGTTCTTCTTGCTGTTTGTGAGCAAGCAGACGGGAACGCAGTACACGCAACGCCTTGTTCTTGTTCTTCAATTGTGACCGTTCATCGGCGCAGCGGACAATCAAGCCGCTCGGTTTGTGATGAATCTGCACGGCGGAATCCGTGGTATTCACGCCCTGGCCGCCGGGTCCGCTGGCGCGGCAGACGGTGATCTCCAAATCCTCTGGTTTGAGTTGCACGTCCACTTCTTCGGCCTCGGGCAAGACCGCAACGCTGGCTGTGCTGGTGTGAATCCGGCCCTGTGCCTCAGTTTCGGGCACGCGCTGGACGCGATGGACGCCGCTTTCATAGCGCATCTTTTTATAGATGTCCTGGCCCTGCACGGAGAACACGATTTCCTTGAATCCGCCGCGTTCGCTGGGGCTGGTATCCATCACTTCGACCTTCCAGCCTTGCGCGTCGGCGTAGCGACTGTACATCCGAAACAAGTCCGCCGCGAACAACGCGGCTTCCTCGCCGCCCGCCCCGGCGCGAATCTCAATAATGGTATTCCGTGAATCGTTTGGGTCGGGTGGAACAAGTCCAAGTTGAACGTCATGCTGGAGCTTATCCAGTTTCCGCTGAAGATCGTCGATCTCACCTTGGGCCAGTGCCGCTATTTCGGCGTCCTCCGACGCCGCCAATTCCTTGTTCTCCGCGATCTGTTTTTGCACAGCTTCACAGGCCTCGTAATCGCCAAACAGCTTCTTCAGCCGCTGGAGTTCGCGGGCCAGATCGCCGGCGCGGCGCTGATCGGCATAGACCGCTGGATTGGCGAGTTCGGTCTCAAGCTCGACGGCGCGTTTGCGGAATTTGTCGATGTTGGGAAGAGTATTCATTTTGAGTTTTGGTAGCGCGACCGTCTCGGTTGCGGTCGTCAGTGGAGCAGCGAACAGCCACAAGCGGGACGCTTGCGCCACCGGACAAGGGAGAAATCAGCTAGTTCGACTTCTTGGCGTAGCGCTTTTGGAAACGTTCGACCCGGCCTGCGGTATCGACAAATTTCTGCTGTCCCGTGAAGAACGGGTGGCATTTGGAGCAGATGCCAATACGCATGTCCTTGCGGGTCGAGCGGGTCTTGATGATATTACCGCACGCGCAGTGAATCACTGCATCGACGTATTCCGGATGAATCTTCGCTTTCATGAATCAGAGCGCGGGAATCTACAGGAGCGGACGCCGGGTTGCAAGCCGAATCTATTCCAGACGTTTGACAATCAGAGTGGCGTTGTGGCCGCCGAAACCCAGGGAATTGTTGACGCAAGCGACAACTTTCATTTCGCGGGCCCGATTCGGAACGTAGTCGAGGTCACAATCGGGATCAGGATTCTCGTAATTGATGGTTGGCGGAACGATCCCGTCGCGAATTGCCAGAGCGCAAACGGCGGTCTCAACCCCACCGGCGGCGCCCAGCAGATGACCCGTCATGGATTTGGTGGAGCTAACCGCCAGTTTCTTCGCGTGCTCTCCGAAGGTAGTCTTGATCGCCTGCGTCTCGCATTTGTCACCGACCGGTGTCGCAGTGCCGTGAGCGTTGATATAGTCAATTTGCTCCGGGTTCAGCTTGGCGTGGCGTAACGCCATTGTCATTGACCGCGCCGCTCCTTCGCCTTCCGGGGCTGGCGCGCTCATGTGATAGGCGTCCCCGGTGATGCCGTAGCCGACAACTTCGCAATAAATCTTCGCGTGACGTTTCCGCGCATGTTCGAGCGATTCGAGAATGCAGACCCCCGCGCCATCGCCCATCACGAAGCCATCTCGCTCGGCATCGAAGGGACGGCTGGCGCGTTCGGGTTCGTGGTTACGGGTGCTCATGGCCTTCATGGCGCAGAAGCCTGCGTAACCGAATTGGGTAATGGCGGCTTCGCTGCCACCAGCAATCATCACGTCGGCGTCGTTGTGCACGATCGCCCGCGCCGCCTCCCCCAGCGCGTGCGTGGCGGTGGCGCAAGCGGAAACCACGGCAAGATTTGGTCCCTTCGCACCGAGCAACATGGAAACATAACCGCTGGCCATGTTGATGATGAGCATCGGGATCATGAACGGCGAGACGCGACCCGGCCCCTTCTTGAGCAGGATCGCAGATTGTTCCTCGATGGTTTCCATGCCGCCAATGCCGGAGCCGATGAGAACGCCCACGCGATTCGGATCCGTCTTGGAAATTTCAATACCCGAATCCGCCAGCGCTTTCTTTGCAGCGCCCACGGCGTATTGCGTGAAACGATCGGTGCGGCGGGTTTCCTTGATCGGCATGAAGTCCTCGGCTTTGAAGTCTTTGACCTCGCCGCCGATTTTTGAATCGAAATTCGTCGTGTCGAACCTCGTTACCGGCGCGATCCCGCTTTTGCCGGCCAGGAGATTCTTCCAGAACATCTCCAGGTCACAGCCCAGCGGAGTAAGCACCCCCATGCCGGTGATGACAACGCGTCTTTCGCTCATGATTGATTATCTAGAAAAAAGCGGGGCATAAAGTTGCCAATCTTCCTTTACGCCCCACATCCGATGCCCGTTTCATGCGCCCGGCCAATGGCGAGGCGCAGGGCGTGATTCTTCGTGTTATTTCTCGCCGCGCTCTTCAATATACTTGATGACGTCGCCGACCGTCTGCAATTTCTCAGCATCTTCGTCCGGAATCTCGGCGCCAAATTCTTCCTCAAAAGCCATCACCAATTCCACCGTGTCGAGGGAATCCGCCCCCAAATCTTCGATAAACTTTGCCTCTGGCGTGACCTGATCGGGGTTGACACCGAGTTGTTCGACGATGATCTCCTTCACGCGGTCCGCTACTGATTTCTCTGCCATTGGTTTTCCTCCTGGTTCAAAACGTTTCTGTTTATGCGAAAACGTACTGTGTTGTCAAAGGCTCTTTGCGCCAAATCTCGCTCACATGGCCAGTCCGCCATCCACGCTGATAACCTGGCCGGTAACGTAGCTGGACAAGTCACTGGCCAAAAACAGTACCACATTTGCCACATCTTGCGGCAATCCCAAGCGTTTCAATGCGATGAAATCGGTCTGCGCCTTCCGGGCTTCCGGGCTGAGTTTATCGGTCATCGGCGTCTGGATAAAGCCCGGCGCCACAGCATTGGCGCGAATCCCACGCGACGCCAACTCCTTGGCCACGGTCTTCGTGAATCCAATCAAGCCTGCTTTTGAAGCTGAGTAATTCGCCTGCCCAGCATTGCCCATCACGCCCACAATGGATGCAATGTTCACGATCACCCCACTGCGTTGCTGCAACATGGTACGGCCAATCGCTCTGGTGAACAAGAAGGCGCCCTTGAGATTCACCCCCAGTACCGCATCCCAATCTTCGTCGCTCATCCGCAGCAACAAACCGTCGCGCGTGATGCCGGCGTTGTTCACCAAAATATCTACGCGACTGAAATCGGCCACGATCTTGTCGCAGACTTCCTTGACCTGCTTGCTATCGGTGACGTTCACCGCATAGGCGTTGGCTTTCGTCCCGCCTTTGGCTAGATCCGAGGCCACCTGTTGCGCGTTTTCGAGCATTACGTCACACACGGCAATCGCTGCGCCTTCGCCCGCCAACCGCCGCGCAATCGATTCACCAATGCCCCGTCCGGCCCCCGTTACCACGGCCACCTTGTCCTCCAGAAGTTTCTGCATGCGGCTTTCCTAGCCAGCCACGCGCCCGCTTGTCAACACCAATCGCGGCAAGAAATCGCCCCCCATTTTGCGGCGCATCAGCGTGTGAACCAGTTCGGGCGACAGGTGTCTAAGCTACCATGCCGCAATTGATCGCCCGCGGGGTGAATCGGTCACGACCACTTCTGGTCGTCCTGACGTTCGCGATCGTCACGCTCGTGGGCCTGGCCGATTACCTGACCGGGTATGAGGTCTCATTCTCGGTGTTCTATCTCCTCGCCGTATCGCTGGCCGTGTGGTTCGTCGGGACGGGATTTGGCATCTTGATCTCCGTGATCAGCACGGTTATTTGGCTGACCGCCGACCTTACGGCGGGTGCGCACTACAGGAGCCCTCTCGTGCCGATTTGGAATGCGATGATCGCCCTCAGCTTTTTTCTCATCGTCGTCTGGTTGCTGGCGAGCTTGCGGTCGCTGCACGCGGAATTGGAAGAACGCGTGCGGCAGCGCACAACGGCGTTGACGGCGGAAATGGCGGAGCGGGAGCGGCTCACGAAGGAGTTGCTGAAGATAAGCGAACGAGAGCAACGGCGCATCGGTCAGGACTTGCACGACAGCGTCTGCCAGCATTTCACCGCCACGGCGTTGGCGGGCCAAGTGCTGAAGGAAAGGCTTGCTGCCCGCTCTCTGCCGGAAGCGGCTGACGCCGGCAAGATCGTCGCCTTGGTCGAAAACGGCATCACGCTTACGCGTAACCTGTCTCGAGGGCTGTACCCCGTGGAATTGGAAGCGGAAGGGCTGATGGCCGCGCTGCGTGAGTTGGTAGCCCACGCCTCGGAGCAGTTCAAAGTGGACTGCCGTCTCGAATGCGAGCAGCCCGTGCCAATTCACGATGTGACCACGGCGACACACCTGTATCGAATTGCCCAAGAAGCTATCACCAATGCGGTTAAACACGGCCGGGCAAAGCGCGTGGTCCTCAAACTTTCTCGGTCGGACGCACACACGATCCTGTCGATCATGGACGACGGCGTCGGACTGCCGGATCCCCTCTCCGAGAGCTCGGGGATGGGCTTGCGAATCATGGCGCACCGCAGCAACATGATTGGCGGGGCCCTTTCTGTGCGTCGGGCTGATAGGGGCGGCACGATTGTCACTTGTACGTTGCCATGAGCCAGAAACGCATTTTTGTCGTGGACGATCATCCGCTGGTGCGAGAGTGGTTGGCCCACCTCATCAACCAGCAGGGTGACCTCGCCGTCTGCGGCGAAGCCGAGGACGCGCCTCGTGCCCGAGACGGCGTCGCCGCAACGAAACCGGATGTGGCGATTGTGGACATCTCATTGGCTGGCGGTTCGGGCTTGGAATTGATCAAGGATCTCAAGAAACTGCATCCGGATGTCGCAGTGATCGTGCTGTCGATGCACGACGAATCGCTGTACGTCGAGCGCGCCCTGCGCGCCGGCGCCCGCGGGTACATCATGAAACGCGAGACCGCCAAGAAGATCGTCTCTGCCGTGCGTCAGGTGCTTGGGGGCAATTTGTACCTGAGCGATCACGCGTCCGCAATGATCGCGAACAGATTTGCCGGCGATCGTATCCTCGCGAGTGAGTCGCCTGTCGCCTCGCTGAGCGACCGCGAGCTGGAAATCTTCCAACGCCTCGGGTTGGGTCGGGAGACCAAACAAATTGCAGACGAACTCCATCTTAGCATCAAGACTGTCCAAGCTTACTGCGCCCGTATTAAAAGCAAACTCCACCTCGCCAACTCCACCGAATTGCTCCGCGAGGCGGTTCGCTGGGAAGAACAGCGTAACCGCGTGTAGGGTTTCGCCCTACACCATACTCAAGCCCTGCCCGACAGGGACAGGGGCCCCACCGGTACCACCCATGCTCTAACATGACACTGCATGAAGAATGCAGTCTTGAGAAAAGAGGTGATTCAAAATGTTCCGTAATGCTCGAAATCAGAAAGAGGGCTTCACGCTAGTTGAAATCATGATTGTGGTTGCCATCATCGGGCTGCTCGCTGCCCTCGCGATCCCGGGATTCGTCAAAGCTCGCAAACAAGCTCAAGGCCGCCGAATTCTCAATGACGCGCGTCAGATGGACGCCGCCATTGACCAGTGGGCGCTTGAAACCGGCCAGGTTGACGGAAACGCCATCATTACGACCAGCGCCGCCACGTACCTGAAGGGAGCATGGCAAAATACCGACTTGCTCGGTGCCAGCTATGACTTCACCAGCGGCGTCGGCACAAGCCAGGTTAAGATCGCGGCCTCAACGAAGACCGCTCTGTCTGGCGTAGGTATTGATTGGGGTTCGTACTGACCAAACCGCCGGGCAACGGGTCCTAACGACTCGCTTCGCTGCGACTTGGCGCGTTATTGCGGTCGGTTGACGCAATTCGCGCCAATGTCGCGTCGAGCGTCGCGCAATCGCTGACGGAAAGGATCTCGAGGTCCTTGTCGATCCGTTTCATCAGGCCGCTCAGTACGTTGCCGGGTCCGAGTTCGATAAACCGCGTGAACCCCTGCGTCACCAGCCATTGCATCGATTCGCTCCATCGCACTGAAGACGTCACCTGACGAATGAGAAGTTCTTTGATCTCGCCGACGCTTGCGGCTGGGCGCGCCGTAACGTTGGAGACCACTGGCACTTTGGGTTCACGTATCGCCAAATCCCCAAGTGCGGCGGCAACTTTGACCTTGGCGCTTTCCATCAACCGCGAATGGTAGGCGCCCGCGACAACCAGCGGAATGGCACGCTTTGCACCGCGCGCTTTGGCTAATTCCACCGCCTTGGCAATCTTGTCCCGGTCTCCCGAGATCACAATCTGGCCGGGAGAATTGATATTGGCAACGTCCACCTCGGTCTCGCGACAGACCTCTGCCAAAATGGATTCGTCAAGCCCCAGAATGGAGGCCATACCGCCTCGAGTCGAATCGCAAGCTTCTTGCATGAAACGCCCGCGCGCCTGCACCATCCGCAATCCGTCGTCAAAGCCAACAGCGTCCGCGGCGGTCAACGCGGTAAACTCACCCAAAGACAAACCAGCCGTCGCCTCAAATTTCAGCATTGGAATGCGCTCACGCAATACCGCCCAGCACACGAGGCTCGTCACAAAAATGCCCGGCTGCGCGTTATCGGTTTTTGTGAGGACGTCCGGCGGACCTTCAAAGCAAATCTTCTGCAGGTCAAACCCCAGCACCTTGTTGGCATCCGCAAAGAGTCGGCGGGCAACTTCGTACTTCTCGCAAAGATCTCGTCCCATGCCGACAGTCTGACTACCCTGCCCGGCAAAAAGGAGAGCGGTCTTCATCACCAAGACTTACGGATTCTTGCTGACTTCTGCGCGGGCTTCTGCCGCCAACGGAGTGCTCAGGTAGCGTTCACCCGTGGAGGGGGCGATGGTGATGATGAGTTTCCCTTTATTCTCGGGACGTCGAGCGTATTGGATTGCCGCCCAAACGTTTGCGCCTGAAGAAATTCCGGCAAGGATGCCTTCTTCCTTCGCAAGGCGTCGCGCCATGACAAAGGCATCTTCATTGCCGACCTTGATAACGTCATCGAGGATGGCGGTATTGAGGTTCTTGGGAATGAAGCCGGCGCCAATACCCTGAATTTTGTGCGGTCCCGGTTTTCCTCCGCTGATCACGGGCGAATCCACTGGCTCGACAGCTACGACTTTAAAGCCGGGCTTTTTGGCTTTGAGAACCTCGCCGACACCGGTGATCGTGCCGCCCGTGCCCACGCCAGCAACGATGGCATCCGCGCGCCCATTCGTGTCTTCCCAAATCTCCACGGCCGTCGTGCGGCGGTGAATCTCCGGATTCGCCGGGTTATTGAACTGCTGGGGCATGAACGCGTTCTTGTTTTCCTTGAGTAGTTGTTCGGCCTTGCGAATCGCTCCCGGCATGCCTTCCGCGCCCGGCGTAAGGATCAATTCCGCCCCGAGCATTCGCAGCAACACCCGGCGCTCGGCGCTCATCGTATCGGGCATTGTCAAAATGAGTCGGTACCGCTTGGCGGCACAGACAAAGGCGAGGGCGATGCCTGTATTGCCGGATGTGGGTTCGACAATTAAGGAGCCCTTGTCAATTTCCCCCTCGCGCTCCGCCGCTTCAATCATGGCCACGCCAATCCGGTCTTTGACCGAACTGGCGGGGTTGAAGAACTCACATTTGACCGCAATCGTGGCGTCGAGGCCTGCAGTGATGTGGTTCAGTCGAACCAGCGGGGTTCGTCCAATCGTCTTGGTGATGTCGCTAAAAGTTGTCCCCATGCTCGCCTCGCAAAAGACAATTCGATATTGAGAATCGCCAACCTTGCACTAATCTCCTTGAGGTTTTAGATAAATGATAAGACAAACGCAAGCCTGAAAGCTGGTCTCGAATCATGTCGAACCGAAAGGATATAAAAACGAGATTCAGGAGTTGCACGCCAAGGAGGTGGGGGTGGGGAACCCCTCTGAAGAACGTGCAAACTCCTGAATCTACAAATTCTTAGTTACGCCGAAAGAGTATAAGTCTACTAGTAGGGATTGCAACTAGAATTTTAGTTGCTATGACTCACCTATGAGCACGATCACACCGCCCTTCGACCAACATGCTATGGAGCAACTGGTTACCAAGATCAATTCGACCCTGAAATCCTACGCGGATAAGGACTGGAACTTCAGCCGTATCCTGCTTTCGATGAAACGATTAGAGAGCCTAGACACTCCCTATTTCCTCTGGCCGGAAATCTTGGACCTGGTTACCAAGCAAGGGCAAAGCGATCTGAAAACCCTGTCGGACGAAGTAAAATGGGGGGAACGTCATTCCTCCGAACTCGGCATATTGGAGATAGTTAGTCTCAGGATCAACAAAGCCTTGCTGGAAACGACCAGCGACGAGTTCTGGCAAAACAAACGTCCCGTACTACGTTTGGCAAAGAAGGATCTACTTCGCGCACAGGGGATTACATCTGTGCTTTGGTATGAAGTCCGGGAAGTGCGCGGCGAAGATTTTGATAACCGTTAGGCTCAACTCGTTTAGCCGCCCGCTACCGGCACAATGATTTCCAATCGATCCCCATCACTGAGCATGACGTTGCCCAATTCCGCGCGGCTCAGTACATCACCATTGCGCTCTACCACCACCTGAGTCGTCTTCCAACCATAACTTGCCAAAAAATCAGCTACCGAGCACGGAAGATCCACCTCTTGTCGCAGTCCGTTCGCCCTGATGGAAGCCCGTTCAGACTTCATTGAGGGCTCCTTCCCAATCCTTCCAAACCGGCTCGTATCCCATCTGATCGAGCCGCTTCGCCACCTCCGCAGGCGAACGATTGTCGGCGATCTCAAATTGCACCGTTGCGTGTTCGCCTTCCGATTCGATTACGGACAACGGCGCCTTGACGGGGCGCCCGCTCTTGGTAACGTGCAATTCGTCCTTTCCCTGCCCTGTATAACCGCCCGGTTCCGTGTGACTCCCGGCGCTCATCAACGTGATGCCCAGAGGCACCAAGTTGTCGCGCAGCTTGGGTGATTCACGCGTGCTCAGTACGATCCCCACCTCGGGAAACGCCAGCCGTAGCGCGCAAACGAATTGCACCAGCTCACGATCGGTCACATTCACCATGGGCTGGAATTCGCCCGCCGCCGGCCGCAATCGCGGGACGCTGATGGTCAATTGGGATTTCCAACATTTCTTCAACAAATACGTCGTATGCGCCGCCAAGGCGATGGCGTCATTCCGCCACGGGGCCAAACCCAGCAATGCGCCGATTCCCAAACGTTTGAACCCCGCTTCATACGCCCGTTCCGCTGTTTCAAGACGCCAATCGAAATCCTTCTTGGGTCCGCTCACATGCATGGCATCGTAAACGCCGCGGTCGTATGTTTCCTGATAAACAACCAGGCCCTCGGCTCCTCCTTGCACAATCGGGACGTACTGTTCAACTTCCAAAGGTCCGACTTCCAACGAGATGCTGGGCCAATTCGGATGCAATCGTGTCACGCAATCGCGGAGATAATTTTCCGAGACGAAGTGCGGGTGTTCGCCTGCCACCAGCAGAATGTGACGGAATCCCTGCTCGCGCAAAAAGTTCGCTTCTGCCCCCACCTGATCGAGTGTCAGAGTCACGCGCAAAATCGGATTATCGCGCGAGAACCCGCAGTACTTGCAGATATTGATGCACTCGTTGCTGAGATACAGGGGCGCGAAGAATCGGACCACCCGGCCGAAATGTTGCATCGTCAATCCGCGTGCCTGTTGTGCCATGCCTTCCAGGTAGCGCGGCTGCGCGGCACTCGGCGAGAGCAGGGCCGCAAAATCGGCTAACGACATGTGACCGGCCGGAGCACGATCGAGGATCGCTTCTACATCCGTGGCCGTAGCCTTCAGCGAGAAGCTCGTCAGTTCCGCGATCTCGAATTCATCGAGTTTCATCGAGAAATCCCGTAAGCGGACTCGTGGCCTCGGCCTCTTTCCTCTTCGGAGCCAACCCAATTTCATACGCGGCGCGGCCCGCTTCGACGGCTGCCTTGAATGCGATTGCCATGCGTACCGGGTCGGCAGCAACTGCCACCGCGGTATTGACCAACACAGCATCCGCTCCCATTTCCATTGCTTCAGCAGCATGTGAGGGGGCACCCAATCCGGCGTCCACGACGACGGGGACGCTGGCCTGCTCGATGATAATCTCAATACTGCAGCGCGTTTCGATTCCGCGTGCGCTGCCAATTGGCGAACCGAGTGGCATCACCGTCGCGCAGCCGACGTCTTCAAGGCGCTTCGCCAAGACGGGATCCGCGTGGATGTACGGCAGCACGGTGAACCCTTCTTTGACCAAAACCTCGGCCGCCTTCAGTGTTTCGACGGGGTCTGGTAGGAGGTAACGTGGATCCGGATGAATCTCCAGTTTCAGCCACGTCGAGCTTGTGGGTTCGCGCCCCAGCCGGGCCAGTCGACAGGCTTCCTCGGCATCGCGTGCGCCGCTGGTGTTCGGCAGCAACAGATACCGCTTGGTGTCGATAAACGTAAGGATGTTGGCAAACTTGTCGCCTTGACCCGACAGGTCCGCACGTCGCAAGGCAACCGTCACCAACTCGGCGCCACTGGCTTCCAAGGCCGCCGCCATGGTCGCGCCGGAGGCAAACTTTCCTGTACCCATGATGAGACGGGAACTGAAATCACGCCCAGCGATCCGCAGTCTCTGCGGTTTATCAGTCATTCCCGTAATGCAGCTCCTGATTCAGCGGGTACTTACCAGGTACGCGAGCCACCATCCACGAACCATTCCGCATCAAGTAACCGTGATTGCCCATGGCCCACTCGGCGCGGTCGATACGCTTCCACTCAGCCACCTTCTTCTCGTGCAGCTCCCGCTTCACGAGGTTAATCTGCTCCTTGAGCCCCTTCAAATCGTGCATTTTTGCCTCCAAAGCGGCGTTCGCGTCCGTCAACTTCACGTATTCCTCACGCATCGCCTGCAAGTGCGCCACGGTTGTGGCGTGCGTTTTCTCCAAGTCTGCCAACTCCTTGCTGACCTCTTCGATTCGACTGGTCAGCGCTTGCTTCTCCTGCTCGAGGGCGCTCACCTTGGTCTGTTGCTGCGCGTATTTTTCCTGGAACTCGCGCTGGGCGTTTTCCAACTGCGATTGCAGGGATAAGATCTGTTTCTCCGAGTCAGCTTTCTCCCCACTCAACGTTAAAATCGTCTGCTGCAACTCGCTCACCTTCTGCTGCATTTGGGTTTTCACCTGTGCCGCTTCCGCATGCGCCGTGGCAAGTTCGTTGGTGGCCTCGGTCAATTGCTGCTGCGTCATCTCCAGCTTTTTCTCGGTTTCGCGTCCACAACCGGAAAGCATAACACCTGCGGCAAAAAGGGCGGCCGTCGCCCCCATCATTCTGCGCTTCATTGCTCAGTTCTCCTTCGCTTTCATCAACACTTCGTTCGTGCTGCCGCGCCGGTATCCCTGCAAATCCAACGTCACATAGGCGTAGCCAATTCTCTTCAACGACTGCGTCACCGCCTCACGGGTTCCCTGATGAAGTAATCTCTCCACTTCATCAACCCCGACTTCTATCCGCGCCAAAAACAGTTTCGTACTTCGACTTCCTCCATTCGAATTTCGAGCTTCGAATTTCGAGTTTTCCATCATGTGGTGTCTCACCCGCACATCATAAAACCCCGCGTCACGCAACACGTTTTCCGCCGCTTCAATCATCCGCAATGCTTCTTCCGTAACCGGCTCACCGTACGGAATCCTCGAGGACAAGCACGCCATCTGCGGTTTGTCCGCGGTCGGTAATCCCAACTCCTGCGAAAGCTCGCGAATCTCGTGCTTCGTCAGTCCCACTTCCTTCAACGGCGCGCGGACCTGATATTCCTTGGCCGCAACTGCGCCCGGTCGGTAATCGCCCACATCGCTCGCGTTCTCTCCATAAACAATGGTCTGCCAACCTTCAGTCTTCGCGATCTTCGTCAATTCATCAAACAACTCGCTCTTGCAGAAGTAGCAACGGTTCGATGGATTGGCGGTGTAATTCGCGTCGGCCATCTCCTGCGTCTCGATCACGCGCACCGGAAACCCGAACTGCTCCGCAATCACCAACGCCTCACTCAACTCGCGCCGTGGGAGACTCGGCGAATCCGCAATCACTGATAACACGTTGTCGCCGAGTGCATCGTGTGCAACCTTCGCCAGAAACACGCTGTCCACGCCGCCGGAATACGCGACCAGTGTCCGACCGCATGTGCGCAACAGAGTTGTGAGTTGATCGAGTTTCCCGAGCACAACCAGAATTCTATCGCCGAACGGAAGGGGTGTCAAAGCGGAAGGGCGACCACAGTAACTTACGCGAGACGTGCCGGATCAAGCAATTTGGCGCCATGGTGAATGGTCAACAATTCCATCATGTCTTTACGGAGCCGGTACACAATCCGGTAATTGCCAAGAATAATCTCGCGAACGTTTGGGTCGTTCTTTTCAGGAACAACCCGTCCCGACTCTGGAAACTTCTCCAACCGCTCAACAGCAGCAAACACGTCGATGGCAAACAAGCTGGCGTAGTGAGGAGAGTCCTGCGCGATGAAGTCTGTAATCGCTTCTAGATCGTCGGCCGCCTGAAGCGTCCACCTTACTTCAGCCACTTGGCCATCTTCTCCTTCACCTGAGTGTGAGGAACGGTCTGACCAGCATCCGCCTGCTGTAGCCCGCGATCGATCTTCGCCAGAAACAGTAAGCGCTGCATGGCGTCTTCAAAAGTCGCGTCATCCGGCAAACCTCGGACCGCTTCGAGGACCTTTTGCTTGGTTGTCACAGGCTGCAGATTACCACGTCTTGAACCCACCCGCAATCACCTTCGCCGAACGCAGGGGGTGTCAAAGCGGGAGGGTGTATCCCAACGAAGTGCTCCGACCGTTTTGGGGTTGCGTCAAGGCTGCCGTCGAATTAGGCTTCGTTTCCATAAGCAATAGCCTTCGCTCTTGCGCCACCGATGTTCTCAACAACGACCTTGTGTGTACTTCTGTTCACTCTCTCCAATCGAATATCGATGTCGGATTTCGGAATTTTACTGAGTAACGGAGACAACAGACCGAGGAAGAAAGTTACAGCCGCAATTTGCTGCAAATCTAACAAATATAGGGAAACGGATAGAATGATAAAAGCGACCAAAACCAAGTATGAAAGCGGGGACATTGCTCAGAGAGGGGACGGAAGGCCCAGCTTATCTTTGTCGTTTCCGATTCCGGGAAGCCTAGCCGCTGTACTAGCGATTGTGCAGGGGGCCGCGATTTGAAACGTGGCAAACATTCGCGGCACCACTCTACTCCACGTCTTCGCCCAGTTCGACGTTCCAGTACGCCAAATCGAGGAAATGTTTCCAGCTATCGTGGGCGACGGACGCAATGGTGACGTTGACGAATGGACGCCACTTCGGACGCTTCGGCTTCTTGATGAGGTGCATGCCGGCCTCGGTCGGCGTGCGGTTCGCCTTGCGCGTGTTGCACGGGATGCAGGCGCAAACGATGTTCTCCCACGTGGTCGTGCCGCCCCGGTCACGCGGGATGACGTGGTCGAGATTGAGTTCGCGGCGGTCGAACCGTTTACCGCAATACTGGCAGCAGTTGCGGTCGCGCTCGAAAATGTTGTGGCGCGTGAACTTCACTTCCTTGTGCGGGAGCCGGTCGAAGAACAGCAACAGGATCACCCGCGGAATGCGAATCTTGAACGACACGGTGTGGACGACGTCCTCACCGTGGTGACCCTGCGAAAACTCGCGCCATTCGTGGAAATCGAACGTCTGGAAGTTGCCGCCGTCCTCGACGACTACTTCAGCATGGCCCATGTACAACAGCGTGAACGCGCGCTCGACCGTGCAGACATTGATCGCCTGCCAAAGCCGGTTGAGAACCAGTACGCTCTCGTTTAAGGCATTCCTCATGAGCACCTCAGGTAGGAGGCAACTTTCTGGCCAAAATGGTATCATAACGTCCTCACAGCGTCAACGCCCTGCATGCCTTGACAATTCGGATCAGCCATCCAAATTCAGGCTCGACATCGGAGCGGTTTTTTTCAATAACGGTTGCCGTTGGCGATACCCAAACAACCACATTTGCGAGGTATTTTATGAAACTGAAGGTGACTGTCTTTGGCGCCGGGTTTGTCGGTGGCTCAACGGTGCGGCGCATCGTTGAAAAGCAACTGGCCGACGTGGTCATGATCGATATCATCGAGGGCATGCCGCAAGGCAAGGCGCTCGATATGATGGAGTCCGCCTGCCTCGAAAGCTTCGACAGCAAAGTGCGTGGCTCCAATGATCCGGCCGACTGCGCGGACAGCGATGTGGTCGTCATTACCAGCGGCATCGCACGCAAACCGGGCATGAGTCGCGACGACTTGCTGAAAACCAATGCCGGCATTGTCAGTAGCGTTTGTGAGGCGATCCGCAAACACGCGCCCAATTCCGTCGTCATCGTCGTCAGCAATCCGGTGGACGTGATGACCTATCTGGCGGGTGTCAAACTCGGTTTTCCCAAGAACCGCGTGATGGGCATGGCCGGTGTGCTCGACAGCTCGCGCTTCCGCTGCTTTGTGGGCATGGAACTGGGCGTGTCCTCGCGCGATGTCGAAGCGATGGTGCTTGGTGGCCACGGCGACGACATGGTGCCGCTCGTGCGTTATGCCAGGGTCGCCGGTGTGAAACTGGACGACTTGCTTCCCAAGGAGCGCATCGAAGTGCTGGTGGAACGGACCCGCAAGGGAGGTGCGGAAATCGTCGGCCTACTGAAAACCGGCTCGGCGTTCTATGCGCCGTCCGCTTCCGTGGTAGCCATGGTGCGTCCGATCTTGAATGATGAAAAGCGTGTGCTGCCATGCGCTGCGTGGTGCACCGGGCAGTACGGCATCAAAGACATGTTTGTAGGTGTCCCCGCTGTGCTCGGCAAGACCGGCGTCGAGAAAATCGTCGAGTTGAAGCTGACCGCCGAAGAGCTTGCCCAGCTCAAGAAGTCCGCCGACCACGTGCTGGAGAATGTGAAGCGGCTGAATCTGTGAATCACTCTACCCCCCGTGACGCACAAGAAACTCATGAAACGATTGACCTTGCTCGTTCTCTCGCTGTCAGGCATCGGCGCGGCCACCCTGATCGTCAGTTGCGCTACCCGTACTTTCTCCGGGCCGATGACGGAATCCTCCTGCGTTCAGCGGGGCAAGTGTCTGGTTGCTATCCTTGGCTGCAACGATTGTCATACACCAATGAAACTGGGGCAGAACGGCTCTGAACCGGACATGACGCGCATGCTGTCCGGTCATCCCGAAGAGGCCAAGCTGCCTCCGCCGCCAACTCTGCCGTCCGGGCCGTGGAGGGTCGTGTGCGTGCCCCTGACCGCGTGGTCCGGGCCGTGGGGAATTAGTTACGCCCCGAATCTGACTCCCGATGAGAACACCGGTCTCGGCATTTGGACCGAACAGATGTTCGTCAATGCGATCCGCACCGGCAAACACTTTGGCAAATCGCGTCCGATTCTGCCGCCGATGCCGTGGCAGGATTATGCCAATCTGACTGATGAAGATTTGAAAGCGATTTACGCTTACCTGAGGACGGTCCCACCGGTCGTGAATCACGTCCCCGACCCGGTCATTACGGAACATCCGTGACACAGCTGGTACGGCGTCAGCCATGCACTGTGCCCGGTGGTTGCGGGCTGCTGTTAATCTCAGTTTGGCGGGTTATGCCTTCCTTGCGCTGCCTTCAGCTTTTCGAGGAAGGCGTCGGCTCGCTTCTTCTGCTCCGCGGCTCGTTGGGTCTTCACGGTGAGATAGCGCTGGCCGGTGATGGGAGAGTTCTGAAGGGAATCGGCCCAAGAGCGGAGTTGACGAGAGATGGACTCCGCGAGGGATTTGAGATTTGAAATCTCAGGTTTCAAATGGGCGAAATGGTCGAGGCGTTCCAGCAAGCACAACATCGACCGCACCTCGCCAGCAGACCCGCGAGCAATGTAGAGAAACGTCAGCAACTCTTGTGTTGTCCCTCGCTCAAAGCCCTCCGCCACGTTGTTCGAGACTGACAACGCCGCGCGCTGCAATTGACTGCGGAGGTCGCCTTGATAGTTGAACGCGCGGTCGGCGGTCAGCTTGAACGAGCGTTCAGCCAACGTCATTCCCGCCTGCCAGACCGGGAGTTGCTCGAAGCGCTCGTACTTCATGGGCAATGGAAATCTCAAATTTCAATTTTGAAAGCAAGCATGTTACAGTAACGGACAAGTTGACAGAACAAGGGTTGTTCGAAGTCGCGCTGAGGTCTCCGTTGATACCCCCTATCAAGCGGAGACTCGATGCAGGGGATTTTTTGCGCCTGAATTCTGTGGCTGATGCCGGCAAACCGTTCGTAGTCGCTTTGCTCTCTCAAATCTCCAAGCGGCCAATCCTCGTCGTCGCCGAGGATCTCAAAACCCAGGAAGCCCTCTTCAACGACGTGCAAGCGTTTCTGCCAGACACGCTCTTCTATCCTGCGTGGGAAACCTTGCCGCATGAGAACGTTCTGCCCCATGTGGATATTATTGCGGACCGGCTGAAGACTGCAGCGGCGCTCTGTGAGCGCCGTCATCCTTCCGATGACAAATCGGCGGTCATAGACCGCCGCTACAACAGAGATTTCGCTATCGTCACTTCCGCTCAATCGCTCATGCAGCGGACGTTTTCCACGTCGTCTCTCTCCGCGCTTCGACTGCCTCTCACGCTCGGCCAACGACTCGATCTCCAAGACCTGATTGATCGACTCGTCGAGCTTGGTTATCATCCCGAATATCAAGTCAATGACCGCGGCGACATGGCGCACCGGGGCGGCATTGTGGACTTCTTCCCGCTCGACCGAGACCAGCCGATCCGTGTCGAGTTTGACGGCGACGAAATCGGATCGATCCGCACATTCGACTCCATCACGCAGCAGTCCCGCGACAAACTTGATACGATCCATGTCACGCCCGCCGGCGAGCTTGGGTTGTTGAAACACGCTCCCGAGCAGACTGCTTCGCTGCTCGAACTTTTGCCACCAGAGACATTGCTGGTTTTCATCGAACCCGAACGACTGGCAGAAGCCGCAGGTGCTTACGCCCGCCAAATCCCCGATAAAGATTCGTTCTTCGAACCGTGGGAGAAAATTCTCGCTTCAAATCTGCATCAGGTTTTCCTTTCCGAGGCGATTGATTTCAGCTCCGACGATGCCGTCAACCTCCGCCTCGCCTCCCTCGATGCATTTCGTCCGCTCGACTCGCGTGCGCCCGAGCCGGAAGTCGCCGAGCAGATGCGCCGCGCATTCTTCGACCAAATCCAGCGCTGGGCCACCGATGGCTACTCGCTCCACGTCCTATGTAGCAACGAAGGCGAACGTCAGCGATTCGAAGAACTCTGGCGTGAACAATTCAAATCCTTTTCCCCAACGCTCAACGCTCAACGCTCAACGCTCTCACGCGGTTTCCTGTGGCCCGATGGGAAACTCGCGGTCGTCACCGACTCCGAAATCTTTGGCCGGTACAAACTCATCCGGCCACGTCGCAAGTTTCATCAAATGGCACAACCGGCTGACTGGACGGAACTGCAGGAAGGCGATTTTGTCGTCCACGTCCAGCATGGCATCGGGAAATATCTCGGACTCAAAACAATCGAGGTGAGCGTTGGCGAGCCGAAGCCGCAGATCGGCGCGGAACCTATCCAGCAAATTCAGAAGCAGGAGGTCCTCGCGATCGAATACGCCAACGAAGCGCGGCTGTACGTGCCGGTCGAGCAAGCGCATCTGGTGAGCAAATATCTCGGCGCTGGCAAACGTATCCCGAAGCTCCACGAACTCGGCGGCTCGCTCTGGCAGCGTCGGAAGTTCACTGCCGAACGCGCAATCATGGATCTTGCGAGCGAATTGCTCGAAATCCAGGCGGCGCGTGAATCCCTCGAAGGCCATGCATTCGCAGCCGATACGCCTTGGCAACGCGAGTTCGAGGCGGCGTTTCCCTACGATGAGACACCCGACCAAGATACTGCCATTGAGGAAATGAAGGCCGACATGGAATCCCGCAAACCGATGGATCGTCTCATCTGCGGCGACGTCGGCTACGGCAAGACCGAGGTCGCCATTCGCGCGGCGTTCAAAGCAGTCATGGACGGCTTGCAAGTCGCCGTGCTGTGTCCGACCACGGTGCTGGCCGAACAACACTGGAACACGTTCCGCGAACGAATGGCCGGGTTTCCGATCACGATTGAAATGTTGTCGCGGTTTCGCACGCCGCGGGAACAGAAAAAGGTCGTCAAGCTGCTACGCGAAGGCGGCGTCGATATCGTCATTGGCACACATCGCCTTTTGAGCAGTGACATTTCGTTCAAGGATCTTAGTCTCGTGGTCATTGACGAAGAGCAACGCTTCGGCGTATTGCACAAGGAACGGTTCAAGCAACTGCGCAAACTGGTGGATGTGCTGACGCTCACCGCTACGCCGATCCCGCGGACGTTGTATTTGTCGCTGACCGGCGCGCGCGACATGAGCACCATCGAAACGCCACCGCACGACCGGTTGCCAGTCGAGACCATCATCACGCCTTACGACGAACGCCTCATCAAAACGGCCATTCAACGCGAAATCAACCGGGGCGGCCAGGTGTACTTTCTCCACAATCGTGTGCAAAGCATTGACGCGGTTGCGGAGCGGCTGCGGAAGCTGATGGAGAATAGTGATCGGAGATCTGTGATCCGTGACCGGACAAATTCCGAGTCCAGTCACCAATCACCAATCACGAGCCGCCAGTCACCGATTCGCATCGATGTCGGCCACGGCCAAATGAGCGAGCACGAACTGGAAAACGTGATGCACCGGTTCGTCGCCGGACAGATCGACGTGTTGGTGTGCACGACGATCATTGAGAGCGGACTCGATATTCCAAATGCGAACACCATCATCATCGACCAGGCCGACCGATTCGGCCTCGCCGATCTCTACCAGCTTCGCGGTCGGGTGGGACGATGGAAACATCAGGCCTACGCGTACATTCTCGTGCCGCGCCACATACAACTCGTCCAAGCCGCGCGGAAACGCATCAGCGCGATCAAGCAATACTCATCGCTCGGCAGCGGATTCAAGATCGCCATGCGCGATTTGGAGATTCGCGGCGCCGGCAACATCCTCGGCGCCGAACAGAGCGGTCACATCACGGCCGTCGGATTCGATCTCTATTGCCAGTTGCTCAAAGAAAGCATCGCACGGCTGAAGGGCGAGAAGCCGAAACGCCGTCCGCAGGTGACGCTGCGGCTGGATTTCCTTCAAGGTTGTCATTCTGAGCAAAGCGAAGAATCTCGCACCGGAGCAGAGAGACCCCTCGACAAGCTCGGGGTGACAACTGGA